>JBDSZL010000080.1:0-36596 GCA_039925145.1 Vicinamibacterales bacterium | reverse complement strand
AAGCGCGAACGGCGCATGGGCGCGAATCCCCACGCCAACGGCGGAATCCTGCTGCGCGACCTGCGGATGCCGGATTTCCGCGATTACGCGGAGAACGTTCCCGCACCGGGCGCGCCCGGCATCGGCGACACCCATGTGCTTGGAACATTCTTGCGCGATGTGACCAAGCTGAACACAGAGCAGCGCAATTTCCGGGTCTTCGGCCCCGACGAGACGCTCTCCAACGGACTGGCGGCTCTCTTCGACGTGACCGCGCGCCAATGGGACGCCGCGACCGTGCCGAACGACGAGTTCCTCGCGCCGGCCGGACGGGTGATGGAAATGCTGAGCGAGCATCAATGCGAAGGCTGGCTCGAGGGCTACCTGCTTACCGGGCGACACGGCCTCTTCAACTGCTACGAGGCATTCATCCACATCGTCGATTCGATGTTCAACCAGCACGCGAAATGGCTGAAGGTCACGGCGAAATTGGCGTGGCGGCGGAAGATCGCGTCGCTCAACTATCTGCTCGCGTCACACGTCTGGCGACAGGACCACAACGGCTTCACGCATCAGGATCCGGGTTTCATTGACCATGTGGTGAACAAGAAGGCCTCGGTCGTGCGGGTGTATCTACCGCCGGACGCCAATTGTCTACTGTCGGTGATGGACCACTGCCTGCGCAGCCGTCACTACGTCAACGTCGTGATTGCCGGCAAACACCCCGCGCCGCAGTGGCTGACGATGAACGCCGCCGTCAAGCACTGCACCCAGGGCATCGGCATCTGGCAATGGGCCAGTAACGATCAGGGCGTTCCTCCGGACGTCGTCATGGCCTGCTGCGGCGACGTGCCCACGCTGGAGACGCTTGCGGCGGTCTCGATCATGCGGGAGCATTTGCCGCAATTGAAGATCCGGGTCGTGAACGTCGTCGACCTCATGCGGCTGCAGCCGCAGATCGAGCACCCGCACGGTCTGAGCGACATCGATTTCGACGAGCTCTTCACGAAAGACAAGCCGGTCATCTTCGCCTTCCATGCCTATCCGTGGTTGATTCACCGGCTGACCTACCGCCGTACCAACCATGACAACATTCACGTTCGCGGCTACAAGGAAGAGGGCACCATCACGACGCCGTTCGACATGACGGTGCTGAACGATCTGGACCGCTTTCACCTCGTGATGGACACCATCGACCGCCTGCCGCAGACCGGCGACAAGGGCATCTACCTGAAGCAGCAGCTCAAGGACAAGCTGATCGCGCACAAGCAGTACATCGACAAACACGGTCAGGACATGCCCGAAATCCGGAACTGGACGTGGGGCACCCCACAATCATGACGCCCGATAGGCCGGAGATTCAGGACTGGAGATGGGCGCCATGATGACCGGATACGACAAGCCCCTCTATATCCTGCCGTTCGATCACCGGCACTCGTACATCAAGACGGTGTTCCACTTCAGAGAGCCTCTCGCGCCTGATCAGATTGCCGACATTACGGCCAGCAAACAAGTGATCTACGAGGGCTTCAAGGCCGCCGTGGTAGAACGACGCCTGGACAACCGTGCCGGTGTCCTGGTCGACGAGGAGTTCGGCGCCGCCATTCTCCGCGACGCCAGGGTCTGTGGCTATATCACGTGCGTGTCCACGGAAAAGAGCGGGCAGGACGAGTTCGAGTTCGAGTACGGCGACGAGTTTGCGAACCACATCGAGGCGGTGAGTCCGACGTTCGCCAAGGTGCTCGTCCGCTATAACCCACAGGGCGATCCAGCGACGAACGCGCGACAAGTTGAGCGCCTGAGCCGTCTGTCCGCCTATCTCGCCAAGACAAGGCGGTTGTTCATGTTCGAGCTGCTCGTGCCGGCGGAACCGGCACAACTCGAGCGTCTGGGTGGTAGCCGCGCGGCATACGATCGGGAGTTGCGTCCGATGCTGATGATCGAAACGATCCGGGCGTTGCAGGACGCCGGGGTCGAGCCGGACGTCTGGAAGATCGAGGGGCTCGATCGACGCGAGGATTGCGAGAAGACCGTCGAGACCGCGCGGCGCGATGGCCGCACGAAGGTGGGTTGCATCGTCCTGGGTCGCGGGTCGGACGAGCAAGCCGTAGCGCGCTGGCTCACGATAGCCGCGGGGGTCGATGGCTTCATCGGTTTTGCAGTCGGCCGAACGACGTGGCTGGATGCCGTGACGGACTGGCGTGATCACAAGATCAGCCGGGAGACAGCCGTGGTCCGCATCGGCGCGCGCTTCCGCGAGTGGGCAGCGATCTTCGAGCGCGCGCGCGGCGGCTAGTCCTTGTGGAACAGACGGCTGCGTCGCGGCTGTCGGCTAACCCTTATGCTGACCTTATGCTGCAATTGACCGTCATGGTCGGTTGAGGGCCATTTTTATTGGTGACTGCCGCTGGGATGGTCCTGCGTGTTCGATGGTAATCCGGCACACCGCACGACACGAGGACGAAATCAAAACAGTTTGGAAGAATTTCACAGGATCGCGAGACTCTATCGCCTCTATATTGATAATGAGGTTCAACAAACAGACACGGCGGGCGGTGGATCGCCTTGGTGTCGGCCAGCCCCACGGTCACCGGGTTGCCCCGAGTTCCGCGCACGGGGCACCCTGCGCCAGAGGAAAAACGATGAAGCGTGCACAGATCGGGGTCAATACGTGGGTCTGGACCTCGCCTTTTGACGACCGAGACACTGGAGGAACTGGCGCCCCGCGCGGCCGAGGGCCATGGCAAGAGGTCGCTGCAGCTCGAGAGCCCGGCAGACTGTGAAGTCTGGTATCGAAACGTGTGGGTGAAGCGGTTAGAGCTGACGAAGCAGATGGTTCCCTGACGCGAGATTTGATGACCAACGCGTCGCGAACGGAGATCGGGTGCATGCATAAACGTCTAGGAGTCGCAGTTTTCATCGGCTCGTGGGCAATCGCGACGGTTTTTGCCGCCGCGCAGGGAGGCCCGCAGGGTGCGGGCGAATCGCTGCCGTCAGGAATCACGGCGCTCGCCCCGTCTCCGCCCGCCGGCGCCCCGCCTGATCCAGCTGCCGTCGCGCGGGGGACCGTCCTCTACGAAACGACCCTGGCGTGCGCACCGTGTCATGGACTCACCGGCCGTGGGGGGCCGGCCAACGCGCCGGACTTGACGCGCTCGGCGCTGGCCGTGCAGCTCGACGGGGGGCGAGCGCTCACCGCGTTTCTCCGCATTGGACGACCAGAGAAGGGGATGCCGCCTGTGACCACCCCACTGACCGATCAGCAAGCGGCCGATCTGTCGGCGAAACTGCGGGCACTCGGATTCGCGGCCGTCCCAGCCCCCGTTGCGGGTCGCGGCGCCGGAGGCCGCGGGGGCGGTCCGCCGCTGCCCGCCGCACTCGCAGGTCAACAGTTGTCGATCCTTGTTGGCGATCCGAAGCTCGGGAAACGTTACTTCGAGGAGCCGTTCTACCAGTGTTCGTCGTGTCACTCGGTCAAGGACGGCGAGACCCGTCCTGCTGCCAACCTCGCACACATCGCGACGAAATACGCTGACCCCAAGGCTTTGCAGAACGCGATGCTGATCAACCGCGGCCTGAACTGGTCTCCGCGTACGAACAAAGATGTGACCGCGACGATTACTTACGCGAATGGCCGAACCGTGAAGGGATACCTGACGAGCGTGTCCGACTTCAAGGTGGTCATTCAGAATGACGACGGCAAGGAGACGGAACTGCCACGGAAAGACGATGAACCGAAAGTCGTCCTGACCGATCGTCTCCAGTACCACCTCGATCTTCTGGCTCGATATCTCGACAGTGACATGCACGATCTCACTGCGTATCTGGCGACACTGAAATGACGAGCAAACACCTCTCGGTCGCTGCTCTCTGGTGTGTCTTGTCAATTGCGGCGCTCGCGCAGACGCCCGCCGCGCCGCCCGCCACCCCTCCGGTGACGCGGCCCAACCAGCGTGTGGCTGTTCGCCCGGTGACCGCCGACGACCTCACCAAACCGGCGGCCGCTGATTGGCTGACGTATCACGGTTCGTACACGGGCAATCACTTCAGCACGCTCACGCAAATCGACACGCGCAGCGTTGCGAATTTGCGACGTGCGTGGGTCAGCGATACGGAGCCGGCGTTCGCTGCCGCGGGCCGAGGTGGAGGCCGTGGCGGCGCCGGTGCCGGTGCCAACGCTGCTGGTCGACCGGGTGGTGCCGGTCGCGCGGGTGCGCCGCCAGCCGCGCCAGTGCCGCCTGGACGCACCGGTGTCGGTCGCGCTGGTGGCTTTGGCGGCGCCATCGCCGCGGGTCCGATCGTCCGGGATGGGGTGCTCTTCTACACACTTGGCCCGAACGCGTATGCGATTGACGCGGGTAACGGCCGCCAGCTCTGGCATTACGTCGCGCGCAGCAGCGGGGGACTCAGTAATCGCGGCCTGGCGATCGGCGGCGACACCATCTTCATGATGGCCAACGACGGGTTGACGGCGCTCGATGCTGCCACGGGCACGGAACGCTGGGTCAAGGAATTGGGCGGTCCCGTGCCGGGCAGCGCGCCGTTTGTGGTACGCGACCACGTCTATGTGGCGGTCGGCAGCGACGCGGGCACGGCGAGATCGTGGATCGAATCGCGGAATGCGCGAACCGGCGACCGGGAGTGGATTTGGTACCCGATTCCGAAGGAAGGGGAATTCGGCTTCAATACCTGGCCGACCGAGGAGGAGGCGGGCCGGGGCCAAGGCACGCCGTGGCAGGCTCCGGCGTACGACCCCGAGCAGAACCTGCTGATCTTTGGGACCGGCAATCCCGACCCGATTAAGGATGGCCGGACGCGACCTGGGGACAATCTCTTCACGAACTGCACGGTTGCGCTCGACGCCGATACCGGTAAGATGGCCTGGTACTTTCAGGCCACGCCGCATGACGACCACGACTACGACAACGTCCAGTCGATGTCGCTCGCCACAATTCGCGTGAACGGCGCCGAACGGAAGGTGGTCACGTGGACGTCACGCAATGGCTACTTCTTCACCATCGACCGGACCACGGGCGAGAACATCGTGACGTCGAAGATCTTCCCGAATGTGAACTGGGCTCAGGATCGCCTTCGCGCAAGCGGAACGCCCGAGCGCAACGAAAACAAAGGCGGGACGCGTGGCGGATCGCTCGTCTCGCCAGGTTCTGAAGGTGCGGTGAACTATCCCGCGCAGAGCTTCAGTCCCCAGACGGGCTTGCACTACACGAATGTTGTCAATAACTACAGCCCGTTCTACTGGAGCGGCGAGACGTTCCTGGGGACGTTCAAGAACTCATTGCGCGCGACCGATCCCGCCACGGGCAAGGTCGCATGGCAGCACGAGTACCTCGAGCCCAATGGGATCAATGCGCGATATGCGAGCGTCCTGACGACTGCTGGCGGGTTGCTGTTCACAGGGGACATCTCCGGTAATCTCATCGCCTTCGATGCCCGGACGGGCAAGATTCTTTGGCACGACGAACTTCCCGAGGCGTCGCTGACCGGCGTTCCGGTGAGCTACACGATCGGTGGTGCTCAGTACGTCGCGGTACCGAGCGCCACCAAAGTCGTGGCGTATCGGCTGCCGTAGGTAGGAGGGATCGCATGAGGTTCCAATTATCCGTGCGGACGCCGTCGGCCTGGACCGCGGGGTTCGTCCTGATGGGGGTGCTCGCAAGTGCATCGCTCCGTGCCGACATCCCGCCGGGATTCACACGTATCTTCGACGGCAAGACCACGAAGGGCTGGCACTTCAGTGGAACCGTGCACCACGGAACAACGGGGATCGCGACGGTCACCAAGGACGGCGTCCTGCAACTCACCCAGCGGCCATTTGGCCAGGGAGGCTTGTTCCTCACGGACAAGATCTACAAGAACTTCGAACTGTACTTGGAGGTGCGAGTACCGTTTTCGACCAATAGCGGCATCTTCCTGCGGTCGAGCGAAGCGGGTTCGGCCTATCAAGTCGAGCTCGTGCAAGGGGGATCCACCGGGCAGTTGCTGGGTGAGAATCTGCGGCTGAGCCAGGGCATCCCCGCGCCCGATCTTTCGAATATCTGGAAAACGGACGACTTCAATTCCGTGCGCGTGCGGATGGACGGCGATGCACCTCGCGTCACCATCTGGATCAACGGCACGAAGACGGGCGAAGTGCAGGAACCCCGCAACGATCAGGTCGGCGGTGTTGTGGGCGGCCGGATCGGACTGCAACTGCACTGGCTGGTGACGTATGAGCCAGCGAGCGTGTCTGGGGGCGGCATGTCCAATACGATGAAACCCGGGCACCCGATTGGGTTCCGAAACATTGCCATCAAGGAGTTGCCATGAGGACGCCACTCGTTCTCGCTGGACTCGCAATCCTCTTCGGCGCGGCTGTCGCCCCTCCGCTTCGTGGGCAGACGCCGGCTGCGTCTGTCACGGTCACCAACAGCATTGGCATGGAGCTCATTCGCGTCGAGCCTGGAACGATGCAGGTAGGGGTGTTCCATCCCGATTGCTCGAACGGTGCGCGTGCTGGGGCCGCAGCCGCCGCCGCAGGGCGGGCAGCGGCGCCGCCGGCTGGTGCGCCATCGACCGCATCGACCGTTCCTGGGGGTGTCGCTGATGGCGCGGCTGTCGCGCCCGCTGCGGCTCCGGCCGTTCCGCTCGGCGGTGCACGCGGCGGGCGAGGCGGCCCGCGAGACCCGCGTATGAACTGGGATGCTGCCGATCTCGCCGCGTGCGAAAAGCTCGTCGCTGCCGATCGCACGGATGGCTCTCCCGTGGCGATCAAGGGGGGCTTCTTCATTGGCAAGACCGAGGTGACGCAAGGGCAGTGGAAAGCCGTTATGAACACCAATCCGTCGATGTTCCAGGCGGATCGCGTGACCAATCCAGACCGCCATCCGGTCGAACAGGTCACGTGGGACGATGCCCAGAAGTTCGTCCGCGCGCTCAATGCGAAGGAGCGGACGACCACATATCGATTGCCCGCTGAGCTCGAGTGGGAATATGCCTGCCGCGCGGGCGGACTCGGGCAGCAGACGTGGACCGAGATCCGCGCGCTGGCGGTCCTGGGCCTTGGACTCGCGGGCCGTGGCGGAGGCCGTGGCGCACCGGCGCCCGGGGCCACGCCACCCCCAGCCACGCCGGTGACGAGTGCCGAGACCGTCACACCGGAGACGCTCGCGCAGTACACGGCTCGCACGGGAATGACCAACGAAGTGGGGACGAAGACGCCGAACGCCTGGGGTCTTTACGACATGCTTGGCAACGTCTGGGAGTGGACCGCGGATTTTCACAACGGCAAGATGTTTCCGGACGCCGCACCGCCCCGGTCGGGTAGCCAGCGCGTCCTCAAGGGGGGTGCCTTCACCTCCGACGTCAAGAACGCCATTTGCGCCACACACGGCTTCGGACCGGCCGATGGGTTCGAGGTCGGATTCCGGATCGTGAAGGATCTCCCGTAACGATCAACGGCCTGGCGCGCGGCGTTGCGGCTGTAGGGACGGGCAACCGCCGTAGCAGGTTATTCGGGGCCTACGCTGGCGAGCGGATACAGCTAGCGAGGTGTCGTGCTCGAATCGCTTTGACGCAATCTATTCGGTATAGCAGAGGGGAGAGCACAATGCGCCGTCTCGTTTCCGTCCCGCACGTCGTCGTTCTTTTGGCCGCTCTCGCGGCACCAGCGATTGTGCTTTACGCCCAGGGCGGCGCCGCTCCCGCCGCGGGCGCCGGCGGTCCAGCTGGCACGCCTCGAGCCGGTGCCCCGGGCGCGGCGCCCGCCGCCGGTGGAGCAGGCCTCAATCTGACCGCCACCGAGCCCATGGGCCCGGTGGAAAATGTGACCGCCTATCCCGTCCCGCCCGAGGGCTTCAATGTCGCGCGCGACAACATCGCGCATGGCGAGGTCACGCTCGTCGAGTACGACTCCAAGACGCTGGGGATCCGCCGGCCGCTGCGGGTCTACACGCCTCCCGGCTATTCGACCGCCCGCCGCTATCCGGTGCTCTATCTGCAGCACGGGCTGGGCAATACGAGCACCGAATGGACGCAACGGGCGCGGGCGCCGATCATCGCCGACAACCTGATCGCCGACGGCAAGATGGTTCCGATGATTATCGTCTTCCCCAGTGGCAACGCCACGGCCACGCCGGCGGACGAAAAGCAAGGCGACCGGACTCAGGCCTCCTACGGGCAGCCCTATCATGACGACCTGCTGAAGGACATCATCCCCTTCGTGGAAGCCAACTATCCCGTGTCTGCCGACCGCGCCAATCGTGGCATCGCCGGCATGTCGATGGGATCGGGCCAAGCCTTGAACATCGGCCTCACCAACCTCGACACGTTCGACTGGATCGCCGTGGTGGCCCCGGCGCCGAACACTCGGCCGCCGGCCGAACTGCTTACCGACACGGCCGCGCTGAACCGGTTGAAGCTCTTCTGGCTGAGTGTGGGCAACAGGGATTCTCTGTATCGCGTCGCTCAAGGTGTTCACAACCTGGCGACGGAAAAGGGCGTGACCCACATCTGGCGCGTGGACACCAACGCCCACGACACGGGTGCCATGGGCAGCAACTTCTATCACTTCGCGCAGAAGCTGTTCAAATAGTGCGTGAGGCGCAGGGCCTCGGATGGCTTTGCGAAGGACGGCGATGGGCCGTGATGGTGCCCCAGTGGGTCTTACGCGTGTCTTATGCGCGTCGAGACGCGCTGATTTGTAGGCGCGATTCGCGCAGAAGCGGGTTGGTTCGGGACCGAGGGGGCGGAGGTTCGAATCCTCTCGCCCCGACCAAAGTCTTCAATAAAAAAGTGGCCCTCAATTGACCGTCATGGTCGGTGGAGGGCGTTTTTTATTGGCGTTTCAGACAGCGACCAAGAAGGCCGTTTGCTGCCGCTAGCGGTTCCACACGGGTACCGCTACCATTACAGCGCCCCGCTTCTGAATTGCCGTCGCCCAGGGCGACGATTTGCCACAAGAGACGGAACCACTCGCGCGCAACCTATCGAACTCAAGAAGGACAACATGCCATCCGCCACGACCGCACCGAATCGAGAGTCGAAGAAGAAGCTGAAAGCCAAGCCGAAAACCGAGGGACAGTCGTGGAAAACACGAAACCTCGCCCGCAAGGAGAAACAGGACGCGCACGCGGCAAAGCTCGCGGCTGAACCCGCGAACTGAAAAGCCTCTTACCGGAGGTTGGGCCGGAACCGAGCGGCAGGTGAAGCGCGACGGTCGGAGTCCGGGCGATGATCAGTCGCGGCCATGTCCCTCCGACCAAGTCGCCGCCACGGACTGGGAAAGCGGACGCCGCCGGCGAGGCCGCCGACATAACTCCAAGGAACGGAGCAGCCGCCGCGACTGATTGTCCGCGAAGGTCGGCCGGGGGCGGGGCATCGTCGGCCGATCTCCGCCGCTGGGTCTCATACTGATCTCATGCTGAGCGGCAGGACTCCGAAGCAGTAGGGCATGAGCTGAACGAACTCTGGGTCTTCTTCACGCCAGGAACGTTCGGGTTGGTGGCCAACACGCCGAGTACGGCGCGCACATCCTCCGATTGAAGGTGCTTTGTGTATATACTTAATAGGCGTTTGAGTGGGATCCGCAGAAGGCGAGGATCAACGCGGACAAGCACGGCGTGCCGTTCGACGAAGCCGTCACGGTCTTCCTCGACGCCGACGCGTTGGACGGGCCCGATCTTCAGCACTCGACACGCGAGCCGCGCTTTCGGCGCCTGGGGCGATCGGCCGAGGGACGTCTCTTGATGGTGGTCTATACGCAGAGGAGAGCAGGCGATGCCGAAAAGATCCGTCTTATCAGCGCGCGCCGCGCGAGTCGTCAAGAGCGGGCCGCGTACGTCCAAGCCGAAGATTGACTTCTCCGATATTCCGGACTCGTCACCGGCACAGCTGCGAGCCATGCGCCGGGTGGGCCGGCCGCCGCTCGGGGCACGGTCCCGCCAGTTGATCGCCATCCGCGTGGACCCGGATGTGCTGGCCGAATTCCGCAAGGAGGCCCGGCGCCGGCGAGTGGGCTATCAGACGCTCATGAATGCGGCGCTGGCGGAGCACATTCGGAAAGACGTCGCGTAGCTGTGCGCGAGTCCGCCAAGAGCAGTCATGGTCGGCGATGGTCGTCTTACGCTGCTCTTATGCGAGTCACGAAGCGCGTGTGTTCAGGCGTGATTCTCGCGGAAGCGGGTTGGTTCGGGACCGAGGAGGCGGAGGTTCGAATCCTCTCGCCCCGACCAAAATCTTCAATCCGCGAAGCGGCCCGTACGCACGGGCCGTTTTTGCGTACGGCGCTGGTGGGACCGAGCCGAGGGCCGTCGAGATTGAGTCGACACCGGCGCAGTGCCGCCTCCACTCACACGGCATGTTTGGTTGTCTCCCTTACGGGGCTGACGTTGTGACCGTCACGACACGGACCCAAATGCTACACCGTGGCGCCGCTCACCCAGAGTCCGTCCACGAGATCCGCTGACACTCGTCACGGGTACGAACACATCAGGGTAGTCACCGAATGTCAGCGCCGCGGCCTGGTGAATCGCGTTGAGCGCTCGCAGGTTGAACGACTGCAGTCGCTTCCTTTCAATCGAGGAACGCGCTATGCTCCCTCGCCGCCAACACACAGCCTCGTCCAGGTCACGCCGTGCCAGACGGCTGCCCTGAGCAGCAGCGGCTCCCCTGAGGAGATCCTGTGAAAAATGCCCTGATCGTTGCCATCGTCGCGTCTGCTTCGGCCCTTGTACTGGCCCAGGACGCGGTCAAGACCGACCCGACCCACTACAAAGTCGTGCTCGAGAACGCGAGTGTGCGGGTGCTCCGCCTCACCTATGCCGCCGGCGCGAAGAGCGAGAGGCACTCGCATCCGGACGCGATCGTCGTGGCCCTGTCGGCATCGAAGCCGACGTTCACCATGCCGGACGGGACGTCGCAGGTGTCCGACCTGGCCAACGATTCCGCGATGTTCACACCCGCGGGGACACACACGGTCACGAATGGATCCAGCTCGGTGGATGCGCTGCTCGTGGAGTTCAAGACCGCTGTTGCCGGCAAGGCGGTGCTGCCGACGTCGAGGCCGGGGATGACGCTCAAGACGCTCGCCGATAGCCCGCGAGCGATCGCCTCTCTGGCCACCGCGTCGGCCACGTTCGCCGAACCGGCCGGCAGTAAGCACGAGTTCGATCAGGTGGTGATCGCGCTCGGCCCCTCGCCGTTGTCGCTGTCGGTGACCGGGCAGCCCACCAAGACGACCTGGGTCCGCGGTGATGCGGTGTTCATCGGCCGCGGTGTGGCGCACGAATCGAAGAACACCGGCGGCAAACCTTCCGACATGATCATCATCTCCATCAGATAGGCGGGGAACATTGCTCGATCATCCTCGGCCATCAGACCGAGGAACTGATGCTGCGCAGGCGCTTCGACTCGGCCTGGCCTCGCTCGTCGTGGCCGGCGGGATGGAGAGCATGTCGCAGGCGCCCTATCTCCTGCCTGGCGCGCGCGACGGCTATCGGCTCGGCCATCAGCGTGTCGTCGACTCGCTCGTCGCCGACAGCCTGTGGGATCCCTACAACGATCGCCATATGGGGAGTTCGACCCGGCGGGCACGATCACGACGGCCAACGCGTCGACGCTCAATGACGGCGCCGCCGCGCTAGGTCTCAGCACGTCCGGGCGTGCCCGCGCGCTAGCAGCCCGTGGTGAAAGTCACACCGGCATTCGGCCGGCGCGGTATCCCGCGACACGGCGTTGCTCGTCGCTCAAATATGGCCAATATTCTCACTCCTCACGCCTGGTCTCGCGGGCGCCGAGCCGCCCTCGGTGCTCGGCGGACTTTCACCACGGGCTGCTAGGCGTCACTCCTGTCGCGCGCATTGTGGCCTTCGGTGGTCACGCTCAGGATCCGGTGTGGTTCACGACCGCGCCTGTCGGGGCCACACGTCGTGCGCTCGCGCTCGCCGGGTGGAGCGTTGACGATGTCGACCTGTGGGAGGTCAACGAAGCCTTCGCCGCGGTGCCCATGGCAAGGATAACGCCGCGCCGCGGGTTTAGTAGGAATACCTGCCCCTCGCAGCCGAACGCGCATCGAAGGTCGACTCCGCCGCCGGCCTGTCGGCGACGGGATTCGTTCTTGGCGCGGATGATCTGCAGGAACTCAACAGGGCCAGACTCTGGCACCCCGAGTCCGGTTCCTAGCAACGGGCAGCCGGCAACGGATGTGACCGATGCTGTCGCGGGCCATGGGTCCGCGGGCCTGCGGCTGTCGAACCCAGGGCTTGGTTCTTGCAGCGCGGACTGTGCCACACAGGCTCTGACCACGGCGGGCAGCCGATTGGCCGGGCTCGAGATGAGCGCGCGGCTCAATTGGCAAGCGGCCGATGAAGCGCCTCGGAACTCGGCAACCGGCGGTCAAGACGATTGCTTTCGACTCAGGGGAAAATACGATATGAAGAAATCATTATCAGCGATGTGTCTGGTGACGGCGTTCGGCGTGGGGACAGGCGTGTACGCGCAGTCCACGCCGATGGCCCAGGCTTCAATGGATAAGGCGACCGCGGCAAAAGCTGGCGAGATGACCATGTCCGGCTGCGTCATGGCCGGAGCCGACGCAAATCGGTTCATGCTGACCAACGCCATGAAGGCGGGCGGCATGATGGAGAAAGACCAGATGAATCAGCCAGGCATGGCCGGTCAGTCGGGGCAGGCAGGCATGACCGGCGACCACATGATGAGCTACGAGCTGGTCGGTGGCACCAACCTGAAGGCGCATATGGGCCACAAGGTCGAAGTAACGGGCACGATGTCCAAAATGGATATGGACCGCATGACCTCCATGGACAAGATGGACAAGATGGCCAAGGACAAGATGATGTCCGACAAGACGATGCAGGCCATGAAGCTGAACGTCACCAACGTGAAGATGGTGGCCGCTACCTGCCCATAACGCTCCACGTCCGACCCGACTCGTGCGGGTGGATGTAAAACACACGGCGCGAGCTGCCTCAGCTCGCGCCGATTCTCTCATTGAGGGATCGTGCAATCCCAACGGTGTCGATCCGAAGGTGTTCGACGAGATGACGCTGGCGATGAAGCAGGATCGAGCGGCATTCTGGTCCACGTTCTTTGCGCAGTTTTATGGTGTGGGCGTCCTGACTCACCCGGTGAGCGACGAAGTGATCGAGTGGTCGCGTGACGTTGCGATGCGGGCCAGCCTCAAGGCGACGCTAGACTGTGCGGTGGCGTTCGCGACGACTGACTTCAGACCTGACCTCGGGTCGTTTACCATGCCCACGTTAATCGTGCACGGCACCAGCGATCAGACCGTACCCATCGACGCGACGGGCCGTAGCGCTGCGGCGCGCATTGCCGGCGGCACGCTCATCGAGTATGACGGCGCGCCCCACGGACTGTTCGCCTCACACAAGGAACGCCTCATCAGCGACGTTCTGAAATTCATCGCAGGCTAAACGACGCTGCCGGTGTCTTCGCGTTGGAGGGGGCGTGCGTCTGCGTCGAACAGCGTGGCCGCCGGTCGTTGTAGTACCCTCACGAAGCGAGTAGTATCGTGCGGCCCCCGGTCCGCAGAGGAGTCCGTCCAGCAGTTGATTGTGCGAGAACGCGGAGCACGGTCAGACCGTTGAGTGACTCCTTTTTGCCTTGACCGTTATATGCGCCGTGAAGCGATGAGTGACGACCAGAGCCGCCGGCTACTCAACCAGATTGGGGTGCTTCGGGACCCGTGTGACCTCGATCTGCTCGTGTTCTTCGTCCGCCATCCTCGCGTGTTGCTCACAAGTGATCAGATTGCCGCTTTCCTCGGCTACGAGGTCAAGCGGCTTGGTGATTCGCTCGACGTCCTCGTGAGGGCTCAACTCCTGACGTGCATGCAGACACCAACCAGCTCTGCACGAATGCACGTGTTTGCGGTCGATGGCCCTCACGATGGCTGGTTGCCCTCGCTCGTCGAGATGGCGTCGACCCGCGAAGGCCGATTGGCGCTGCGCGCCGCTCTCATACGCCGAGCGCACGGGCGGGCGCCTGGCCCGGTGGCACGTCGCGAACGCGGCTAGACGACCAAGGCGCGCGGGACAGACATCACACGAAGGAGCTCCGAGACGTTATGCCCACACGAGAGTTAGTGAAGACTGGAATCATGGGCCTCGATGCCATCCTCGCGGATGGCGTTCCCCGCGGCAATGTCATCCTCCTCGAAGGCGCGGTCGGGACGGGCAAGACGACGCTCGGCGTGGAGTTCGTGTACCGCGGCGCCAGCCAGTTCGACGAACCCGGCGTCATCGTGCTGTTCGAAGTCTCGCCCGATAAGTTGGTGCGCGACGCCGCGAACTTCGGGTGGGATCTGCCGGCCCTCGAGCGTCAGGGGCGTATAAAAATTGTTTTCACGACCCGGCAGGTGTTCCGACAGGAGCTCCAGCGCGCCGACAGCTTGCTGCTCGAGGAAGCGGCGAAGATGGGCGCTCGCCGTTTGTTCGTTGATGGCGCGGCCGGATTGGTCGACGTCAATCCGACCGATGGCAACGGACGCGAGCCCCGCGAAGCCTTTCACGTGTTGGTCGAAGGTCTGCAGCGCGAGCAGCTCACGGCGATGCTGGCGCTCGAAGCGTCTGTCCTCTCTCCCGACCCGTCATTTGCGTCGCTGCCGGAAGAGTCGATCGCCGATACCGTGATCCGGTTGCGAAAGGAGGAGTTCGAACGGGCTGCGACGCGATCGATTGAAGTCGTCAAATCACGCGGTCACGATCCGCAGATGGGACGCCACTCGTTCCGGATCGTCGATGGACAGGGCCTCGAGGTGTACCGCCGCGTGCAGGCGCCGCGGAGAGGAAGTCGCGATCGGGCGGCAGCGTTCGATCCGACGACGCGGGTGACAACCGGCGTGCCGGGCCTCGACCCGATCGTGAACGGCGGGTACTTTCTTGGCAGCACGACTGTCGTCGCGGGGATCTCCGGCGTCGGCAAGAGCGTCATGGCGTGTCAATACCTCGCCGAAGGCGTGCGCCTCGGCGAGCGTAGCCTGATGCTGTCGCTCGATGAGCAGGTACCGCAGATCCTGCGCAACGCGGCGAGCATCGGCGTCGAGTTGCAGCCGGCCATCGATGACGGCCTTGTCAAGATTGTGTACGACCCGCCCCAGGAGATCGAGGTCGACCATCATTTCCACAAGATTGAGCAGATCATCGAGAGTTTCAAGCCGAAGCGCGTCGTGCTCGACAGTCTCTCGACCTACGGCTCGAGCCTCGGCACCGACGGGCGGATGTTCCGCGATTTCTTTCACGCGCTCGTCGCGCTCATGAAGGAGCATCAGGTGGCGGCCGTCTATAACAACGAGAACCCGGAAATGTTGGGAATGTCCTCCATGATGGGTGACATGAGGATGAGCTCACTCGTCGACAACATCATTCTGATGAATTGGATCGAGCTCGGCGACACGTTCCGCCTCGGCCTGACGGTGGCGAAAATGCGCGCCAACCCGTGCGTCCGTACCACCCACGAGTGCGAGGTGATCAACGGCCGGGGCATGCATGTGCTGGACCGCCAGCTCAAGCCGGCCCAAGTGGCCTTCGCCGCTTACAGCGGTCTCCTCTCGCGCGCGCCGGAGCGGCGCGAGCGCGAGAGTCGTTCCGAGGACACCAAGTAAGACCACGGAGTCGCCTCGGCGACGCCCCATTCGGCGGGAGGCGTGTCCGGCGCCTGCGAATCTCCTTTGGGCACGTTTGGCGGGCGCGCGGCAGGCAGAGAGGGTTCAGAATGATTGGTGAGGAGAACGTCGCCGACGCCGATGTCCAGCGCTGGCTTCAAACAGTTGGCGTAGAAACCCGCTGCGAGTTGGAGGTGCTGGCGTTCTTCCACCGCCATCGGATCACACTTCTGCCGCCAGAATATCTCGCTCGCCTGCTGGGTTACCCGATCGACCTGGTCGTCGCCGCGCTTGATTCGCTGGCGACTCTGCAACTATTAGAGTGGTCTCCAGAACGCCAGGGCACGCGCGGATATGAGTTCATTGTTCCGCCAGTGCTGGCACGGAGCGAGGCGCTCGAACGGCTTTTGGCCCTCAGCGACCATCGCTCAGGCAGGTTGTTGCTTGGCAGGCACCTGAGTCCAGATAGCAAGGCGCGAGGTGAAGAACTTCAAGCGGCTCGGCGGCAATTCCTCGACGACTCGTACACGGATCTCGACCTGATCAAGCGATTTTGTGGGGCCTCTGGGACGGTACAGTGAGCTGGTCGCCCGGCGAATCTCACGACAGTCAAGGTGCGGAAGGCCGCTCCCTCTATCAAGCCACGGGTAGCCCGACTATACTCGGCACACGAGCGATCTGTTCGCGATCTCACTCGATCCCAGCCCGACGAACCGCCCCTCATTCTTTCCTGGAGAAGACAGACATGCTCAGAACCGCCCTGGCATCGCTCTTCATTGTTACCGTTGTCACCGGCCTGATCGCTCAGTCGAATCCGGCGCGGGAGCAGATCAATCCCCTGCACGAGCTGATTGACGCGGCCCGGACCGATTCGCCCAAGTTGAAGGAACTGCTCGAAGTCCGAGATGCCTTTGGCCGTCGGATCCCTGAACTCGCCGGCCGCGATGGGGTTGCCGTCTGGGGGCAGGAATTCGTCTTCGCGGTGGAGAGCGCCAGCCCCGCCTCGGTGTCGATCGACAATGAACCGCCCATCCCGATGAAGAGAGTTGCCGGAACCAATTACTGGTATCTGTGGAAGATGTTGCGGCTCGGCACCACCCATCGGAATCAATACATGGCCGATGGCAGGAATCTGGGTGCGCCATATGAAGTGGCGGGCTACAACCCCGATTCGTATCCCTTGCCCGGCGTGCCGCGGGGCACCCTGTCGGAGAGAAAAACACTGACGAGCAGCATCTATCCGGGGATGTCGACCAATTATTGGGTCTACACCAACCCAGGCATCGACACCAGCCGCGGTGCGCCCTTGATGGTGTGGCAAGACGGAGAGACCATCGTCGGCAACCAGGACCTGATGCGTCTGCGACTGCAGACCGTTTCAGACAACCTCGTCGCCAAGAAATTAATACCTCCCATGGTCCACGTGTTGATTCAACCCGGCACGGGTGGCAGGGAGGGCCAGAACATGCGAAGCATCCTCTACGACACGGTCTCGGACCGCTACGGAAAGTATCTACAAGAGGAAATCCTGGCCGACGTGCAGAAGACCTACAAGATTCGCTCCGATCCGTATTCCCGGGCGGTCGCCGGCGCATCTTCGGGGGCCATCTGCGCCTTCAACGTCGCGTGGTATTACCCTAATCAGTTCGGCCGCGTGCTCTCTCACATCGGCAGTTTCACGGCCCTGCAATGGCATCCCGACCAGAACCTCGACGGCGGCTACATCGTCCCGGTTCAGGTCCGCCGCGATCCGCGGAAGAACCTTCGGGTGTGGATGTCCGACGGCTCAGAGGATCAGGAACAGTCGTCCGGGAGCTGGCCGCTGAACAATATCCAGCTGGCAAACTCGCTCAAGCTGCGGGGATACGATTTCCATTTCCGCTTCGGCAAGAGTCTCCACGCCATCGCCCAGGGCGCGCTGGATCTCCCAGAATCGCTCACCTGGCTCTGGCGGGGATACGACCCCGGAAAAACCGAGGAGACCTACGAGATGGAGGAATCGGAGAAGGCCAAGCCTTTGTTTCGCGTTGGCGTCACAAACCGCGAAGCCTGGTAACCAGGCCATCACGTCACCGACATGTCGCTGTCGGTGGCCGGACAGCCCACCAAGGCACTGTGGGCGCGTCTCGCGCGCATGGACAAGGGTGGTTGAGAGACAGCACCGCTGTGACACGTTGGGGCCCCGCGTCAACCTGCGATGTGCGGGGCTTCAACTCTTTCAGCCACGCCTCCAGTCGGCGGTTTGGGTCGAACAACTCACCGCAGTCTTGGAGTTCGTACACCGGGTTCAATCGCTGGAAAACGCGCGGACGTCAAGGGCTACAGGCATGGCACGCCAGCGGCCCCGAGACTCTAACGGTCGTGTGCTGTTTTGAACAACTCCGACGCCGGGATTAGGCAGATCATTCGCCCATGGCGCTCCGCCCCCCCCCCCGACCCTGGCACTGACCACAAGTCGCAAGCAAGTGCGTTCCTGCGTGAAGCCGTGGATGCAACCGGAGCCTCAGCGCAGACCGAAGCGGAACAAGACGAGCTGGTGACTGCCATCGCGCAAGATCTGGCCGATGACGCCGAACAGTGCACAGTGACCGAGGAACGGATCACGAAGCTCGAAGCGCAGACTCACGTCCTTGCTGATGCGGTCGTGGCCATCACTGAGACATCAGCCACGCTCGCGCCGGCCGTCAAGGCCGTGAAAGACGAGATGTGAACTGGCCATTCCTCGGCTCAAGCGATAGCTCGTCAGGTCAGCTCGCGCCCCAATATCCAGCTGACACACTCCTACAAGAAGTCTCCACGTCATCGCCGATGCGTCACGAATCCCGAAGCCTGTCTGGCAATACCGCTCCTCGTTCTTGACGACGCCCCCCTCTCGCGCCATATGATGCTCGCTCTCGTATGACCTGGCCGTCCTTCGCCGCCATTCGCCACCTGCTGGCCTCGCTCCGCGACGCGCGCATCATGCGCGTCGAGATGCGCGTGGCCCATGTGCCGACGTGTGGCAAGACGCAATACTCGGAGCGCGGAACGCCCGGATGATGTAGCAAGCGACCTGCTCGACCTGGTTCAGGGCCATCATCCCAAGCGCGGGTGATGGCCTTTTTCTTTTTGCGCTGAGAGAGAGGAGTCATGAAGACCGAGGCCGCCGGCTGGCGGGTGGGACGTGTCAGCTTTCCGCCCCTGGTATGGATCGTACTGGGAGGCACGCTGCTGACGCGAACGGCCTTCTTCATGGTCTGGCCGTTCATGGCCGTGATACTCGCGCGTGACTTCTCGCTGCGCCCGTCGCGGATTGGCAGCATTCTCGGGTCGGCGTTCATTGCGAGCGCCCTGCTCGGCTTCTACTCCGGCAATCTCTCCGATCGGTTCGGCCGACGCCCGGTGATGATGGCCGGCTGCGCCGGCGCGGTCATGGCCTATGCGACGCTGGCCCTGGCCCACACCGTTGCGGCATACGGCGCGGGCGCGCTTCTGGCGGGCGTCAGCATGACGATCCTCGAACTACCGGGCAAAGCCGTGATCGCCGACTACATCGACGATCCGCGCAAGCGGGAACTCGCGTTCCACGCCCGCTACTTTCTGATCAATGTCGGCGCCGCGATTGGGCCATTGGCCGGCATCCTGTTTGGCCTGTCGGCCCGACAGACGACGTTCTGGATGACGGTGGCGGCATACGGCCTCTTCGCCGTTGTGATCATGGTCGCGTTCCGTTGGACGCCAGAGCATGCGCATCGCCACGATCGGCGCCACGTAAGCCTGCGCGCGGTCGTGGCACTGCTGCGGGTAGACCACCAGTTTCTGCTGTTGCTGCTGGCCATGCTGCTGGTGATGACCGCGTACGCCCAGCAAGGCACGACGCTGATTCAATACATCGCCGTGAAGGGCGGATCGCTCGCGGTGCGGCTCGTCACGGCCCTGCTGATGACCAACGCGATCACGATCGTGCTGTTCCAGTTTCCGCTGCTCCACGCGCTGCGCGCGTACGAACTGAATGTCAGGACCTTCATCGGGTTGGCTCTGTTCGCTGTGGCGTTCGTCTGGTACGCGCTGATTCCCGTAAACGGCCTGGTGACGTGGATTGCGGCCACCTGGGTGTTGAGCGTGGGCGAAGCCATTCTGTTTCCGACCCTGCAGCTTCAGGTCGATCGTCTCGCGCCCGATGGGCTGAAGGGCAGCTACTTCGGCGCCGCGGGGCTTGCGGGGCTCGGCTTTGGCCTGGGACCGCTTGCCGGCGGCTTCCTGCTCGAGTTCATCGGTGGCCCCGCAACGTTTGTGGTGATGGCCGCGACGGTCGGGGTGGCGGCGCTGTGCTGCGGATTCGCCTCGCGCCACGCGACGGCGGTGAGCGTCGCGCCCCTAATGGCCGACGAAGCCGCTCGTGGTGAAGCGTCCGGCGCCACCGAGTCGTAGATCGAGCGAGCTACAATACCCCGGCAAATAACCGGGCGATTCAACGACGATGGAACACCGCGTAGGGCGGAGACGGCAGCGAGGACCATGAAGCGTATTCAAGCGTGTTGGCGTGTGGTGATGGTGGCAATGACGATGGCGGCGCCCGCTGTGGCGTTCGCCCAGGGCGACGAGATCCAGGTGTACGACGGTGGATTGGCGCCTGTCGGCACATTCAATCTCACGGTCCACAACAACTTCACGCCCAGGGGCATCAAGGAGCCTGCCTTCCCCGGCGCCGTTGTCTCGCATCGCTCACTGAATGGTGTGCCTGAGTGGGCGCTCGGCGTGACGAAGTGGTTCGAGGCGGGCCTGTACATGCCGCTCTACTCGCGCGACAAGGACATGGGCTGGGGGATCGACGGATTCAAACTGCGCACGCTCTTTGCCGTGCCCAATGCCGATGACCGCACGTTCGTGTACGGCGCCAATATGGAATTCAGCTTCAACGCCAAGCGCTGGGACACGACACGGTTCACGTCCGAGATTCGTCCCATCATCGGATGGCATCTCAAACCGGTCGACATCATCATCAATCCCATCGTCGACACGGCGTACGACGGCCTGAAGAATCTTATCTTCGTGCCGTCCACGCGGGTGGCCTATAACTTTCAGCGAGGCTGGGCGTTGGCCATCGAGGAGTATGCCGACTTTGGACCGCTGCACGACTTCCACTCCAGAAGCGAGCAGGCCCACCAGATTTTCGCGGTCGTGGACCGCGCCGGCGGTGGGCTCGACGTCGAGTTCGGCGTGGGTGTCGGGCTGACGGGAGCGTCGGACAAACTCACACTGAAGCTCATCCTGGCGCGCGATCTGAACAAAAGCACCAAGAAGCCCTGACCTGCGCGAACCGCGCCGGTTCGATCACGACTCCGGATCGGGTTCGTCGTTCTTCGCGGGCTCGGTGAGCATCGGCAGCGCCTGCTCGCCACCGGACGCGAGCAGGCCGGCCTTCGTGTAGATCAGCAGCTTGTGACGCGTGTCGGCGATGTCGAGATCCCGCATGGTGAGCTGACCGATGCGATCCAGCGGCGAAAACATCGACTCGCCCTTCTCCATCGTCAACCGTTCCGGCTTGTAGGTGAGATTCGGGCTCGTGGTGTCGAGAATGGAGTAATCGTTGCCTCGTCGCAGCTCGAGCGTGACCTCGCCCGTGATGGGCCGCGCCACCCACCGCTGTGCCGTCTCCCGCAGCATCATGGCCTGCGAGTCGAACCAGCGGCCCTGATACAGCAGCCGCCCCAGCCGTCGACCCGACTCTCTGTACTGCTCGATGGTGTCTTCGTTGTGGATGCCGGTCACGAGCCGCTCGTATCCGATGTACAGCAATGCGAGTCCGGGCGCCTCGTAAATCCCGCGGCTCTTGGCTTCGATGATGCGGTTCTCGATCTGGTCACTCATGCCCAGGCCGTGACGACCGCCAATGCGATTGGCCTCGAGCAGCAGCTCGACCGGATCCGCGAATACGATGCCGTTCAGCGCAACAGGCTGGCCCTCCTCGAATCGCACCGACACCGTCTCGGCTTTCACGTTGACGTCTTCGCGCCACGATGCGACGCCCATCAGCGGCTGCACGATTCTGATGCCGTTGTTGAGGTGCTCGAGGTCTTTAGCCTCGTGCGTGGCCCCGAGCAGGTTCGAGTCGGTGGAGTAGGCCTTCTCGCTGTTCATCTTGTATGCGAGCCCGACCTTGACCATGTACTCGGACATCTCCTTGCGGCCGCCGAGCTCGTTGATGAACGCCTGATCGAGCCACGGCTTGTAGATGCGCAGATCGGGATTCGCGAGGAGGCCGTACCGATAGAACCGCTCGATGTCGTTTCCCTTGAAGGTGCTGCCATCGCCCCAGATGTTGACGTTGTCGTCCTTCATCGCCACGACGAGCATCGTGCCGGTGACGGCGCGACCGAGCGGCGTGGTGTTGAAGTAGGGGACACCCGCAGTGGTGATGTGAAACGCGCCGGCCTGGAGCGCGGCGATGCCCTCGTTCACGAGCTGGCGGCGGCAATCGATCAGCCGCGCGATCTCGGCGCCGTACTCGAGCGCCTTACGGGGAATCTCATCGTAGTCGGGCTCATCGGGCTGCCAGAGATTGGCGGTGTAGGCGCACGGGATGGCGCCCTTCTGGCGCATCCAGTGCAACGCGGCGCTCGTGTCGAGGCCGCCGGAAAACGCGATGCCGACCTTTTCGCCGACGGGAAGGCTCTGCAGTATGTTGGCCACGGACGCTCCAGAAACCTACATCATACCGGCTTCGCTCCCGCACCCTCGAGCCAGCCGATCATCTGCTCGTGTCCGGAAAGGCCGGCCTGCTGAAAGACGACGCGCCCGTTCCGGAGCACGACGAAGTTAGGAATGCCCTGAACGCCGTAGCGCGCCGCGAGATCGGGATGGCGTTCCGTGTCTACTTTGAGGACAAGCGCGCGGCCTGCCAGTTGCGCGGCGGTCCGCGCCACCTCGGGCGCCGCCAGCCGGCAGGGGCCGCACCACGCCGCCCAGAAATCGACCAGGACCGGGAGGGTTGACTGCTGCACGACTTCATCGAACAGCGCCGTGTCGGCCTCAATCGGCTGGTCGATCGGTGGCAGCGTGGTTTTACACGATCCGCATCGGGCGCTGCTGCCGGCGTGAACTGCGGACACGCGGTTCTTCTGGCCGCATGAGGCACACACGCGAATCATGACCCACCGCCGTTGATTCGCACCCCGACGGTCAACCACCGCCCCGGCATCGTCACGCCAAGCACCTCGTGGTATTTCTCGGCCAGGAGGTTGGTGCCGTCGACGAACACGTTCGTGCGGCCGAACGCGCGGCTCACCCGCGCACCCACGAGATCGTAGGACTGCCCATCGAGCCGATGGCGGTGGTCGACGTTGATGGCTGCGCGCAGACCGCCGCCCAGGGGCACCACCAGCGAGCCACCGCTCTGATGGCGCGCGTACTCGAGGAGATACTTCGACTGGAGCGTCAGCGTCGGCGCGTCAATCGTCAGACCCGCATACATCAGTCGAAGCAGCGTAGAGCCCCACTGCCGGGCGAGGACCGCTTCGAAGCCGGTGGTGGTCACGTCTCGCACGTTGTTGGAGCGATAGCGGTCGGCCGCGCTCGCGCGCACCCAGTCGATGACGTCCGTGTCCCATCGGCGGAACACGGAAAGGGAAGCTGTCCAACGTCCCGGCGTCCAGTCGCCCCCGCCGTCAACAGACCAGCCGCGCTCGGCTCGCAGATCGGGCGTTCCCAGATTGTTCGGGTCCGAGTAATACAGCTCAGTGAAACTCGGAATGCGGAACGCATGCCCGGTCGAGGCGCGCAGGCGCACGGTGGGCGAGAGCCTCGACGCCACCGAGAGACTCGGACTCGTGGACTGTCCGAACGTCGAGTAGCGATCGAAGCGCAGTCCGGCCACCACGGTCGTTCTGTCGTGCACCCGGTATTGGAGCTCTGCGAATGCCGCTTCGCGCGTGTAGCGGTGGTCGCCGAGATTCGAGGACGTGATCCAGTCGCCGCCGGTGGCCAGACCTGCGGTGATGCTGCCGCGTGAGTTGATCGCGCGGCCGGTTGTCACACGCGCGTCGACCGCGTTCGTACGGTGGCGGTTTTCGGCGAAGCCCGGACGGTTGATGTCCCATCGGAAGTGGTCGCCGTGATTTCTCACAAGCGTATCCACGGTTGTCGTCCACGCGCCTCGCACGGCGCGCCATCCGGCACCCGCGAGCGTCTGGTCAGTCCATTCCTTGGAGGGCGAGTTGCCGTAGAAACCGTTGGCGCCGAAGGCGCGGCGTTGGTGGCGCACGTCGAGCGTCCAGCCTCGAGGTGCCGACGCGCGTAACGCCGCCCCGCCTTGCGCAAAATCACGATCGAACTCGAAGCCGCTGCTGCGGCTGCCCCAGCCCGAGAGCATCACGCCGCCGGGCAGGGGCCCGCCCGACACCGTGCCCTGGGCATCTGTGTAGCCGTGCTGCCCGGTCGAGAGGCTGGCGGCCGAGTACCGCCCTTTGCGGCTGATCACGTTGATGGTGCCGCCAAGCGCGTCGGCGCCGTGGACCGCGGCCCCCGGTCCGGCTATGAGCTCGATTCGGTCGATGGCGGTGGCTGGCAGCGGAATCTCGCCGTTGTGATGCGCGCTTTGCGTGTCGTTGATCCGCATCCCGTCGACGAGCACGAGATTTTGTCCGAACGTCGCGCCGCGAATCGAGAAATCCGTCTGCACGCCCAGTGGTCCCCGTGCGCGAGCATCCACGCCTGGCATCAGCCGTAGCGCGTCGCCCGTCGACATCAGTCCCAGTTGCTCCATCTGGTCGCGGCGAAACACCGTCGTAGAGCGCGACAGGGAGCCACCCGAAATCGGGACGATTGTGGCGGTGACCACGATGTCTTCGGATAGACGCGGTGGGTCTGCCACCGTCTGCGCCGATGCCGGTGCACGCAGCGCGAGGACAATCAACGTCGCCGCCAGCGGGGCGGAGTTCTTCAGCAGCAAGGTCACTCTCCAGGGCAATGAGGCGTGGCACACCAGACGCGTGCACTGCGCAGCTGGCGATTGCACTCGGCTTGCCCGCACCGAGCCTTCCGGACGGCCACTATGCGCGATGGCGCGGCCGAGTGCAACCACCCGCGGCGGAGCCGCCTCGTTCATCTATACTGTGGCGATGCGCGCCGCCCGGCGGATTGTGATCAGCGGCCGTGTGCAGGGTGTCGGCTTCCGATTCTTTGCCGAGGAGGCCGCCCGTCGAGAAGGCATCCACGGCTGGATCGCCAACCGCACCGACGGCACGGTCGAGGTCTTCGCCGAAGGGGAGTCGGAGTCAGTGCAGCGCTTCGAGCACCAGCTGCGACATGGCCCGCCCGCGGCCCGCGTCGACCACGTAGAAGCCGACGACGACGTGCCTTCACATCGGACCGGGGGATTCGTGGTTCGGTCATAAGCCAGGACAGACATGACACAGACGGCCTTCACCGGCACCACCGAGATCTCAATCGAAGCCCTCAAGGGACGCATCCGGCACGTGCCGGATTTTCCGAAGCCTGGGATTCTGTTCTACGACGTGACGACGCTGCTGCAGGATCCCGACGGGTTCCAGCTCGCCGTCAGCGAGATGGCTGCCCCATACGCCAACACGCCCATCGACGTCGTCGTCGGCATCGAAAGCCGCGGGTTCATCTTCGGCGCCGCGGTGGCCGATCGCTTGCGCACCGGGTTTGTTCCCGTGCGCAAGCCGGGCAAGCTGCCGTCGACGACTCGACGTGCATCGTATGCGCTGGAGTACGGCACCGACGCGCTCGAGATTCACGACGACGCCGTGAGTGCGGGGCAGCGGGTGCTCGTGGTGGACGATCTGCTCGCGACCGGCGGCACGGCCGCTGCCACCGTCGGGCTGATCAAAGCACTGGGCGCCGAGGTGGTCGGACTGCAGTTTCTGATCGAGCTCGTGGGCCTTCACGGCCGCGACCGGCTACCGGGCGAGACCATCGGCGCGGTGCTGGAGTACTAATTCTGTGATCGCGTTCCGGGTCCCGCGCCCGGCACCGCCCGTCATTCGCGCCCGTAGCTCAGCTGGATAGAGCACCGCCCTCCTAAGGCGGGGGTCACAGGTTCAAATCCTGTCGGGCGCACCAACTTAAACATAATATAGACAAGGACTTACGGCGAAGATCGCCGCTGGCGGTTGGGCGGGTATTCCGTGCCAATGGTGCCGTAGTGGTGCAGTTAGGCTACTGGAATCGCGATCCGTGCCCGGAGCCACACGATCGAACGCCCCTGCTGCCCCTGGTAGGCTCGCAGCGCCCGCCGCGCCACGCTCGCATCGGTCGCCTGATACGCCGGGAACGTGACGATGCTCGTCTCGACGATCCGCGCGTCGCTGATGATCCGCACCGGCTGCCCGTCTCGCCGCTCGAACCGCTCGCCGCCGGCCATGACGCGGAACCCGATCGACATCCCGCTCACGTCGCCCCGAGACACGAGCGTGAGCACGTCGCGGCCCACGGAGGTATCGGGCACGGTGATCGCCACGTGCAGCCCGTCTGACGCCTTCCTGAGCGTCATCGTGCCGGCACGAACCCGGCCGATGATCTTCGCGCTGTCGTGGTCCACGAGCGCGCGCACGTCGATTTGCTCGGTCAGGGTGCGGTCGACGGCGCTCGCCTCGAACACTTCCCGGAAGCCGCCCAAGTCCTCGGACAGCGAGCCGAACGGAATGGCCAAGCCGCGAATGATGGTGCCCTCTGCCGCGACACTCGCCGCGCGTCGCTCGATGTCGATGCTCATGGTTGCTCCTGTTTGTTCGCGTAGCGCCGATGCCCGCCGCGCGAGCGCCCGGATGGGCCGGGGATGTTGAGATAGCCGGCCAACTCGGCACGAATGTGATGTCGAATCACGTTGAGATAGCCGGGAACGGTCACGGGCAGCACGCCCACGGCTGCCGCGATGTCTGGTCCGCTGAGATCGTGAAAGTAACGCAACAGCGCGACGCGCCGCATGCGCGGGGTCAGTGAGTGAATCGCGCCCCGTAAATGTCGACGGAGTTCGCGCCGCAACAATTGCGCCTCGGGTGTCGGCCCGCGTGCATGGAGTCGCAGTAGCAGCACGCCGTCCTCGTCGTTGCGGACCGTGTGCCGGTCGACGGATGCGCGATAGCTCAACTTCTGCGAAGCAAAGTGCGCGAGCTTGCGAACGAATGGATCGATGCGGCCCTCAACGAGCGCCACACTCCCGTCGATGCGCCAGCGGCCCTCACAGAGCCAGAGAAACACCTCGGACGCCACGTCCTCAGCGCGAGTGCGTGACGCGGTGTAGCGGAGCGCCGCGCCGAACGCGACGGCGTAGTAGCGGTGATACAGCCGCTCGAACGCCCCGACATCGCCCGCCGATGCCAGCGGCACGAGTTCCGCGTCGGTCAGGTGGGGACTGGTCCCAACGTGCTCGCCGGTCATGCGCCCTCCTGCGGCTGCCCGAGTTCGATCAACGGCCGGAGGTTGCCGTTGGCCTGATACAAGTCGCCGCCACTCGCCGCCGGGATCGGGTTCATGCCGAGTGCCCGACGTGCATCGTTGACGCTGTAGATACCCGCGTCGCGGCCACGTGCGAGCGCATCGTGCAGTGACTTGATGTCGGACCGAATCAGCGACGCGCGGTCGAACTGCACATCGAACGCGCCGAACTGTCGCGTCGTGAGCAAGTCACGCCGGATGGCTGACTCCCAACAGGAGAAGAACGGATCGAGCGTGCCCGTTGCGTGCTCAATCGCCAGCGCCTCGACATTGCTGTAATTCGCCCGAGACAAATCTCCAATTTTGAACGGTGCGACGCGGAACATCCCGGCGATTTCCGTTCTGAGATACGCCTGCGTCTCGTTGAGTTGTGATGAGTCGTTGGCAGCGGCAATCGGGGTGTACTTCAGCCCTTGCTCCAGGACAGCGACGCGATGCTGATTGCGGCCCTGGTGGTACGACTCGAAGCTTTCCTTTAGCCGTTGCGCGCTCTCGTTGCTCAGCATGCCGTCCGTCTGCAGCACGCCGCCCGGCCGTGCCCCGGAACCGAAGAACCGCCCGACGTAGGCTTGCGTCGCCAGCGCCGTGCCGATCAACTCACGGCAGTAGCGCAAGGGCGACGGGTGCGACAACTCGAGTATCGGGGGCCTCGAGGCATCGAACAGGAAGGTCTGCTGCTGTCCGTTGGCCAGTGTGACGCGGTAGCGTTTGCGTCGCTGGTCGTCGCGGTCCACGAACACGCGATCGGGCTCGATGCGCCACAAGCTCACCACACGCCCGCCGTCGTCGCGCACGATCTCGGCGTAGGCGTGCCCGGAGAGCAATAGGTCGAACTGCATGGCGTGCTTGACGCTATAGGTCGTTTCCTCAGGATTCGCCAAGTCGTGCAGGATTTCCCAGAGCGGATGATCAACCGCGTCCTCGAACACGTCCGCCCCGATGCGTCGTCGGAGTTTGATCGGCGTCTTCGCCACGTCCTGCGATAGCACACTGATGCACGCGAACACGGCCGGCACTGATAGCGCGCGCTCTGGCGTCACCTCGACGCCGGCTGTCGTCTCGCCGCCGCCTAGGCCCATCTCGGACAAACTCTGCAACTGCGACAGGCGCCAGGACTGCGAGCGTCGCTCGAACCACGAAAACGGCCAGATCATCGAAGCCTCACAATCGGAAAATGGTGGGCACGTGCAGCCACGGTGCGAGACGCCGCGTGTGGCTGCTCACGGCTGCGTGCCCGCAACCGCCTACCGGGAAACGCCCCGGATCAGACCTACAGCGTCGCGTCCTCGCGAACGACAAACGCCTCGGGGTGCGCCAGTTGCACGTCAGCCCGCAGATACGCGCGAACCCAGACCTGCATCTTCTCGAACGCGGTGCCGGCGACGCGTGAAACTTCCAGCCGGAAGGTCGACCGGATGCCAATCAGCATCTGATCGAACGCGCCGACGATGAGCGTCGTCGTGGCCGGTGAGCCCGTGGTGGCAATCGCGTTCGATGTGTACGCCGGAATGGAGTCGAGATACGCCGGCGCCGTCAAGTAGGCGCCTGTGGCTCCGTCCGTCCGGAGCTTGGCGAGCGACGCCGCCACTTGTGTGCTGTAGATGCGCGCTGTGGGGGTGAAGTTCCGGCCGGCGACGAGCGCCGCCGCGTCGATCAGCGCGTCGTAATCGACGGCACCGCTGAGCGACGCAACATCAACGCCGTCCTGGTTGACCAGCCCCTTCGGTTCCGGGGCAGTGCCCGATCCGAACAGCGCCGCGCGATCGAGTTCGCTGGCGAGCTGAGCCGCCAGCTCTCTTTCAATGATCTGGTCAATATTGACGGAATCGTCGGCGAGCTCACACGACAGTTTGAGCAGGACCGGCAGCGTGTGTGCCGTGAACGTCACGCGCTCCAGGAGCAAACTCGTCTCTTCGATGTCGGCGTTCTCTAGCTTCCACTGCGCCGTGGTGATGGCTGGCGAGCCGGCCTCCGTCGGCTGCGCGAGTCGTGCGATGTGAAGTGTGTCGCTGGTCATCGGCACGATCTGCGCGCCGGCCCGCTGCACGATCAGCGCATCCCGCACGCGATCGATGAACCGCGTCGCCAGCACCTCCGGCACGGTATAGCCGCCGGAACTGTCGCTGCCCTCGGACAGCGCCCGCTGCTCCAACGCGGACAAGCCCGCGCGATTGCCGAGCGCCAGTGCCCGGACGATGCGACCGAACCGCATGGTCTCGGCGCCACGCTCGCCGACGTAGGCGTAGCCGCCACGCCGCTGCAGCCAGTCGCCCATCTTGGCGTCTCGCGTGAGCACCGGGCTCGCGTCGGTCGTCTCGGTGGCTGCCGGGCTCGTGACTTGCGTCGCGGGCACGAATGCCCGCTGCTGCGTGCGCGCCTCGATGCCCCGAGCGAGCGCGAGCACGGAGTCTCGTTCCTGCGTCGCCCGATCGAACGATCGCTGTTCGCTGGCGAGCAAACTGTCCCGGCCGCCCGCGCTCGCAACGTCGAGCACCTGCTGTGCAGCGGCCTGCCGGAGTTCGGCCTGCGTGCGGAATGCGGCCTGCGCGTCGTCGCCGAATGAGCGCGAATCGGCTGCAAGGCTGGTGAGCACGTCGAGCCCAATTGGCCCGCGTGCGGTGGTGGTGATGAACTCCTGAATATCCATACTGACTCTCTCTCTACTAACGGCTACTTACTACGCCTGCGGGCTCGGGGAGCTGCGCCGGCAATGGTGCGCGGAGTCGGTGACTCGTCGCGCGGGAAACGAAACTCAGATCACGAGCAGCCCTCGGGTCTCGTAAATCGATGGCTGCTGCGCCGGTTCACGCGTCGCCAGCCCGACGGCCATGATCGACGCGACGATCGGATCGATGCGCTCATGCGATCGCCGCTTGTTCGGCTTGGCTGCGCCCGTCGCGTCGCGTTCGAGCACGACATTTTGCAGCGCCCAGTCGAGCAGCCCGTTCTCGTCGTGGTGTAACTGCTGGTTTAGAACGGCCGTCTCGAATGCCGATGTCGACGGTCCCAGGTCCCGGAAGCCTTGACCGTGCTCCTTCAGCGGGAGACTGAGCCCTTCGTCGCTCAGCACGCGTTCGAGTTCGGCGATGCCCCAGCGATCGAACGCCACGGCGCGCGGCTTGAACCGGGCACAGAGAGTGCCCAGCCGGAGCGCTACCGCACGCTTATCAACCGCCCGGCCAGGCGTCGGTTCGATGTGCCCGCGCTTCGCCCACACGCGATACGGCGCGCGGTCGGTGCGCTCGCGTTCGGTGAGCGTGTCAGCGGGGCACCATGCCCACACGGCCAGCGCTCCGGTCAGTGGCCAGAACAGCGCGAACGCCGTCAGGTCACGAGTGGAGCCCAGGTCGAGCCCGCCAAAGCACGGCGTCCCGGCGAGCGCGTCGAGATCCACGGGACCGGCACACGCCTGCCACGCGTCGGCCGGCAGCCAGCGCTCATCTACGTCGACCCGCCGATTCAGTCGCAGGTTCAGAAACTTCGCCGTGAACGTCGGCACGCGCTGTGCTCGTCGGGCCTGACTACGGAACTCCTCGGCGTCGAGAAACGTGCCCCACGCGGGATTCACGGCCAGCCACGTCTGCTCGTGGAACGGGTCGGCATCGGCCGGCGCTGCCAGCAGTTGCACGTACGTGCTCGGGTCCAGGCCGCGTTGCGCGTCATCGATGAGAATGGACAGCGGATGCTGGTCGCTGCCGGCCTGCGTGCTGATGACGATGCCCAGCGACCGCGTGCGCTTGCCCTGTGCGGTCATCAGGTTGTCGAGTAACTCGCCGGTCTTGACGGAGCCGAACTCGTCGTAGACGAAAAGTGACGGCGCGAGCCCATGCCCTCGGCGTACGTCGCTGCTGAGTACCTCGAAGATCGAGCCGGCCCCGTCGCCCGTGAGCACCTCGAGTTTTTTGTGAAAGCGCTGCACGTTCACGCGCTCGGCGAGTTCGGGCACGGCCTCGATGATCGCGACGATCTCATTGAACAAAATGCCAGCCTGCAGGCGGTCAATGGCGGCCCCGTATACCTCGCCGCGCGGCTCGGATTCCGGTCCGAGCAGGTGCGCCAAACAGAGCCCGGCCAACAGTCCCGTTTTGCCGTTGCCACGTGGGATGCTCTGAATCGCCAACCGGACCACGGACGATGCGCCGTAGACGGCCTCGATGAACGCGACCTGATGCGCCAGCAGCTTCATGCGCTTGCCGGCGAGAATGCCTTTCGTGATCGGCAGCCGTTCGCAAAACGCGATTACACGTGCGGCTCGGCTCAGTCCCGAACGTTTCCAGCACGGCCGCCGCTTGGGCAGCTTGGCCTCGGTGCGCTGTCGGGCGCGCGGTCCTCTCAGGCCCACGGGCACCTCGAACTAAGTCGGGTCGAATGCGCGCAACGGTCTACAGCCGTCCCGATCGCCGTGATGCAGACGCCCCTATTCGCCATTGCGTGTCCGTCTCGAATGGCAGGGTCCGCAGAGCGGCATGACGTTGCGCTCGTCGAGCCTCGCTCCACCGGCTGCCAGCTTGATCACGTGGTGCAGTTCGCTTGCAGCGACGATGGAGCCGTGCTGCCAGCAATCGGAGCAGATGGGCGACTGCTGTAAGACGCGTTCCCGGAACCGTCGCCATGACGCGTCATAGCCTCGACTGGCTGGTGAGCCTCGACGCTGGTCCTGCTGTCGGTGGTGCGTGGTGGAGTGGGTCGGGCACAGGCCCTCGACCACGCGCTCGTAGCAGCCTGTGGCTGTGCAGAGACGCTGCGGCTCAGTGGGCAACGGCCACCTCACGGTCGCAACCGTCGCAGTAGCCGCACGGTGCATCGTCGCCGAGCGCCGAGCAGTAGCAGCCGGGCTCGGAGAACATCGTCGGCCAGGGCACCACGTTCGATACCGGTTCCGGGGTCTCGTCCTGTGTGGGAACTTGGGAACCGGAATAGCTAAGGGATTCCCTAGGGAAAGGTCTTAAGAGAGAAGAAGAAGATTCCGGTTCCCACTCCTTAAGGGGAACCGGGGAACCGGAATCGGAACGGGTCACGCGGTAGCGCCGTGGGTTGTTTCGGGTTCCCGCGCCCTCACTGCTGACATTCCGGTTCCCGCTGCTGACAATGCGGAAGGCATCGAGCTTCGTCTGGCGCCGGCCCTCGACGGCCTCTAGCCACTCCTCTCGCGTGAGCGGTCGGTCGGCTGCCTGTAGCGCCTCGACGAGCTGCCGGGCCATGACATCCCGCTCGGCGTCCGCACGGCTCCCGCCGAGCTGCACGCAACCGGTCGTCTCGTCCAGGAGAATGACCGTCTCGGGGAGGTCGTCGCCCACACGCTGCACCGTCTGAATCGTCCGGTATCGGTCGCCACGGGACAGGAGAATGATGCTGTCCGCGCTGCCGGTGATCGCCGTTGAGCCGAGCACCTGGTCGATGCTCGCGCGGTCTGCCTTGCCCGCGTGGTGCAGGAGAATGATCGCCGCGCCCGAACGCTGCGCGATCCCGATCACGTGGTCGAGTAGCGTCGTCATCTCGGCGTAGTCGTCGGTGGACTCTGCCCGCAGAAACCGCTGCATCGTGTCGATCACGATGGCCGTCGGTCGCTCACGTGTGGCGAGTGTGTCGAGCGCTTGAATCACGTCGCGCGGTGCCTGTCCGACGAACACGCGGAGCGGGTCGCTCGTCCGTGCGCCGAGCTGCCGGAAGTGGGCACGAACGTCGCGCCGCCGGCCCTCGAATGCGAAATACCAGACGGCGCCCTCCTCGCACGAGCGCCCCAGGAACATCGAGCCACGCGCGATCGCGAGTGCCATTGATCGCACGCACGTTGACTTGCCCGCCTTGGGCTTGCCGGCCATGACGACAATCCCGCCGGCCGGCACCATGCCCTCGACAAGCCAGTCCACACGCTCGTCAGGTTCGGCGAGCAGGTCGCCGATGCTCGTGAGCGTCAGACTCGCGGGTGCAGCCTCCGGGCTCCTGGTGCCCACGTAGGGACGCGCGGCTGCGATGAGCGCCCGTACGTCGCCGCGATAGTCGGCAGCATCGCCGCCGTCTGGCCCATCGGCCCAGTCGATCACGCGCGGCTCGATGCCCAGCGCGACGAGCCGGAGTGCCAAGCGCTCCATATGCGCGCGTCCTGGAGTGTCCGCGTCAGGCCAGAGAACGACGCGCCGGCCTGCCAGCACGCAGAGCACGTCGTCGCTCGGCAACCCGCTCGCGCCGGTCACGGTCCCGACGGCAGGAATGCGCTGGTGGAGTAGCGCGTCCGTTGCGCGCTCGCCCTCGCAGACGGCGATCGGTGCGTCGGTGGGCCAGGACGCGATCAGGTGGGTGCCGTACAGCGGTAGCGCGCTGGTCTTGCAGCCGGCGAGCCCCATGGTGCCGTCCGACTGTCGCCAGATAATCCGCTTACCCTCCGGACGATCGGTGCGCTCGTGAATCGCGCGCACCGTGCCGGCTGCGTCGCGAATGGGCCACTGCTGCACACGGGGGCGATCGGGACGTGCGGGTGAGAGGTCTGCCGGGTCCAGCCCGGCCGCCTCGACAATCGCGGAGTACGAGCAGCCGGTGTGGCACCGCAACAGCACGCGGCCCGCGTCGCCGAGTCCAACCGACAGACTCGCGCGCCCGTCCTGATGCGCCGGGCACCTAGTATCTCGCTGGCGTCCGTCGCCGCGTACCGCCGCGATCGCGTCGGCGAGACTATGCACGCCAGAAGCCCGGCCAGATTTTCCGAACAGCCGCAGACAGCGGGCTCCAGGTCCATGCCGGCAGCGCGGCGATGATCCGCACAATGATCCGTTTGATCATTGCGGCCATTAGCGCGAGACTCCGACGCGTCTCGCCATTAGGAATGAATCGAGATCCTGCCGGTGATACAGCACAGCGCGACCGACGCGGATGTAGGCGGGACCGTCGCAGCGTCCGACGCGCGCCGCGCGGAGGAATGACTGCGTTAGGCCGATGTACCGCGCTGCGTCAGGCTCTCGAAGCGCGGCGGGTGTGATGTCTGGGGTCGGAGGTTGACTGCGCGACATGGCGCGAACAGAGTCGCACCCACGCAAGCAGCCGTCGCTATGGCCTACTTAGCAGGTTGCACCACCTTACGGCGCTTGCGCTTCGGACTCCTACGGGTCACGATTTCTTTCACCGTGTCGTAACTCAGGCCGATCTCCTCCGAGACATCGAAAATCGCCTCGGTTGCGGTCTGCCCCTTATGCCGCCGATGCCGGACCATTTGTCCCACCGCTAGATGCTGCTGCGCCTTGCGCGCGCGAGCTCCTGCCGAGCGGCCGCCGCCCTGCGTCCCAAGGCCGAATGCTGCCGCGATTACCTTCGAGCTCGACGCGCCGCCAGGTGCGAGCAGCCGTGACGCACATTCGTCGAAGTAGTCGATGATCCAGCCGGGAATACCCTTTGCGGCACGGGCCTGCTGATATGCGGCCCATAAGTGGATCGGATTGCCTGTGCCCTGATACAGCATGTGATTCGTCTCGGTGGCGATCCTAATCAAGTCGCCGCGCGTGATTACCGGGTTCATGCCCGCACCAGCTTTGCCACAGCAGCGGCTTTGTGCTCGGGTGCAAGGTGCGCGTACCTCAGCGTCATTTTGAGATCCGCATGTCCGAGTAGTTCGCGCGTGGTGTTCAGGTCGACGCCAGCCTGCACAAGCTTCGACGCGAACGTGTGGCGACAGTCATGGAACCGGAAGCCCGCAATGTCGGCGTCTGTCATGAGCCTAAGCCACGCGGTTTTTACGTCCACGAGCGCGTTGCCGTCGTCGCCGGGGAACACGAGATTCGATGTCTCGACGCGCGTCGGTCGCCACGTGCGCAGCACCGTCACGGCCTCGGTGTTGAGCGGGATCACACGCGCCAGTCCGCTCTTGGCGCCGTCGGCACGCACCGTGAGCCGGGCAGCCACGAGATCCACGTCCGCCCATCGGAGCGCGAACAATTCGCCGCGCCGGCAGCCGGTGTGGAGCGCGAGCAGCACGAGCGGGTGCAAGTGATCCGTGTAAATGCCGAACGTCGGCAGGGCGTCATAGCCGCGTTCCCGTCGCCACTCGTTCGCGTGATCGCGTTCCCGTCGCCGCCGTTCGTCGCGGTCGGTGAGTGCGGTACGCAGCCGCGATTCTTCGTCGCTGTCTAGAAACCGCACGTGCCCCGTCGCGTCGATCTTCGCAGCCTTGACGCTCGTCATGGGATGGGTCCGGAGTCCGCCACGGCGCCATTCCAGCGCCTTTGATAGCGCGCCCCGCAGCGCCGCCAAGTCCCGATTGACAGTCGCAGGCTTGACGCCCGCTTTGAGTCTGGCCGTGCGCCAACGCTCGATCGTGAATGCGGCCAGTTCCCGCAGGGGAACGTCTGCGAAGTCTGCAAACGCCGCGCGGAGCCGTCGCACCGTCTCGCCGCCCGTCTTGCGGTTCTGTGTGACCCACGGCTCGTAGTGGTCGGTCACGAACGCGCCCCAGGTTAACCGTTGCGACGTGCTCGCTTGAATGTCCCGGCTGACTTGTGCGCGGGCCTCGCGTCGCGTGAGCATCACGTCGTCGCTGATGAGCGCCAGCGTCTTTTTGTCGACGCTGCCCTGCAGCGCCTGCGCCGATGAGCGTGCATCTTCGGGCTTCATGTCGGCCACTGTGCCGATCGTTTTCCAGCGTCCACGGCCCAGGCTCATGACGTACGAGTGGGAGCCCGTCGGCCGGCAGCGAATCGCGAAGCCCGTGATCTTCGTGTCTCGAATGTCCTGGTGTTTGCGGGGCAGTTTCCTGAGTAGGTCAGGGCCGATCAGTGCGCGCACGTGTGAGCCTCCAATGCGTAAGGCGGAGGTCACGCATTCGGTTCTGGTGGTGCAGTGGTGGTGCAGAACCGAACATCGAGCCTCATCCGTAGTCACACGGAGTATCCGACGATAACGCGAAAGCGTCAATATCTATCGGCCTGTTTCGATGATGGCGTGTGACTGTGGAATATGGAGGGTGAGACGTTTTAGGCGCTCCTAAGGCGGGGGTCACAGGTTCAAATCCTGTCGGGCGCACCAAAACGTATGCCAGAGAGAGGAGACCGGGTCTCTTAAGAGACCCGGTCTCGCTTGGGGCCCAAAAGGAAACTGCGGTTTCCGTCTACCTGACATTGCGCCTATTTCAGCGAGATCGCACTGGAGCGGCAACTTGAGATCGACGAGAAGACCGGGTCTTTTAGAAGACCCGGTCTTCTACCCACGAGTGAGATACACCGGTGGAGCAGCCTGGTTTGACACCCGAACGTTTCGCTGCGATGCTTTTTCAAAATCCACAGGGGCCTGAGTCACGGTGCGGCGCAGGCTCTACTCGGGAAGAACGACAGCATGCGGCCTGTCCGGGACGCCGCGCGGAGGACTCGAGATGCTCAAGAAACCAGTGACCCAGCTTCTCGCCGGCGTGTCCGCGATGGCGCTCATCGCGGCCGTGTCTGCCGGCGTGAAGGCGCAACAGCCGGTGGGGGCCGGCGCGCCTGCCGCAGTTCCAGCACCCGGCGCACAGGGCGCAGCAGGACGCGCCGGTGGTGGCGGACGAGGCGGGGCCGGCGGCATT
>JBDSZL010000079.1:0-19788 GCA_039925145.1 Vicinamibacterales bacterium | reverse complement strand
TGCGCACCTGACCGGTGAGGTTCGATGCCATCGAGTTGACGTTATCCGTGAGGTCCTTCCACGTGCCCGCCACGCCGGGGACCTGCGCCTGCCCGCCGAGCTTGCCTTCCGTGCCGACCTCGCGCGCCACGCGCGTCACCTCGGACGCGAACGCGTTCAGCTGATCGACCATCGTGTTGAGCGTGTTCTTCAGCTCCAGGATCTCGCCCTTGACGTCGACCGTGATCTTGCGCGACAGGTCGCCGTTGGCGATCGCGGTGGCCACGTCGGCAATGTTGCGGACCTGGCCGGTGAGGTTCGACGCCATCGAGTTGACGTTGTCGGTGAGGTCTTTCCAGGTGCCCGCCACGCCACCGACGATGGCCTGCCCGCCGAGCTTGCCTTCCGTGCCGACCTCGCGCGCCACGCGGCTCACTTCGGACGCGAACCCGTTGAGCTGGTCGACCATCGTGTTGATGGTGTTCTTTAACTCGAGGATCTCGCCCTTGACGTCGACCGTGATCTTCCGCGACAGATCGCCGTTGGCGATCGCGGTGGCCACGTCGGCAATGTTGCGCACCTGCCCGGTGAGATTCGACGCCATCGAGTTGACGTTGTCGGTGAGGTTCTTCCAGGTGCCGGCCACGCCCGGCACGGTGGCTTGGCCGCCGAGCTCGCCCTCGGTGCCGACTTCGCGCGCGACACGGGTGACTTCGGACGCGAACGCATTCAACTGGTCCACCATCGTGTTGATAGTGTCCTTGAGCTCGAGAATCTCGCCCTTGACGTCGACCGTGATCTTGCGCGACAGGTCGCCGCGCGCGACGGCCGTCGAGACCTCCGCGATGTTGCGCACCTGCGCGGTCAGGTTCGATCCCATCAGGTTGACGTTGTCGGTCAGATCCTTCCACGTGCCGGCCACGCCGGGCACTTCGGCCTGACCGCCGAGCTTGCCCTCGGTGCCGACCTCGCGCGCCACGCGGCTCACCTCCGAGGCGAACGCGTTGAGCTGGTCGACCATGGTGTTGATGGTGTCCTTGAGCTCGAGAATTTCTCCTTTGACGTCGACCGTGATCTTGCGCGAGAGATCGCCGCGCGCCACGGCGGTCGTGACTCCCGCGATGTTGCGTACCTGAGCGGTCAGGTTCGAGGCCATGGCGTTGACCGAGTCGGTCAGGTCCTTCCACGTGCCGGCCACGCCCGGCACGACGGCCTGTCCACCCAGCTTGCCCTCGGTGCCGACCTCGCGCGCCACCCGCGTCACTTCCGCGGCAAAGGAGCGCAGCTGATCGACCATCGTGTTGATGGCCTCCTTGAGCTGCAGAATCTCGCCGCGGACATCGACGGTGATCTTCTTGGACAGGTCGCCGTTGGCGACCGCAATGGTCACGTCGGCGATGTTGCGGACCTGCGCGGTGAGGTTGCCGGCCATCTGGTTGACCGAGTCGGTGAGCTCCTTCCAGACGCCGGACACGCCGCGCACCTGCGCCTGGCCGCCGAGCTTGCCCTCGGTACCGACCTCGCGGGCCACGCGCGTGACCTCAGAGGTAAACACAGAGAGCCGATCGATCATCGTGTTGACGAGCTTGGCTGAGCGCAGGAACTCGCCCTCGAGCGGACGCCCATCGACTTCGAGACTCATGGACTGCGTCAAGTCGCCGTTGGCCACCGCGCCGACCGCCCGCGTCACCTCGGTCGTGGGCCACACCAGATCGTCGATCAACGTGTTGAGCGCCACGACTTCGTCGGCGCGCGCGCCAATGGCGCCCGGCACCCACATGCGCTCCTTGAGCTTGCCCTCCTTGCCGACCATCCGACAGACGCGCGCGACCTCTTGCGCGCGACGGTCGCCCAGGACCGCGATTTCGTTGAACACGTCCGCGAGCTTGCCTTCGATACCCATCAGGTCTGGGGGAAGGCGGACATTCGAATTCCCATCGCGGAACTCGATCATGGCCGTCAGCAGATGCCGGGCGAACGCCTCGGACGTAATCGCCAGGCCGGTGTCCGGCGTAGAAGGGAGAAGGGTGCCGCTTTGAGTAGGGTTCATGGACAAGTCTCGGACAGGGACGTCATGTCGGAGGAGCGCTTGGGTTCACGATGCCTTTCACGAGGTACGCACACATCGGATGAGTGACGCCAGACGTGCGCGTGTCCTTCGCCGCCATACCGGCTCGTGGCCGGCCGCGCAGCCGCACGCCGCGCCGGCAGCCCGATCACGCGACCCACAGAGAACGATGGGGGCGTGCGCGCCGCCGAAGCCCGGCGGGGACCTCACCGCTCGTCGAATGAAAACATCCTATCCGCTCCCTGGCAAATGTCCAGAGCGTTTGAGGGTTTCGGCGGAGCGAGAGCCTCGAGGCGGTGTCAGAGGAATGTGAGCGGTGAGGTGACGGCGTCGATGAGCATGCCGATGTCCTGGCGCATGGCGGGGCCCGTGACGTCGAAGCGGAAACCGCTCACGTGGAGCATGCCGTGCGACGACTCGAGACGGTGCGACGAGACTAGCACGGCCACGAGTTGGAGGGTGTGCCCGTGTGCGGTCGTGAAGGAAAACTGATGACGGCTGCCACCCTCAAACGCCACCAGACTGTGCACCGCGAAGCCCTCCAGGCTGATGTCCACGAGCGTCACCACCGGCTGGCCGGTGCTGTGCGTCGCTGTCAGCTGGCTCATCGGATCCAGCCGGGGCGTGCGCCGCTTGGACGTATGACGAACTGCACTCATGCATTCCCTCCGCGGGTGACCCGCAGCTCACGGCTGTGCCCTTGGTGGCACTCGCGCGTAGCAGCCGGTCGTCCGCAAGATGCAGGCCAGCGGACACTCGGCGTTGGCGACGCCGTTCTCACCCGAGTGGACGGAGTGACCGGACGGCCCGCTTTCAGAACTGTCAGGCCCCACACCAGCTGGTTGGGCTTGGCGTTGGCAGCTTGCTGGCAGGGCCCGCGCCCGGGGCGCCGCGAAAAGGACGCGGGACCGAGCTGCGCGTGAGTGCGCTATGATCGGCGGTTGACGCCGCGCACTGGAGCGCGGCGGCGGCTTCCGCCGCTCGAGTGCGGACGCTGCCCGCGAGCCCGCACCGGGCTCATGGTCGCACTGGAGGTGTGAACAGATGGGTGACGCTGGAGAAGGTCTCGTCGATGCGGAATCTCGTATTCAGGAGCGGATGGAAGAGCTCGAGCGCGAGCGAGCCGAAAGACATGGCCCGCCGGTCGGCGACCCGGAGCCCGTGCGTGCGCTCGAGTCGCTCAGACTCGCCCGGGTCGAGATGGCGCGCCAGCTCGAGCAGACCGTCCACGACCGTCGTCGGCAGGTAATTACCGATGCGTTGGCGGAAATCGATCGACGTATGGCCGAGCTGACCCGCACCATCGGCTGACCGTCCTCTTGCGCTGGCCGCTGCCGGCCGCCCACAGGCGACCGGTACGGCAGCCGGCGTCGTCCTCGCGCCGCCGGCTCCGAAGACTTCACGCGATTCTCGACATGGCTGCCGACCGCTCAGCCGCGACGCCGCCTGGTTCGACCCTGCCTCTCAGGGCTCACATGATGCGTCTCAGTCGGTGCGACTCCAGGTCGCAGGGGGGTCCTATGCAGTACCTCCCTTCCACGTAAGTGCCATCTGGGCGCTTTATACCCTCCCCGGTCAAGCCTGGAGCCGGCATTCATCTTGCTCACTCTCTGGGAAACACCCAGCGGGCGAAGTGGAGAGCTGCGCGCCTAGCGCGGCACTTGAACGGCTCGGCTGGAGCCGTCGATACCTTTTGGAGGATGCATCATGCTACGAAACGCTTTTACCTCGGCCTGCGCGGTCGCACTGCTCGCGTCGGGTGCGGTTGGCACAGCCGCCGCCCAACAGGACGCGAGCCGTCCGGTCTACTTCACATTCAGTCAGCCGGTCGCCCTGCCCCGCGTGACGCTGCCGGCGGGACGTTATCTGTTCAAGCTGGTGAACTCCGGCAGCACGCGCAGCGTGGTGCAGGTGTCGAGCGCCGACGGCGCCCATCAGTTCGGGATGTTCATGACGATGCCGATTCAGCGGAACGAGCGGCCGAACGATCCCGAAGTCCGATTCCTCGAAACGGCGGCCAACACGCCTGCGGCGATAGGCACGTATTGGTACCCCGGCATGAGCACGGGCTGGGAATTCATCTACCCGCGCGATGAGGCGACGCGCCTGGCGCAGTCATCCAAACGATCGGTGCTGACCACGGCGCAGGCCGGCAACGGGGCGGCTGACGCGCAGAACGCGCCGCTCGTGCGCATCACCCCAACAGGCGAGCAGGCGGCGACGTCCGATCAGGCCAGCCAGATCGCTGTGACGGGAACGGCGACCCGCGGTGAGTTCGGGACAGCTCCAGCCGCGCCATCGGCGAGTGCCGCGAGCACGTCGGCGCCACGGAGCTCAACGGTGAGCGCCGCGCGGTCCGGCAGCACCGAACAGGCCTCCATCGATCAGAGCCGGTCGACGCGCGCCGCGAGAACGCGGCTCCCGCAGACGTCGAGCGCGATGCCGATGGTTATGCTGGTGGGTGCGCTCTGCCTGGCGGTTGCACTGCTGCTGTCGGTGTCGCGGCGACTCGGTGCGTAATGAACGATCGGGAGACGTGGGGCCCAAACGCCCCGCGTCTCCTGGCGTCACATCATGACGTCCCGCCGGGCTCGGTCCTTCGCGATGGTCACCGCCGCCGTGCTGGTGACGACATGGCTTCGGGCGCAAGACGCCTCGTCACAGTCGCAACCGGGTGACAGTCAGGATCTCTCTCCGCCAGCGCTCGGCGCCCCGCGTCAGGATACCCCTCGGTTTCGCAGCAGCACCGATCTCGTCGTGCTCCATGTGAGCGTCACCGACCGCAAGGGCGCCTACGTCGGCGATCTGCCGCAAGAGGCGTTCACGGTCTTCGAGGACGGCCGCGCGCAGCAGACGACCTTTTTCCGCCGGGAGGACGAGCCGCTCACGGCAGGGCTGGTCATCGACAGCAGCGGAAGCCTGCGAGAGATCCGCGATCTCGTGATTGCCGCCGGAACGGCATTCGTCCAGGCCGGCAACCCATCCGATGAGTTCTTTGCCCTCGCGTTCAACGAGGACGTCAAGCCGGCTCTGTCCGCAAACTCGCCGTTCACGAGTAATCCCGAGATTCTTCGCCAGGCCATGCTGGATGCCGTCGTGCCGCGCGGGCGCACCGCGCTGTTCGACGCGATCATCGAAGGGCTCTCGTACGCGCAACGTGGCAGTCGCGAACGCAAGGCGCTGGTGCTCATCAGCGATGGCGGCGACAACGCGAGCCGCGCCACTTTTGGAGAGGTCACGGCCCGTCTGCAGACGTCCAATGTGATCGTGTACGGCGTGGCACTCGTCGATCCGGAGGACCAGCAGGCGAAGCCCAAACGTCTGAAAGAGCTTGCCGCGGCGAGCGGGGGTGAGAGCTTTCAGCCGCGCGATACGAGACAGGTTTCCCGCGTGCTCGAGCACATCGCGCGCGAACTGCGCCACGTGTACACGTTGGGGTACAGCCCGGCGCCTGCTGGGGAACCCCGCTTCCACAAGCTGCGTGTCGCTGTGACCGCTCCCGGTCGGGGCCGTCTCGACGTGCGCACGCGCACCGGATACATGTCCGAACCGGCGCGTCCGGAGGCCGAGCATGACCGCTAATCGCCGGACGCTGTTGCGATCGATCGAACGCGGACTGATCATCGCTGGAGCCGCCTGCCTGATCTGGACGGGTTTCGCGGTGCTCCAGGCGCGCAGCTTCAGCCAGGCGCAGCGCCAGGCCCTGCAGGCGATTCGATCGACATCCGCCGATCGGCCGACCGCCGCACCGATTGTGCCGCCTTCGAAGGGCGCCCCTGAAGTCGCACCGCAGGGCCTCGTCGGCATTCTGGACGTGCCACGTCTAGGTTTCTCCGAGGTCGTGGCAGAAGGCGATGAGGAGTCCACGCTCAAGATCGCGATCGGCCATCTGCCGGATACGCCGCTGCCCTGGCACAGCGGAAACAGCGCGCTCGCCGGTCACCGAAACACCCACTTCGAGCCGCTCCAGGACATTAAAGTCGGCGACCGGGTGACGCTCGCAACGCCGCATGGCGACCTCCACTACGTCGTTCGTCAGCTGCGGATCGTGATGCCCGACGACATCTCCGTACTCGCGCCCACCCCAAATCGATCGTTGACGCTCATCACGTGCTATCCCTTCCGCTACATCGGTCACGCCCCCAAGCGGTTCGTCATCAGCGCCGATGCCGTCGAGCCAGCCACAGGAGCGTCGGCCGCTCCGACTCGCCACCCGCCACCCGCAACCCGTAAGCCGTAGACCGCCGCCCGCGCGAGCCGCGCTTTAGCGCGGCCCTGGACTCGCGCGGTGCCCGCGCCTGCCTTGGTGGCTGGCGCCGGATGGCTGCGAAGTGTCAGGATGTGCATCCCTTGGATCGGCGGTGCAACGTTTGCGGTGGAGTTGTCGTCCACTAGGAGGTTCGCATCAAGACAGGGGATCAGAGGTCCGTGATGAAGAATCGCAAACGCGTGGGGCTGGTAGCCACGGGCGTTCTCGTCCTGGCTCTGGCTGGATGGGGCATCTCCCGGTTGAATGGTGCGGCCCCGGCTCTCGACCCGTCGCTCGTGGCCACAGCAGAGCGCGGCACGCTGGTCTCATCGGTGGTCGCGACGGGCAAGGTCGAGCCCATCACCAAGATCGAAATCAAGTCGAAGGCAAACGGGATCATCGAGCGTCTCCTGGTCGAGGTGGACCAGCTGGTTCGGCCTGGCCAGGTGCTGGCGGAGCTCGACCGCGAGATCCTCACCGCGCGCCAGCGGGAAGCGAATGCGAACCTGCAGGCGGCTCAGGCCGCGCATGAGGGCGCGGTCGCGCAGTGGCACAAGAACGAGGTCGAGGCTGAAGCGCCCGATGTCGAGTTTGCGCGCCGGAATCTTGCGCGGGCCCAGCGCCTGTTCGACCAGAAACTGCTCTCGTCGTCCGGTCTCGACGAATCGAAGATCGCGGTTGAGCAGGCGCAGAATCGACAGCGGGCCGCGACCGGCCAGCTTGCGATTGGCCGCGCCCGAGTGAGCGAGGCCGAGGCTAACGTCGCGCAGGCTCGCGCCGCGGTGGAGCGGGCCGTCGAGGACCTCGCGAGTGCCACGATCCGCTCGCCCATCCACGCTACCGTTCTCACGCGCGATGTCGAACTCGGCAGCCCCGTCTCGTCGATCCTCAACATGGGCGCCGCCGCGACGCTCGTGATGACCCTCGGCGATATCGAGCATGTGTTCGTGCGGGGCAAGGTCGACGAGTCCGACATCGGCCGCGTCAAGCTCGGACAGCCGGCGCGCATCACCACCGAGACCTTCCGAGGCAAGATCTTCGAAGGCCGGGTCACGCAGATTTCGCCCATCGGCGTCGACAAGGACAACGTGACGACGTTCGAGGTGAAAGTCTCGATTGACAACCCCGGCCAGGTGCTCAAAGCCAACATGACCGCCAACGCGGAGCTCATCATCGACGAGTTCCGGGATTCGCTGCTCATTCCTGAGGCGGCACTGGTCTACGACGCCGAACGTCATCCGTTCGTCGATCTGGTCGATGCCGCGTCGAAGACCGGCCGGCGCCGCGTGCCCGTTACGGTGGGCGTGGGGAACGGGTCGCGCATCCAGGTGCTCGGTGGCCTGAAGGCGGGCGACCGGGTCGTGCTGCCCGGCTGATCCATGCGCGAGGTGTTCGCCCAGGTCTTCTCGAATCTGCGCGCCAACAAGCTGCGCAGCTTCCTCACGATGTTCGGAATTCTGTGGGGCATCATCTCGGTCGTGGTGCTCTCGGCCACCGGCGAGGGCTTTCAGCGCGGCAACCAGCACGTGCTCGAGGAGATGGGAAAGAACGTCGGCATCATCTGGGGCGGTCGGACGTCGCTCCAGGCCGGCGGCGAGCGTGCCGGCCGCGAAATCCGGCTGACCCTCGACGACGCCCGCGCCCTTGCCCGCGAATCACGCCTCATCGCCGTCGTCAGCCCGGAGATTCAGCGGGGTGGCGTCAACGTCAAGAGCTCATACAACGCGGCGGCGCTCATGGTCCATGGCATCGAGCCGCAGTATCAAGCCATCCGCACCATCGACATCGAGCGCGGACGGATGTTTCGGTTTACCGACGAAGACCATGCCGAGCGCGTCGCGATTGTCGGAGCAGACGCCACCGCGCAGCTCTTCGGCAGCCGCGACAGTCTTGGACAGACCATTCAGCTCAACGGCGTGCCATACACCATCATCGGCAAGATCCGGAAGAAGGATCAGGACAGCAACTACAGCGGTCCCGATAACGACAAGGTGTTTGTGCCCTTCGCGGCGATGGCCCGCGACTTCCCGCGGGTCGGCGTGCCCGCCGGGACGGTGTCGCAAATCATCGTGTCGCCGCAGCCGTCGGTGATTGGCGAGCTGCCGCGCGTGCTCGACAGCCGCACGGGACGCATTGAAGACATCGACTGGCCCGTCGAACGCGAGGTGCGCCGGATCCTGGCGCCGCGCCACCGTTTCGATCCCGGCGATCGCAACGCGATTGCCATGTGGGACACGACACTGCAGACGCTGATGTTCTCGCGAATGATTGGCGCGATGAAGGACTTCTTCACACTGGTCGGCCTCGTGACGCTCGGTCTTGGCGGCATTGGCGTCATGAACATCATGCTGGTCGCCGTGCGCGAGCGCACGAAGGAGATCGGGCTGCGTAAGGCGCTTGGCGCGACCAGCGCGCAGATTCAGCGGCAGTTCTTCCTCGAAGGGTTCGTGCTGACGATCTTCAGCGGTGGCGTGGGCTTCGCGGTGGCCATTGCCCTCTGCGCCGCCGTGAACACGCTGCCCATGCCAGCCCGGTTTCAGGGCATGACACTCACCTGGGGCGCCGGGCTCGGCGCCGTCGCCGCGTTGACGATGATCGGCGTCGTCACCTCCACCTATCCGGCCAGGCGCGCGGCCGGATTGCCTCCCGTCGAAGCGCTGCGTTACGAGGCGTAATGGGCGCAGCACGCGGCCGCCACCTCCTGATCGAGATTACCCGCGAAGCCATCATCGGTCTTCTGCGCAATCGCACGCGTGCGGCGCTGTCGATGCTGGGAATCTCATGGGGCATCGTGTCCGTTGTAATGCTGCTTGCCTACGGGCAGGGATTCGACGAGGCGCTGAAGCGAGGTTTTCATGGGGCGTTCGGCGATGGTGTGTCAATCGTGTTCGCCGGCCAGACCAGCATGCAGGCCGGAGGCGAGCGCGCCGGACGAGGTCTGCGCCTGCGTCTGACCGACGCGGAAGCCGTTGGGCAGTTGCCGCTTGTCAAGATGTGGAGTCCCGAATACATGCGGGATCTCGCGGTGGTCTACGGCATTACCCAGGGCAGCTTCCGCGCGCGGGCCGTGTCGCCAGACTACGGCGTCATGCGCACGCAACCGGCGGCCGCAGGACGGTTCATCGACGCCGAAGACGTTCGCCTGCAGCGACGCGTGGTGTTCCTGGGTAGTGAGGTCGCGCTGAAGCTGTTTGGGACGCGGCCCGCGATTGGGGAGACCGTGAGACTGAGGGGACTGCCGTTCGATGTGGTCGGAGTTCAGCAGGAGAAGGTTCAGCTCTCCAGCTACGGCCGTCCCGACAAGGAAAGCGTCTTCATTCCGTACACAACAGCTGGACAGCTTTGGAACACAGAGTACCTGAGCGACATGGTGTACCAGGCCGTGGATCCCGCACTCGACGCGAAAGTCAACACCGACGTTCGGGACGTGTTGAGCAAACGCCTGCGGTTCAATCCTGCCGACGAACGCGCCATCCACATCTTCGGGTCCGCTGAAAATCAGCGGACGACGGCAGGCATCGTCCTCGGCTTGAAACTGGTGCTCACATTCATTGGCGTGCTGACGCTAGCCATTGGCGGTGTCGGGGTGATGAATATCATGTTCGTATCGGTCACCGAGCGTACTCACGAGATTGGATTGCGGAAGGCGCTTGGTGCCCGGCGTCGTGCCATTCTGCTGCAGTTTTTGTTCGAAGGTCTTGTCACCACTTTTGCGGGCGGCCTGGCGGGTGTGCTGACTTCGTATGTGCTGGTGTGGCTCATCAGCCCGCGCCCCTTTCTCTCCGAGCTGGTGGACGATGCCACGGGGGCGGCCGATATTCATCTCATCCTGTCGCTCGAACTGGTTGGGCTGTGTACCGCCATTCTGATGATCGTGGGACTGGTCAGCTCATTCATTCCGGCGCTGCGAGCCTCACGCATGGATCCCATCGAGGCGCTTCGGTATGAGTAGGTGCCCGTACAAACCAGAAGCCCGCTTGCACGGGCCTCTGTGTCTTCTGCGCCGAAGGCTATCTATCGCCCACTGAAAACTACGCTGCGTTACGACGCTTCCGTACCTGGGTCTGGCTCTTGGGTTCGCTGCTCGTGGAGCCTGCGGCCGAACCGGCAGCCGCCGCCTTACGCCGTTTCCACGCCGCGCGGAGCTTGGCCTTGGTTGCGGCTGACATCTTGTAACCTTTCGGACGGCCGCCCTTCCCCTTCGAGAGACCCTGCGCCGTGGGGGTGCTTGGCGATGGCTCCTGCATCACTTCCCGGAACAGACCCTGCGCCTGGCCCATAAGCTGCTGAATTTCTCGACCGATCTCGATCCGTTGACTGCGCCACGCTTCGATGCGCGCCGCCAGTCTCCCCAGTGCTGCTCCGATACTTTCGGCGGCTCCTGACCGCGCTTGCCGCTTCTGACGTTTTGCCATACTGATTGATCTCCTGCGCTCGATCTTCGCGTTAACTGGTGATTAGGTCAAGCGGCGTGTGTCCAGGCGTCCAGTTATCACCGCCAGCCGTCAGTGGTGGAAACTTGTGTTTGCCCCCTCGTGGAGGCGTCGCTCGGGTGCGCGATCGGCGTCATTATCGATAATCACCCGTCGACCGCGATGACCATCGCGAGTCCCATCTGCTGCCCGGCGTCGAGCGCGGCCACACCATGCCCCCCACCGCGGGCGCGCAGGGCGTGGACGAGTGTCACGAGCAGTCGAGCACCGGCGGCTCCCGGGCATAACCCGAGCGAGAACGCGGCGCTGTGTCGGTTCACGCGCGAGGGATCAATCGCGAGTGTCCTTGCCGCCACCAGTGCTTGCCCGGCGAAGGTCTCGTTCATCTCGAGCAGGTCGATATGCGCGGCGTCGAGCTTCGCGCGTCCGAGGGCCTTCGTCGTGACGGTGGCCTGGATGGTCGCGGCACCGGCTGCATCGGTGCCGGTCGAGGCGAACGAAAGGATGCGCGCGAGCGGAGGCCGTCCGGAGCGCGCGGCGCGCTCGGCAGTGGCCACGATCAGGGCGGCCGCATTGTCCTGCTCGACCGCAGGCGTGTCCGCGCAGGCGAGGTCGTCCACCGCCACGACGTGACGCGGTCCGGACGGCCCTTCGCCCCTGTCGATCGGCACGAGCTCTGCCGCGAACCGGCCATCGGAAAGCGCGGTTTCTGCGAGTGCCCGTTGCGCGGTCAGCCACTCGGCCTGGTCGTGGCAGCTCACGCCAAAGCGGGCTTCAATGTCAGAGGGACTCGGCGTGTTGTCGCGCCACAGCTTCAAGGCGTCGAGCCGCGTGGCCTCGCTGACGTGCGACATGGATTCTGCCCCGCCCGCCAGGACGACCTCCGTGTAGCCCACCCGCGTGGCTTCGACGGCGTGGACGACTGACTGCAAACCGGAACCCCGCAGACGGTTGACGGTCTCGCCGGGCACATCCGGCGGCACCTCAGCACGGCACGCCGCAGATCGGCCGACGTTCAGACCGAGTGTCTCGGGCCAGACGCATCCGAGGATGACATCGCCCAGATCCGAGGCGCCGAGTCCAGACCGTCGTGTCGCCTCGCGGACGACCACCGCGCCGAGGTCCACGGCCGACAGTGCGGAGAGCGCGCCGCCGGCAATTGCAATCGGCAGTCTGCACGCGCTGAGAATGACGGCGGGTTCGTAGTCGGGCATACCTCAGCCCTCCGCACAACTCGTGCCCGTTCGAACGCGATGCGGGCATTCAGCTCTCGGCATCCGCACACGTCGATCGATAGAATTCAAGGGTGGCCAAACGATTCATTCTGCCCCCCGAAGCGCACGTGGGCGCGGTGACCCTTCAGGTGTCGGACGTGGCACGGTCGTCGCGGTTCTATGTCGAGATGCTGGGCTTTGAGATTCTGCACGGGGCTGAGCGCGATGGCGCGAAGGCCAGCCTCGGCGCTCGGGACGGTGGGGCCCCGCTCCTGCATCTACATGAGCAGCGGGGCGCCCGGCCAGTTCCCCGGCGGGGGCTGCTCGGGCTTTATCACTTTGCGATCCTCCTGCCGCGCCGCCAGGATCTCGGCAGCTTCTTCAGCCACGCGCTCAGGGCGGGTCTGCAGGTGTCGGCGGCTGACCACTTGTTCAGCGAAGCGTTGTACCTCGTCGATCCTGACGGCATCACGGTGGAGGTCTATCGCGACCGCCCGCGTGATCAGTGGGTGCGTCATGACGGCGAGCTCGTGGCGGCAAGCGACCCGCTGGACACCGACGGCTTGATCGCGGCCGGCAGCGGTCTGGAGTGGCACGGCTTGCCGCCGGCGACGACTATCGGCCATGTGCATTTCTACGTCGGCGACCTGCCGCGGGCGAGGGCGTTCTACGTGGACGCCCTGGGATTCGAGCCGATGATCGCCTCGTTTCCCGGCGCTCTCTTCGTATCGGCGGGTGGTTACCATCACCACGTCGGCCTGAACACGTGGGCTTCGGCCTCGCCGGTCGCCGGTGATGATGACGCCCGCCTGCTGTACTGGGACCTCGTGCTGCCGAACGAGACCGCCCTCAGGCAGACTGCCCTCGGCCTCAGCGCCGCCGGACAGGAGACAGCCGAACAACACGACGGGCGTGTGGCTCGCGATCCTTGGGGCATTGCGGTGCGGCTCACACATCGACCCTGAAAGACCCGGCGGCGGCGCGCAGCACTCTCGGTTCGCCTCCTCGAGCCAAGACGGCGAATAGCTGACAGCGTGACGGCGACCATCGCCACTACAATGTTCCCGGCGCCCGCGGCTACTGCGCCGTCCCGCGCACCGCGGGCCGACGACCTGTCGCGTCGCTGGGTTGCTATCAGACATGCCCGATCCCCGTTTCTACCGCGCTGGTCAGTCAGTCGAGGACGTCTGTCGCGTCTGCAAGACTGACCGCATGCACACGGTCGTCGCAGCCGATCCGGATGGCGTCCCTATTCGGGTCATGTGCGGCTACTGCCGCAGCGAGCACAATTACCGCGGTGGGCCGCGCGTCGGTTCGGCCGACCGGCCGAGAGTCTCGCCGCCGCCGGCCGCGTCGCTGTCCACCGAGACTTCTCCCGATGCCTCTCGTCTGGCATTTCCGCCGGTGACAGACCGGGAGCGAACGGCGCCACCCCTCATGGCTGATACGAACGTCGATCTCGAGTTGCTGCTGCGGCGGATCATCCGCGAAGAGACAGGCCTCACACCCGTCGCACCGGCGGAGAAGTGGCGCGGCGGACTTCTGGTGCTCCGGCCCGGATCGCCTGGCTTGCAGGAGAAGACCTGGCCCATCGAGACGTTCTTCCACAAGGTCGTGATGCTCCGCAACCGGCTCAGGACACTGGAACAGCAGGTCAATGCCTCCAGCCTGCCCGACGACGTGAAGGTGAAGCTGCAGGGATATGTGAGCGGCTGCTACGGCTCGCTGACGAGCTTCAACGTGCTGTTTGCGGACGAAGACGATCAGTTCAAAGGCAGCGCCGGCGAGTGATTAACGCAGGGCCATTGTGAGCGCATCGAGACAAGGGGGAGGACGAGCGCGCGAATCGACATGGGCAGTCCGCGCCGTGGCCGGCGTACTTCTGACTCTATGTGACTCTGGCGCGTGGCACTACGTCGGCCGCTACGGAAGGGCGGCGGTGCCGTTCTTGCAGACTGTGCCGATGTGCGGTTGAGCTATGCGTCAGTTGTTCTAACGGCGATGTTGAGTGGATCGTGCGCCAGTCTGGGAAGCCTGACGAGCCTCGTACAGGCGCCACGCATCGATGAAGCGCCCAATCGTCAGGCGGAGATTCGCCTGATGTCGCCTGGCGCGGAACATCCGCTTGGCGGCGCCGGCGTACGACTCTGGGCACGAGTCACGAATCCGAATCCCTTCGGTTTCACGGTGACCACACTACGGGGAACGCTGCGGCTCGAAAACTCGAGAGCGGCCACGGTCGATTTCCCGCTTGGCCTTCCGCTGGCGGCCGGCGGACAGGCGGTCGTGCCGATCGACTTGACGATTAGTTTCGCCGAGTTGCCCGAGCTGTCGGGCGTGCTCCGTCGCGCGATTGGTCGCCAGCCTGTCGGGTATCGGCTGGAGGGCACGATCGGTGTCGAGGCCGGGCGCTTGGGCACGCCCGTGTTCGGTCCGATGACGCTCCTCACCGGGACGGTGCAGCCCTAGGGGCCGCACCGCGATCGGCAGTCCGGATACCGGCCGGCCCCGCACTCAGCTTCAGGGGTGCTTCTGGCGTCAGCGTTCGCCCGCTGAAGCCGAAGATCTGAAGCTGCTGTTCCACCATGCACTGCACCACGATGCGCCGGCTGTCCTGATTCCACGCGACGCCCTGACACCAGTGGCCGATCCTCGCCTCAGTCACCGGCACCAGCGTTCGGTTGCGCAGGGCCAGGATCCGCAGCAGACCGAAATCCCTGAAGAGCGGCGACTGTCGCGGATTGTTCGAGCCGTTCATCACCGTGACGGCGACGTAGCGTCCGTCGGGGGAAATGGCGAGACCCTCGGGCGTCGATCCGACCGCCAGCTGGCCGATGGCGCGGATTGGCTCGGCCCGCAAGTCAATGACGCCGAGCGTATCGGTTCCACCGGTCGCGCCCGCGCCGATGTGCGCGACGATGGCCAGGGCGCCGTCCGGCGTGATCTCGATAGCGTACGGCTTCAGGCCGGCTGTGACGTCACGCCGGGTGTATTCGACTTTCGTGCCGCTGATCGCCAGAATCGAAATGAGACTGTCGTTGTTGCGGGTCACGAGCGCCCGTCGTCCGTCCGGCGTGAACACAACGTGGCTGGGCCCCGAGTCGGGCGCGTTCAGGCTGATGGTCTCGATCGGACGTACGACCGTGCCCTCGATCCCGAACACCGACACCGTGCCGTCGATCCGGTTCGCCACGAGCGCGAGCGTTCCGGCCCGGTTGATCGAGACGCCAGACGCACCGCGCCCGGCATGCAGAGTGGCGACGGCGACGGGCGGTGCGGCCTTGAGATCGATGACGGTGACCACGTCATTCGGTGCGGTCTTCGTCGCATCGGTCGGGTCGACCCGGGTGGCGGCGGTCACGAGTGCAAACGATTCATTGGGCGCGATCGCGACGCTCTCCGGCGGACCGACGACCGCGGTGGGCGCGCGCACCTCTCCGATCAACCGGATGCGTGCCGTCCCCAGATCGAGAATCGAGATGCTGTCGGGTGCCGGCCGCGCCGGCACGGTGTTGACGCCGTCAACGAGCACCGCCTTGCCGTCGTTGGCCGACACGGCGATCTGCGCGGTCAGCCCACGGGACAAGGCGGACGCGAGCAGCAGGGTGGTGGGCAGGGCTACTCGCCGAAGTCGTGTGACCATTGGTGTGAGTCCTCGCAGAATGGCCGGATTCTAACAGAGCGCCAGTCGCGATATTGTTCGCAGCATGTCCTCCGTACCCGTGGTCGTAACTGAAGGCGAGTTCCGACGAGCATCACAGGTGTTCTCCGGCGCCTCAGGCCTGTCGTGTGTCATGGCCCCCGAGGGAGAGCTGGAGCTGGCCGAGATCATCCGATCGGCTAGTGCGCAGTACGCGGTCATCGGCCATCGAAGGTACGAGGGGCCCTTGTACGCGGCGCTTCCTCCACGCGGTTTGATTGCCCGTTTTGGAGTCGGCCATGATGGAGTCGATAAGGCTCGCGCCACTGCCGCGGGGCTGATGTGCACGAACACGCCTTCGGTGCTGGATCAATCAGTGGCTGAATTCACGCTCTGGCTGATCGGCGCTGCCGCCCGCCACCTGGTGAGTCTGGCTGCTGACATGCGCCAGGGACGCTGGATGCTGCGTGGCGGACTCGAGCTTCAGGGCAAGCGGCTGGCGGTTATCGGGTGCGGCCAGATTGGCAGCGCCGTCGCGCGCATTGCTTCGGCCGGATTCGGCATGCACGTGGTTGGCTGTCACCGCCCTGGCGCGCCGCCGACGACGGCAGCTGCGGCCCCGGTCTTTTCAGAGCTCACCGACGACTTCGGTCTCGCGGTCCGGGATGCGGATTTCGTGACCCTTCATATCCCCACCACGCCAGCGACGCGTCACTACGTCGATGCCGCTCGCCTCGCGATGCTGGCACCGAAAGCCTGGCTCATCAACACGGCCCGCGGAGCGGTGGTCGACGAGTTGGCACTCCACGATGCGCTCGCCGCTGGCCGGTTGGCTGGCGCGGCACTGGACGTCTTTGCTCAGGAGCCGTACGTGCCGCTCGACCCGGCCCGCGATCTGCGATCGCTGGAGAACGTACTGCTCACGCCGCACGTCGGCAGCAATACGGCAGAAGCGAACCGGCGCATGGGCGAGCGCGCGCTGCAGAATGTGCGATGGGCAGTGGCAGGCGACTTTACGCGCATGGACTTGCTCAATCCTGAAGTCATTCGCACCTTCGCCAGCGCCTGAGGCGCGCCTTCACGCGGCCATCCCCCAGCGGGGAACCCACGAATCAGCCGTATTCAGCGCGCCCCAGAGTAGTCAACGTCGTCGACGCTCAGAGTTGGCCCAGGAGTTGCTAGGCCCCACATTGTGACTGTGGCGCAAACGCGAACCCGACCGGACGCTGCGGCGCGCATGGAGGTCGACGTCCCGTGGCGGACGATCGTCAAGATCCTCTTCGCTGCGTTGCTCGTCTGGGTCGTCCTCACGCTCAGGTCCGCGCTCACGGTATTTCTCGTGGCGGTGGTCCTGGCGGTCGCGCTCGATCCGGTCGTCGGTTGGGTGGAACGGCGCCGTGTACCGCGTGCGGCGGGAGCGCTGCTCACGATTCTGTTCCTGTTGGCAGCCATTGGCAGTTCGGTGGCGCTCGCATGGTCGTCGCTGAGCACTCAAGGCCGATTCACCCTGGCGCGCGCCGCCGCCGTCGAGCGAGATCTGGTCACCCGCTTCCCGGCGCTCGGGGAGATGGTTCGGTCGAGCACCGATGCGGCGGGTGTCTCCACCTGGGCCGCGAGGGGTGTCCAGGTGGCGCACCTGCTGACGAGCGCCGCCATCGTGCTCGCGTTCGGACTCATCCTCACCATCTATCTGTTGGTCGATGGACGCCGCACGTATCAGTGGGTGCGTGGCTATGTGCCCCGGCGCCTCTGGACAAAGGTCGACGCCTCGGCGGCCGATGCACGGCACGTGATCGCGAGCTACGTCGGCGGAAACGCCGCCACGTCGGTGTTTGCGGCCGTGTCCGTCTTTGCCGGTCTGAGCCTCCTGCACGTGCCGGCCGCGCTGGTCCTCGCGCTTTGCGCCGGTCTGTGCGACTTCGTCCCGGTGATTGGTTTGGTCGTTGCGTTGGTGCCGGCTGTGATCATGGGCCTCACCGTGTCGCCAGCCACAGCTCTGGCGGTTGTGGCGCTCTACCTGCTCTCACACGCCATCGAAAACTACTTCATCGCGCCCCGCGTCTACGGCAGCCGTTTGCGGCTGTCGAGTCTGGCGGTGATCCTGGCGCTCGCGGTGGGCGCGGAACTGGCCGGCGTGGTGGGCGCGCTGCTGGCATTGCCGCTTGCGGCCGCGTATCCGTCCATCGAGCGGATCTGGCTCGCCGACTACCTGGGCCCTGGCGTGGTTGCAGAACATCGCAGGGTCGAGCAGGCACCATGAGGAGACTCGGTATGACTGGGGTGAAGTACACTGCCGTGCAGGGGACCAATCTACGACGAGCCACACTCCGCGAGCGGACGCGTGTCAGGATGGGTCGCCACACTCGACTTGAAGGTGATCGATGAACACGACGACGGCACGACGAGAGGCCACGAAGGATCTGAAAGCGCGAAAGGCTCCGCGTGGCGTGTATGCGCTGCGATGCATGGCCACGCGCCAGGTCTGGGTGGACGCCTCGGCAAACCTGACCGCCGCGCGTAATGGCCTCTGGTTCTTCCTGCAGAATGGTTTGCACCGTGACGCGGTGTTGCAGGGGGCCTGGCGCGCCCACGGAGAGCAGGCATTCCGGTACGAAGTGCTCGAGACACTTGAAGATACCGTGTCCGATCTGGCGGCCGCCGATCTGCTGCAGGGCAAGAAGAACGAGTGGGCAGCCAAGGTCAAGGCGCTGCCAATCGGAGTCTAACCATCCCGGTTCGTATCTTTCCATTCGGCGTCACACGAAGACCCCGCCTGCGCTTTCCGTAGAACACCCATCGATCACACGGCGCCTCTGTTGTGGCGCTTACATACCAATATGATGCGGTGGGCGATCCGGACGGTTCGTCTGCTGACTCCCAGGAGGAATAATGAAGATCGAGCACACGGCATTCCAGGTGGTGGACCCGGCGGCCCTGTCGCGCTGGTACGTCGAGCACTTGGGCCTGACAATCAAGCGTGCGCAGAAAGAGCCGCCGTTCGGGCACTTCCTCGCAGACGACGGCAACTCCGCGATGCTGGAGTTCTATCGGAATCCCACGTTAGCCGTTCCCGATTACCACGCAGTCGACCCGCTCGCCCTGCACCTCGCATTTGTGGTTGACGATGTTGCGGCCACGTTCGAGCGCCTGAGGCAGGCCGGCGCATCGGCCGAGACGGAGATGCGCGTGCTCGACAACGGCGATTGCATCGCCATGTTGCGCGATCCAGGCGGTCTGCCACTACAACTTGTGAGTCGTACCGTCCCGATGGTCGAGCGCCGCTGAGCACTGCGTGGGCGGGCAGGGTTCGGCACCACACGGGAGACTTTGCATCCCCGTACGCCGAGCCAGGCGTGACAACGGCAGGAGTCTTCGCTCAACGTGTGGTCCAAACCTTGCTCACTGGCAGTCAGCGGCGTGCCAGAGAACCCAGGAGGATCCATGCCCCCACGTCAGACCCGGAATCCCGTCGATCTACTCGAGAGCGCGCTTCAGGGCGCGCGCGACGACACGAACTTTCCCGTGCGGTCCGACCGCGCCCGTGAGGATCACGACCCTGGCGCCCCGCACACCGACGGCTCGGTGACGCTCACGCCCGAAGAGCGCGACAGTCTCTCGACGGTGCCGGGAGAACGTCGGAGCATTTAGTGGGCTACTCCAGGGGACGAGGGTCGTCCCCTGGAGCACATCGAGCGCGGCTCGCACGATTGTCCCCAGCCCGCGGCATGCGGAGGTGCCCGTGGGCGTCACACGCCTCGACTCATCGCAGACTCACCCTTCGTCGATTCAAATCTCCGGGAAGACCTGGTCCACTGTGCCTGATGGTCAGGCCAGCCACTGGGGTTTGACGGCCGGATGGGCACGGCGCGCGACCATCGTGCTGGTTGTGGCGCTGACGGCACTGGCCCTGTCTCTCCGACTCACGCGCCTCGACGCCTCGGGGTTCTCTGAAGACGAACTCGAGAAGTTCGAGGCGACGCGTTCGTACGCCCAACACCAGTTCTCTGCCGACGCCGATCACCCGATGCTGATGAAGCTAGGTGCGCGTCTACCGTGCCGCGGTCAGGCCCAGCGCCCGGGCGCTGCCGAAGCGACGTTCGAACGCGCATCGCCGCCGCGTCAATAGCGAGGGGCCCGCAATCGTGGGATAGTGGGGCAGTCTCGACTTCGAAGAGGAGCCCCGAATGATGCGTCAGGCCGTTGCC
>JBDSZL010000078.1:0-3179 GCA_039925145.1 Vicinamibacterales bacterium | reverse complement strand
ACGGCGTTCTGCAGTCCGCAATAGAACCCGTGGCGGATGGACGCCGCAACCAGGCCGGGGTCGTCGAGGATGTGGAGCGGACCGGCACGCCTGACGCGAAGTTGCCGAAATGCCGCGGGTCGGCCGTCGTGTTCGAATGTGGTGGGCGAGAGCACTCGGCCCGTGTCGTGATCGACGATCCGGCACGCCGCGTAGACGCAATCGACATCTGCGTTCGCCCTCAGCGCGTCCACGCACCGTTCGAGATGATGCGGCAACCAGACGTCGTCGCTGTCGAAGAACGCGATGAACTCACCGCGCGCACGGTCGAGCGCGGCGTTGCGCGCCGGGTACGGGCCGGCGTTCGGCTGGCGATGGAACACGACGCGTTCGGCAAACGGTTGGGTTAACGCCTCGAGCCGCTCGCACGAGTCATCGGTGCTGCCGTCATCGATGATGACCAGCTCCCAGTCGGTCAGCGTCTGGCCCCGGATCGACCCGATGGCGGCGGGCAGAAAGCTGGACCGGTTGTAGGTGGGTAGAAGAATCGAGACCATCGGCAAGTCGCCACGAGGGAGCAAAGACCTCGCCAGAAACCGGGGCGCCCTGCGATCCTACCGCATCAATGAGGGGGCCTCTTTCGCTGATGAATCGTCACCCGTGGGCCAGAGGTCTTCTTTCCGGGTGACTTTATGGCCCGATTCGGAGTCTCGCGAGCCGCGCGTCCCGGTCGCGTAGAATCTGAGGCCGTTGTCGATGAAGCCCCTCACCGTTGTCTTCGTGGCCTGGGCTCCCTTCTTCAGCGGCGCCGAGCGCGCGCTGCTGATCACCGCCACCGGCCTGGCGGAGGCCGGTCACAACGTGTCCGTGGTCGTCGGCACCAACGGTGAGCTCCGCGAGCAACTCCACGCGCGTGGAATCAGGACCACGCACATCCCGTTGCCGTACGTGAGTGCGGCCCGTGTGGGGGCCTGTCTGTCGTCTGCCCTGAAGCTTGCGAGCTGGCTGCGACGGGAGCGCGCCGACATCCTTCACTCCAACGATGTCCCATCGTTCCAGCTCGCCGGGTATGTCGCCAGGATGCTCGGCGTGCCTGCGGTGACGCATGTGCGTTTTCCCGACAGCTCACACGGCTTCTCGTGGTTTCTCAAGCCGGGCTTCCGCCGCGCGCTGTTCGTCTCTGACTATCTGCGCCGGGATGCGGAGGCCGCAGCGCCGACTGTGTTCGCTGGAAGATCCGAGGTGGTGTACGACGGCGTGGAGCTGCCAGAGATACCCGGGGCGGACGAGCGGGCCCGCCTTCGACAGGATCTCGGCATCCCGACCGATCGGCCCGCGGTCCTCTTTGCCGGCCAGGTCGTCGAGATCAAAGGCATCTTCGACTTCATCGAGGCGGTGGCGTATCTGGCCGCCGAGGGCGTCGGCGCGACGTTCGTGGTCATGGGGGACGACCTGAAGGGGCAGGGCGCGGGACGTCGTGAAGCCGAAGCTCGCGTCCAGGCTCGGGGCCTGGCCCCATATGTGAAATTTCTCGGCTACCGTGCAGACGCGCCGGCGCTGATCTCCCTGTTTGACATCGTGGCGGTGCCGTCTCACGTGGAGCCGCTCGGGAACGCCACGCTAGAGGCCATGGCCGCGGCCAGGCCGGTGGTGGGCTCTCGGGTTGGCGGCATTCCCGAGATGGTCGTGGACGAGCTGACAGGGCTGCTCGTGCCTGCGCACTCGCCTCGGCAGCTGGCCGACGGACTGGCGCGTCTCATTGCAGACCCCGACGAATCAGCGCGGTTCGGCAGGGCGGGACGCGACAGGGCGGTCGACGTGTTCGGGGTGCGCGCGCACGCCGCTCGTGTCGAAGACGTTTACAGAAACGTCATCGGCAGACAGTTTTGACGGCCCAAGCACGCCCGTTTCACGCGAGTACTTGCGGTAGAATGGCGGCTGGTTTTTCGCCTGTTTCCGCGCGTCGTGCCACCTGCCACGGTCGGCTCCACAACGCCCAGACCCTATGAAGACCCTGAGATCCCTCCAGCGCGGCAGCCGCATCTCGTCGACTTACGGACGTCTGTGAAGGTTGCCATTCTCGTCGAGTCTCACGTCTGGGGCGGCCTCGAAGCCCACGCGGTGGATCTGGCTCGCACGCTGATCCACTCGGGACATCACGCGGTCATCGCCTGCGTCGGCGAGGACACGGCGGAGCTGTTTCGGAGTGTGCTCGGTGACACGCTGCCGTTGGCAACGATTGCGCGTCCCGCGCGGCGCAGCAGCGTGCTCGCCTGGCGAAAGGCCCTGCGATCGCTCGACGTCGATCGCGTCGTGCACGAGAAGGGAACGCTCCACGCAGGGAGTCCCGCATTGGATGCGGCCGTGCGGCTGCTGTTCGGACCCTACATCGCGATGCAACAGCTCGAGCCGCCGCCCCTCCAGCCCTGGCGAGCCACGATCGGCCCCTGGTGGTACACGCGCCGCCTCGCCGGCTATGTGCGCTCGCTCGGGCCGCGGCTCACTGTGTGCGTGAGCGACTCGGTCGCACGCCGCCTCCATGAGCAATATGGTTTCAGCCGAGACCGCCTGATCACCATCAGGAACGGCGTGGACACGACGAGGTTCCGACCAGACCCGGACCTCCGCGCGCGCGCGCGTCTCGCGTGGCAGGTGGAGCCAGACGCCGTTGTGTTCGGCACCATGCGCCGGCTCGTCTTCGATAAGGGACTCGACGTCGCCATCCGTGCGCTGAGCCTGGCCATTGCGGCGGTGCCCGGCCGCTCGCTCTACTTCGTGATTGCGGGCGACGGCCCCGAGAGGCAGGCGCTCGAGACGCTCGCGTCCGAGCTCGGGGTGCGCGACAGGGTGCGTTTTCTCGGCTTCTGCACCACCCCGTGGGAGCTGTATCCCGGCTTCGATGTGTTTCTCCTGCCGAGCCGTATCGAAGCGCTGGGTGTGGTCGGCCCCGAAGCCATGGCAGCCGGCTGCGAGCTGATTGCCTCACGCGTTGGCGGCATCCCCGAAATCATCCCGGACCCCGCGCTGGGCACTCTCGTGCCGGCAGACGACGCGGACGCGTTGGCCGAGGCGCTGGTCCGATCGGTCGTGAGGCCCGTGGATGAGACGCGGGCGCTCGTCGAGCGCGGACGTCGTCACGCGCTCGCGGACTTCGACGCGCCCACGCAGTTCGGGCGTATTGCCGCGCTCATCCCAGCCCC
>JBDSZL010000077.1:0-62867 GCA_039925145.1 Vicinamibacterales bacterium | reverse complement strand
CCGGCACGTCGTCAGTGTCATGAATAATGCGGGCTAGCTGGCGGCCAAGGACGCTCCATAAGCAGAGCGGAGGTAGCGAGATGACTAGGTGCATCGGAATTCTTGCAGTTGCGTCGGCCCTCGTCTGTCACGTGGCGGCACTTTGCGGTCAGCAGGCGGCCGGTCCTCCTCCCACTTTCCGCTCTGCAACGGACGTTGTTCAGCTCGATGTCCGCGTAGTGACCCGCGAGGATTGGGCGACGGTACGCGCCCCGATGTTTCGCCAACTCGACCTTTGGGTCACATCCCGCAATCAACCAGGTCAGCAGCTGGATGCACCGTCTCAGGCTCGAGTGGCCAATGAAGTCTCGTTCGCGCTGGCGCTTGGTGGCCGAGTGTTGCACTTCAACGAGAATGACGCCAGCCGACTGTTTCATGTGGCGAGAGACCTTGTCAGGCCCCAGGGGCGGGGTCCCACATCGGCGAATGACCTTCCGGGTGCGCTGGAGGTTGCAACCTATAGAGCGACATTGGCGATGCTCTATAATCTGCCGAATCGCGCGGACGACTATCTGGACTCCATTGGCAGCCGTATAGAGGCCCTTCAGCGAACACCAAGCGGTGCGGCGCTGGTGGCGCGGATTCTACTCGCGCGCGTCATCGTTCGGGACAGCCGAACGCTGCCATTTTCCCGACCGCAATCAACCATTGAGAGTTTGTCCCGACTGTCGTCCGAGGAATGGACCTACCGGCTTGACCTTAGCCGAACTGATGCGGCGTTCAAGAATCTGCCGCAGGTGGAAGAGCTCGCAGCGGAGGTTGACGTACGGCGCGGGGTGGTCATGCATCGTTTAGGTCAAAACGAGAAGGCCTTGACCTTGCTGGACGGTGGCATCAGCAGCGCCACCGATTCCGACGTCCAGTATTGGGCTTATCTCTTCAAGGGTCGGGTCTTGCAGGCCCTTGGCCGGCTCGGCGAAGCGACGGCCGCATACCGTCGCGCCTTGTCGATCGGCCCTGGTTATCAAACGGCTGCGTTGGCATTAGCAGCCGCGCTGCATGCAGAGGGCAATTTCGAAGAGGCGCAGACGCACGCGGCTTCGGCGAGAGCGAAATTGCCGGACGAGCGTGATCCCTGGTGGGACTACTGGCGTGGCGACCGCCGGCTCCTTGGAGATTTGCTGAGCCAGATTCAGGCATTCGGCCAACGATGATCAGCGCGCGCCATCTCTGCGTCCTAGTGCTCCTCTCGGTTCCCGCGCAGAACGCCGTCTTTCGGAGCCGTGTCGACCATGTGACGCTCAACGTGGCGGTGCGTCAAGGCACGCGGCTGATCACTGACTTGAAGCCCGCAGACTTCGAGGTGCGTGACAACGGCGAGGAGCAAACCGTTACGGAGGCCGTGTTCGAGTCTGTTCCAACTGACGCAACAATGCTCGTCGACATGAGCGCAAGCGTCAGGGCGCCCCTGCTCGCTTCTCTCAAACACGCCATTGACAGCCTCCAACAGAAGCTCCGACCCACCGACCGGTTAGCGCTCTACCAGTTCAATGAGGGCATACAGGGGATCAGCCACACTGTTGCTGGTCAACCCGTATCCGAGCTCCTCTCACAGCCACGGGGTGAGACTGCACTGTTCGATGCGCTCGCGGCCTCCGTCATCAAGCCGAACGCGCCACCCTTTCGCCAGATGCTGCTGCTGTTCACCGACGGCCTCGATACGCTCAGCTTTCTTGACGAAAAGAGCGTTCGGGCAATCGTACGTCGATCAGATCAGGCTGTTTTCGTGGTGGCGCTAGCGGACGATGTCACCCACCGGGTAGCTCATCAGGAGTTTCTATCGGACGTGGCCGACACCTCCGGTGGACGCTTTGCGCTGCTCGAGGGCACCGGGCAAATAGACAGGGAGTTTGTGAGCTCTTTGGAAGATTTTCGGCTGAGCTACACGCTAAGCTACGACACCTCGGCAACGGCAAAACCCGGCTGGCACGAGCTCACTGTGCGTGTGAAGCGCCCAGGACGTTACGACATACGCGCAAGGCGCGGCTATGTGGTTGGTGCAGGAGGCCCCGGCTAGCAAGCCTCGGTGGACCCAAACCGGCCGCTGATCGACACCTGAAACCGGCCAGCACTTGTAGCTGGCCGAGACGTTTGATGCCGACAAGTAAGGGGCCAACCTTCTTGACCAGCATTCCTCGAGCGATCTGCGCAACACAGTCCTTCATAGCTGGAGACTCCGTAATTCCGCACGCCTTCCGCGCCATGCGATATCTCACATTCTCATACGATCCGTCAGCTGATTCTCAGCACCGCAGGCGCTCCGACATCCTCGGGGTCGTCTTCGGGAACGATCAGCCGCCGCCGGTGGGCCACCCGTACCGCGACGATGAGCATGACGAGGAGCGCGACCAAACCGACTACGAGCACCGGCCGGCCAAAGACAAGCGCCTCAATTCCGGCTATGCCCGTCGAGAAGAGGATGAAACCCAGTAAGTAGAGCGGCCATCGCTTTCCGAGCTGGAGGCGCTCCGGACGCCACGGACTCGCGTTCGGCATCTGCTCGGCGTTCCATAGCAGCACCTCGACGAGCAGAGCGCCGGTGGCCAAGAGAACCATCGAGTGACTAATCGCGACCATGCCGCCCCAGAACCATGCGAGGAGCGGCGCGAACAACACGACGATCGGTACGACGCCGAGGGCGAACAGCGCCCGCCATACCCCGGATCGCAGGCGCGTGCCGCGCGCTTCGATCATCGGGATAATCCACGAGGCCTTGAGATCCGAAGGCATAGCCGCCGCCACGCGCAGGCCCGTGACGAGAAACGCGAGATCGGCTAACGAGAGGCTTAGGATGGAGGTCGTCATCATCGGATCGACGACGTTTTCGGACGGGTCGGCAAGCTCGGCCCACCAGAGATAAACGAGGGGGACCGACCAGCCCACGACGAGGCCGATCGTCATGGCCGCGATGAAGCGGAGTCGCTCCACACGCGCCATCGACGTGACGAAAAATTGCGCCGCCGCGCGCGATGCCGGGTGCCGCGTGAGACCACCCACAAGCCACTCGACGCAGGCGGCAGCCCCGGGCCGAGGCGGAGCGGCGTCAGCACCCTCGACGACGGCACGCGACAACCGTGCATAGGAGACGAGATAGCTGACCGCGGTCACGACGAGGAGGAGCGAAAAAGCGGCCATACCGCGCCAGTGAAGACTCGTCAGCACCGGATTGCTGGTGCCGAGCACCCACTCGTACGTGCCGAGAAACCAGAATGGCGGAAGGTGGAGCATCCAGGGCCGGTTGTGTACGCCAACTCCGGCGATAGTGTCGCGCGTCGAGATCGCGAAGAGCGGCTGCAGGAGAAATCCAATGACGACGCCCCCTATCACCACCAGTTGCAGCATGGAGGACACGCGCTTGAAGGCGCCTGGTCCCGTCAGCGCGAGTGCCAGGCCTTGCGCGCTCGTCACGGCGAGGAACAGGAAGGTGCACCCCATTCCCCCAGCGACCAGATGCGCGGCAATGCCGCGCAAAGCGAACCTGAAGTGGCTTCCCGCGGCCAGCGCCACGCCAATGGAGAGCGCCGCCGGGCCGTTCAGCGCCGCCGTCAACAGTCCAAGGTACAGAGACAGCGCGAGCAGCTTGCCGGCGACGACCGTCGCCGGCCGAACTGGCAGGACGCCGATGATGAGCGCATCGCGGCGGTCGAGGAGCAGGCTGCTCCACGTAATCGCCGCCAAGAGCCCTGACACGACCATCCCGTATGAGAGGTACACCAGCTTGGAGGACAGTGCGCTCGCACGGAGCGCGGCCGCGCCATGCAGGCGGCTCGTCAGGTCCCACTGAAACGACAGCATCACGCCGATGAAAAAGCCGGGGGCGGCAAGAAGGGCAACGAGCCAGAAGAACGAGGCCTTCAGGCCGTTTGAGCCGCCTGTGATCTCGTTCTCGAAGAACCGTGCGAGGAACGTGCCGCACAGGGCGCCAAGTTGGCCTGACGCGTTCCTCCGAAAGATTCGATCCATCGTCACAACCGAGTCGCCTCCAGGAGGGCGTTCGCCATGTCATCGACGTTTTGGCGTACGGCGAGCTTCGCAAACACCTCCTCGAGTGACGGCGAGTTCGAGAGCTCCCGGAGCCGGGCGGCCGAGTCGTCTGCGACAACCCGGCCCTCGTCCAGGATGATGACGCGGGTACTGATCTTCTCGATTGAGTCGATCTCATGCGAGCTATAGAAAATGATGCGCCCGTCGGCCGCCAGGGATTTCACGACCGAGCGAAGGACGAGCGCCGTCGAGACGTCGAGGCCAGACACCGGCTCGTCGAGGACGAGTACGCGCGGATTGTGGAGCAAGGCCGCCGCCAGCAGGATTTTCTGACGCATCCCCTTCGAGAATGACGAGAGCTGCGCATGATAGTCGCTGTCGAGACCAAAGAGCTTAAGAAAGCGCTTTATCTTCTCTTCGAGCCGTCCGGTCGCCAGGCCACGGAGGCGCCCGATTAGCCGCAGGTACTCCGCCCCGGTCAGGTATGTGAAGACGTGGGCCTCTTCAGGGACGTAGCCCACCTGCGCCTTGTACGCCACAAGGTCCGCTTGGATGTCTCGTCCGTCAAAGAGGATCGCGCCGAGCGAGGGCGCCGTCAGGCCAACGAGCATTTTGACGGTCGTGGACTTTCCCGAGCCGTTTGGCCCGAGGTAGCCGAGGACCTCGCCGTTTCCGACCGAGAAAGAGACGCGGCAGACAGCCGTCAACGCCGCGTAGCGTTTGGAGACGTCCCGGACCTCGAGCATGAACGATTAGACACCAGCACGGGGGCCGCGGGTGTCCTGCGCACGGACTGGTCGCGGCCTCGTCATCGTGCCGGCGCCTGTCGACGGCGCAACTCGGCCAACGTGCCGAGCATGGCCACCGGACGATCGACCGCATCGCAATACCAAGCTCCGGCGCGGTACCAGAGCGGGTGCTTACCGTGGCGCGGGCATTCAGGCCAGGAAGTATCCACAAACGTATCGTGGATCTCCTGCTGGACGTCTTCGACGAGCTTCTCGTCTGAGGCAAGGCCCATCGCGCGGAGCTCCGCCGCGCGATGCAAGGTGTACGCGGCATGTGCCTCGCCGATGGTGCCGATCACGTCGCGCTGGAGTAGCTCGATAACGCGCGCACATTCAACTTCATTCATCGCGTGACACGCTTACCTTCCGCCCATTCTCCACGATCGCCGGGCACACCGACCGCGACCAATTGATTCGGGCGTGTTGACGCAACTCGATCCCCCTGTGACGACCGGCCACGTCCGGCCATCTCGCGCAGCAGTGGCCGCTTCTCCCTGGCGCAGGGTGTGACAGCGGACGAGCTATGGGCCCACACCCGCCATGGTTTGCAGCGACAAGCAATATTTGTGGCGTGCTACCATCCGCCCATGCTCCGCGGCGTCGTCACGGCATCCTTCGCGTTCTCACTCGCGGTGTGCAGCGCAGGGACGTTACGTGGGCAGCAGGACGTCGGCGCGGGTCGCGGACTTCAGCCCAACACGTTGAACGCCATCGTCGGACGGGTGCTCGACCCATCTGGGCGGCCTATGCCGGGGACCTTCGTGACCGCGCTACGTCCCCAGAACACGGGCGGCCGGGTATTCAGCCCCGTCTCGGTTCTGCTGCACGCACTAACGAACGACCGCGGTGAGTTTCGTCTCGAGGGCCTCACCCTCGGCGAGTTCTACGTGGTCGCGCTACCGCACAACAAACAGATTGATGCCTCCCTTCAGCTGAACCGATCGGGCTACGCCAACACCTTCTACCCGAGCGCCAGCACGCCGGGGGCGGCAAAGACCGTCCCCGTGACGTCCGGCCGCCCTGCAACTATAGAGATCAGGCTCTTGCCTTCGAGTCTGGCGACGGTTTCAGGCACCGTACTCAATGCGGCTGGCGTCCCGGTTTCGGGCGGCAGGGTCGGGTTATCTCACGGGGACGGTCTGTTCGGCCTCGACGGAAGAGCCGTTGCGATTCGCGCCGACGGCACGTTCGTAGCGCCTGCGCTGCAACCGGGGACTTATTTCCTCTTGTACGACGAAACACCATTACCACTGGTCCGTGGAACGACTCAGAAAATCTCCCGAGCCACTGTCAGGGTCGTTGACGGTGATGTCCCTGGCGTCAGAGTGACGCCCCTCGAGATGGTGAAGGTGGCGGGCCGTGTCGTCGTTGATGCTGCCGCGCGCGGTTCGCTGCAGGCTGGGATGATTCGCATCGGAGCGTCACCGACAGACTTTGGTGGTAATCCTGGACCTCAGCGGCCTGGAACCGTAAACGAAGACCTGACGTTTGAATTCAGGACATGGCCGAGCATCGGCCATGTCCGTGTGACGGTTGCGTCGCCAGCTTGGGCTCTGAAGGCCGTTCGACTAAACGGAGTCGATGTAACTGACAAGGACATTGAGTTCATTCAGGGCAAGCAGATCTCTGGCCTCGAGGTGGAGCTCGTGAAGGGTCGATAGCTCGACGCGACCGTCAGTCAGTACGCTCAAAACGGGTTGACGACTGTCCTGATCGCCCTGCCCCACTGCCGCGGTCCAAGCCTCTTCACACCTCATCGATCTCCACGATCGCCGGGCACTCGCGACAGGCGCGATAGTCTGAAGGGGATGACCGAGCCTCCTCGTCTGCGCCGCTACGACTACTACCTGGGCCGCCAATCGCTGGGCGACACGTGGACGCTTCGTCGCGGCGCGCTGACCATGCGGTGCGCGCTCACCACGAATCAGCTCGGTTGGGAGCTCCGCCTGACGGCCGGACCGAATCTGCTGCGAACGCAAGTCTGTAAATCCGAGTCCGACGTGCACGCGGTGAGCGACGCGTGGCAGGCCGAGGCGCGGGTCAAAGGCTGGAGCTAGCGTGACCGCCTAATTCATTCCGTGTGTCACAATGGTGGCACTCCCCCGAGTTCTGTCCCTCATGTCCGATGCGCAGCGCCTGATTGTGGTTGGCGGCTCCAGCGGAGGTCTCCTCGCATTGTTGCGCGTGCTCCGCGCGGTGGGGGGCACGCTCCGCGAGACGCCGGAGCACGGGCTCATCCGCTTCGAGTGTCACGTCGGACACGTGTTCAACGAGGATGGCATGCTGCACCGCGAATCTGAGATCCTCGATCAGGCACTTTGGACAGCCTTGCGGGCGCTCGAGGAGAGCGCGGACCTGCGGCGGCGGATTGCGCGCGACGCTACGGCGCGCGGAATGGCCACCCTGGCGCGGGAATATCAGGAACGCGGGGCCGAGCTCGAAGCGCGCGCTGGCCTTGTGCGCGCCGCACTCACGGCGGTCTCTGCGACGAACGCTCGAGAGAGCCTGCGACCGAGGACACGCCGTAGCGCGTCCCGCAGCACCGGCATTCTTGCCGAGCAGCTATCAGATCAGCGATCCTCCAATGGCAAAGAGCCGAAAGCCGTCCCGTCCCCCGCACGCTCGCGAACGGCCCACCCCCCGGGCCACCAGCCCGAGACCACGCCCGCGCGGTCTCGCCGAAAGCGCCGACAGTCGATCTGAGCTCGAGACCCAGATCCCGACCGTCGTCGGCGTTGGTGCGTCGGCCGGCGGTCTCGAGGCCTTTTCTGAACTGCTCGGCGCGTTGCCCAACGACTGCCGCTTTGCACTCGTGCTCGTTCAGCACCTCTCTGCTGAGCACGAGAGCGCCCTCGTCGAGTTACTCAGCGCGCGCTCCGGGCTTCCAGTCCTGCAGGCCACCGAGAACCAGACGATCGAACCCGGCCACGTGTATGTCATCCCGCCCAACACGCAAATAACGGTCGAGGCCGGCCAGCTGCATTTGCAGGAGCGGCCAGCGGATCGGTCGCAGGTGGCGCCTATCGATCATTTCTTTGCCTCACTCGCGCGCTGGGCCGGCAGCCGCGCGATTGGCGTGGTGCTGTCGGGCAATGCGTCGGACGGAGCCGGAGGCGTGCGAGACATCAAAGAGGCGGGCGGGATCACGATCGCGCAACGGCCCAGCACGGCGCCGCACGACAGCATGCCGACGGCCGCCATTGCCACAGGCATGGTCGACCTGGTGCTCTCGCCGGCTGAAATCGCCGCGCATCTCGCAGAACTCCAGAAGCACCCGTATCTCGAGCTCAGGCGCATGAGCGAGGTGCCCGCCGACGTCCCGTCGGCGGCGCAGTTGGCAGAAGTGTTCACACGTCTGCGGCGCGTCAGCGGCATCGACTTCACTCATTACAAAGCCCCGACCGTTCGCCGGCGCCTGCTCCGGCGCATGGCTCTCCACCGCGTCACCGACGTGCCCAGCTACATCTCGATGCTCCGTGAACAGCCCCAGGAGGTGACGGCCCTTTCGCAGGATCTGCTCATCCAGGTCACCCGCTTCTTTCGCGAACCCGAGTCGTTCGAGGCGCTCGCCCAAGGCGTGCTGTCGCAGCTCACCGCCGGCAGGGCCGAGAACCTGCCCCTCCGTGTGTGGGTCCCGGGCTGCGCGACCGGCGAAGAGGTGTACAGCCTGGGCATGCTGCTACTCGAAGCCGTCGGTGCCCACGGCAGTCCCCAGACCCTGCAGCTGTTCGGCACCGACGTGAGCGAGAGCGCGATCGAGCGCGCACGCCGCGGGTGGTATCCACTCAGTATCGGGGTGGATGTCTCACCCGACCGGCTTCGACGCTTCTTCACCAGGGCCGATGGCGGGTATCGCGTGAACAAGTCCCTGCGCGACACCTGCACCTTTGCGCGGCACGACCTCACGCGCGATCCGCCGTTCTCACGCCTGGACCTGATTGTGTGCCGCAACGTCCTCATCTATCTCGACGCGACACTCCAGAAGCGCCTGATGCCGGTCTTTCACTACGCACTGCGCACGCCCGGCTATCTGATGCTCGGCCCGACCGAGACGACCACCGGTCACCATCCCCTGTTCACCATCGCCGACAAGCGGTGGCGCATTTACCGCAAGGCGCCCGTAGAAGCCGGGCTGCCGACTGGACTCGCGACCGATCGCGAGTCCAGCATGCTCCCCCGCACTCTGCCCTTGGGCGAGTCGCGCCGCCCCGAGCCACGGAGCGTGCAGGACGAAGTCAACCGCCTCCTGCTGCAACGCTTCAGTCCTCCGGGGGTCATCGTCGGGCCCGGCAACGAGATTGTGGAGTTTCGCGGCCCGACCGGCAACTTCCTGGAGGCGCCCGAAGGCGACCCCAGTCTCAATATTCTGAAGATGGCCCGTGAGGGTTTGCTCTTTCCGTTGCGGGCGGTGCTGCAGCTGGCCCGCCGCCGGCAACGCCCCGTGCGCAAGGAGGGGGTGCAGATTCGGCGCAGTGGGACGTGGAGCGTCGTCGACATCGAGGCGATTCCGCTCAGCGACGAGGCCGATCACCAGTTGCTGGTGCTGTTCCAGGAGCAGTCAGACTCGGTTGTCGTCCGGCCGAAGATGCAGCAGAAGCAGCGCCGCGCGTCCGCGCGCCAGGACTCGGACGAACGGGTGGCGGGGCTGGCTCGCGAGCTGGCCGCCAGCCGGGAGTATCTCGAGTCCATCATCCAGGAGCTCGAAGCGGCCAACGAGGAACTGCAGTCGGCCAACGAGGAAATTCTATCGAGCAACGAGGAGTTGCAGAGCACCAACGAGGAGCTCGACACCGCGAAAGAGGAGCTGCAGAGCACCAACGCAGAGTTGAATACGCTCAACGAAGAACTCCACGCCCGCAACCAGGAGCTCGGCCGGACGAACAGCGACCTGATGAACCTGCTGCCTGCGCTCGATATCGTCATCCTCATCATCGGTGACGATCTGCGCATCCGGCGGTTTACGCCGCTGGCCGAGCGTCTCCTCAACCTGATTCCCGGCGACGTCGGCCGCCCACTCGGCCAGATCAACACCAATCTGCAGGGCGAGGATCTCGAGGCGCTGACCCGGACAACCATCAACACGCTGGCGTCGCAGGAGCGCGAAGTCACTGACCGGCAGGGCCGCTGGTATTCGCTTCGCATCCGCCCGTACAAGAACATTGACAATAGAATCGACGGAGCCGTGCTGACCTTCACCGACATGACAGACAGCAAACACCAGCAGGAGCAGGTCGAACGCCTGACGCACCATCTGCTGGCCGCGGTCGCCATCATGGGCGAACCGGCGTTCGTGCTCGATGAAGCATTTCGCGTGAAGGTGGCCAACCGCGCACTCGTCGAGCGCCTCTCGTTATCGGCCGATCCGGCCGGTGTCGCCCTCGACGATCTCGCCCCCGAACGATGGGACCCCTCAGCGCTGCGTGAGGCATTGGGGGCGGCAGGCACCGCCGAGCAGATCAGCACCAGACCAATCGACATTGGCGACATGCAGGGAAAGTCGCGCGTCATCCTCCAGGCGCAACGGTTTGCCGTTGGGCCGACGAAGCCATGGCTCCTCGTCGTGGCGCGCGAGGCCGCTCATGGCGCGTAAAACGGGCGTCCCGGCAACGGCGCGATCGGCGCACGGCGTGACTCTCCGTGCACCGTCGGCAGCCTCCGACGCTGCACAGCCGGGCCGTCGTCGGCCTCGATCTGGCGTCGCACAGCCACTCGCGACCGCGCCGCACAGGGCGCCCAATCCAGATCCCTGGGTCCACCGCGAGGAGCTGCTCGAGGACTGGAATAAGTACTTCGATCTGTTCACCTGGGCGCCGGTGGGCTACCTCCTGCTCGATCTGCACGGCATGGTCCTCGAGATCAATCACGCAGCGGCAACGTTGCTCGGCACGAAAGGCGGCAAGGTCACACACCATCCACTAATCGTGTTCGTCGCGAACGGGGACCGCACGCGCCTGCTCGAGCACATGCGGCAGGTGCGCGCGACGATAGAGACCGTGCGCGAGGAGCTCACGATCAACTCGCGTGACGGCCGGACGGTTCAGGTGCGCGTATCGACACGCCGGTCGCCTAAGCTGGGCGACAGCACGTGCTGGATGGCACTCGAAGATGTGACGGATTACCAGCGGCTGGTGCATGAGCAGCAAGTCGCCGACGCGAAGCGCGTCGAGGCCGAGCGCGACCAGATCGCCCACCGTACCCGGAGCGAGGCCAAGGATCAGTTTCTGGCCACGCTCAGCCACGAACTGCGGACGCCGCTCACGCCGGCGCTCCTGGCGTCCTCGATGCTGCCGCGGGTCGAGACGCTCACCCCAGACGGCGCGCAGATGGTGGCGACCATTCGTCGTAATATCGAGACCGAGGCGCGGCTCATCGACGACCTGCTCGATGTGACACGCATCGCACAGGGCAAGCTGCACCTCCAGTTGGGCGAACTGGATCTGCACGAAATCCTCGCTGCCAGCGTGGCCGTGTGCGCGCCAGACGCCGATGCGCGCGGCGTCCGTCTGTCTATCGTGCCCGCCGCAACAGAACGGGCGATTACCGGCGATGCCGGCCGTCTCGAGCAGGTGTTCTGGAATCTGGCGAAGAACGCGATCAAGTTCTCGCCGACCGGCGGGACGGTGCGTATCGAGACCAGCAATCCGGCGTGGGGCACCGTGCGAGTGACCGTCACCGACGACGGGATCGGCATCGATCCTTCGCTCCTGTCACGCATCTTTCTCCCCTTCGAACAGGCGAGCGCGATGCGCAAACACGACGGATTAGGGCTCGGCCTGCCGATCGCGAAGGGCATCGTCGAAGCCCACGGCGGCCAGATTCAGGCCGTGAGCGCCGGCGTCGGACTCGGCGCCACGTTCGTGGTCGACCTCGGACTGCGAGCGGGGCGTCGCGAGACACCCGGCGATCCCGAGACAGGCGCGATAAGCGACGTGCCTGTGGTTCACACCGGCTTGAATATTCTGCTGGTAGAGGACCACGCCGACTCGGCCGAGATGCTGACGATGCTCCTCGACGCCGAGGGCCATCACGTGGAGACCGTCGCGTCCGTCTCTGCCGCCCTGGCCAGGCTGCACGAACCGTGGGACTGCCTGATCAGCGACATGGGCCTACCCGACGGCAGCGGCCTCGACGTCGGAAACGCGCTCAAGCGCCTGGCTCGCCCGCCTCAGCTCAGCATCGCGCTCAGCGGCTACGGCGCGCCCAGGGACATCGCGAACAGCCGGTCGGCCGGCTTCGACGCCCATCTGATTAAGCCTGTCGACATTACACACTTGAATCAGCTGCTGGAACCAATTCGCCACCGCTAGCGGGGACGTCCCAGGGGCCCGGCCGACGATGCGTCACGAATCGATGGCGTGTAATTTGCTCTGCATCGCGGCGGGTCATGGTTATGCACGGCAATTTGATCGGCAGTCCTGCCCCATACTCCCTGCAATCGGGTGCCGCCCCCTCCGTCCGCCACACAGTTGGCTGCCCCGACTGCGAATCACCCTACATCCGTCGCTCGCATCGGCGCTGGTGGGAGCGTCCGTTCGTAGCCGCCACACTCCGTCCCTACCGCTGCGAGGAATGCGGCTGGCGGGGGTGGAAGCCAAGAGATTGGCTTGGGCCGCTCGCCAAGACCAGCAAAGCTTCGGACTAATAATTCTCGCCGGGGACTTCCAGGGCATTTTTAAGTACGCGTGTACTTAGACCCTGGAGCGTTCACCTCGATGAGATGGGCCTTTTCTTTGCACCCCAGACCCATCGATGTTGTCTCGACAGGTACGTGGCATCTTTCGTCTACTTTTAGGTAGCGCGCTGGCCATAACGGCTGTAGCCTGCGCCGCGAAGATTCAGCGGGTCGCGCCCGCCGGTCCGGCTCCCGCGATTTCAGAATTGTGGGTTGACCCCACTGATATCGGATCTCGCGATCTGTTTGTGGGCCCTGGTGGAACGGCCTCCATGCCTGTCGGCCCGTACACGGTCGTGAAGAAGGACACCCACGGCATCAGCCCCGGGTATGACGTGCGGGATCCCCGCGGCCAGCTTTGGAGTGTGAAGCTCGGCATCGAGGCGCAGCCAGAGGTGACGGCCTCACGCGTCCTGTGGGCGATCGGTTATCACCAGGACCCGATGCATTACGTCAAGACCTGGACGATGACCCACTCCAAGTCCGATCAGCCCCCGGCGCGATTTCGGGTGATGCCCTCCGACGAGAAGGTGGTGTCGGAGTGGTCGTGGCGGCAGAATCCATTCGTCGGAACCCGGCCGCTGGCCGGCCTGCTGGTTGCGAACCTGATCCTCAACAACTGGGACTGGAAGACGAACAATAACAAGGTGTATGCAGAGCGAGGCGACGCGCCCCGCGAACCAAGAAGATATGTCGAGCGCGATCTCGGCGCCTCACTCGGAAGGCTGGTCTATCCCGTCCTCCTTCAGCGTCTCCGGCTCCGCGGGTTCGTTCAGGGCACGAAAAGCGATGTCGACGGCTTCGAGCAGCAGGGCTTCATCAAGACAATGACGGCAGAGCACGTGGAATTTGCGTATCGAGGTATCCACGGCGACCTCGTGCGGACGCTGACGCCGGCGGATGTGCGCTGGAGTTGCGCACTGCTCGCCAGGTTGACCGAGGCCCAGTGGCATGACGCATTCCGGGCGGGCGGCTACGAACCGGAGATCGCGGCGCGGTACATCCGTAAGATTCAGACGAAGATCGCCGAGGGTCTTGCCGCCCCCACCACCGCCGCGTCCGTCCGATGACGCTCTCCGAATATCTGGACAGTGTCACTGCGGGGCGCATGCCCCCGGATTTGTCGCCGGCGCTCCGCGCGCTCTGGCACGACCGTGCCGGCGACTGGGACGAGGCGCACCGAATCGCGCAGGACATCGACGACAGCGTAGGGGCGCGCGTCCACGCGTATCTGCACCGCAAGGAGGGCGACAGCGACAATGCCGGGTACTGGTATCGCCGCGCCCAGTGCGCGCCGTTCAGGGGTTCGCTCGATGACGAATGGGCGGACATCGTATCCACTCTGACTCCCGCGACGTAATTTCCAGGTGCCTCCCGATGCGGTCTTCCCAAGCGAGTCAGGCAAACACATTGGCCTGAAGCTTGCGGGCACACACCATCAGACAAGATGAGGTGCAGATGAATTCGCTCCATTGCGGGATAACCCGGACCGCGCAGGCGTGGGTCATGGCAGTCCTTTGCACGGTCGGACGTGCGCCGTTGTTCGCGGAGCAGGCTCCACCGCCGGCCGCGCCCGCGCGACCTGGCGCGGTGCCGTCTTCGACCGTGTCTCCTGTGCTCACGCTGCAGGTACTGCTCGACAGAGCCCACTTCTCGCCAGGTGAAATCGATGGTCAGCGCGGACAAAACACCACGCGGGCGTTGGCGGCGTTCGCGAAAGCGCACAAACTCGTCGCGCGCACGGCAGACACGGAGGCCCTCGCACTGCTTGGGGCGCCCGACGTGAACACCCTCACGTCATACGTCATCGCGGATGCCGATGTCGCGGGTCCGTTTACCGACGTCATTCCAAAAGACATGATGGCGCTCCCCGGTTTGCCGGCGCTCAACTACACGTCTGTCATTGAACAGCTCGGCGAGCGTTTCCACACATCACCGAAGCTGCTCCGTACACTGAATCCGACAGCGCAGTTCACGCGCGGCGAGGAGATTCAGGTCCCGAATGTCGGCGGCGTCGCACCGCCCGTCGCAGACCGCTCGGCGAAGATCGTCGTCTCCAAGAGCGGCGCGACGCTGACGGTCGAGAGCCCCAACGGCGACGTCCTCTTCCTCGCGCCCGTCACGAGCGGCAGCTCGCACGACCCGCTGCCGATCGGCAAGTGGCAGGTGACGGGCATCGCGCGCAATCCGTCGTTCAACTACAACCCGGATCTGTTCTGGGACGCCAACCCCGCGCACGCGAAGGCCAAAATCCCACCGGGTCCGAACAACCCGGTCGGCGCCGTCTGGATCGACATCAACAAGGAACACTACGGCCTGCACGGCACACCAGAGCCGTCGCAGATCGGGCATACTTCGTCGCATGGCTGTGTGCGCTTGACGAACTGGGACGCCCAGACGCTGGCCGCACTCGTCGCGCGCGGCACAGCCGTCGAGTTCATCGAGTAGGCCAAGGCGGTGCGACGACTGCGGCCGGAGCACTGGTGGATCGCGGCGGTGAGCTTCACCGCGGGGATCCTCATCGGATCCCGCTACTCCTCCCTGAACCATACTCCGCCAACCAGTGCCACGGTTTCCGCGTCGCGTCCGGGCGCGGCGCCTCCCGTTGCACGTTCGCGCGACAGTGCCCCATCCGCCCCTGACGTGGCGCGCGCGCCGGCCCAGAAGGCACCTGAACCCTCCCCTGTGACGCCGGCCGATGCCGAGCAGTCGCTCGAAGACCTTCGCCATCGGGATCTGAAGGTTCCGGTGTCGGGCGTGAGCCGGTCGGATTTGCGGTCGTCATTCCACGACACACGCGACGGCTCACGCGTGCACGAGGCGCTCGACATCCTCGCGCCGCGGCACACACCAGTGCTCGCGGTCGAGGACGGCACCGTCGCCAAGCTGTTCCTCAGCAAGGCCGGCGGTAAAACGATCTATCAGTTCGATCCCAGTGGGACCTACGCGTACTACTACGCCCATCTGGAGGAGTACGCGGCGGGTCTGGCAGAGGGCGCTCGGGTGAAGCGAGGGCAGCAGATTGGCACGGTAGGGACGTCGGGCAATGCACCGCCGAACACGCCCCATCTGCACTTCGGCATCTTCCTGCTGACGCCCGCCAGGCATTGGTGGCAGGGCACGCCGCTCGACCCGTTCGAGGTCTGGAGACACTGAGGGGCCGGCCTGGCGAGCCGACCTTCGCTCAGGATCGGCTCTGGTAGAGCGCCACGAGCGCGGCGCCAATCGCCTGCGACAGGTCGCCCAGTGCCGCGGGAACCAGCGTCAGGCGCGCGCGTTGTGCCGGCCACAGATAGGGATGCGCCGTGTCACGGATGATGCGCAGATACCGGTCGCGGAACGCTTCGGTGGTGGCTTCCGGATCCATCAGCCCGCCCCCGATGACCACAAACTCCGCGTCGAGTGCCATGGCCAGCGACGCCACGTGCAGCCCGAGCGCGCGGGCCTGAAAGTCGAAGATCTCGAGCGCGAGCGCGTCGCCCTGCTGGGCAAGACCACGCAGCGCGAGCACGCGCTTGCGCGGCTCGAGGGGCGACGACGCGAGCTCGTGCCCGGGATATTTCGGCAGCACGTCCGCGAGCAGATAAGGCAGGCCGGAGAGCGTGGTGTACACCTCCACGCATCCCCACTCGCGTCCGCACCCACACGCGTACGCCCGCGTGTTGAGCAGGTGCAGCGGCGCCGGCATGTGCGCCGCCTCCATGCCCGCGAGCGTATCGCCATCGAGCGGCAGCCCGCGGCGATCGATGTAGGCGCAGCCGAGTCCAGATCCGGGCGCCAGCATGATGACCGAGGCATCGGTATTGCCGCGCGCCCGCTGCGCCTCGGCCACGCCACCCAGATTGCCGTCGTTGCCAACGGTCAACGGCACGGCTCGCCCGGCACGTTCGGACAGCGCGCTGCCATAAGCCGTATGCACGTCGAACCCGATGAAGGTTTCGGGCAGGTTCGGCGACTTGTCGAACACGCCGTACCGTTGAAACGGTCCCGGCACGGCCAGTCCCACCCCTTCCACCTGTTCCCAGGTCAGGCCGTTCAGCTCGAGGTACTCGCCGATAGAGGACACCCAGCCCTCGACAACCGCGGCAGGCCCCTCGCTCGAACCCGTGGGCCGTTGAAGCAGCCTCGTGGAAACCGTTGTGCCGTCACCCCACACGGCGCCCACCTTGGACGTGGTCGCGCCGCCATCAGTGCCGATGTAGACATGTCGCTCGGAAGCCATAGATCCTCAGTAGCGCAAGAGCGGCCGGCCGTAGGCGAACAGGGGCCAGGGAATGGATGCGAGGATCGCCAGCAAGGCGATGCCATAGAACGTCAGGGCCGTGCGGTGCCGGCGCTCGTCGTGCCGGGCGCGCCGAATGCGGGCTTTACCGATGTTGGCGAGCGCCATCGCGACCAGCATGCCGAAAAGGTGCTCGACCACGAAGAACCGGACCACGGGATTACGCATGGCGGCGCCCAGGTCGCGCATCGCGGCCTGTGTGATGGGGCTGAGACCGATGTAGAGCAGCATCCCGAGAAGGAACTGCGCCATCAGGATGATGTTGAACATCCGACCGGCGCGATCGTCGGCCGGCGTCCACGCGCGTCGGCCGGTCACGCCACCAAACGCGCGGGCCACGGCGAGAATGCCCGCGAGCAAAACAAGCCAGCGAACGTACGAGTGCAGAAGGAGAACGGCGCCATACATGATGGCATTCTACTCGCGACGTCCGGCCGCGGAGTAGGCGCGACGAGCGGGCTACTGCGTCTTCTGGATACGTTCGAAGTTGATGAGCGCGCGGTTGTGCGCGATCACCGCATTCAGCTCTGCCGTCCGGGCTGATGCGAGCTGCCCTTGTCGCACCTGGAGCTCCAATGTCGTGGAGAGTCCGGTCGTGAACCGCCGCTGTTCCGCGTCGAGTTGCTGTTCGCTCGCGCGGAGCGCGGCCTGCGTCGCCAGCACTCGCTGGTAGCTGTTCTCCACCTGCCGGGCGGCATCGCGCACCTGCTGCACGATGGACACCTCGAGCTCGCGCAGATGAATCTGGCTTTGCCGCTGGCTCACCGCTTGTTGCGCCAGCGCTGCCTCGGCGGCGCTGTGTCCCACCGGATAGGACACGTTCACGCCCGCCGTCCATTGCGGATACACGGATCCGAACGTGTCGCTGAGCACCGATCCGAACCCTTTGTCGCTGCGACCGACGACCGGAGGCGGAAAGCCGTCGCCGTAGGTGAGCCGCGTGCCGCCAGTGCCGCTCGTCCCGTAATTGACGCGCAGATCGACGGCCGGATGGGTGGCGTTGCGCGCCGCCTTCAACGCCAGGTCGGAGATCTCGAGCTCGTGCCTCGTGACGGCCAGGTCGAGCCGATGGTCGAGCGCCTGTTTGATCGCCGCGTCCAGGTCGATGGCCGGCTGTTGCGGCCGGAGTGTGTCGGTCGGAACGATGCGGACCTGCCAGAAGTCGGAACGGGTCGGGTCCAGAATCAACGTCCGCAGGCCGTCTTCGCGCGTGGCGATCAAAGCCTCGGCCAGGAGCACCTGTTCTTGATTGCTCGCGACGTCAGCCTCAGCGCTGATCAGTTCGACCGGGGCCGCCGCACCCACGGCCACGCGCGCACGGGCGTCGGCGAGGGACTTCTGCCGGATATCCATGTTCTGTCGTGCGACGTTGAGCCCTTCGAGAGCGCTGAGCAGATCGAGATAACCGCTGCGAATCTCCGTCTCGAGTCGGACGACCTGCTGCTGGAGCTGGATGTCCACCACGTCGCGGCGCCGCCGGCTCGTCTGCAGGGTCACGCGGTTCTGGTCGGTCATGAACCCCCGCCAGAGGGGCTGGGTGACGTTGAATGACAGGCCGGAGCTCAGGAAAGGATTGAAGAGCGGGTTGCCCCCGATTTGCGAATTCCGGCTGTTGCTGAGCGAGACGTCGTAGCGCGTGCCGAAGACCGGAAGGACCTGGCTGAGACTGTTGCGAACGTCGAGCCCCTGCCGCGTGATGTCGGACGACCCCTGGGTGAAGTCGTTCGGCACCGACACCGAGGACGAACGCGACACCGACGAACCGATGATCGGCATGAAGGCCGATCGCGCGGCGGTCACCGCGTGCGCCGCACTTTCGAGACTCAGCCGGTCGGCCTGCAGCCCGAGGTTCGCGTCGAGCCCCATCTCCACAGCCTTCTCCATTGAGAGTTCCAGGAGCGGACCTCCCGCCGGCCGCTGGCGCGCAGCCGCTGCGTCGGGCGCGGGACTGGCCGGAAGCTGGCCGGCAGAGGTTGCCGATGCAAACATCACGGAAAGCCCGGCCGCTACCGCCACGGCAATCCATCCGCTGAACCTTGTTCTCGTGTGCTGTGAAGTGTCCATGAAGTTACTCGTAGTGAAGCGCATAGACCGGATCGAGCCTGGCTGCGCGTGCCGCGGGATACAGACCGAACACGATGCCAACGGTGACCGACACCGCGCACGCCACCACAACGGAGGTGACGGTGACGACCGTGGACCAGCCGGCCAGGTAAGCGACCAGGTGAGACAGGAGAATGCCAGCCACCGTGCCAGCGATCCCGCCGGTCACCGTGATCAACGTCGTCTCGATGAGGAACTGCCGGATAATGTCGCGCCGGGTGGCGCCGACCGCGCGGCGTACTCCGATCTCGCGCGTTCGCTCCATCACGCTCGCCAGCATGATGTTCATGATGCCGATGCCGCCGACGAGCAGCGAGATCGACGCAATGGCGACCATGACGTACAAGAAGAGACGACGTGTTTGTTGCTGCTGCGCGAGCAGTTCCGCGGGCACGATGACGCTGAAATCACCGGCGTCGCGATGCGCGGTATTCAGCAAACCGCGCACGAGCGCGCCGGCCGTGGTCATCTGATCCTCCGCTTCGAGGGTCAGATAGATTGCGTCGATCTCGTCGCGCAGGTAGCCACGCGCATCTTCCATCCGCAGGATCGCGGCGCGGATCGGCACGTAGATCACGTTGTTGCTGTCCTGAACTGGCAGACCACCGACGTCGCCCTGCACCGCGAGCCGTGGGGCGACCACGCCGACGATGCGGAACCATTCGTCATTGAGTTTCACGAAACGACCAACAGGGCTTTCCGCGCCGAAGAGTCCGGTCGCCGCCGACTGGCCCAGCACGGCCACGGCCGTCGCGGCCAGATCTTCCGCGTCGGTAAAGAAGCGACCGCTCGACACATGGAGGCCGCCGATCTCGGACTGGAAGACCGCCGCCACGCCAAACACAGCCGGCACGTCGCCCTGCGGCTTCGGCAGGATCTTGCTGGGGACAAGCCGCTTGCGGGCTGACATCGCACGAATGCCTGGCAGGCTCGCCTCAATCGCGCGGGCGTCGCGGAACGAGAGGCCCGGCGAGAGCTTCCGCACCGTCTGGTAGGCCTGATAGTCGGTGGACTCCCTGGCCTCGACGATGATGTTGCGCACACCGAGCTGCTCGATGAAGGCAATGACCTGCTGCTGCGCGCCGGCGCCGATCGACAGCATGGCGATGACCGCCGCCACGCCGAAGATCATCCCCAACATCGTGAGAATCGATCGCAGCTTGTGGGCACGCAGGTTGTCGAACCCCTGCGTCAGCTCGGGGACGAGGCTCAGCCGCCGCCGAGCCGGCTGCGCCACAGCGACGCTCATCGTCCCACCCCGGCCGGTGTGGGGGCTGCCGGCTGCGTCTTGGTGGCGGACGTCGCGGTGTCCGGGTTGACCAAGGCCACTTCGATGCCCTCCTTCACGCCGTCGATCGCTACGCGGCTCTCGGTGCGGTTCAGGACTTTGACGGACCGCGGTTCGAAGCCCGCGGCCGTGCGCTCGTAGATGACGGACTTGCCGTCCTTCTCGAAGACCGTCTGCCGCGGCAGCAGCAGCACGTTGTCGAGGCGCTGGCCCTGGATGATCAACTTGACCGATGTGCCAGGTCGCATGCGTGGATCGGCACGATCGAGCTGGAGCGTCACCTGAAACGACTGGAGTGGCCCACCGTTCTCGTCAGGGCGGCCGAGACCGGCAATCGCCGTGATCTTCGCCGTCAGTGCCACCCCGGGCGCCGCGTTCGACTCGACACGGGCGGCCTGGCCCGCGGCCAGGTTCGCGCGGTCCTGCTCGTTGACCGCGGCGCGGATTTCCATTTGGGAGACGTCGAAGATGTCGAGCACCGTGCGTCCCGAGCTCACCGTGTCGCCGACCCGGTACTGCGGCAGCGTCATGCCGGAAAAAAAGACCCCGCCCGCGGCGTCGCTGTTCTCGCGTACCGAGATGATGCCGTCGATCGGCGCCTTCAACACGAGGTTGTCGATGTTCTGCCTCGCGCGATCGGCGGTGACCATGGCCTTCGCCCGTCGCTCCTCGAGCACGCTGAGGCCCGCCTGATTGACGGTGCCGCGCGACGTGATGTCCTGCTGGGTCTGCGTCAGAATCCGCCGGGCTTCCTGTAACGAGGCCTGCCGCACCTGATAGACGTTGCCCGGAATCAGATCACGATCGACGGCGGCGTCGAGCTCTGTTCGCCGCACGTCGAACTGCGCGCCGAGCAGGGCGACCTTGTCCCGTGCCACCTGCGCGTCGGTGTCCGCGCGCCGCTTGATGATCTCCTGCTCGGCTTCGAGCAGCTCCGACTGCGCCTGCTCGAGCGCATGGAGCTGATCGGCGGGATCGAATTCGAGCACGACGTCGCCCGCCTTGACCGTGGCGCCAGAATCGACCAGCGTGAGGATGCGGAGCGCGCCGCCGACCGTGGGCGCGAGCAGCGCCTGCTGTTGCGATGCCCGCAGGTCGCCATTCATATAGACGGTGAGCTCGAGGGCACCCCGCTGCACGCGCGCCGTGGGCACCAGGGCACCTGCGGAAGGAACAGGCGCGGCCCCGGCACGCGATCGACCTGGCAGCAGTGCCGCCGCCCCCGCGAGAACGAGAACCGCCGTGCCGCCAATCAGACCACGTTTTCTGGTCATCGGCTGCCCTCCTGCGGCGCCGTGTCAGGCCGGCGCCGCGCGATGCGATCGCCGGCGGCGATCGCGCCCGACAGGGCCACCTGTTCGCGGCCGCGCCGGAGAACCTCGACGGGCGTCCCATCGAAGCGCCCGCGGTTCAGTCGATACACAACCGTCTTGCCGTTCTCGTAGAAGACGGAAGCTGCCGGCGCGAGGAGCACATCAGGCAGCCGGCCCACCGCAATCCTGGCCAGCGCGCTCATTCCCGGCCGAAGGCGCTGATCGGGATCCTTTAGCGTGAGTTTCAGATCGAATTGTTTGGTGGGCGGCCATCCGCTCGTGAAGTCGGTGCGCGCCAGCACCGAGATCTCGCTCACCGTGGCCTGGTAGTCGCGGTCCGCGATCGCATCGACGCGGATCACCGCGGGCTGCTGGCTGACCAGCCGGCCGCGATCGGGCTCGTCGATCCGCGCGGTGAGATACACGGCCGAGAGATCGGGCAGCTCGAGCACGACGGCGCCCGGGTATGCGCGATCGCCGGCCCGATATTCCTGCGGGATGCCGGTCGGACTGGTGGCCCGGTAGTTGGGCAGGATGTTCACGGTGCCATCGGTCGGCGCCTTCACATTGAGCGCCGCCACCTGTTGCTCGGCGAGCGCGAGATCCTGCTTCAGCTTCTCGATCCGCCGTTCGCGCGTCCGGCGATCGGTCTCGGCGTTGGCACGCGCGGAGGTGGCGGAGGCTTCGCCTTCGTGCAGCCGCTGTTCGGCGTCGGCGAGGGCGAGCCGGGCATGGCCCGCCTCGATTTCCGAGACCAATCCGATCTCCCCGATGGACAAGCGCGCCTTCGCCACATCGAACTCGCCGCGCTTCACAGCAGCCTGTCGCTCCTCGACCGTGATTCGTGACTGCGCGAGTCCCTGCTGGAGCTCGGCGGTCGCGCTGCGCAGCTCCGACTGCTTCTCCTGGATGGTACGCCTCAGAGTGACGGCATCGAACTCCGCCACGACATCGCCGCTGTGAACGGCGGTTCCATTCGGCGCAATCTTGAGAATCTGCAGCTCGCCGGCGTTGTACGGCGCGGTGACATAAATCGATCGCACCGGCTGGACCTGCCCGCGGATCTCGACGATGTCTGCATACTCGCCGCGGGTGATGGTGACAGTATCCGCGGCCGGAACCTCGCCACGCGCGAGATAGGCCCGGCCGCCGAAGAACAGTGTGAGCACGGCGACAACCGCGACGAGAACACGGCCGGGCGTGAGAAGCCGTGGCGACGTGTCGACCGACGGACTCATGGCTGCACCCGCGCCACCTGTGCGGGCGCCGCCTCCGGGATGATGTCGATCGACGCCGTCAGATCCGGCAGCAGCTGCGGGTGCGAGGTCTCAATCGAGACGATCACCACGAAAGACCGCACGCTCGGCGATAGCTGGCTCGGGCCGGCCAGCGGCGTCACCGACGTCACGCTGCCCTTGAACGACAGGTCGGGAAAGCCGTCGAGCTTCACCACGGCGGGCTGGCCCACGTGCACGAATCCCGCATCGGCTTGGTTCAGCCGTCCGCGCACGCGCATGGCCGTCGTGTCGACGATGTCGACGATGGGCGTGCCGGGGCGGACCTCGTCGCCCCTGGCTATTTCGACGAAGCTGCCGTTGCGATAGACGCGCTTGATGACGACCAGCCCGCCAAACGGCGCGGCCACCTTCATCAGCTGGGCGTTCTGCTCGGCGTAACGGCGTGTGCGTTCAGCGCGCTCGCGCCGGATCTCGAGGATGCGCAGGTCGGCGGCCGCCGCCCGGCGCTCGAGCGCGAACGTCAGTTGAACCTGTTCGAACTTCGCCAGGGCCTGGTTGAGCGCCAGGCTGTTCTTTTCGGCGTCGATGCGGGCAATCAGATCGTTCTTGCGAACCTCGAGGCGGGCGCGTTCGACGTCGTGCTCGGCAGCCACCAGCGCGGTGCGATCCTTGGCCTCGGCCGCCGCCTGCTCACCGCCCTTCTTGGCGATGTCGCCCTCGAGGGTCACGACCTCGGCCCGCCGATCCAGCGCATCGCGCTGCTGTTGCTGCGGATCGAACTCCACCAGCGCGTCACCCGGCTCTACACGATCGCCCGACGGCACCAATCCGATGATCACGAGGGGTGTCAGCGGGCCCTGTAGCCGCGGTACCGCAACCGTGCGCGAGCGTACGGCTTCGACCGTGCCCGACAACCGCAGGGGAGCTTTGCCGGCGGCGGCCTCAGCGGTCGTCGCCTGTGCGCCAGCGGTGCGACCGGCGCGTTGACAGGCGGCGCCACTCGCGACGGCCAGCAGACCGAAGGCGAGGAGTAACCATGTGGCACGCCGGCGGCAGAACGCCGAGTCGCGATGGGCGCGCCGTGCAGACGGCCGGCGGCGTACTCTGATGACACACCTCACTGATAACTCGTGACGTTTACGGGACGCAACTAAGACGAGTGGCTTCTGCGGGCGGTTTGCCCTCAGTTGGACACCTGGCGGCGGAGTTGGTTCCCTATTCTATGGGAGTCCCACTGTTGACGCGAGCCGCGTCGTGGCTGGCGTGCGCGCGTGGGGACGTATGCCCACGGCCTGCGCCGATGGATTGACCCGTGCGGCCGAGACAGGTATGGTGAGGCGTACTCCAACTTAGAGGTTTGACATGAACCTGACGAGCCTGCTTTCCGCGGCCGGCGCGAGTGTGGCGCTGGCGGCGTCTCTCGCCATGATCGGCCCCGCTCCCCAGCAAGCGCCGCCTGCGGTGGCCATCGACAGCGACGATCTCGGCGGCGTCGTCCGCGGCCCCCGTGGTCCGGAAGCAGGCGTGTGGGTCATCGCAGAAACCGCCGAGCTGCCGACCAAGTTCGTCCGTATCGTGGTCACAGACGATCGCGGACGTTATCTCCTGCCCGATCTGCCGCCCGCCAGTTACACCGTGTGGGTGCGGGGCTACGGTCTGGTGGACTCGCCGAAGGTCACGACGCGACCGGGCGCGGCGCTCAACCTCACCGCCGTCGCGGCGCCCAATGCCCGCGCCGCGGCCGCCTACTATCCGGCCGGCTACTGGTTCTCACTGCTCCACGTGCCGGAGGCGAGTGAGTTCCCCGGAACCGGACCGGCCGGCAACGGCATTAACCCGGCCGTGAAAACACAGGCGGAGTATCTGCGCAATCTCAAGTCGGGCACCTGCCTGGCCTGTCATCAGCTCGGCAGCCGCGGCACGCGCGAGATTCCGCCGGCGCTGGGTGTGTTTCCGACGGGCGTCGCGGCCTGGGAGCGGCGCACGGCATCGGGCCAGGCGGGCGGCGCCATGGTGGCCGGTCTGCAGACGCTCGGTCGTGAGCGCACACTCGCCATGTTGGCGGACTGGACCGACCGCATCGGCAAGGGCGAGCTCCCCCCGGCTCCGCCCCGGCCGGAAGGCGTCGAGCGCAACGTCGTGATCACGATGTGGGACTGGGCCGATCCGAAGGCGTATCTGCACGACCAGGTCTCGACCGACCGGCGCAACCCGCGAGTGAATGCGAACGGCTTAATCTACGGCGCCCTGGAACTGAGCGCCGATTACCTGCCGGTGCTCGATCCCGTGCGGAACGCCACGAGTCAGGTGAAGTTGACGCTGCGCGATCCGAACACGCCGGCGGCGACACCGCCCGTGATGGTGCAGCCGTCTGCGTACTTCGGCAATGACGCGCCCTGGACGAGCAAGAACAACGTTCACAATCCGATGTTCGACGCGGAGGGCCGCGTCTGGTTCACCTCGGTCGTGCGGCCTGGTCCCAACCCTAACTTCTGCAAGGCGGGATCGATCCATCCTTCGGCCAAACAGTTCCCGCTCAACATGTCCAGTCGCCAACTGGCCGTCTACGATCCGAAGACAAAGCAGATTGCGCACATCAGCACCTGCTTCAGCACGCATCATCTGATGTTTGCCGAGGACGCGGACAACACCTTGTGGACGAGTGGCGGCGGCCAGGTGGTCGGGTGGCTGAACACCAAGATGTGGGAGCAGACCCACGACGAAGCCAAGTCGCAGGGGTGGACGCCGCTGATCATGGACACGAACGGCAACGGTAAACGCGACGCGTATGTCGAGCCGAACGCACCGGTGGATCCGGCCAAAGACAAACGCTACGGCGCCGCCTTCTATGCCGTCTCACCGGCACCCGACGGATCGGTGTGGGGGTCGGTACTCGGCTTCCCCGGCGCGGTCGTGCGCCTTGTCCCCGGCGCAAACCCCAGCGAGACGGCCCTGGCCGAAGTGTTCGAAGTGCCGTTCAATACGCCGGGGCCGGCCGGACAGGGATTCTCCCCCCGGGGCATGGACATCGATCGCGACGGCGTCGTATGGACGCCATTAGCCAGCGGCCACATGGCCAGCTTCGATCGGCGCAAGTGCAAAGGCCCCCTCAATGGACCCAAGGCGACGGGCCAGCAGTGCCCAGAGGGCTGGACGCTCTATCCAGAGCCATTGCCCCAACTGAAGGGTGTGACCACATCCGGAAGCGCAGAGGGCAGTTACTACACGTGGGTCGACCAGTTCGACACGCTCGGCCTCGGCCGCAATGTGCCGATCGACACGGGAAACGAGTCTGAGGGCCTGCTGGCGCTGAAGGACGGCAAGTGGATCGTGCTCCGGGTGCCGTACCCGAACGGGTTCTATACGAAATGGATGGACGGCCGCATCGATGACCCGGCGCGCGGATGGAAAGGCAAGGGCGTGTTCGCCACGGTAAGCACGCGTGCGCCGTTCCACATGGAAACGGGCAAAGGCACGACGAATAAGGTGGTGCACTTTCAGCTGCGCCCTGACCCGCTCGCCAAGTGAGGCGCGCAGCCTGCGGCCAGATCGGGTGTGTTACGGCTTGTCGCTTAACGCGCTGCGGAAGCCGACAAGTGGAAAGCAACCAGTACTTCCTACACGGTGGCGCCTCGCCGCAAGGCAAAAAACGTCCGGCGAAGGCGTGACGGAATTTCGGCACGACGCTTGCTATCAGTAGGGCCAAGAGGGACCTGAAGTAGCGCGGGGACGCGTTACGAGCTGGGGAGCCAGGTCACTCCAAAAGGCCCGCGCAAGCGGGTCTTTTTTTTCCCCTCGGGGCAGCTGCTCCCACCGGTCACCATCCGATGTCTCCAGCGCGCAGATTCCTGTAAAGTGTCCGGACCGATCACGCCCTCGTGAGCACACCCCTCCTCCTTCACCTCGACTCAGACCATGCGGCGCGCGCCAGGCGCAGTCTCATACTGCGCGACCCGCGCCACGACCTGCTCGAAGCCGACGACACGGCCTCGCTTCCGCAGTTGATTGACCAGCATCAGCCGGCGCTCGTCATCGTCGCGGCGCCAGTCGAGTCGATCGAGTGGGGTCTGTCCCATGAGGCACCCGGTGCGGGCGCTCTAAGCCTGGTGCTCTTTCTGGATGACGACCCAATGGCCCGCGCCCGAGCACTGCGCGAGGGCGCCGATGCGGCGCTGCCCCGTTCAGCGACCCCCGACGAGTTGCGCGCTACGGTCACGGCACTCGTGCGCCGCCATGAAACCGACGCCGCGCTCCGCGAACGGGAGCACGAGACCGTTTCGCGAGAGAACGCCCGCCTCTTCCACGAGGCGCAGAGCGCCAACCAGGTCAAAGACGAATTTCTGGCCACGCTGTCGCACGAGTTGCGCAATCCGCTCGCCGCGATCCGCTATGCGTTGCCGGTGATCGAGCGTGAGACGCTCGGCGAGGCGGCCAGCCGTGCCGTGCAGGTGATTCACCGGCAGCTCGACCACGTCTCCCGTCTGGTGGACGATCTGCTGGATGTCTCGCGCCTCATGCGCGGGAAAGTCCAGCTCCGGCGCGAGCGGGTTGAGCTGCGCGGCATTCTCTCGGTCGGCGCAGAAGGCGCTTCGGCGTTGCTCGTCCGAGGACACCATCACCTGACACTGGTCATGGCCGACCAGCCGATCTGGCTCAACGCAGATGCCGCCCGCCTGTCACAGGTTGTGACCCACCTGCTCAATAACGCCGCGACATTCACGCCACGCGGCGGAGAAATCCGCCTCGAGAGCACGATCGACAACGGTGACGCGCGGATTGTCGTGCGCGACAACGGCGCCGGCATCCCTGCCGAGTCGCTGAACGAGATCTTCGACTTGTTCCGGCAACTCCAGCGCCCTGACACCTTGCAAGGTGGCCTCGGCATCGGGCTGGCGCTCTCGAAGCGGGTGGTCGAGCTGCACGGCGGGTCGATTCAGGCGCTCAGTGCGGGCCCCGATCGGGGGGCGGAATTCGTGGTGCGGCTCCCGCTCCCGCAGCAGACGCACGATACCGCCGAGCCGCCGGACGCGGCGCGTAGCCGTCGATCCGAACGCCGCCTGAAGGTGCTCATTGTCGACGACAACATCGATCTGGTGGAGATGTTGACCGACGTGGTGCAAAGCCTGGGGCACGAGGTCGACAAGGCGTTCGATGGGGTCATGGCGCTGGATCGCGCAGGCATCTTTCATCCAGACGTCGTGCTGCTCGACCTCGGACTTCCGCTGCTCAGTGGCATCGACGTGGCCCGCCGGCTCCGCAGCCGGCCGGACACGGCAGACGCCAAGCTCATCGCGTTTACGGGCTGGGGCCAGGCCGAGGATCGCAGCCGCACGCAGGCGGCCGGCTTCGACTATCACCTCACCAAACCCGCCGATCTCGAGACGCTCGCCGCAGTGCTTTCCACGCTCTCGATCTCCTGACTCCCCGCCTCGGCGCGCTCGACCACGGCTCGTCCAGCACCACGGGCCCGCAAGCGGGCTGGTAGACTACGCGCTCCTCACCGAAGGAGATCGCATGCGCCGCTGGCTGAGTCTGGGTCTGACACTGGGCCTGCTCCTCACCCTCTCTCCCGTCCTCCTGACTCAATCGGCGCAGCTGCGTATCGTTGAAGCCTCGCCACAGGGCGAGCTCAATCAGCTCCAGGATGGCAATGCCATCCGGATTATCTTTTCGGAGCCGATGGTGGCGCTCGGGCGTGTGCCCTCCAATCCGACGCCGTCATGGATTCACATCACCCCGGCGGTCAAGGGCACGTATCGGTGGTCGGGCACCACGATTCTCATCTTCACGCCCGATCCGGCGGCCCCCCTGCCCTACTCCACCCGTTACGCCGTGACAGTCGACGCAGCTGCGACGAGCGAGGCGGGACGCCGGCTCGGCGCGCCCTATGAGTTCACCTTCACGACGCCGACAGTGAAACTGACCTCCATGAGGTGGTACCGGCGCGACAGCCGCTTCGATCGTCCGGCGGTGCTGCTCCTGACGCTCAACCAACGGGTGCGACCTGCAGACGTGAGCCTGCACGTGCGAGCGCACTACGCACCACACGACTGGGAGCAGCCCGTCCTGTCGGCGCGCGGCCGTGCGCGTCTCACCACCAGCAGTCCGCCTGCCGCCCGCGCGCTCGACGCCAAGCTCGCGACCGCGCGCCAGGCTGCCGCACGAAGCGATGCCGTTGGTCTGCGATCAACCACGGATTGGGACCGCAAGCGCTTTCCGCCCGCCGACACTCAGATTGTGCTGGAAACCGTAGGAGCCCCACCCCCAGGCACCTGGCTCGAAGTCGTGATCGACGCAGAGATGCGCGGCATGGATGGCAGCGCGCACCCGGCGCAGGCGCAGACGTCCATCGCAGAGCTCGAGCCGGTGTTCTTCGCCCAGCGCTTCCAGTGCATCCAGGCGTGCGACCCGTCGGGCTACAACGGTCTGCACTTTTCAGTTCCCGTTGATGTCGCAAAGTTCTCGTCGGCACTGACGGTGCGCGACCTGACGCTTCCCGGCAGAGAGCCTGTTCTCGCCCGAAAGTCGGTCGTGCGAAGCACGACGTTGGACAGCAGCGAATCCCCTGACCTCGAGGATGCGGGGTACGAACGTCAGCCTCCAGCGCGCACGTTCGCCTATGCGCTCAGCCCCGCGCTGCAGTCGGTCGATGGGCAGCGGCTCGGCTACGACTGGACGGAGATCGTCGAGAACTGGCATGAGCAGGCGTTCACCAGCTTTGGTGACGGCCACGGTGTCTGGGAGGTCGCCGGTGGATTGCAGCTGCCGTTCTATGGAAGGAACCTGACGGGAGTCACGCAGTGGCTCACGCGGCTCCTGCCTGGCGACTTGATGCCCCGGATTCTTGCGCTGGAGAAGACCAACTTCAAGACGCTGCCGCCGGGGGCGGGGACCGCCCGCCGGCTCACTGTGACGCCTGATGCGACACAGTCGTACGGCATCGATATGCGAAGCGTGCTGCCGCAGGGCCACGGCCTGCTCTGGGCCGGCCTCAGGCCGGGGGCGCCGATCCCACAGTCGCGCAGCGCCGGCACCGGCGACGAAGCGGACCGGTCTTCTCTGGTGCAGGTGACGAACCTCGGCATTACCGTCAAGGACAGCCCGCAGTCCACGCTGGTGTTCGTGACGCGGCTCGACACCGGCGCGGCCGTGGCCGACGCCCAGGTCAGCATCGTCAACACCGCCAACCGTCAACTCTGGCGCGGCAGCACGGCGCCCGACGGCGTGGCGATGGCTCCCGCGCTGCCGCTGCGCGATCCCGCCGACCACTCGCCGCTCTCCTTCATCGTCACCGCCGAGAAGGACGACGACGTGGCGTATGTCGCGTCGGACTGGAACGAAGGAATCATGTCGTGGGACTTCGACATCCCGTACCAACTCTGGGAGTCGACCGACATTCTGCGTGGATCCGTGTTTACCGACCGCGGCGTGTACAAGCCGGGCGAGGCCATTCACGCGAAAGCCATTCTGCGAACCGATACCCCCAACGGCGTGCGGCTGCTCCCAGTCGGATCGGTCATCGACATCCGAGTGCGCGATGGGCAGGGGCGAGAGGTCGATCGCCGGTCGGTCACCCTCAACCGCTGGAGCAGTGCCGAATGGACGTGGACGGTGCCGGCCGATGGCACACTCGGCCACTATTCGGTGCAGGCGCTGGTGCCTGGCTCGGAACGGCCGGAAGGCAACGACCTGAGCAACAGGCGTCCGCAGGGCGAATGGTTGAAACAGGTTTCCGGATCGTTTCTCGTCGCCGCGTACCGGCGGCCGGACTTTCGCGTCGATGCGACACTCACGGCGAGCCAGCCAGTGGCCGGGGCTCCGCTCAGCGGGCATGTCGACGCCAAGTACCTGTTCGGCGCCGCTCTCGCACGTCGCCCTGTGCACTGGTCGGTCACCCGCGAGCCAAGCTTCGAAATTCCTGCGGCGATCGAGGCACGGTATCCGGAGGATCGGTACGCATTCGGCTACTACTCGATGCACGAGGATCAGGCGCAACGCATCGCTGGCGCCGAGACCACGCTCGACGCCGCCGGGGGTCTGCAGGTCAGCGCGACGTCCACGCGGGATATCGACCGCCCGTATCGCTACACGCTCGAAGCCGATGTCGAGGACGTCTCGCGACAGCACATCGCCAACCGTGCGAGCGTGCTGGTGCATCCGGCTCCCTGGTACATCGGATTGCGGCGCCCGGACTACTTCGCCAGTGTCGAGGCAGGAACGAGTGTCGAGGTCGTCGCGGTCGACGTACAGGGCAACGCCCAGGGCGGGGTTCCGGTGACGGTGGCGCTCACACGCCTTCAGTGGAATTCGGTGCGGCATGCCGAAGGCAGCGGTTTCTACAGTTGGGAAACCGAGGAAGTGCGAACGCCTGCCGGGCAGTGGACCGTGGTCTCTGGCGCGGCGCCCATCAGGCTTGCGGTGCCGTTGCCTGAAGGCGGATCGTACGTGCTCACGGCCACGGCTCGCGACCGGGACGGGCACGCGACGAAGACCGAGGTTTCCTTCTACGCCATCGGCCGCGGCTACACCGCGTGGCAACGCTTCGATCACAACCGCATCACGCTCGAGCCAGAGAAGAAGACCTGGAAACCTGGCGAGCGCGCCCGCGTCATGATCCAGTCGCCGTGGGAGTCAGCCACGGCCCTGCTGACTGTGGAGCGTGAAGGCATCCGCCGCTACGAGCGGTTTGCGTTGACCTCGACGCAGCAGACCGTGGAAATTCCGCTGACAGAAGCCGACATCCCGAACGTCTTCGTGTCTGTACTGCTGATTCGAGGACGCACCTCGGATGATCCCGGCAAGGATGGCAGCGATCCGGGCAAGCCGGCGTTTCGGCTTGGCTATGCCGAGCTCGCGGTCGAAGATGCCACGCGGCGGCTGGCCGTGCAGGTGTCAGCCGATCGCGCCGAGTACCGCCCCGCCAACACCGCGCATGTGTCGGTCGCTCTGAAGGACGCGGCCAGCCGGCCCGTCGCTGGCGAAGTGACGCTGTGGGCGGTCGACTATGGCGTGCTCTCGCTCACGGGCTACCGCCCGCCAGACGTGCTCCGCAGCGTCTATCGTCACAAGTCGCTCCAGGTCATGAATGCCGACAGCCGTCAGCGCATCGTGAGCCGACGCGTGCTCACGCCGAAGGGTGAGAGTGCAGGAGGCGGTGGCGGCGCCGAGTCAGGTCCGAACGACACGCGGCGCGACTTCAGGCCGCTGGCGTTCTGGATCGGATCGGTCGAGACGGACATGGCGGGCAACGCGACGCGCGACGTGACGCTGCCCGACTCGCTGACGACGTATCGCATTCTCGCCGTCGCCGCTGACACGGCGTCGAGATTCGGCATGGCCGACGCCGAGTTCAAGGTCACGAAGCCGGTCACCTTGCTACCCGCCTTCCCGCGGTTTCTCACGCTCGGCGATCGCGCGTCATTTGGCGCGACGGTCACCAACACGCAGCCGCAGGGCGGAGGCGCCGCGATCACCATGCGAAGCCTCGATCCCACCCTGCTGCAGATCCAGGGGGCCGGCTCGCAGAACATCCAGCTCGGCGGCGGTTCAACCGAGCCTGTGCGATTCGAGGCCGTGGCCCTCGGCATCGGGACGGCCCGCGTTCAGATGACGATCTCGCTCGGCGCCGAGAGCGATTCGTTCGAGACCACACTGGTGATTTCTGCACCCGCTCCGGTCGAAACGAGCGCCGCGTTCGGAGACACCGACGGGCGCGCCTCGGAGCGCCTCGCCCTGCCGGCAGGCATTCTTCCCGGTGTGGGAAACCTCAACGTCGAACTGGCGTCAACCGCGCTCGTCGGGCTCGGCGAAGGCGCGCGGTACCTCGTGGACTACCCGTTCGGCTGCGCAGAGCAGAAGGCCTCAGCGGGCCTGGCGCTGACGCTGGCCGCCGATCTCGGCGCGGCATTCAACATGGGCCGCATCGCGCCCGCCGCCTACCGGGCAAGGGCGACGGCGCTGCTCGGGGAGTTGCCTCGCTACCAATGCGGCAACGGCGGCTTCGCGTACTGGCCCGGCGCGTGCTCGACGACGAGCGTGTATCTCACAAGCTATCTGCTGCATGTCATGAAGGTAGGTGCGTCGCTGGGCATCACGCCGGATCGCGCCAGCGTCGACCGGGCCCTCGATTTCCTGGAGGCAGAGCTGAAGAAGACGGTGCCCCCCAACCAGGTGCAGTGGATGCCCGTCTGGTCGGCCGGTCAAGCGTTCTCCGTCAAGGTGCTCACCGAGTACGGCCGCAATCAGGACCCGAACATCACCAGGCTGGTCGGCATGGCCGACCGACTGCCGGTGTTTGCCCTGTCGTATCTGGCCGACGCGCTGGCGGTCACGGGCACGCGCGGCGCCCGCTACGACGCCATCGTCAGACGCATCGTCAACGCCCTCCGGGTCGAAGGCGATCAGGCGCACGTCGAGGAAGGGGATCAGCAGGTGCTCACGTGGGTGTGGAGCACGAATGTCAGGTCGACGGCCCTCGTGCTGGACGGCTTCGTCAGACGAGGAGACGATCCCGTGTTCGTCCAACGGCTCGTCCGCTGGTTGCTTGCGGCGCGGCAGCAGGGACGCTGGGGTAATACGCAGGAGAACGCGGTCGCGCTCGAGTCACTCGTGGCCTACTACAAAAAGTTCGAAGCCGATGCACCAGACATGAGCACCACGGTCACCCTTGCCGGGCAGCCGATCGGAACCGCTGCCTTCCGAGGCCGGTCGACAACCACCCAGCAGGTGCGGCTCGCCATGCCCGACCTGCTGCGGCAGGTGCCGGCCGGCACGGAACGCGAGCTCACGCTGAGCCGCACCGGCACCGGACGGCTGTTCTACACCACGCGCCTGCAGTATGCGCCGCGAGAGCCACTCGGTGTGCTCGACCAGGGCATTCACATCGAGCGGCGCTACGAGCGGTTCGTGGAGAACGGCGACGGCCCTGTCGCGACATCGTTCAACGCCGGCGATCTGATCCGCGTGACCCTCACGATGACGCTTCCGCAGGAGCGGAGGTACGTGGCCATCAACGATCCTCTGGCTGCGGGATTCGAGGCCGTCGACAGTTGGTTCCGCACCACGGCGTCGGACCTGGCGCGGGATGCCTCCGTGAGCGATCGGGAAGACACAGCACGCTGGTGGTTCGAGCGCGGCGGATTCGACCATGTCGAGAAGTACGACGACCACGTAGCGCTGTTCGCGACGCGCCTCGCGGATGGCCGGCACACGTTTTCCTATCTCGTCCGCGCCACGACCTCCGGGACATTCAGCGTGGCGGGAGCCACCGCCGAGCAGATGTATGCGCCCGAGGTCAAAGGGCGCACGGCGCCGGTAGTAATCCAAGTGCGATGAGGATCGGGGTTCCTGCGATGCGGCGCTACGTCCGGCCCGCCGCGATCCTGAGCGTGGTCGGCGCCCTCGTGTGGCTGCGTTGCGGGCCGCTGCCGGCGGGCCTGCTGGATGTCGAGCAGGAACCTTCCACCGTGCTGCTCGACAGGCACGGCGAGCGTCTCTACGAAGCGCGCGCCGACGACGGGCTGCGTGGCGAGTGGATCGAGGATGGGGCCGTGCCGCCGCTGCTGGAGCGGGCGACCCTCGCCGCCGAGGACATTCGCTTCGACTGGCACGCGGGTGTCGATCCCCTCGCCATCGCGCGCGCCATGACTCGAAACGTGCGCGCGCTGCAGGTGCGCGAGGGCGGATCCACGATCACCCAGCAGGTCGCCAAGCTGCTGCTGGCGCGGCGCGGACAACGGCCGGCACGAGGCGTCTGGCGGGCGAAGATTGGCGAAGCCGTGATCGCGCTGCGGCTCGAGCACCGCCTCTCGAAACAGCAGATCCTGGCCCTGTACCTGAATCTGGCGCCGTACGGAAATCAGATCCAGGGCGCGCAGCGGGCGGCGCGTGCGTACTTCGGACGCGATCTACGGACGCTCACCGTTGCCGAAACCGCCTTCCTCGCCGCGCTGCCGCAACAGCCCGGTCGCTTCAACCCGTGGACCCATCCGGAACGGGTCGCGAGGCGGCAGGGACACTTGATCGCGGTGATGGCAGCGCGCCACTGGATCACCGCTGAGGACGCGAGCGCGGCGAGGGCGGAGCGCCTCATCCTGAGTCGAGACGCCAACGCGTTTCTCGCGCCGCACTTCGTCGCGCGCGTGCGGCGAGAGGTCGCGGCCGAGAGACCGCGGCGCATTCAGACTACGCTCGACGCCAGCCTCCAACGGACGGTGCAGGGAATTATCGCCGCCGAGCGCGCCACGCTCGTGGCACATCATGCCGACAACGTGGCCGTCGCGGTGATGGACAACCGCACCGGCGACTGGCTGGCGTGGGAGGGTTCCGGCGACTATTTCGACACTGCGCACGGCGGCACGCTCGATGGCGTGATATCGCCACGTCAGCCCGGGTCGGCGCTGAAGCCCTTCACGTACGCCGCGGCATTCGAGCGCGGGCTGGATCCCGGACATGTCCTGGCCGACGTCCCTTCGCAGTTCGCCACGGCCGAAACGGGCGTGCTCTACCGGCCGCGGAACTACGACGGGCGCTTTCGAGGGCCGCTGCTGGCCCGCGCCGCGCTGGCCGGATCCGAGAACGTCCCGGCCGTCGCGCTCGCGGCAGAGATTGGGGTGCCGACGGTCGCGCGGCTCCTGCGTCGCGCGGGCTTCAGCACGCTCGACAGAAACGCCGCCCACTACGGTCTGGGCCTGACACTCGGGAACGCGGAAGTCCGCCTCGATGAGCTGGTGGCCGGATATGCGGCCTTCGCGCGTGGCGGCGACCGAGTGACGCCGCGCATGGTGCTCGCCCTCGACGGCACGCCGCGTCCGGCAGCCGCCACCGAGCGCCTCGTGTCGCTGCGTACGGCCTTCTGGATCACCGATGTGCTCTCGGACGCCGACGCGCGCGCGTATGTGTTTGGCCGTGGCGGCAGCCTCGAATTTCCATTTACGGTCGCTGCCAAGACCGGTACGTCGCAGTCGTATTTCGACAACTGGGCCGTGGGCTACACCGCGGAGGTGACCGTCGGCGTCTGGGTCGGCAACTTCGATCGCACGCCTCTGCGGGGTTCATCCGGGGTGACTGGCGCGGGCCCGATCTTTCACGCAGTGATGCTGGCCGCGGTGCAGCAGGCTCGCGGGTTCGTGCCCACGGAGCGCGCCGCACCGATCGTCGCGCCACCCGCGGACGTGCAGCGCGCCGAGATCTGCGCCACCTCGGGGATGCCTGCCGGCGACGCATGCCCGGCGAGGGTGATGGAGTGGCTGCCTGCGGCGCCTACCGCACAGCGCTGCACCTGGCATCACGCCAGCGACGAGGGGCTGGTCACGGTGTGGCCAGACGTCTTCCGTGAGTGGGCCAGGCAGAACGGGCGGATGGCTCACACGCCCCTGCCCGGCACGTCGGCTGGACTGGTGGCGACTCCGATCACCGCGCGCTCCGCGAGCGTTCGATTGACGGCGGCGATCGACCAAGCGGACGATCGCGCGCTCAGAGTGACGCGGCCGCTGGCAGGCGCCATCTTCCTGCTCGATCCCACGCTGCGCCCGGAGTTTCAAACGATTGCGCTGGTCGCCGCCGGCGGGGATCCGGGTCGTCACGAGTGGTTCGTGGATGGCCGGCCCATCGGTGCCGATGGGTCAGAGACGCAGGTTCGATGGCCGCTCTCCCGTGGCCGCCACGACGTCAGCGTGGTGGACGCGCGAGGGCACGTGGCACGAACGACCATCGACGTCAGATGAGCTACTTCGCGGCGGCGATCTCCACGGCATAGACGTGCCGCTGACCTGGGCCGAACTCCCCCGTGAAGATCACCCATTTCTTGTCCGGCGTGATCTGGACGTTCGGCTCAACACCGCCCTTGCCTGTCACGTAGGTGTGACGCGACATGTTGACGAGCTTCTCGCGGGCAAGGGTGCCGTCCGGCTGAACGCGCAGCAGGTTGATCCACATGCCCTCGGTCGAATACGCGACCTGTGACGCGTCACCGCCATCGCTCGCGAAGAGGGTGTCGTCGCGCGAGCTGTTGAAGTGCACGCCCCACCAGTCGCGTTCGACGTGGTAGCGCACCTCCCTGCCGGTCGCCATGTTCACTCCGCCAATCCAGAAGACCTGACTGCGGGGCGTTTGCAGATCGAACCAGACAGTCTTGCCGTCGGCGCTCCACCACTCGTGCCCGTTGATCTCCATCTCCATGGCACGCTTGTGCATCAGCCGGATCTGGCTCCCGTCGGTCTTCATCGTCCAGGTCCGGTCGACCTCGTGCCACGTGCCTTCGTAGCAGTAGAGCAACAGGCTCGGATCGACGGGGTTGAACTGCATGTGGTTCAGGTCGCCGTACTGAAAACCCGTTTCGTACGAGGTACCCGACTTCAGGTTGGTGAACACGAAGGATTGCAGGCTGGGATTCAGCGCCCGGCGCGCGAGGCCATCCTCCTTGCCGACGGCGTACTGCTGATCGCGCGTCAGATCGGCCAGCGTCTTGCCGGGGAACATCCGTTCCAGTTGTGGCACCACGGGACGGACTGGCGGTCTCGGATACTTCCCTTCGGGATCGGCCGCGTTGCCGTTCTTCACGACAGACAGCGTCTCGTCTGCGTTGATGATGCCGCGCGCGCCAGCTACCTCTCGGACGCGTCGGGTGTCGATGTCGATCGCCGATGTCGAGCCCGCGCCAGCGGCGCCCCGGCCTGCCGCGCGGTAATAGATCTCACGGGTCCGGCGCGCGAAGTACCCGCCACGAATGCCAGGAGCGAGCACGGTCGCCGTGCCGCCCGGGGTTCCAATGCGGGGGACATCCACGGTGGCAATGCCGGCCGGAGTGTTAATCAAGAGACGATCGCCCGTTGGTGAGAACGCGTTGTCGTGGAAGTACAGGGTCGATCCGCCGGCCTCGTCGGTGAGCCGCACAATCCGGTGGTGCGTGTCGGGATCGACCCAATCGCGCGAGGGCGGTTCCTGTGTGCCGACGGCGAGGAGCGTCGCACCGGAAATTGCCAGGAGCATCAGTGCGGGCTTGAACATAGTTCAGGGGTCCTTCACGCGTGCCGCAGCACAAGCGCTGGGGCGGGGTTCAAGATCGGCTCGACGTCTCTGAACTCGCGCGCAGGCTGCCTGCAGTGACGGGAGCCTCAGCAGTTGCCGAGGTCTCAGCAATCAGGCGATCTGCGGGCAGGCTCAGATCCTGGCCTGACAGCTTATCAATTCCCTCGACGGTGATCGCCATCTGCCCGGTGTCGAGCGTCTCGATCCACCCGCGCTGCCGCAGGTACCACAGCGGAAAATCGAGGTGCTCCTGCGGGCAACCGAGCATCTTCTCGAGATACATCGGTCCAAGGCCGCCGGCCCTGGGGTCGCGGCGCCGCGCGACATAGAGGAGTGACAGGATGCCGTGAAACAGGCGCTGATCTTCGGCCCGACCATCTCCCGCTGTGGCCTGGTCGAAAATTTTCCAGGTCTGGCCGCGGTTCTCATCGTATCGCACGTCGTAGGCCGCACGGCCGGCCGGATCGGACAGCACCTGGTGGGCTTCGAGCAGCTCTGCGAAGCGGACGGCGTCGCCCGTGGTCGGGTTGTCCGGATGATAGCGTTTGGCCAGCAAGCGATAGACCCGCTCGAGCGTCTCGTCGCTGGCGTTCGGGCTGAGCTGCAAGACCTCGTAATAGTCGACAAAGGGGCGGTCGCTCACGGGCATGTTCCTGTTCTCGAGCGCTGCACGGTCGGACGCAATCCGCTGAATGACCGCCCGGGACAGCCGGTATATCGGCACCGGCCAGCGCGCTCACTATAGATGGAGATGGCGCGGTGCAAGAGCACAGGCGGAGGGGAGGACACCCTGCGGGCCGTGGCGCCGCAGGGCGCCCCGCACTCGCCCGCTGCACCCCGTCGCGTCAGCCACCGCTGGGGCACGCGACTTGCACAACGCTCTGTCACTGCTTCCTGAAGGGATCCACATATGACACTGCATCGACTCCGGTCTGCCGTCCCCGCTCTTCTCTTTACGACTCTGCTGGCAGGGTGCGCCACCAAGAGCATCAACGCGGTCCTCGCCGATCCTGGACGATATCGCAACCGCGAGGTGAAGCTGGCCGGATCGGTCGTCGACAGCTATTCGCTCGCCAGCCGCGGCGTCTACCGCATCGAAGACCGCGATGGCCACCAGCTGTGGGTGGTCTCCGATCATGGCGTGCCGCGCACCGGCGCCCACGTGACGGTGAAAGGCACCGTGCGTGAGGGGTTCAATCTCGGCAACCTCGGCGATCGCCTACCGCGCGGCGTCGGCACCGGACTGGTGCTGATGGAAGACTCCCACAAGGCGTCGAGGTAGCAGGGGCTCGAGGCCACCAACGCGCTTCACCGTACGCATGATGATCTGGCGGCGTCTGCACCGCAAGTTGCGGGATGCCGGGCTCCGTCATGTCGTTCGGAGGCGTCCGGCGACGATTGTGACAGCCGTAGAGCGCCAAGGCTTGTCGTACCTCGAGCCGATCGCGCTCGACGATCGGCCACCGCCAAGGCGCCCCTTCGTCCTTTCTACATATTCGACGTGTTCGGCGGGCGCCTTGTCGTCGACGACTACGCCGTGTGGTCGGCCGGCGCGCCGTCGACGAATATTTCGCCGATCGCCGGCAGGACTTTCGTTTTGTCTGGAAGGCCCGCCTGCACATCGTCCGACGATGACGACGGTGAGATGACTCGACTGCCGAGTGGTTATTACGGTACGTCGGGCTCGGGCCGCGGCGCGGCGTACTCTCTGGTCAGACACGCGAAAGACCCGACAGCGTCTCGCATTGCGCGCGCCTGTTCGCGCCAGAGCGGCTGCGCCGACTGACGCAGTGCCTCGAGCTCGTCGAACCGGCGGCACCGATCCCGCACGGCCGCAGGGACGTCACGTGTGCGGACGAAATCGATATCCCACGCCTCCATGCCAATCGTCTGAACGAGGCTGCGGGAACGCTCGTCGTAGCTGATGTTCACGGCTCGCGTGCCGAAGCTCATGCACGGCAGAAAGGCATGGAGCCGAAACGACACCACGAGCGGCGCCCGTCGCAACAGGTGCATGTACGAGTACACATCATCGGGGAACAGGTACGCCGTTCCGAACGACGATGCGAAGGCGAGGTCGCGGGTGTCGTGGCACAGGATGCGGACGGGACCAAATCCGTCTGCCTCGAGATTCGTCATGATTTCGGCGATCGTGGCGTGCAGCCGTGCCTGGTCGCTGAGCGGGATGCTCATGAGCGACGGGTGACGAATCGAGAGCAGCGCGCCGCTGCCAGCGCGCGGGCCGCCCCCGGCGACGGGGTGCGGCATCGCGACCTCCGACAGCAGCAGCGTCGGACATCCGCCCAGCGTCGCGCCTGACACGCCGATCGACCGCAGATAGGCCATCGTCGCCTCGTCTCGGGCCAGTGACAACGCCGCATGACCGTTCAACGCCGTAACGATGGACGGCGGCATGGAGTCTGTCCGCGGTACGAACCGGTGCTGGTTGTCGTAGATTCGGCCGTGCGAGAGGCTGAAGAGCATCAACGGCGGGCGCAGCGCACGCAGCGCGTGCGTGTCGACCCGCAGTTGACCGTTCTCATACAAGTTGCCACCGCCGACGATAACGCCGTGGCCGTAGAGGTTGATCTCGTGAATAGTACGGGCCGACAGCCCGGCCAGCGCGCCCTCTTCGACGCTCTCGATGGCGGGGACCTGCACAATGTTCACGCTGTCGCCGAACGCCTCGTGAACGAGATGGCGCAGTCCGAGAAAGATCGCGTCGTTGCCCAGGTTGAACCGTTTGGGCCTGACGCAGAACACGGTCATCACCGTCGTGTCCCTCCGTGGCGAGCCGTCGTCGCGGCCATGGCGCGCTCCCACGAATGGCGCCACGACGTGGCCATGTGCGCGATGGTGTGATGCGCCGTGAAATGCGCGCGAGCGGCGGCGCCCATGCGGCGCGCGCGCGCACGGTCGTCCACGAGCGTCGCCAGGGCGGCACCCAGTGCCGAAGGGTCGTCGGCCGGGACGAACAACCCAGTCTGACCTTCGACAATCGCGTCGTGCAGTCCACCGATTCGCGAGGCGATCAGCGGACGCCCCATCGACATCGTCTCGATCGTGACGCGGCCAAACGACTCCCAGCGGCTCGGCATGACCATCACATCGGCGATGGCGATCCATCGATGCACATCCTCACGGTGACCGAGAAAATGAACCGGGATGGAACCGTGTGAGGCCAGACGTTCGAGGCGTTGTCGCTCGCGCCCATCGCCGACGATCACGACGTGGATGTCTCCCCTGGATGTGAGGTGCTCGAGCGCGCGGATCAGGACATCGATCCCCTTGTGGTGGCAGAGGTAGGCAACGGCACAGATCACAAACGCGTGGGGCGCGATGCCCAGCGACTCTCGCGCCCGAGCCATCTCGTCGTCGGCGATGATCGGCGGTTCTGCGATACCGCTCGTGGAGACGTCGATCAGCCGCAGTGGCTTACGCTCGGCGGCGGCAATGCGTCGGCGCATGGACTCGCACGATGCGGCCATCCGATCCGAGAGCCGCGCGGCCATCTGGCTGGGGATCCTCATCCGCAGCCAGCCGTCGTAGAAGTGGCGTCGATAAATCACCAGCGGTCGGCGTCGTCGCGAGGGCGCGCGCCCGGCGAGCGCGGCCACCAGCCCCGGCAGGGGGTCTGAGCCTTCCACGATATCGGGATTGTGGCGCGCGATCATCGACCGCAACAGGGCCACCGCACGAGGAAGGGCGAGAAGCTTCGAGGCTGGAGGAGGCAGCACAGGCAGCACCTCGAGCCGGACACCGCTACCCTCCAGGTCGCGGCGCATGCCTCCCTCGTCGCCGAGCAACGCGACAATCGGCTCGACGCCGTCCGCGACGAGTTGCCGCAGCAACGGGACCTGACGACGCCCGTGCATGATGCGTTCGCGCTCGTCCCGTGGTCCTTGCCACGCGAGGAGCACTCTCATTCAGCGGCAGGAGCCGACTCCGACGACCCCGTCAACGCGTCAGCGACGCGAGGTTCGCAGGGCCATACGTCCTGTCGGCTCGAAATCGTGTAGTACAGCCAGCGGCGCCGGCCGCGCAGCGCCGTGATGGGGCGTGGGCCGTGGAAGCCGGCGTTCGAGTTGAGAAAAATGACGCCGGTGTTCGCCTTCGGTGCAAAGAGTGCGGTCAACTCGGGATCGTGGCACCAGCGGTCGTTGCGAAAGCCGCGGTCGCGGTAGAGCGCCAGTTCGCCGCCCTCCAGGCCCTCTTCGGTGGCATCCGAAAAAAACAGGATGGCGCCAACGATGCGGCGCGCCCAATCGAGGTGGACGAAGTCGCGGTAGGCGCCGAGCGGCTTCGACTGGAAGTCGAGTCTGGTGAAGATGTCGTTCGCGTCGACTGCGTCGGCGAGCGTGCGCAGTTCTTTCTGATCGCGGGTCTCGATGAACGGCACCAGCCTCGCGAGATCGGGATCGACCAGACACCGTGCGGCACGCATGTCCGCTGTGAAATGACGCAGCACATCGAAGACAAAGGCCTTGCCGCAGAGCTCCTCGTGGAGCGCGCGCCACAACGGGTCGCGCAACACGTCGGCGTACCGCGCATCACTCGACGTGATCCCCCAGCTCTCTCCTGGTGCGACGAGCGCATCGGGAAAGGCCATCGCGCGATAGGTGTCCGAAGCGACGATTTGATCGATGAACAGGTGAGGATGCGGGCTCGCCCGGTAATGCAGCTGCATGCGGCGGTGACGATAATACAACGCGGCCGCACCGGGCCTTACGCGATAAATTCCGGTGCGGTGCGGCCACGCGGGGGGACTGCCGCGGGAGAGCCGGGATGTGTGCCTTCTGGTAGACTGCTTCCGCGCCACCCAAGGCGCTCGACGATCGCTCACCCACACGCACGTCCCCATCGTCCAGGGGTCAGGACGCGGCCCTTTCAAGGCCGAGACTCGGGTTCGAATCCCGATGGGGACGCCAGCCTTCGCTCGGTGCCTCTCAGGCGAAGGCTGCCTGCCATAGCTCGCGAAGCGAGCGCCGGCAGGAGTGTCCGGTACCGCAGCACCGCGCTTCGGCTGGCAGGCCATCTCGACTCCGACGACGACAAGAACGCGTCACTCGGTGCTTGTCCCGTCTTGGGCTCCCATAGCGCTTCGGGAACAATCCGCAAGGTCGGCGCATCGACGCGAATCCATTCATCCTGTGGCGTGCGCTGCGCTTCGCGGTCCATGTGGAAGGCCACAAGACTCACTCGCGAAATAGCGAACCTGACTGAGGCGCTCGCGAACGGTGCTGACATTCCTCACCTGATCGCAGCGCTGCGCCCGCGCGACAAGCAGCTCAAGAGTGATTGACGTGAACCTGGTCCAGGGGGACGTCCTGAACGCGAAACACCGCGCAAGGCGCTGAACCAGTACGTTTCTGACGGGCGTGAGATTTTGCGCAGCAAACCGAGCGATTTCAACCGCGCCCTTGGTCGGAAGTTCACCCAGACGAATCCACTCGGCGGCCCGCTTACTGGGGACTCGCCATGAGTGTGTTCACCGCGCCCTCGTCTTACAGCAGCTCTGGCTCCGCCACCCCGGCACGCTTCAGCGCCATTGGCAAGGCGTCCGCAAAAAAGGGTAGTGGGTCAGTTTGACGGAGTCTCGCGGACCAGTAGCTTTTCCCGCACCATTACAACAATGCCAGCGAGGTCGCTGGCTTCGGCGTGCTCAAACGTAGTTTCTACTCCGATGGAACCAAGTCCGGCATTGAATATCGCCCCACTGACACGGAGGCCACTCAGTTGGCGGAGTACGGTGCCATTCTTCTTCAACACCCAGACCTGAACGCCAGACACGGGCGGCGGCGGAGGGACGTTGCCGTCCTTGACGCTCGGCCCGAAGTAACCCACACGCAGGGACCCTCTGTCGTCAACGAGCCACATCACGCTAATGCCATCAGACATCGGCCAGTTGAGTGGCTTGAAGTGTTGTGCTCGTTGCCGGCCGCTAGGTGAAAGCAGTGCTATCACTGCGAGGACAATCGTGCTGAGAATCATAGAGGCTGCGCGATTCTAGCGCGATCGGTCCGTCAGGGCGACGATTTCCTCGATGCTCCACACGTGATTGGAGACGCCAGCCGCCATCGCATCCGCGCGTTCGCAGACTCTCAGCCGCCGTTTGCGAACTGGCGGCAGGCGTCGGGCAACGCGAGTCGGGCCGCGGTGGAGGCCTGGATGGCCGATGACCTTCGGCAATGCGCGGATCATGGCGCCAAACATGGCGTCATCGTCGCGGTCCATGACTCAGCGTCGAGGTGACAAAGGTACTGGCGGAGCTGCGTCAGGCGATGCAGGACACGATGAAGGTCGTGCCGCTGTCCCGATAGCTCGCGCTAGGTCGCCAGCACGCACGAATTTCGAGACGGCCAATCAGGTTTCGCTTATAGTCAGGCCTTCGAGGCGAGCCGCACCCCCCGCGCCTTCGAGGAGCATCATCATGAAACGCACCGGTTTGACCGTTCTGATCGGCATAGCTGTCTGTGCCTCGGTGTTGTCGGCACGCCAGTCGACCGATGGCCCGTACAAAGTCCTCAAGGCCGCCAAGGTCGGCGGCGAAGGTGGCACCGACTACATCTTTGCCGACACCGAAGGCCGCCGGCTGTATATCACCCGCGGCGCGACTCAGGCGCGGGCAGCCACGGACACGATGCCCGCCGTCCCCGCCGCCGAGAAGCGCCTGACGATCTTCGATCTCGACACGCTCGCACCCGTGGGCGTGATCGCCGGCGTCGGCGGCAACGGGGCTACCGTGTGCCCGAAGAGCGGCCACGGATTTACCAGCGACCATCCGCAGCCGTCGATGTTCGACGTCAAGACGATGAAGTTGATCAAGACCCTCGAGGTGCCGACGGGATTCAGTGCCGATGGCATCTACTGCGATGCGGCCAACGACCGCGTGTACATCGGCAGCCATCCCACAAAGAGCCTGATGGTAGTTGACGCAAAGAACGGCGCGGTGCTTGGTAACGTGGATCTCGGCGGCACGCCGGAGCAGTCGATCGGCGACGGCAAGGGGACCATCTATCAGGTGCTGCAGGAGCGGCCCGGCAGCGTGGCCGTGGTGGACGCGAAGACGATGAAGGTGAGGGCAACCTATCCGTTCGGCGAAAACGGCGGCTGCAACGGCCTGGCACTCGACATGAAGAACATGCTTTTGTTCGCGGCCTGCGCCCAGGTAGGGGCGGCGCAACCGGGACAGGGCTTCGGCGCGCCGGCCGCCCCATCCGCGGGGACCCCGCCGCCGCAGGCCATGGTCATTCTGAGCGCGAAGGACGGCAAGATCCTCGGAAAGGTGCCGCTGGCCGGGGGCTCGGACGGTGCGGCATTCAATCCGGCGACCAAGGAAGCGTTCAGCACGCACAGCAACGGGACGATGACGATCATCAAGGAGAAGAGCCCGACGAGCTTCGAGGTCGAGCAGAACCTGCAGACCATGGTGGGGGCGCGCACGATTGCGTTCGACAGCAAGACGGGGCACCTGTTCGCGATGGCGAGCGAGACGGCGCCTGCTCCGCCTCCGGCACCGGGCGCGACACCGCCGGCGGGAGGGCGCGGCGGTCGCGGCGTCACCATTCCTGGGTCGTTCACGATTCTGATGATCGGAAAGTAGCGCGCCTTTGTTCCCCCTCGAAAGGATTCACACCATGCGTCAGCGTCTCATCATTGTCATCGGCCTCCTCTGCGTGGCGACGGGCTACGTCGCCGGGCAAGGCCAGTACTCCCAGGTTGGCGACATCGCCATCGGCGCCGGTCCGAACAACACGCCGGCGCAGTGGGACTACTCGTATGCCGACAGCGCCAGCAAACGGCTGTATGTGTCGCACAGCACCGAAGTCGTCGTCGTCGACACCGCCACGGACAAGGTCATCGGCCGCATCGGCGACACGCCGGGCGTGCACGGCATCGCCGTGGGCGCTGGCAAGGTGTTCACGAGCAACGGCCGCGAGAACAGAGTGAGCGTTGTGGATCCGAAGACATTCGCGACGCTCAGCAAGATCGACACCGGGGGGGCGAATCCGGACGCGATCGTCTATGACCCGAAGCGCAATGAAGTGTGGGCGTTCAACCACACGGGCATGTCCGCCGCGCAGATCAACGCCTCGACCGGGGCGCTGGTGGCGACCATTCCGCTCACGGGCACGGCCGAGACCGGGCAGGCGGACGGCGCCGGCAGGGTCTACGTGAACATCGAGGACAAGGCGCAGGTCGACGTGATTGACGTCGCTCAGAAGAAAGTGACCGCGAGCTGGTCGGTGGCACCGGGAAAGGATCCGACCGGCATGGCGCTCGATAACGCAACGCACAGGCTCTTCGTCGGCGCCAGCACGCACATGGTCATGCTGGACACGACGACCGGCAAGGTGGTTGCGAGTGTGCCGATCTGCAACGGCACCGATGCGACCTGGTACGACGCCGGCACCAAGCTCGCGTTCAGCTCGTGCCGTGACGGCAAGGTGACCATCGCGAAGGTGAGCGGCGATACGATGACCGTGATGCAGACGCTCGACACCGCACCGGGATCGCGGACGATGAGCCTCGACGCGGGCACGCACAAGATCTACGTGACTGCGGCCAAGCCGAATGCGGCCGGCGGGCGCGGAAACGATCCCAGTTCCTTTCACGTGCTCGTCTACGGCATGAAGTAAGGGGATGACCGACGTCGTTCGCAGAACCCTCCTCACATCCGTCGCGGCTACGGCAATCGCAGCGGTGGCCGCGGCGGCGTCTGCGCAGAGTCCAGCGGCGTCCGGCGGGCTGACGCTGACGGCGGCGGTTGAGCGCGCGCTCCAGGCAAATCCCACGATCGCCGCGGCACGGCTGCAGCGTCCGATCGACGTCGCTGGGCTGACGCTCGCGGGCGAGCGTCCCAACCCCGAGATCGCGTACGAGTTCACACGTGAGACGCCGCGCCAGGCCATCACCGCGACCGTGCCGATCGAGCTCGGCGGCAAGCGGCAGCGGCGCGTCGATCTCGCCAACGCGACCGTCGCCGTGGGCGAGGCGGAACTCGCGAAGATCGTCACGGATATCCGCAACGACGTCCGCCGTGCCTATTTCGAGGTCGTGGCCGCCGATACGCGCGTGCAGATTGCCGATGACGTGCGCGCACTCGCGCAGCGTGCACGTGATGCGGCCAACGCGCGGGTGACTGCCGGCGACGTACCGCGCTCGGATCTTACGCAGTCGGAGTTGACGCTGGCGACGAGCGAGAGCGACTTGATTGAGGCCCGTGGCGAGGCGGCGGCTACACGGGCGGAGCTCAACGCGCTGCTCGGTCAGCCGATCGAGTCGCCGGTGGACCTGATTGATACGCTCACCGGCGGCGACCTGCCGACGGCGCAGGACGCGCTTGCGCGCGCCACGTCCACCAACGTCGAGCTGCAGGTCTTGGAGCGCCGCATTGCCGAGCAGCAGGCCCGCGTGGCGCTCGCTCAGGCGATGCGGACCCCCGATGTCGCCGCAGGCGGGGGCGTCGCGTATGACGCCGGCGAGGAATTCCGTGCGGGGTGGCGCGTGAGTGTTGGCGTCACATTGCCGCTGTTTGCCAATCACAAGGCGGGCGTGATGGTCGAAGAGGCCACGCTCGCGCGTTTGCGGCGCGAGCGCGAGGCGTCTGTGTCGCAGTTGTCTGGCGCGATCACCGCCGCACTCACCCGGGCGGCGTCGATGCGCGAGCTCGTGCAGCGCTACCAGTCTGTCGTGCTGCCGCTCGCGGTCGAAGCCGAGCGCCAGGCACAGGTGGCCTACACCGCCGGCCAGATCGGCTCGCCCGTCCTGGTGCAGGCACTGCAGACGGCTCGTGAGACGCGGCAGCGTGGCCTCGACGCAAGCCTGGCGTATCAGAAGGCTCTGGCCGATCTCGAGAAGGCGATTGGAGCGGCGGTCCGATGATTGGGAACACAACTCGCGCAGTAAGGCCAGGACTCGACGGTCCAGCCCGCGGGACGCTTTGGGGGCAGATGCTCAGCATCAGCGTCGCGGTGGCCGCGATAGCCGCCGTCAGCGCCTGCGGACATAAGGCTGTCGAACAAACCGAGACCACGGCGGCGGTGCCGGTCGTCGTCGAATCCGCCAAGCTTGACGTCATCCAGGGAACGATCACTGTCAGCGGCGTCGTGACGCCCGCTCCGGGTGCCGAGCTGACAGTCGTCGCCCCCGAGGCGGCGCGAATCGCCGAGATTCCCAAGGGCGAGGGCGACGCCGTGAAGGTCGGGGATGTACTGGTGCGGTTCGACATCCCGACGCTCGGATCGGACGTCTCCGCGCGGCGCGCGGCTGTCGCCCAGGCGACCGCGCGGGTGGACGCCGCGAAGGCGAGTTACGCGCGGCTGTCCTCACTGGTGTCGCAGGGCGTGGCCGCGCCGCGAGAGGTCGAAGAGGCCAAGCGCGCGCAGGCCGAGGCCGAGGCCGAGCTCGAACAGGCGCACAGCGCGGCCGATGCAGCCGTGGCGCTGTCCGGGCGCGCGGTCGTCCGGGCGACGTTTTCAGGCGTGATCGCCAAACGGTTTCACAATCCCGGGGATCTCGTCGAATCGTCGGCCAGCGATCCGGTCCTCAAAATCATCAATCCCGCGCAGTTGCAAATCGTGGCCTCGGTGCCGGTCGGCAGCCTCACGCGCGTCGTGCCGGGTCACGCCGCGTCCGTGCATTTACCCGGTCGTGAGGAGACCGAGCCGGCGCGCGTGCTGACGAAGGCCGCGCAAGTCGACGCCGCCGGCGCCACGGCCGATGTCAGACTCGCGTTCACAAAGCCGACGTCGCTGCCCGCCGGCACAACGGTACAGCTCGAAATCGTGGGCGAAGAGCGTAAGAACGCGATCGTGATTCCGTCGGCTGCTGTGGTCGAGGACGAAGGCGACATCTTCGTGATGGTCGCGGGCCCTGACAACAAAGCCCACAAGTATCCCGTGTCGGTCGGCCTCACGACGCAGACGATGAGCGAAGTGACGAGCGGACTGAAAGCAGGAGACCGCGTCATCGTGCGCGGGCAGGCTGAGCTGCCGGAAGGCGCGGCAATCACGATCGAGGCGAAATGAATCCAGCCCGTGTCGCGCGCCGCCAGTCGCGCGCCATCCTGCTGCTGACCGCCCTGCTGCTCGCCGCCGGCGTGTTCGCGTACCTGGCGCTGCCAAGCAGCATCTACCCGCCACTCGAGTTCCCGCGCATCGTCGCGATCGCGCACTCGGGCAGCACGCCCGCCCGGTCGATGACCCTCACGGTCGCACGCCCGCTCGAGCAGGCGATCATGGAGGTCCCTGGAATCCGGCGCGTCAGATCGAAGACGTTCCGCGGCGCAACGGAGATCAACGCACAGTTCGAACCGGGCACCGACACGATCGTCGCGCTCCAGATGGTGCAGAACCGTCTCGCCGAGCTCCGCACGGACCTGCCATCCGACCTCGATCTCGTCGTCGACCGGCAGACGCCGGCCGTCTTCCCTATTTACGCACTGAACCTTTCCGGCCAGCTGTCTGCGGCCGAGCTGCACGACTACGGTTTTTACGTCGTCCGTCCCGCGTTGTCACGGGTGCCAGGGGTCGGCCAGGTCGGTGTGCTGGCGAGCGACACCCGTGAGATCGAAGTCATCCTCGACCCCTCCAGGATGGTGGCCGCCCGGCTCACTGTCGACGACGTCGCGGCAGCGCTCAAGAGTTCCAACCTGCTGCAACCGGTGGGCCACTATCCGCTGAACGGCCTGCAGCATCTCGTGCTGGTGTCTGGCCTGTGGAAATCGGTGGAGGACATCGCGGCGACGCCGGTCGTCGTCAAGGGCGGCACCACTCTGCACGTCAGCGATCTGGGCGATGTGCGTTCGGGCGCGCCCGATCGCACGTCGCTCATCATCGGACAGGGCGGCAACGCGACAGCGATCAGCATCTCGCAGCAGGTCGGCGCCAACATCCTGAGTGTCAGGCAGGGGCTCGAAGATGCGATCGGCCAGCTGAAGAGTACCCTTCCCTCGGGCCTGACGCTCACGAAGACGTACGACCTCGCCGAGTTCGTGGAAACAGCGATTGCGAACGTCCGCGACGCGATTCTGATCGGCGCCGGACTCGCCGTGCTCGTCCTGTTGCTGTTCCTGCGCAACTGGCGACTCACGCTCGTCGCCGCGTGCACGCTGCCAATCACCGTCGTCATCACCTTCTTCTTCATGTGGGTGTTCGGCGAGACGATCAACCTCATGTCGATGGGCGGTATGGCGGTCGCCATCGGTCTCGTCATCGACGATGCAGTGGTTGTCGTGGAGAACATTCATCGGCGGCTGGCCGATGGCGGCGGCGATGCCGCAGTCGAGGCCGCCACGGGCGAGCTGGTGGCGCCGATTGTGGGATCAACGCTGACGACAGTGGTCGTCTTTGCGCCGCTCGGGCTGCTGTCTGGCGTCGTCGGCGATTTCTTCAAGGCGTTATCGATCACGCTGTCGGCCGCGGTGCTGATCTCGCTGGCCCTCGCGCTGTACCTGATCCCGTTGCTCGCGCGCGCGGCATACCGGCGGCAGGCCGAAGGCCAGTTGCCTCATGCGGACCGCCGTGGCGCCCTCGATCGCCTGTACGCGGCGACGCTGCCCGCGTTTCTCAAGCGACCCGCCATTGCGTTCCTGGTGGCCCTCGGGCTTGCCGGGGCAACGGTTGCCACGTTCTGGCCAGTGGGCAGCGGTTTCCTGCCCACGGCCGACGAAGGCGGCTTTGTCATCGACTACCTCACGCCCGCCGGGAGCTCGCTCGAGGAAACCGACGCGCGTCTCAAGAAGGTGGAAGCGGTGCTGGCAAAGACGCCGGAGGTCGCATCCTATGTGCGACGCACCGGATCGGAGCTCGGCATGTTCGCCACGCAGATGAACAGCGGCGACCTGCTCGTCCGACTGAAACCGCGCAGCCAGCGCGACCGATCGGCTGAAGAAATTATCGAGGAGTTGCGCGGCAAGTTCGTGCCGCTCGTGCCGGACACCGAGATCGAATTCGTGCAGCTGCTCCAGGACATGCTGGGCGACCTGGAGGGCAATCCCGATCCGATCGAGGTGAAGATCTTCGGCGACGACATCGCACAACTGGCGGCGGTCACCGAAGATCTCGAGGGTAAGCTCGAAAAGATCGACGGTGTCGTCGACATCGTCGGAATGGAAGAAGGCGGTCCAGAAACGACCTGGCACGTCGACGCAACCGCGGCTGGACGCATCGGTCTGACGGTCGAGGACGTCTCGACCCAGCTCTCGGACGCATGGCTCGGCGATGTCGCGACGGAATTGCGGCTCAACGACCGCACGGTGCCGGTCCGCGTTCGGTATCCGGACAAGGACCGCTTCGATCCCGAGCGGCTCATGATGACCATGGTGCGCGGCCAGGACGGGCGGCTCACGCCGGCGTCGTCTCTTGTGACGATCGAAGATGCGCCGGGCGATCCGGAACTGATGCGGGAGAACCTGCGCCAGATGTCGCTCATCACCGCGCGGCTCGAGAACCGCGACCTTGGTAGCGCCGTCGCGGACATCAGAAATATGCTCGCCCAGCAGAAGCTGCCAGTCGGCTACACGTGGGAAGTAGGTGGCCAGTACGACTCGCAGCGTCGCGCCTTCCGCGAGCTGCTGCTGGTCTCGGGCATCGCGACGGCCCTCGTGTTCCTGGTGCTCGTCGTGCAGTTCCGGGCGTTGACATCGGCGGCCATCATCCTCGCCGCCGCACCGCTGTCGCTCTGCGGCGCCTTTGGCCTGCTGCTGATCACCGGGACCGATCTCAACGTCTCGTCTGCGATGGGCTTGATTCTGCTGGTCGGTCTTGTGGTGAAGAACGGCATCGTGCTGCTCGACTTCGCGGAGATGCGCTTCGCGGAAGGCATGCCCATGCGCGACGCAATTCTCGCCGCCGCGAGCGTGCGTCTGCGGCCGATTCTGATGACGACGCTCTGTACGCTGTTCGGCCTGCTGCCGCTGGCGCTCGGTCTGGGCGCCGGCGCCGAACTGCAGAAGCCGCTCGCGCTCGCCGTCATCGGGGGCCTCAGTCTGTCGACGCTGGTGACGCTATACCTCGTGCCGGCCGCCTATCTGGCGCTGGTCGGCAATCGGGGTCGAACGGGCGGCCCCTTTTCGACCGGCGATACATCGCCTGCGGCGTCGTGATATTGGCCCGAGTGCCAGCGAGCGCGGAATCGAATTGCACGCGCGCATCAGCCCCGATACCATGAGGGACTCTGGAGGTTCGATGTCACAGTCCGTACTTATTGCTATCCATGACGCCATCGCGAGCCGTCGCCTGCTCGATCATCCGTTCTACGTCGCGTGGTCGAACGGCGAATTGACGCACACCGCGCTCGAGCGCTATGCGGAGCAGTACTACCATTGGGTGCTCGCATTTCCGACGTGGCTGAGCGCCACCCACTCCAATGCTACGGACCTGCCCATGCGGCAGGAAATTCTCGAGAACCTGATCGACGAGGAGCGCGGCCCAGAGAACCATCCGGAGCTGTGGCTCCGATTCTGCGACGCGCTGGGCCTCGATCGCCACGCGGTGCGGCAGGCGGTGCTGCTGCCCGAAACCGCTGAGGCCATCGCGCGTATGCGGCAGGTTTGTCGCGACCAGCCGGCCGTGGCCGGTCTGGCGGCACTCTACGCGTACGAATCGCAACAGCCTGAGGTGATGAAGACGAAGCGCGCCGGTCTCTGCGAGAAGTACAACGTGCAGACGGGTCACGACTACTTCGACGTGCACGAGACCGCGGACGTCGCGCACAGCGCGGCAGAAGGCGCGCTCGTCGCTGCGCACGCCGCCGGCTACGAGGAAGCCGTTCTTGGCGCTGTTCACACGGCGCTCGAGGCGACCTACACCATCCTGAATGGCGTCGAACGTGCGCGCATGAATTGAGACGGCAGCCATGTCCGAACGTACCGCTTCCGCATTGGAAAGGCTCGACGCTCTGTTACCGGCGCTCTCGGCACTGCCGGCCGAGGCCAACCGCGATCAGTTGATGGAAGAAGCGACGGCCCTGCGGCGGGCGGTCGCGGCCTTCCACATGGAGGCCATCCGTTTTCGGATCCACGCCGTCGATCGACTGCTCCGCCTCGGCGGCGACGCTGCCGAACCCCGCCGCCTGCTCGAAGACGTTCGGCAGGCGCTCGAATCGGCCGGCTTCCACACGCGCTCCCACGTCGCGCCGTAAGACGGCTTGCGGCTTGCGGCTTGCGGCTTGCGGCTAAGATAAGTTAGAGATTCAGGACGAAGTCGAACGTGGCGGTGCGGCTCGTGCTCTCGGGGCGGCCCGGCGGCATCTTCACCACGAGCGCCGTGTTGAAACGGGGATCCCGCGCGTCAGCGGGATCGTCAGGAAAGAACACCTCAGTCCAGAAGTCGGCCTTGCCGGCCACGATGATGTTCACGCCGATGTGGCGGGCGCGTCCGTCGCGCACCCGGCCGGGAATGATGGTCCTGAGCCGGTAGCCACCGTCTGTGTCGGTCAACTGATGACCGCGGAACCGGAAGCCGGTCATGTCGTAGACGCCGCGCTCGTTCGCCTGCCAGAAGTCGACGCGGGCACCCTTGATGCGGCCGCAGGTCACGCCGGAGACGGTGCCTGTCAGAACGAGCCCGACACCGCGATCTCCCGCTTCCCCCAGTGACGCCCGGGCCGGGGAGCCCGCCTTGAACGTCGCCTCACGCGCGACACCAGGCGTCGTCTTCGCCACGGCATCGCAGGGTGGCCCGGCGATGCCGAACTGATCGAGTCCCTGCAGCTCAGCCGCAGATGCCGCCTCTCCCGTCAGTAGAAAGAGCGCGCCCGCACCGAGCCAGAGAACCTCCCGCCGCGTCAGGGCCATATAATCAAAAGAGTAGCAGCCAGGGCGCGGAGGCCGTACTCTGGTTGAGTAGTCGCCCGCGTTCCTGTCCTTGAAGGAGGATTGTCTCAATGCCCTATCCCGAATACCTCGTGGCTCCCATGCGTCAAGAGCTCGTGCAGCTGGGAGTCCGTGAGTGCCGCACGCCCAAAGAGGTCGACGAGGCCGTCCAGGCGCCCGGCGTGGTGATGATGGTCGTTAACTCGGTATGTGGTTGTGCCGCGGGCAAAGCCCGGCCGGGCATCGCCATGGCGCTGCAGCATCAGAATCGTCCCGAGACCGTGGCGACGGTCTTCGCCGGAGCAGACGTCGAAGCGACCGCGCGCGCGCGCGAGCTGTTCACGGGGTTTGCCCCGTCATCGCCCTCGATCGCGCTCATGAGGGACGGCAAAGTGGTGTACATGGTCGAGCGGCGCGACATCGAATCGCGGTCGGCCGAGTCGATTGCCGACCTCTTGACGCTGGCCTTCGACAAGCACTGCGCGCCTGCGGGCGCATCGACTCACTGAACGATAGAGCCTGCCGCGCCCGGCAGAAACGTGGAGACGACCGACCCATCCCGGATGATCGTGTGGTCGCGGTCCGAGCCCGTGGACACGATGGCCGCCGGCACTCCACACAGTTCCTCGAGCCGACTGATGTACTGTCGCGCCTCCGGCGGCAGCCGCTCATATTGCGTGACGCCCTGGGTTGGAGCCTTCCAGCCTGGGAGCGTCTCGTAGATGGGTGTACATGCCGCCAGCTGCGCCGTGTCGCTCGGCATGTCGGTCAACACCTGCGATCCATACCGATACCCGGTGCACACGTCCAGCGTCTCGAAGCCGTCGAGCACGTCGAGCTTGGTCAACGCGAGTGCATCGAGGCCATTGAGCCGTACCGCGTAACGCACCGCCACCGCATCGAACCAGCCGCAACGGCGCGGCCGTCCTGTTGACGCGCCGTATTCCTGACCGGTGTCCCGCAAACGCTCGCCGACTCCGTCGAGCAGTTCGGTGGGCAGCGGGCCGCTGCCAACTCGTGTGATGTATGCCTTGGCCACGCCGAGCACGGTGCCGACCGACTTGGGCGCGATCCCCAGCCCTGTGGCCGCTCCACCAGCGGTCGCGCTCGACGACGTCACGAAGGGGTAGCTGCCGTGATCGATGTCGAGGAGGGTCCCCTGCGCGCCTTCGAACATCACGCGCTGCCCGCCCGTCATGGCCTTGTGCAGATAGAGCGATGTGTCGGCCACGAGCGGCTGCAGCCGCGTCCAGGCCTGCCGCAGTTCGGCAATCACGTCTTCGGCATGCATCGACGAATCGGCGATGAGCCGGTTGCGCGCTTCGACATTTTCGCGAATGGCAGAAGCCAGCGGGCCGTCGGGGCTCTGATCGGCGAGATCGCCCACACGAATGCCGCGTCGCGCGATCTTGTCTTCGTACGCCGGGCCAATGCCGCGCGAGGTCGTGCCGATCTTGCGCTCGCCACGACGCGCCTCGGCGAGCAGCTCGATTTCGCGGTGATACGGCAGGATCAGATGCGCCTTGTCGCTGACGAGCAATCGGCCGGTGACGTCGACGCCCATCCCTGCCAGCTTGTCGAGCTCGGCGAACAGCGCCGCGGTGTCGACGACCACTCCATTGCCGATGACGCACACGACGCCCGGATGGAGGATGCCCGACGGAATCAGGTGCAGGACGAACTTGCGCCCCTTCACGTACACGGTATGCCCCGCGTTGTGTCCACCCTGATAGCGCGCCACCACGGAAAAACGCGGCGTCAGCAGATCGACGATCTTGCCCTTGCCTTCATCGCCCCATTGGGCGCCCAACACACACAGGTTCATGCGGGTAGCATGATACCTTGCCGCTTGCTCATTGACACACCCAGGGCCCTTCTTTAGAGTGGCAGCTTGCTGCCTGGTATCCGGCGGCCGCGTCCACCACACCTCACTCGGATCCTCGCGGGGTTACATCACGTGATCGTCGAACGTCCGGCGCTGGAACGCAGGGTGATGCAGTCGCTCGACGCCGGACGCATCCCCGTGATCCTCGGTGGGTGCGGCAGCGGGCTGACGTCGTTGCTGTTGCGGCTGGAGCAAACGCTGGGGCCCGGTCGCGCCCAGTATCTCGACATGGCGGCGGCTGCGACCACACCCGAACGATGTCTCGCGGCGGTGCTGGCCGTCAGCCGGCTGCGCGGGACATCCGGAACTTCCACCGACGCGGGAGCCGGCACCGATCGCGCGTTCGTCGCCCTTCTGGATTACTTCGACGCCGCCAGCGACGCGGATCAGCCGGCCACGTTCCTCCTCGATGAGTTCCTCGATGTCCGGACGTTCGAGAGTTTTCCCGGACTCAGACACGTCCAGCTCGATCTGATCACGCGCCTCGCCGCCAGCCGCACGCGGTTTGTCCTCACGTCCCGATTCACCGCACGTGTGCACCGGCTCCTGCGCGACGCGCCCGCTCGCTTCGAAGTCATTCACATCGCTCCGCTCGACGACGCCGAGGTGGAGAGTCTGCTCGAGCACATGTCCAGGGGTCGGCGACTTCGGATGGGAGACACCGCGGCGGTTGTCTCGGCCCTCACTGGCGGCCACGCCGGAACGGCGCATCTACTGCTGGCGGCGGTCGGATCGTCTGACGCTGCGGTAGACGTGACGAGGGCCATGGCGCACGGCTTCGCGCCAGACGGGGCCCTGACGGCACACTGGCGCGGGTGCTACGAGTTCCGGCTGCACCGCGCACGCGGGTACGGTGCGCTCAAGGCCATCCTCGGAATCCTGGCCGAAACCGAAGGGCTCACGCTTACGCACATTGCGCATCATCTGCAGCGCACGCCGGGGTCTACCAAGGACTACCTGTCGTGGCTCGAGGATGTCGACCTGATCGTCATGCACGGCAAACGCTATTCCTACACCGAGCCGCTGCTGCGTCTGTTCGTGCGGCTGTATGGCAAGCCCGTGCCGCCGTCAGCGGACGACGTGCGCCGCGAGGTGGCCGACTATGCGCGGCCACGGCTGCCTGCGAGCCGGACCCACGCGGGCGCTGGGGCGCCAGCGGTCGAGCCTGCCGCCGACCCGAGCCGGTCGGGCATCATAGAGATCGACTGACAGCGCGACGTGAGCGCGCCTAACCGGACGCGCTGGTTTCATCGACCGGCGGAGCCGGGTCGAGCGAGGTTCCGGCTTTGAGGCGCCCAAGGGCTTCACGCGCGGCCTGCTGCTCCGCCTCTTTCTTCGAGCGGCCCATGGCGCGGCCCGCAACCTGCGGGCCGACCATCACCTCGACGTCGAACCGCTTGCGATGATCGGGTCCGTCGGCGGCGGCCAGGCGGTAGACCGGCAGTCCCCGTCCCTCAGCCTGCAGCCATTCTTGCAGGGCAGACTTCCAGTCATCGGTGAAGATCGCGTCGGCGCCCTGGTCGCCGGCCGCCACGATGCCCGGACCGAAACGCGAGACGATGAATTCGCGCGCGGCGTCAATACCGCCGTCGAGGTAGATGGCCGCGATGAGCGCCTCGAAGCTGTCAGCCAGAATCGCGTGCTTCTTCCGACCGCCGGTTTTTTCCTCACCGCGCCCGAGCAGCACGTAGCGGCCGAGGTCAATCTCTTCGGCCAGTCGCGCGAGTGACACGGCCGACACGATGCCCGCCTTGACCTTCGATTTGTAGCCTTCGCTGTGCGTCGGAAACCGGTTGAAGAGGACATCGGCGATGACGAAGCCGAGGACGGCGTCGCCCAGAAACTCGAGCGACTCGTTGTCGATGACGCCACCTGAGGCGTCTTCGTGCGCCTTCGACCGGTGGGTCAAGGCGTGCTCGAGCAGCCCGAGATCACGAAACGAATACCCAACCCGCTCCTCGAGCGGTCCCAGGTCCTGGCTCAGGCGTCGAATCTCGGCGGCGGCTGATTCATCGAGGTGGGCGGCAATCAGATCGCGGGCCTGCCCGGCCAGACGGGTTTCGACGCTGACGCGAAACTCGGCCTGCCCGAACGCGATCGGAAACACCGACGGCGCCAGCGCCGACGAGACCACCGACTCCATGTCGTGAGCGGCGAGCAACCCGCGTACGACCTCCACTTCGATCGAGGAGTGACTCCGGAAGATCTCGGTGAGTGCGTGCGGCCCCCGATCGCGTCCCGGTTCCATGTGCCCCTACCCTTCTGATCCGCTGATCTTCAGCACCACCATCGTCATGTCGTCGTGCGGTTCCGCGTCGCCCACGAACGCCTTCACCTCGCGCAACACCCGTTCGCGGATGCCACCGACGCTGAGCGCATGGTGGCTCGCGAGGAGCGCGGCCAGCGCCTCGTCGCCGAACATGTCGCCGCCGCCGTTCATCGCCTCGGTGATCCCGTCGGTGTACAGCACGATCACGTCGCCTGTCGCAATGGACTGCGTGTGCTCGCAGAGGACCCGCTCGAACCGGTCCGAGGCGCCTGGAAGTCGCAGACCCAATACCATCCCGTCGGGCACCACGATGTCGCTGCGCCCGCCGGAGACAACGATCAGCGGTGTATGGCCCGCACGCGCCACCGTCAGCGTCTGCTCGGCCATATCGATGACGGCGTACGTCATCGTGATGAAGCTGCGATTGTCGAGGTGCTCGCACAGCAGGCGATTCACGTCGATGAGCAGGCGCCGCGGCGACCGCTCGGTATGGCTCAGCGCCAGCATCAGCCCTTTGAGCTCTGCCATGTAGAGGGCGGCCGACGTGCCCTTGCCTGACACATCGGCAATCAGCACGCCCAGCTGGCGGGGTCCCACCTCGAAGAAGTCGTAGTAGTCGCCCCCGACCTCGCGCGCCGGTTCACACAGATCCGCGACATCGATGCCCGGCATCTGCGGCGGCCGCACCGGGAGCAACGACTTCTGAATCTCGCGCGCGATGCGCAGTTCGTCGTCGAGCCGCTGCTTTTCACGCTGCACGTGGAGCAGGCGCTCGATGCTGGCGCTCATCCGGTTGAAGGAGCCCGCCAGTTCGCCCAGCTGGTCGGTCGAGTCGATGCGGATGCGATGGGCGAAGTCGCCTTGCCTGACCCGTTCGGTACCGATGAACAGCTCGTGGACCGCCGACGTGATGGACTTGGCGAGAACGCCTCCGAGCACGAGCGCCGATCCCTGAATCACGAGGAACAGGCCGCCGAGCAGGATCAGCAGCTTCAGAAAGGTGGACCAGTTGGCGCCGAGTTGAGCCGAGTTGACGGATGCCAGCCGCTCGTAGATGCCGCCTACGGGTGCGTCGAGATTGATGGACGCGGTGCCCGTTGTCCCATCGGCCCATGACACGCAGGTCAGGGACACGACGGTCTCGCGAAAGAGCGCCCACACGTCGCCCGCATGAGCCTCGAGAGTCGTCGCCCCAGTCGGAACGCCGCAGCCGCTCAGGGTCATGTTGCGCAGGGTCGTGCCCGTACGACCATGCAGCCGCGCAATGGCGTCGGCATCGATGGGCAGATCCGCGATGACCATGCGCGACGCGTCCGGCGTGGGCACCGAGGCGCGAATCACGAGGAGCGGCTCGGCCGAGGACGGCTGTGCGGCCGACACGATGGTGCCGGAGAAGCCGCTGGCGCGTGCGACCCAGCGCGGCACGATCGTGGGCGGGGGCCCATGCTGCCACGGGCCGCTCGCGACGGCGCGCTCGAGATCGCCGTGGCCGCTCACTGCCGCCACGGGGACCGCCTCGTCCGGGGCGATCGGCACCACCGCGAGTGACAGGGTGCGGTGCGTGGAATTGGCGACCTTGCGCTCGATGACCGCCAGGGCCCGATCGGGCGAACGGCCGATCTCAATGGCGGCCGTCTCCGCGATCTGCCGCACGTCTTCGACCGCGTCCGCGTACCCTTCCTGGAACACGTAGTTGGCCACGGTGACGTAGAGCAGGACCCCACCCGCGAGCACGAAGGCGACGACGAGCATGACCGGCACGAAGCCGAGAAACACGTACGAAAGGATGAGCTTGCGACGCACGCGCCAGAGGAAGGCGCGGCGGTTGCGAGAAATCGCCAGCGCGGCGAGCCAGCCGAGACCGCCCAGCCAGGCGAGCGAGACGACCTTGCGGAACAGGTCGACCGGAGCCGGCAGCAGCGTCGTGCGCTGTGCGATCGTGAGGGCCAGCAGGAGCGCGGACGTGAGGATCACGAGCCGTCCGGGCAGCGTCTGCAGGAGGCCGCGGCCAAACTGGAGCGGAGGCGCGAGCGACTGGGGCGCCCGGGGCAACTCGCCGGGCGCCGGAGGCGTGCGCGTCAGGCGGCGGAACAGCCCGGTCACTGGGGTGCGCACTGGAGCGTCGGCATCATAGCAGACGCCCCATCAGGATTCGGCTCGTGGCCCCACGCTGCGATCGACCCATTTCAAATACTCGTCGCTGCCGTCGACCACCGGAATCACCAGAAACTCCGGGACGTCGTACGGATGGCGCTCCCGGAGGACCTCCCACAGGGGGTCGACCTGGTCGGTCGTGGTCTTGATGAGCAGTTGCTGCTCGTGGTCAATCTGCGGCACCCCCTTCCAGGTGTAGACGGATCGGATCCCAGGCACGATCGTGACGCACGCCGCCAGGCCGGTGCCGACAATCTCCTGCGCGAGCTGGCCGGCGTCGAAATCGCCGGGAAGAGTGGTGAGTGCCAGCACAAAATCGCTCATGTTTTCCTATTTTCGCGTTGTACTACCGTTCGAAACCTGATACAAAGATTGTCGTTCATGATCGACGAAGCCACACCAGACGATCGGGTTCCGTCACCCGCCCGATCCCGCGTCAAGCGTCGTTTGACCGGCCAGGAGCAACGCGACCGGCGCCGCCGCTTGGTCACCTGGGCGCTGTCGGTCACGTTCGCGCTGGTGCTCATCGACAGCATCGTCGGCGAGTCTGGCTATATCGTCGGCCTGCACGTCAAGCGTCAAGAGGCCGACCTGCGTGCGGCCCTCGCCAAAATGCGCCTCGAAAACCAGTCTCTTCAAGAGCAGGGACACCGGCTGCAGGATGACCCGCAGGCCGTCGAAGAACGAGCCCGCGGCGATCTCGGCATGTTGCGCCCGGGCGAAATCGAAGTCATCGTTCGCGACGTCAAACCCACACCCGCGCCAGCGCCGGCACCAACGCCCGACCGCTAGTCGTCGACATCATCCTCTTGGCCGAGCTCATCGACTTCGTCTTGCACGTCGACCGTCACCTCGCTGACTTCGTTCAGTTGTACGGAGTCTGGGTCTATGGCCTCCTATTCTGCATCGTCTTCGCGGAAACAGGCCTGGTCGTCACCCCGTTTCTACCTGGGGATTCGCTGCTGTTCGCGGCCGGTGCCCTGGCAGCAACCGACCCGCCGGTCCTGAACGCGCCGGTTGTGGCCGGCCTGCTGTTTGCCGCCGCGTTCATCGGCAACACGGTGAACTACACCATAGGACGATTCATCGGGCCCCGAGTGTTTCATGCCGACAGTGCGGGGGGTGTCAGTCACCGGCTGCTCAACCGTGAGTACCTGCTGCGCGCCCACGCCTTTTTCGAACAGTACGGCGGCAAGGCGGTCGTGCTCGGCCGCTTCGTCCCCATCGTCCGCACCTTTGTGCCGTTCGTGGCTGGGGCCGCGCAGATGACGCCGCACGCATTCGTCCTCTACAACTTCATCGGGGCCGCTGCCTGGGTGGTGCTGTGCGTGGGCGCGGGCATGCTGTTCGGCAATATCCCCGTGGTCCGAAACAACTTCTCGCTCGTGACCATCGGCATTGTCTTCGTGTCGCTGCTGCCCATGGTCATCGCCCTGCTGCGGCAACGCGCTCGGCCGCAGGCCTGAGCGCGGCTGAGAGCTTGACACCAGCCCGTTGGGCTGTGCTACTCCTATAGCTCATGTCGTTCTGCTTCACCTGTTGTCGTTCCCTCGCCGCGTCGACCACGTGTCGATGCGCGTGTAGGGTGCCGACGATGGCGTGGAGCACGAACATGGCGTAGAGCGCGCCCCGCTCGCTCAGTTCTTCTTCCGCACAATCTGTCGGCGTTCTGGTTTCACCGGAAGCTTCAACCGGAATGCTCTGAGTCTGGCCAGAGCCAGGAAGACCTCTCGAGGAGAAGACTAAATGTCGTCAGATTCGTATCGTCCAATGCGCCACGCCCTCCGGCACCCAGCCGTTCTGGCCTGGCTGGCCGCTGTGGGCGTTCTACTGGGGAGCCACATCGCGGCCGCGCAGACCGCGCCATCCGGCACGGCGAGTGCTGCGGCGGCAACCACTGCATCGGCCACTCTGCAGCAAGCTCAGGCCTCTGGCCCGGGGCCGGCTGCAGCATCAACTCCGGCCCAGCCAGCAGCGGTGACCGCCGGGTGGCAGAACGGATTTTTCGTCCAGTCGGCCAACGGGGACTACCGTCTCCTGATCAACGGGGTCGCCCAGGTTGACGGACGGTTCTCGGTCGACGACCCCGAGCCCATCATCAACACGTTCACCGTGCGCAAGCTGAGGCCCAGCCTGCAGGGACGAATTGCCAAGTACATCGACTTCCGGCTGACACCGGACTTCGGCAACGGAACCGCCGTGCTCGTGGACGCCTTCTTCGATGTGCGGTTCTCCAATGCGCTCAGGATCCGCGCCGGCAAGGACAAGACACCGATTGGATTGGAGCTGCTTCAGAGCGATCCCGCACTACTCTTCCCTGAGCGTTCCCTGGCCAGCACGCTGGTGCCCAATCGCGATGTGGGCTTTCAGGCGCTGGGGGATCTCGGCACGAAGGTGATCTACTCGGCTGGCATCTTCAACGGCATCCCCGATGGCGCCAACTCGGTTGCCGACCTCGACACCAACAACGGAAAGGATTTGGCTGGCCGCATCCAACTCCAGCCATTCCGCAGCGCCAGCACGCCAGCCTCGCCACTGAACAACCTGGGTCTCCACCTCGGGGCGTCGAGCGGCAGCCAAACGGGCGCGCTGCCGTCATTCAAGACGTCGGTGGGCCAGACGTACTTCGCGTATGCGGGCGCGACGGCGGATGGCGATCGAGTGCGCGTGACGCCCGGCGTCTTCTACTACTACAAGTCATTTGGCGCGTTCGGTGAGTACGTCCGCGTGCAGCAGGACGTCGTAAAAGGTGCAACGCATCTGACCTTCACCAACAGCGGCTGGGACGTCAGCAGCGTGTTCAACCTGACCGGAGAGGCCGCATCGAGCGGTGTCGTCCAGCCCAGGTCCGGCTTTGACCCGCCGACGTCGAAGTACGGCGCGCTGCAATTGGTGGCGCGATACGCCGCACTGGATGTGGATCAGGACATTTTCACGGCCGGCTTTGCGGCGGCAGCGGCCAGTCAGACGGCAAAGCAGGCGACGATCGGCGTGAACTGGTACCCGGT
>JBDSZL010000076.1:0-33891 GCA_039925145.1 Vicinamibacterales bacterium | reverse complement strand
GTCGGTGGGCGGCGGCATCTGTGAGAACGGCGGATGGCGCCCGAAACGCTAGTGGCGTTGACGCGTAAGCCGCCAGAGTTGGCGCGTCATCACCCTCGTTGCTCAGAAACTCGCCTGACAGGCAGCTCGCGGGCTTCGCGAACGGCCATGGTCGATCCGTGCCCATCACGATATCGAGCTGCTTCGCTAGATCCCACCACGCATTCTTTGTTCTCGGTGCCACGTCGTGCCCGAGCACCTTCGCGCATCTCTCGCGATGGACGTCTGCGCATTGGAGGTCCAGCGAGAAGAAGTGATAGGCCATTCGTGCTGCCGCATCTTTTGGACTGCTGAACCGAGTGCCCCTCCCATACAGGTTGCGGGGGGCTGCGGGGCCAATGTGCCGCTGTCCAGCGGGGCGGCAAGGTCTCAGAACGCCGCTTATGTCGGCTAATGCGGGCTATCGTTGACGCGAGGGAGTAGACCATGCGGATAGCAGCGTTGGGCACGTTGCTGACACTCTTGATGATTGGCTCCGCGGACATCACGACACCGCAGTCGGGCGTACGGGTCAGCGGCCGCGTGTTCGGCATCCCGACAGGCATGGCTGTTGAGCGGCAGGTCGCTGTGTTGAACTCACGCGAGGCACGTCTCACTGTTCCCCTGCGGTCGGACGGGAGCTTCGAGTTCAGTAACGTGCCGCCGGGGCGGGCAAATGTCTCGGCGCTCCTCCTCACGGGCTCAGTCGCGATCGATGTGGCGGGGCGAGACATCGCGGACCTGGTGCTGCGCACGGCACCAGACCGCGTGTTTGGCGAGATTGTCGTCGAGGGAGAAGACCGCCTGCCAATCAGCCGTAGTGCGTTGGGGCCCTCGGTGCGAGTCGAGCCGGTCCCCTGGACCCCGACCGCGTCCGTCATTGTCCGGGCCGATGGGTCATTCATGGTCTCCTCCCTGAAGCCGGGAGCGTACAAATTACGTGTCAGCATGGTCCCCGCCGGGTACGCAGTGAAGGCCATGACCGCTGCGGGACGGGATGTGACGGGGCTGGAGATCAAGATCGCGCAGGACGGGGTCCCGACGTTCGTCCGCATCGACCTCTCGAAGGCCACTGGGGGCGCCGAGGCTCCGGCCAGTCCTGCGCTGGAGACATTCGAAACGGCACCTCGTCTTGGGAATGCTCTCCTGCTCGTGTCGCGCACTGGCCGCCGCGAACCGATGTTCATCGAGGGAGCCATACCGTTCTTTACGGTCTCCTCTACTTCGAGCCCCACCGTTCAGGTCGAGAGGCGGCTTGGCGGGGAATGGTGCACGATGGAGCAACATGCCAGCTGCCAGCCAAGTGGGGCCTCGGAACAGGACCAGGCTGCGTTCTGGCTCGCAGCGGGGACCTACGAGCTGATCAGTTCAGTTCGCCCGTGCAATGGCAATTGCGGGCTTCTCAGTCGGCCCACCGACGAGTGTCGCGCGGCGATTACTCTTCGCGCCGGACAAACGCTCTTCGCGCAACGCGTCGAAGACGGCTCGTCCTGCACCGTGCGGACATCGACCACGCCATTCGACAGCCGATAGTTACTGCGAGTGTCGACGGCGCAAATTGCTCAACCCGAATATGGGTTCCACGCCTTAAACTGAGGCACAAGCTCCAGTCTGCGGTGTGAAGCGAGTCTTGGCCAAGTCCCGAACCACCAAAGAGAAGTGGACGATGCGGAGAGCAGCGTTTGGCCCGGCAGTCCTGGCGTACGTGATTCTCGGCCTCCCGATACCGGCGGTGGCCCAGGTCGATCAACAGCGCGCACAGGAGTATTTCAGGGAAGCCCAGGCGCTCTGCGAGCGCGACGGCGGACGCCTTTGGGGGGTATCGATCTGCGCCCCGATGGTGATCGGCGACGCGCGGACGCAGACGTTCGCCACCAGTCAAGCCGCACCGGATGCGCCTCGCCCCAGGCTCATCGGTCTGCTGAACGGGCCCATCCAGTGGGGCGACAGGATGTGGGCAGCGCTCACCTGGGACACGATTGCCAACTGGCCCGCTCGCACCCGCGGCGAGGCGTTCGTCCACGAGTCGTTCCATATCGTCCAGCCGGCGCTGGTGCTCAACGGACCGGCGGGCGCAAACGAACATCTGGACGCCGTCGATGGACGGTATTGGTTGCGCCTGGAATGGCGCGCGCTCGCACGGGCGCTGCGGGAATCAGGAGACTTGCGCACGCAGGCCGTTCGCGAGGCGCTGGCCTTCAGCCAGGCGCGTCACGCGCGATATCCGGACAAAGTCGAAAGCGAGCGCGCCCTGTACATCACCGAAGGCCTCGCGTCGTATACCCAGACGGTGCTGGCCGCGCCATCCCCGGCCGACGCGATTGCGCGCGTGCTCGAACTCCTCGCGGCCGCAGAGGACGGGGAAACCTTCGTGCGCACATTCACATACACGTCGGGGCCGGCGTATGGCCTGCTGCTCGACGCCGCGTCTCCCGGCTGGCCGCGAACGGTGCGTGGCACTGATGATCCGCCCGCGATGTTGATGCGCGCGCTCGGGGTGGAACCTGCCGCGGACGCCGCGGCGGCTGCCGCGCGATACGGGGGCACTGAGCTCCGGGCCGCCGAACAACAGCGTGAGCAGCAGCGGCAGGTTCGAATCGCCGAGTTGCGCCGGCAGTTCGTCGACGGACCGGTGTTCGTGATGCCGTGCGGAGGCGGCGGCACCTCAAATTCCATGGGAGCCGTGGTGATTCCAGATGCCGGGACCGTGTACTTCCATCCCTATCGCCTGTCGGGCCCGTGCGGCACGCTCGAGGCCGAGAAGGGCGTGCTCGAGGCGTCCGATGGCCGCTCGCGGCGTGTGCCGGTGCCGGTGCCGGGCGGCGACGCGGTGATCTCCGGAGACGGATGGACGTTCAAGGCAGCGGCGGGATGGATCATTCGCGAGGGAGGACGACGGGGCGACTACGAAGTGGTCCAGCGGCAGCCGTGAGGCGTCTGAATTCACTGTCAGGGGCGACGCGTCGGCCCTCACGCCGCCAGTCTCATTGACTCGTGGTCCGGGGGTCGAAAGCGAAAAACGGAGGGTGCCGGGGGGCGGCTGAAGGGCGCTACGCTCGGGCTGCGCGTTTGCCGACGACGGGTGCGGAACGGGCAGGGGCCGCTTTGTCGGCCTCGGCTTCGCGCATGGCGGCCCGCAGCCAGTGGCCCGGCTCCTCGATGTGCCGACGCATGGCTTTCTCGGCTGCGTTGGCGTCCCGCGCCCGCAGCGCTTCGAGCACCGGCGTGTGGCGATCGGCAAGTTCGTGCAGCGAGTGGTGCGACTTGGAGACCGTCAGGAACGTGGTGGTGGCCAGCCGCATGCGTTCCCAGAACTGCTTCAGAAACCAGTTCCCTGAGGCTTCGACGATTGCGAGGTGAAAGGCAAAGTCGGCGTCGACCGCGGCCCGGGTGTCGTTGCGCGCGGCCGCCTTGCGCAGCGCCGCCAGCAGCCGATCCAACCGTTTCAGCGTCGCGTCGTCGATATGCGTGGCGGCATCGCGCGCCGCCAGACCCTCGAGGACCGCACGAATAGGATAAATCTGGACGAGGTCCTCGACAGAAATCTGCCGCACGATCGCGCCTCTGAACGGTGCGCTGACAATGAACCCGAACATCTCGAGGTCCCGGAGCGCTTCGCGCTCCACGGCGCCTGACTGACGCCGAACTGCTGCGCGATGCGGGTCTCGACGATCCGGTCGCCCGGGGCGAAACGGCCACTCAGAATCTCCTCGATCAACTGATCGCGAATTTCTTCGCGGAGGATTCGCCGCTCGGGCAGACGCCGCCGGGGCTTCTTGAGCGTTCGCAAGCGTGGTACAGGCTTCATCGTGGCAGCTCGGCAGGTCGACAGTCTACGGCGACATCCTAGCACTGCGAAATCGAATGGCCGCGGCGAAATCGGGCGAGCCTCGACCACGCCCCACGAAGAGTGCACCCGGGATCGACGCCATCGGCGACGCGCGGAGATGCCGGCAGCGGAGCACTCGGCACTGGGGGCGTGGAGGCAGCCGTCGAACCTCAGCGCCGCGGATGGAGCACCGCCGCGATCGCGCGGGCGGTCGCCGCCACGCGAGGACCGGGTATCGTGAAACTCGAATCCGCGAGGATGTAGATGCGGTCCGACTTCGCCGCCGGCAACGAGGGCAGCTGCTTCCAGATCGCCCGTTCGCGCGTCAGCCGCGTCTGGTCCCATCCCTCTGACGCACGCAACTCGAGGACGACGTCTGGCGCGCGCGCCAGGAGCATCTCGGTCGAGACCTGCAACCCCTCGCGTTTGATGTCTCCAAAGACATCGGTGCCACCCGCCACTTCGAGCAGATCGTGCAGGAACCCGATTCCGCCACTGACGTACATGCCGCGGAGTGTGCCCGGCTCACGGCCAAACACGAGCGCCGTTCGAGGACGTGGCGCCCCGGCGACTGCCGCCCGCACGGCCGACAGGTCGCGCTCGATAGACGCCGCGAGCCGGGCCGCGTCGTCGTGGCGGCCAACGAGGGTGCCCAGCCCTCGAATGGTGCTCACGATGTCTCCGAGACCCGCGTGCCGGTAGTTGAACACACCAATTCGCGCGCGCTCGAGTCGCCGCACCAGGTCTTCCTGGCTCCCGTACACCACCACGAGGTCGGGCCGAAGCGTGAGCATGCGCTCGAAGTCGGGATCGACCAGCGCACCCACTTTCGGTCGCGACTGCACCTCTGGCGGGAACGTGTCGTAGCTCGACACCCCCGCCACGTCTGGCCCAGCACCCATCGCAAACAGCATCTCGGTGGCCGCAGGTACAAGGCTGATGATGCGGTGAGGCGCCTGCTGCGCGCCGGCTGCGAAGGCAAACAGCGAAAGACAGAGACAGAGACAGAGACATAAGAGACCGGGTCTTCGCAGACCACACCGAAGACCCGGTCTCCTATACGCCCACCGAAGACCCGGTCTCCTATCTGGCAGATCACCCCGAAGACCCGGTCTCCTGTCCGGCGGATCACACCGAAGACCCGGTCTCCTATCCGTCCTATGCAGCGTCATCGTCTTCTCAGCAACATCCATAGAAAGAACGGCCCTCCGATGAGCGCAGTGATGATGCCGACGGGCAGCTCGAGGGGCGCAAGGGCCGTCCGTGCCACCACGTCGCAGACCACGAGAAACGCAGCGCCGAAGAATGTGGACGCGGGCAGCACGAGCCGGTGATCGGCGCCGACCAGCAGCCGCACCAAGTGCGGCACGATGATGCCGACAAATCCAATCGGTCCCCCCACGGCGACGGCCGCGCCTGTGGCCAGCGAGCCGCTGAAAAACGCCACCCGCTGCGTGCGCCGCACGTCGAGGCCCCGGCTGCCCGCCGCGTCGGCACCGAGGCTGAGCAGGTTGAGCGGCCGGGCCAGCCACGCAAAGGCCACGAACGCGCCGACGATGAAGGGGAGCGAAGCCAGAATCGACGCGTAACCGGCCACGTCGAGGTCTCCCATCAGCCACCGTAGCGCGCGGTAGGTCTCGGCGAAGTTGCTGAGGTATTGCACGAACAGAATCAGCGCCGAAAAGAACGCATTCAATGTGACGCCGGCCAGCAGCAGCACCGTGGTCGACATGCCATGCTGGCGCGCGTTGGCGAGCGCGTAGACCACCGCAACGGCCAGCAGCGCACCCGCCAGGCTGGCGCTCGCTACTCCTCCAACCGGAAGCATTGCGCCGAAGGTGATCGCGACCATGGCGCCAAGCGACGCGCCGGCCGAGACACCAAGCGTGTAGGGCGTCGCGAGCGGATTCTGCAGCAGACCTTGAAACACCACACCCGCGGCCGCCAGCGTGCCGCCGACGAGCGCTGCGGCTACGGCACGGGGTAGCCGCGCCAGAAAGAAGATTTGCGCGTCGACGTTATCGGTAAACGCCGTATGCGATGCGAACACCCGCGAGAAGGAGATATCGGTGGAGCCGACGAAGGGAGCGCCGGCAATGGCGACGAGCATCGCCACGGCACAGACGACGACGGCCGGTGTGCCGCGATGGAGCGGTGCCCGCGCGACGTCCGAGCTTTGATTGGTCATGCCAGAATCGGCGCCGCCAGTTCGGCGTCGATCTCATAGAGCGCACCAATCAACGCCGGCGTGAGCATGTCGCGCGGTGGGCCCTCCGCCAGGATCCGCCCGCGTGACAACAGCACGGTCCAGGAGCACACCGTCGAGACGAGTCGCAGGTCGTGCGTCGAGAGCACGACCGCGATGTGCTGCGTCTCGTGCAGCCGCCGGATCAGCGCCGCGATTTCCAGCTGGTACTTCAAGTCGAGCGATGCGGTCGGTTCGTCGAGAAACAGGAGCGACGAGCGCCCCGGGGTGGCCGCTGGTGACGTCAGACCGTCTTTCGCCCGCCGGTCGTCGAGCTGCGCCAGCACCGACGCGATGATCACGCGCTGCTTTTCGCCCCCGCTCAACGTCGGATACGGACGCGAGGCGAGGTGTCGCGTGCCGGTCGCTTCGAGCGCCTGCAGCGCCGACTCGATGTCTTCCGGCCCTTCCAGCTGGAACGCGCGCATCCAGGGATACCGCCCCATGAGCACGATCTCGAGGGCGGTGTAGTCGAACACCAGATGCGTGTCCTGCGGCACCACGGCAATGCGTCGTGCAAGCTCTCGGCGCGGTATCGACATGATGGGATTGCCGTCGAGCGTGACGGTCCCGGACGCCGGCCGCAGGGCGCCCGACAGCAGTTTCAGCAAGGTGGTCTTTCCCGATCCGTTGGGTCCGAGAATGCCCACCAGGGCTCCCGGCGGAACACACAGCGACACGCCGTCAATGACGCAGCCGCGTCGCTCGCCCGCCGCCAGATCGGCGGCGGACGGGTGGCGGTAGCTGAACTGAAGATCAGTGGCCGTGAGTAACACGGATACCGACAGACGCCGAGCGCCCACGAGCCGGGAACCCGAGCGTCTCCTCGTATGATCGATCGAACGCGTTTTCGATGCGGCCGTAGAGCGCGACCGCCCCGTGCAACTGCACCGACCCGCCGATCGTCGTCGCCACGTAGCCCGGCGCGTTGAAGACGCTCGACCCGAAGTTGGGCTCGAGGTCGAGCATCGTGCCGCGACCGTTCAAAGAGACGAAGGCGGTGCCGCGGCGCTCCGCCCAGGTCACGTCGAGAGCGCCGGCCGCACGCGGGCGGCGGATGAGACGTTGACCCACGGTGTACGGACGCGGCGCGGCAGCGGGTAGCGTGTCGAGACCGAGGACGGCCGTGTCGAGCCGCGTCCACCCGCCACGGATCGAGAGTGACGATGCGGGCCGCCACGTGGCCCCGATTTCGACGCCACGGGCCCGGGCATTCGCGATGTTGTCGGTGCGATACCGGCTTGCGCCAGCGAGTCCGGTGCCCACCGACACGATCAAGTCGTCGTATCGGTTGTGGAACCAGGTCGCATCGGCCACGAGGCGTGACGCGGCGAACGCCTGCTCGATGCCGGCATCGAAGCTCCGGCTACGTTCGGGTTTGAGCCCTGGATTATCGGTGAACGCAATCTCGAATGCCGTTGGAGACTTGATGCCGGTCCCCGCGCCAAATCGCAGCTTCGTCCAGCCGAGCGCGGCCCGGGGCGCGTCGTTTCGACGGGCGAACCAGGCCACTGCGACCTTCGGGTTCGCGGACCAGACGACCTGAGAATGGAAAGCCGGCCGCGAGCCGGGGCTTTCCTCGAGCGCCGCGCGATCGAGCCGCTCGAGCCGCAGCCCGACGTTCGCGAACACGCGATCGCCGAGCGCCGGCCGAGCCTCGACGAACACGCCCGTGGCGGTCCGTTTGACGGGGACCGGCTGAAAGGTGAGGCCGGTCACGAACGTGTTCTCGGCCTGCTCGCCGAGCCACTCGGCGCCCGCCGAGAGACCGACACGCCTGGTTTCGACATCGAGTTGATAACGCGCGATGATCCGCCGGGTCGCGTCGGATGACCGATCCACAGCACCCGGTGTGAAGAACGATGGCGACCGGAAATCACTCGTCGCGCGCGCCCAGTTCATCTGGACGTGGTGAAACACTGAGCCGCCCTGACCGAACACCGCGCTGCCGCCGACTGCGGCTGTCTTGTTGGTGCCCTTGGAGATGCGATCGAGACCACCGTAAAAGCCAGCCGGATCCGATCCAAACGGCCCTGGGAAACCGCGCTCGTTCTTACCGGCCTTCACGTCGAGGCGCACGCGGCGCGACGCGCGATCGGACCAGCCGATGCTGCCGGATCCCGACGTCCGCGAGTACTCGTTGTTGGCGACCGGTCCGCCAAGCGACGCGCGGGTTCGTCGGTCGCCATCGGTCGACAGCCAGTCGAGCCCGGCGCCGAACGTCACTGCGTGACGGGTCCCCGCAATCGATCCGCTGCTGGCCCGGGTGCCATACGCGCCGGCTTCCATCTGCGCGCGGCCCCGGATACCTCCGCCGTGGGCAGTGATCACGTGCACGATGCCGCCAATGGCCCCGCCGCCATAGAGCGCGCTTTGAGGACCGCGCACGACTTCGATGCGCTGGACGTCGGCCGTGGCGAGATGCGCGGCGTCGAAGCCACCGCCGAACGCGTTCTGCTCGATGCCGTCGACCAGGACGAGCGTGTAATCCGATTCGCCACCGCGCGGGAAGAGCGACGTGATGGCGCCCGTGCCGCCTGATGCCGTGACACCGAAACCGGGAACCAGCCGCAGCGCGTCAGCGACGCCGCCGAGCTGCTGCTGCTCGAGTGCCTGTCTGTCGACGACCGTCACGCTGTCGGGCACACGTGAGCTCGGCGTGTCGACGCGGGACGCCGACACCACGACCGACTCGCCAATCGCCGCGAGCGAGAGCTTCAGCGTCAGATCCAACGTGCCGTCGCGCGTAATGGTCACATGCGTCGCTGGCAGTCGCAGTCCGGCAGCGACGACCGCGACGTCGTAGGTGCCAGCGGCGACGGCCAGCGGGCCGAAACGGCCGTCGGCTGTGGTGAGCGCGCGAGCGATGACCGTTTGCCCGCGCAGCACGAGCACCTGCGCGGCGGCGACAGGTCGATCGGCAGGATCGAGCACGCGGCCCTGCAGCGTGTCAGCTGAGGCAACGGTGGTGGAAATGAAAAGCGAGAGAGCAAACGCGGAGAGAATCCGGCCTAAACGGCCGGCAGCATGAGCGATCACGGTACCCCTTTCGGCGTGTGCGCGCCGATCCGCGTCTGGACGCGGAGGAAAAGGACGGCCCGGTGACCTGGTTTCCTGGCTCACGGATCGTCGCCGAACGTCCGCGTCTTCCCATGCCGCGCGAACCGGACAACACGTCCGGGATTCGTGGAGGACACAGTGACGGCTGGGCCGAGTGGACTGGCCGCAGCAATGGACGCCGGCTCCCCGTTTACAGTGGCGGCACCGCGCAGGTCTTGCACCTGCTTCCCAGTGGCCGCCGGGCGAGCGTCGGTTGTCTGGCGGAGTATAGCATGCGAAAATAGCCCAGATTCCGTGCTGGCCCGCCTTCGTTCGCTCGGTCTCGCCGACATTGCCGGCAAACTCGACGCAGGAGCGCGGCTCGACCTCGACGAGGGTGTCGCGCTCTTCCTGACGCCAGATCTGCACGCCCTCGGCTGGCTTGCCAATCGGGAGCGTGAGAAGCGCCATGGCGCCCGTACTTTCTACAATTTCAATCTGCGGCTCGAAGCCACGAACGTGTGCGTGGCGAGTTGCCTCTTCTGTTCGTTCGCGCGACTCCGCCCCGGAGACCCTGAGGCCTACACGCTCTCGCTCGAGCAGGTCTTCGACAAACTTCGCGAGCGCGCGCATCAGCCGCTCACGGAGATCCATGTCGTCAACGGACTGCATCCGGATCTGCCGTTCGACTACTACCTCGACCTCCTGAGCGGGCTCAAAGCCATTCGCCCGGGTATCCATCTCAAGTGCTTCACGGCGGTCGAGATCGCGTTCTTCGCCGACACGTACGGGATGACAGACGAAGACGTGCTGCGCAAACTCGTGGCCGCTGGTCTCGACTCGCTGCCTGGGGGAGGGGCCGAGATCTTTGCCGAGCGCGTCCGTCGCAAGATCTCGCACGACAAGGCGGATGCGCATCGCTACCTTGCGATTCACCGGCTGGCGCACGGTCTCGGCATTCGCTCGAACGTCACGATGCTCTACGGACACATCGAGACGATGGAGGAGCGGGTGGATCACATGCTGCGGGTGCGGGCGCTGCAGGATGAGACGGCCGGCTTCCAGGCGTTCATTCCGCTCGCGTTTCACCCCGACAACAATCAGATGCGCAAGCTGCCGGCGCCGACGGCCACCGATACGCTGCGCGTCCACGCCGTCGCCCGGCTCATGCTCGACAACGTGCCGCACATCAAGGCGTTCTGGATTGCGACCGGTGTGGAGATCGCGCAGATCGCGCTCTGGTATGGCGCCGACGATCTCGACGGCACCGTGCAGCAGGAGCGCATCTATCACATGGCCGGATCTCGCACACCCGAGACCCTGTCGACCGACAACATCCGGCGGCTCATCCGTGTCGCCGGCCGCCAACCGCTCGAGCGCGACACGCTGTACAACGTGATCGAGCCCGTCGCCGCCCTCTGAATTCCCCAGCCCCAAGCCCCAAGCCCCAAGCCGCTCTTCCTACCGCACCTCGAATCGCACGTCCCGCCGCGCCTGGTTCCTGCCGGCCGCGGTAATGATGCTGAGCAGATAGTCGCCCGGTGCGAATGCCGCCAGCGGAATCTCGAACCCCAGATCCGCCGCGCGGTTGATTCCGAACCGGTTCACGTCGATCAGTTCCGTTCTGCCTGCCACTTCACGGGTCGTGACGTCGACCACCGCTATCTGCGCGCGCACGGGGACGAGGCCATCCGATCCGCCTTCGTGCACCTGCAGAAAGACGCGCAGGCGATCGGCGGCTCGAAAGGTGCGCCGCGCCGTCGGGGTGAACGGCAGGAACTCCCCAGCGCCGGCGACCAACGTCGACGGACCGGCGGGCGCGGTGCTCAACGCGACACCCGAAAGCGACAGTGCCTCTCTGCGGAAATCGGGCACGTCGACGTACGTGATGACACTTCCGGTACGGCCATCGTCGCTCGCTGTTCCAGCCCGGATTTCATAGCGGCCGGGCTTGAGGCTCAGTTGTGACACGACGTCGTACGACGGACGCCCTTCGGAGCCGATGGCCGCTGCGAGGTGCACCACGTGCCGTTCGCCGGCCTTCTGCTGCAGGTTCCGATCGAAGGCCGCCACTTGGACATAAACGGTATCGTCGACCCGCCGGGGTGGCGCGACGCTGTCGCCTGCGGGCGAAACCTGGAATCCAAGCACGACGAGTGCGGCAGTCGTGGTCGTGCCTGGCAGGGCCACAGGGAGCACGTTGACGAGCAGTGGCCGCCCTGCGGATTGCACGACACCGGCAAGCGCCGTCCTGGCCAGCGCAGCGGCTCCTGCCGCGTCGGTGCGAGCCAGTGCACCGACGGCCGAGGCGGCGGGCGGCGGCGCGCTGTTCTGGTAAGCCCGTTGCGCGTGCACGGTCACGCCGCGGCGTGTCGCCTTGACCTCGACCTTTGCCTGGCGATCCGTTTCGGGCGGCACGTCGAATCCCAGCACGTAGTACGAACCGGTCTCGGCAAACACCGCCGACACGAAGTTCTGGGGATCGTTTGTGTTGGCCACCACACGACCACCTGTCCGCTCCGGCAACACCCGCAACTCTAACTGGCCGCCGAGGATCGATTGTAGATTGCCCGCCAGCTGGGCGGCGGCCCCTGCACCACGAACCGGCGAGCTGGCGGAGGGGGCTCCGGTTTGGAGGCCTGCCGGATCCAGTGAATGGACGGTCACATTGGCGCGATCCAGGGCGGTGAACATGGCCGTGCGCGCTTCTTTCAGAGGGAACGCACACTCCGCGCTGGCAGACTGGAACGTGATTTCGCTGCCCACGAAGAGCAGCAGCTTGGGTCGCGGGAGATCGCGGAGCGTATTCGCGATGTCGCGAATCTTATCGAGGACGCACGCGTTGCAGTAACAGGCTTGATGTTCGCTGAAGGCCTGAAGGGCCTGCGGCATGGACTCGAAGACCGCCGCATCCATCGCGGCCTCGTCTTCCGTCGAGGCGGAGCCCGCATTGGCGCCGTCGATGGCGCGCAGGAGCCTGGCACGGTCGCCAGTGAAGTTCTGCACGGGGCCCGAACGGACCGGCGTGACTGCGGCCAGGTCGTTCGGTCCCAGCTGATTCACAGCGGCTGTCGCGATGCGTTTGGCGGTCTGCAGCTTCGGACCGGGCGGAATCGATCGGTCGAACACGATCACCACGAGGCGTCCGTCGTCGGGGCCTGTGTTGGTCTGGACATCGGGCGCGACGGTGCGCGTCCAGTTTGCCGCGTCACTGCTCGTCGGGGGGCCAGGCACGTCCACTGCAGCAAACGCACGGATCGGCTGGTCTTTGCCGCTAATCCGAAGCGTGAAGTCGGCCGCTGTCAACCCTCGGACGGGCTTTCTGCGGTTATCGAGCGCCACCACGTCGATGTGCCCGAGATCGACGCCGGTCCTGAACTGGGGGCTGGGAGGCGGCACCGCGACCTGGCGCCCCTCGAGCCTGAACGAAAGCCCAAGCCAAACGACAACACAGGCGACCGCTCCCAGACCAGCGGCTCCGACGGCATGCCGACCGGCAGCGAATCCGGTCAGCGGGTTGAGGCGATGGCGCTGGGACATTGGAAGAAGGCTCGGGGCTCGGGGCTTGGGGCTCGAGGAAGCGGGCTCGGGCCCACCCTAAGTTTTTGTTACACTGAGATCAAGTCAAATCCCTGGCCCGTCGGGCTTTGCGGGGTTTGGCATTTTTCGTCTCTGCGGAACCGGACGCCGGCATCGCCGCCTCTGCCGGGTGTGAGCATCCAAAGCCATGGACATTCAGCTTTTGACGGACTACGAGAAGACCCGCATCGGCGACCGCCAGCCGCTGCCGGACCAGTATCTGCGTCTGCCCGAAGACGAGCTCGACGCCCGAATCGTCGCGGCCCGTGCCGCGCTCGGCGATCGCGTGGTCATCCTCGGCCACCACTACCAGCGCGACGAAGTCATCAAGTTTGCCGACGCCATCGGCGACTCGCTGAAGCTCGCCCAGTTTGCCGCGGTTCAGACGACGGCGGAGAACGTGGTGTTCTGCGGGGTGCACTTCATGGCCGAGAGCGCCGACGTGCTGACCTCGCCCGAGCAGCGGGTCATCCTTCCCGACCTGGCGGCCGGCTGCTCCATGGCCGACATGGCCGCCATCGATCAGCTCGAGGTTTGCTGGGAGGAACTGCGGCGCCTCGGGGTCTCGAATGCGATTCCGCTCACCTACATCAACTCGACGGCCGCCATCAAAGCGTTCTGCGGCGAGCATCACGGCATTGTCTGCACCTCGAGCAATGCGGCGAAGGCCATGCGGTGGGCATGGGATCGCAGCGACAAACTGCTGATGCTGCCCGACCAGCATCTGGGGCGCAACACGGCCTGGAAGATGGGCGTGCCGCTCGACCAGATCGTTGTGTGGGATCCCGATCTGCCGTATGGCGGGCTTACGAGTGCCGACGTGCAGCGGGCTCGTTTGATTCTGTGGAAGGGACACTGCAGCGTCCACACCCGCTTCTCGGTGAAGCAGATTGAACAGTTTCGAAAAGACTATCCGCACGGCAAAGTCATCGCGCATCCGGAATGCACGCTCGACGTGGTGCAGGCCGCCGACGACTCAGGGTCCACCGAGCACATCATCCGCACCGTGAAGGCGAGCCCCGCGGGCTCGGTCTGGGCGGTAGCCACCGAGATTCACCTCGTGAACCGCCTGGCCCGCGAAGTTGCGCCGGCGCGCACGGTGCTCACGCTCGATGCGCTCGGCTGCCTGTGCTCCACGATGTTCCGCGTGTCGCCCAACCATCTGCTCTGGGTCCTCGAGGGGCTCCTCGACGGCCAGGTCCACAATCAGATTGTGGTGCCCGAGCCGACCAAGACCTGGGCCCGCGTTGCATTGGATAGAATGCTCGAGCTCGCGTAGCACGCCCGATTTGCGATTTGATGGCTGGTGTCATTAGATCGTCTGAGCCCCAGTCCCATCCCAGGTATCCAGGAGTCGCCCATGTCGCATCAGCTACCACCGCTTCCGTATGATTTTGCCGCGCTCGAGCCACACATCGACGCGCAGACGATGCAGATTCATCACGGGAAGCATCACGCCGCCTACGTCAACAACCTCAACGCCGCAATCGAGAAGAACGCCAGTCTGCAGGGCAAGACCGCGGAAGAGCTGATCAAGAACCTCTCGACGGTTCCGGAAGATGCCAGACCGGCAGTGCGCAACAACGGCGGCGGTCACGTGAACCACACGATGTTCTGGGAGATTATGGGGCCCGGCAAAGGCGGGGCGCCGACCGGCGAGATCGCGTCGGCCATCGACGGGGCGTTTGGCAACTTCGACGCATTCAAAGAGCAGATGAATAAAGGCGGCGTCGGCCGGTTCGGGAGCGGCTGGGTCTGGCTCGTCGACAATCGCGGCAAGCTGGGCATCGAGAGCACCGCCAACCAGGACAACCCGATGATGGAAGGCAAGCGTCCCATTCTCGGCATCGACGTCTGGGAGCACGCCTACTACCTGAAGTATCAGAATCGCCGGCCCGACTATCTCGCGGCCTGGTGGAACGTCATCGACTGGGATGCCGTGAACCAGCGGCTCAAGGGCTAACAGCGGAGACCGGGTCTCGCGCCATTATCGGGCGAGACCCGACTCCTGATCTCGGGGGCCGCCGGTTCTCCGATGTGTCCTGACGCCACCTTCCGCACGATCTTGCCCTGCAGATGACCGCCTCCTCGCAGCCGCCGAGTCACGCCGGACGCGGCACTCCCCTTACAATCTGTGACGTGACTAGTCGAAAAGGTCTGATTCTCGCCGGCGGTTCGGGTACGCGGCTCTATCCGGTCACCATGGCCGTCTCGAAGCAGCTGCTGCCGATCTACGACAAGCCGATGGTGTATTACCCGCTGAGCGCGCTGATGCTGACGGGCATTCGCGACATCCTGCTCATCTCCACGCCGGAAGACACAGCGCGCTTCGAATGCCTCCTTGGCGACGGATCGAAATGGGGCCTGCAGATTACATATGCCGTGCAGCCAACCCCCGGCGGGTTGGCCGAGGCGTTCGTCGTGGGCCGTGAGTTCATCGGATCGGGCTCATGCGCGCTGGTTCTTGGCGACAACATCTTCTACGGCAGCGACCTGCCGTCGCTGCTGAAGACCGCGTCGGCCAAGACGACAGGCGCGACGGTGTTTGCCTATCCGGTCAAAGATCCCGAGCGCTACGGTGTCGTCGAGTTCGACGCGGCCGGCCGCGCCATCAGCCTCGAGGAGAAGCCCGCGCGGCCCAAGTCGCGGTACGCCGTTACGGGCCTGTACTTCTACGACAACCAGGTGGTGGACATCGCCGCGTCGCTCGAGCGATCGGCGCGCGGGGAGCTCGAAATTACCGACGTCAACAAGCAATATCTCGCGCAGCGGCAACTCGAGGTGGTGGTGATGGGTCGGGGCCATGCCTGGCTCGATACGGGCACACACGAATCGATGCTCGAAGCCTCGTCATTCATCGAGACGATCGAACGGCGCCAGGGGCTCAAGGTCTCCTGTCCAGAGGAGATCGCCTACCGAATGCACTACATCGACGCGGGCCAGCTCGAAGCGTTGGCCAAGCCATTGGCAAAGAATCAGTACGGCCAGTACCTGCTGGACATTCTCAACGAGCGGTTGTTCTGATGCGAGTCACTCCCACGTCATTACCCGAAGTGCTCCTGCTCGAGCCGAAGCTGTTCGAGGACGAGCGCGGGTATTTCTTCGAGAGCTTCAACAACCGCGTGTTCGAGCAGACCATTGGCCGCCCTGTGCAGTTCGTGCAGGACAACTGCTCGCGGTCGGTCAGACAGGTGCTGCGCGGACTGCATTACCAGGTGCGCCAGTCGCAGGCCAAGCTGGTGCGGGTGACATCGGGCGCGGTGTTCGACGTGGCTGTCGACCTGCGACGCGGGTCACCCACGTTTGGGCAGTGGACCGGGTTCGTGCTGTCTGCCGACGATCGGCGAGCGGTGTGGATCCCGGAGGGCTTCGGCCACGGGTTTCTTGCCCTGACGGACCTCGCGGATGTGGCCTACAAAGCCACCGACTACTACGCGCCGCAGCACGAACGAACCGTGCTCTGGAACGACCCCGACATCGGCGTCGCCTGGCCTTCGAGCGACGGGCTCATCATCTCCGCGAAAGATCGTGCGGGGACGCCGCTTCGCGACGCAGAGCTGTTCGATTTTTCCGTCACCACGTGATTGCAGTCGGCACGAATCAGAACAGCTTCACTGTCACGAGGACGCCTTCGTCGAGCGCCGCCACGTCTGCCGGAATCTCGATGAAGCCGTCGGCACCGGCCATGCTCGTGATGTCGCCCGAAGACTTGAAGACCGGCTCGACTCGCCCGTCGACCAGACGCACAGGGTAGAACTGGTGGCGTCCGGCCGCCGAGCTGACGCGTCGCGCCAGCGGCGCCTCCACCGTCAGCGGCGCCCACGACGGCAGGCGCGCCATCTTGCGCAGGAACGGCACCAGCAGCATGTAGGCATTCGACAGGCATGACGTGGGATTGCCCGGCATCCCGAACACCGGCGTGCGACCGACTTTGCCGAAGAGCGTCGGTTTCCCGGGCTTGACCGCGATGCCGTGAAAGAGCACCGAGCCACGTTGCTGGACGGCGTCGAGCAGCAGGTCGCGCTCGCCCACCGAGCTCCCACCCGAAACCACCACCACGTCGTGGCCGGCCGCCTCGTCGAGCACGGCCACTAGTGCGTCCACAGAATCCTGCACACTCGAAGCGGGCACGGGCGTGCCGCCGTGCCGCTGGATGACGGCGCCCAGGGTCACGCCATTCACGTCGTAGACATGGCCTCGAGGCAGCGCGATACCGGGCGCAGTGACTTCGTTGCCCGATGACGCGATCAGGATGGATGGCTTCCGAAATACCTCGATGGCGGTGCGGCCGATGGCTGCCAGACTGCCGAGCCTGGCGGGCGTGAGGCACTCGCCCTGGCGAAGAATTGTGTCGCCGGCGCGCATGTCGGCGCCGCGAGGGCCAATGTGCTGGGGGGGAATAGCGGGCGCTGAAAAGGTCGCGCTTGTCGCGCCAACGAGGGCGGCTTCGACCATCACGACCGCGTCAGCTCCTGCTGGCACGGGCGCGCCTGTCGCAATCGCCATGCATGTGCCGGCTTCGAGCGGCCGATCTGGGACCATTCCGGCGAAGAGCTCGCCGACCAGCGACAGCCTGGCCGGCTGGTGGACGCTCGCGGTGGCAAGATCGGCGCTCCGCACCGCAAAGCCGTCCATGGCGGCGCGGTCGAACGACGGCACGTCGGCCCCGGCAATGACGTCGACGGCGCAGACTCGGCCATCCGCATTTGCCAACGCCAGTGATTCGGTTCCGTCAACAGGGTTGGCCGTCTCGAGCACGCAGCGCAACGCGGCGTCGAACGAGATGACAGTCGAGAACAGGTCGGCGCGCACGGGAGGTGTCTACCAGTACTGCCACTGCTGCTGCGAGATCACATAGCCGCTGAGCAGGGCATTCGTCACGGCGTGCGCGAGAATGCAGTCGCCGAGGCTTCGCGTTCGGACCATCCACCAGTTGTAGGCCACGCCCGCAACAAGCCCCACCTCCCAATACGATCCATGGACGCTCGCGAAGAGCGCGGCGCATACCCAGAACGCATACGGCGTGTAGCGGCCGAGCGGCACTTCCCAGAATCTGGAGCTGATGAGCCAGCGCATCAGCCAGGCGCGCCAGAAGAGCTCCTCGATGATGGGAACGAGCACCACGGCCCGCAACGTTCTGAACACGAGGACGATCGGCATGGCGCGCCAGATGTCTGGCACGGAGCTCTCCGCCGAGCCGGTGATGGGGTTGTCGAATGGCCAGAGCTGGCGATACGACGGCCAGAGCGCTTCAGGGGCGATCCAGAGGGCGAACACGGCAACGCCGAGAAGCACGCTGCCTGCCCAGTGCGGCGCGCGAAGATCGATCTGCCGCCATGAAAAGACGGCGAGCACGACGATCAGAATCCCGACGCGTAGCGGGTACTCCCACGGGCCGAGGCCGAGGCTGCTGCCTCCCACCATGAATAGCAGGAGGACCGCCATGGGCACCACATACGGCACGGCCGGATGGCGACCCGACTTCTCTTTGGAATGCTCGGCTTCCGGCGGCGCTGAAATCACGTCGGCAAAGTCTATGCGATTGCCACACAGGCCACTAGCGCGCCCGGCCCTGGGCCGGATGAGGACCTATTTGTTCAGCTCGGCCACGATATGCCCGAGCTCCGGGAGGATCAGCCGCGTCATCGCAAGTTGCACGGCCTGCTGCGAACCTGGCAGCAGAAACAGCGCCTGGCCGCGCGCGATGCCAGCAGTGGCGCGCGAGAGCATGGCAGCCGATCCGATTTCCTGAAAGCTCAGCATGCGAAAGAGCTCGCCAAACCCGACGAGCTCTTTGTCGATGAGTCCCGCGAGCGCCTCGTATGTCGAGTCCCGCCGCGACACCCCGGTGCCCCCGGTGCTGATGATGGCCTGGGTCTGGCCCCGGTCGAGCAGCTCCACCACCTGTGCCCGTACCCGCACGGGGTCATCAGGCAGCAGCGAGTGGCCGACGATGAGGTGTCCGGCCCGTTCGAGGAGGTCACGGATGGCAGGTCCGCTGCGGTCCGATTGCTCCGTACGCGTGTCGCTCACGGTCAGGACATGGCAGGAGACACCAACGACGGAAGCGGCGCGGTGGTCGGTGACGGACATGCAGCGATTATGGCCTTGTCGCGGGTGAGCGCTTGAAAACGTGAGCGCCGAGGCTGCTATAATGCCGCCTTTGCGCGCCCTTAGCTCAGCTGGATAGAGCGTCTGGCTACGAACCAGGAGGTCGCAGGTTCGAATCCTGCAGGGCGCACTTGATCAAGCGCGAAGATTTCGTCCCCCGCCGCCGCGAACGCCGGGCCGCCTGAGCCCCCAGCTCGAGATAGTCCCTCACGCAGGACCTCGAAGTCTCGACTTCCGATGACTTTGTTCGCTGCATGCTTCTCAGACGAATCCTCCCGCCAATTCGCGGTGAATGGCGGATCGACTGTAAGCAATTGCGCAAGCGGACGATAACGATGTAGTGCCGCCCGTGAACGGGCGGTGGCGGCTTTGCAGTGACTTCTGAGGCTGATGTACCGATTTACTCCACGTTTGCTCACCCTGGTGCTCTCCGAGACGCTGCTCATTATGGGCGCGATCGGACTGGCGGCCTACATCAGGCTCGGCCCCTGGGCGTGGGAGATTGCCGTTCACGAGAACGGCGTCAGCAAGATGCTCATCGTGGCGGGCGTCACCCAGGCGTGCCTGTACTACGCAGACCTCTACAACCTGCGCCTCGTCTCTGACCGGCGCGAGCTCTTCATCCGGATTATCCAGGCGCTCGGCGCCGGTGCGCTCATCCTCGCCGGGATCTACTTCTGGTTCCCGTCGATGGTCATTGGGCGCGGCGTCTTCCTGATTGCCGCTGCCTTTGTCTTCGTGGTGGTCGCCGGGTGGCGCTTCGCGTTCGAGTGGCTGAGCCGCCAGGTGAGCCCGCGCGAGCGGCTGCTCCTCGTGGGCACCAACGTGGCCGCTGTTGCCCTTGCCAAGGAGTTGTTCGAGAACCGTCACGAACTCGGCGTCGAGATTGTCGGCTTCATCGATCCCGATCCGGCGCGCGTTGGCAGCCCCGTCCTCAACCCCGGTGTCATCGGCACCGTCGAAGACATCCCCTCCATCGTCCGTGCCCGCGGCGTCGACCGCGTGGTTGTCAGCCTGGTCGATGCGCGAGGGATGCTGCCGATGGACAAACTCCTCGAGATGAAACTCGACGGCGTGGCCTTCGACCACCTCGCCTCGGTCTACGAGGAGTACACCGGCAAGATCGCCGTCGACAACCTGCGGCCGAGCTGGTTCATTTTCTCGTCGGGGTTCCGCAAGAGCCGGCTGCTGTCGGGCGCGAAGCGCTGCCTCGACGTGGTGCTGGCGATCGTCGGGTTCACCCTCGGTCTGCCGATCATGTTGGCCGTCGCGCTGGCCATCAGGCTCACGTCGGCAGGTCCGGTGCTGTATCACCAGAACCGGGTGGGCCGGCACGGCCGCATCTTCACCGTGCACAAATTCCGAACCATGCGTGTGGATGCCGAAGCCGTCACCGGACCCGTGTGGGCGTCGCAGAGCGGCGACCCGCGCATCATCGGCATCGGAGGCTTTCTGCGGCGGACGCGCCTCGACGAGTTGCCGCAGCTGTGGAACGTGTTGAAGGGCCAGATGAGCTTCGTCGGCCCGCGTCCTGAGCGTCCCGAGTTCGTCAGCGAGCTGACCCGCGAGATTCCCTATTACGGACAGCGCCATGTGCTGCGGCCCGGCATCACGGGCTGGGCCCAGGTGCGCTACACCTACGGCGCCAGCACCGAGGACGCGCTTCAGAAGCTGCAGTACGACCTCTACTACATCAAGAACCTTTCGATCCCGCTCGACCTGTACATTCTCTTCAAGACGGTGAAGACGGTCATCAGCCGGAAGGGGGCCTAGGAAGAAGCATGGCGCTGCGTCCGAAGACCCCTGTCGTTCCGCCCTCCCGTGTCATCAACGCGATGAGCATCGATGTGGAGGACTACTTCCACGTGAGTGTGTTCGATGGCATCGTGCCGCGCACCCAGTGGGCGACGATGGAAAGCCGCGTCTGCCGCAACACCGAACGGCTGCTCGACATCTTCAGCGAGTTCAACACGAAGTCGACGTTTTTCGTGCTTGGCTGGGTCGCCGAGCGGTTTCCCGATCTGATCAAGACGATTGCGCGGCAAGGGCACGAGATTGCGTCGCACGGCTACGCGCACCGGCTCATCTACGACCAGACTCCCGCGGCATTCCGGGCCGACGTTCGCCGCGCGAAGGGCCTCCTCGAAGACGCCTGCGGACGCCCGGTGGTCGGCTATCGTGCGCCGAGCTACTCCATCACGCCGCGCTCGCTGTGGGCGCTCGATGTGCTGGTCGAGGAGGGCTATCAGTACGACTCGAGCATCTTCCCGATTCGGCACGACAGGTATGGCATTCCGGTCTCGGGGCGCCGGCCCTACCGCATCGAGCGAAAAGCCGGCACCCTGGTCGAGGTGCCCGGCTCGACCACGCGCGTGGGGCCGCTCAACCTCCCTGTCGCGGGCGGAGGTTACTTCCGGCTCCTGCCGTACTGGTGGACGCGCTGGGGCATCTCACGCGTGAATCGCCTCGAGAAGCGTGCGGCCATTTTCTATCTGCACCCGTGGGAAATCGACCCGGGACAGCCGCGCCTGCCGGCGGGGCGACTCGGGCGCTTCCGACACTATCGCCACATCGAAGATACCGAGTCGCGCCTGCGCCAGTTGCTCACGGACTTCAGCTTCGGCACGGTCGACGACGTCGTCGCGCAGACCCGCGTTGCGGTGCATGGCTCAGACATGACCGCGTCGCTGCCGTACGCCTGGTAGGCGAGAGCACGAATGACCACCCCGGCAGCACCCGTACGACCGACCGACGAGTCTGCCGCATCGCCGGAGGAGCGACCCGCGCAGCCAGTGGCCGTTTCCACAGCGGTCACCGCCGCTGAATGGGACGCATACGTCGAAGCGCATCCGCTCGCCACGGCCGACCATCTCTGGCACTGGCGCGAGATCGTTGAGTCGGTCTTTCAGCAGCGCTGTGCCTACCTCTGCGCCCGTCGCGGCAATCGCATCGTCGGCGTGTTGCCACTCGTGCTGTTTCGCTCGCGTCTGTTCGGGCGCGCGGTGATCTCGTTGCCGTATCTAAACTATGGCGGCGTGCTGGCCGACGACCTGGAAGCCTCGCAGAAATTGATCGAAGAGGCTGGCGTGGCGGGGCGCGGCTTCCAAGCGGCCTACGTCGAGCTTCGGCATCAGGGTCGGCAAGCCGATCAGCTGCCGTTCAGGCAGCACAAGCTCGCTCTGACTCGCGCGCTTCCTGCCACGGTGGACGCGCTCTGGACCGCCACCGATCGCAAGGTGCGCAACCAGGTGCGGAAGGCACAGAAGGAAGGTCTCACCGCGACGGTCGGCGGCAGTGAGCTGGTCGACGACTTCTACGGCGTCTTCGCTCGCAACATGCGCGACCTGGGCACGCCTGTCTATTCAAAGCAGCTGTTCGTCGAGACCCTGCGTCGCTTTGGTGACAGGGCACGTGTGCACGTGGTGCGCAACAAAGACCGCGCCCTCGCCGCCTCCATTGCCATCGGATTTCGCACGACGGTCCTCGTGCCCTGGGCCTCGTCACTGCGCGAGTTCAGGCATCAGTGTCCGAACATGCTGCTCTATTGGTCGATGCTCGAGAGGGCGACAATGGGGAAGATGGCGACATTTGACTTCGGCCGGTCGTCACCCGAGAGCGGGCCGCATCACTTCAAGCTGCAGTGGGGTGCGAGCGAGGCGCCGCTCCACTGGGAGTACGTCCTGCTGACGCGCACCGAAGCACCCGACCACGGCCCTACGAACCCGAAGTTTCAGATGATGATCGCCGCGTGGCAACGCCTGCCGTTGTCGTTGGCCAATTTCATCGGCCCGTCCATCGTCAAAAATATCCCCTGAGCGCCGGCCCGGCGTTACCGCGCCTCGAAGCCGGTTCGCAGGTAGATGACACGACGGCCTCTGGCATTTTCAAAGACTCGAGCGGGCGGCCGGCCGACATCCTCCACGCGGTTGAGCACGAGCACGTCGATCCCTCCCGTGACGTCGCTTGCGCCCTTCGCGAATTCGTCGATGGCCTGGCGCTCGCGGACCGACCAGAAATGCGCGTCGCGGTGGTACGGCACCACGTGAAAGCCGTCGTCCTTGCTGGCGTCGAGTTCCTGCCTGCACCAATAGGCGAAGACGCGCTCGTCGTTCATGACCACGCCCTGCATCGGCAGTGAGTCGCCGGCTGGAAGCTCCACGCCTTCGAGGCGCCATTTGTCCCGATATCCGGCGGGCGAGTCGACGCGTTCTACGCATTGACGCAGCTGTTGGGCCTCGCGCGGTAACGGCGCGACGGTTTCTTCCTGGACGGCCACTCGAGCGCCGCGAGGCACGTGCTCCGTGATCCAACGCGTGGCCAGCACATCGACGTCGATCGGAGCCATGCGGCCAGTGGCGCGAACGATCTGCCATCCGGTGGTCGCCACGGTGAGGGCCAGGGCGCACGTGACGATCGTCTGCGCGTGACGCGAGCCCGTCTCGGTCGCCCACTGCCAGCCTCGTGCTGCCACCAGAGCGAGCCCGGGCAGGAGCACGAGCGCGTAGCGGTCGAAGACGATGGCACTGGCCGACAGGGCAACCGCGCCGATCACGGTAGGCAGCAGCACTGGTGCGTACTGGCGCCACGATCCGGCGACCGGGGCGACCGCGAGCGCGGTGCCGGCCGCAATCACGCTGCCGAGCGCCGACACGAGCACTGCGATATTGGTGCTCAGCCCACCTGTCGTCTTCGCGTTACCGATTTTCACGAGCACCACGCCCGCGAATTCCTTGAGCGCCAGCAGCGGATTGATCCAGAACCACGGGACGAACGTCAGCACCACCCACGCGAACAGACCCAGCACGGCAAGCGTGAGCTTCAGCCGGGCGGCGGCGCGAAGCGGTAAGCGCAGCCAGATGCAGAGCAGGGGAGTCAGGAGCCAGAGACCAAAGTGGAACTTGCTGGCCGTGGCCAGCCCTACCATCCCCGCCATCACCAGCATGCCGCGCGCCGTGGGCACGGCGGCCAGCGCCACGACAGCCGTCGCGAACAGGACACCCTGGACATCCGACAGCACGTACTGCGAATAAGCGACCGCTACAGGGCACATCGCGGCGCTCAACCACGCGAAAGGAGCTCCCGTCGAGCCGAGCCACCGGCGTCCGGCCCAGCCTGCGACAAGCAGATGGAGGCATGCCGTGAGCAGCGAGAGTATCCGTCCGAGCCTGATGCCGGGTGCCTGATGGACATAGCGATCGGCGATCCAACTCGACAGTCCTTGCAGCACGCCTTGGGGCTCGGCCCGCCGCTGCCAGGTGGCTCGTCCCTCAGCGCCCACCCACTCGGTCGCCGCCCCGGCGCTGAGCATCAGACGCGTTGTCGAGGCGGGCCACCCGACCTCGCGTGGAGTGACGCCCTCCCAGAGCGCCACTGCTTCGAGCGGCAGAATGCCTTCGTCGGGATGGTGGGGACCCCACGGGTCCTGCCAGGCGAGAAACGACGCGCGTGCCCCGGCGCCGAACACCACCGCCAGAATGATCGTGACAAGAAGAACTGCCCGCGTCGTCGGAGAGCCCTCTCGAGCGTCGAGCCAGGACCGCGTGCGAGCGAGAAGAGAGGCCAAGCTCGCCGAGCCTAACATGTTGAGTGGAGTTAGGAGATCGGGTCTCCTTTCAAGGGCGCCTGACGGACTTTTCCTCGGCAGAGAAGACCGTGCGGGTGAGTATCAGCTCGGTCTATAGTGGCTGCCATGCGTCGAAGCATCCTTAATTGTGCGGCGGCTCTCGCTGCGGTCGTGTTTTCTCATTATGGCCTTCGGGCCCAACGGACGCTGCCGATTGTGCCGGGCAGCCGCACGGCCGTTCCGATCGGCGCGCAGAGCAGTCCACAGGCGGCCGCCGCCCTTCCTCCGGCTGGCCTCACCGCTGCGCGTGCGAATGCGCTTATCGAGGCGCGTCGCCGGGGGCTCAGCTATCTGCCGGGCGAGGTGCTGGTGAAGTTCAAGCGCGGCGTGTCGCCGGCTGGCCGCGAGCGCGCGCTGTCTGCGGTGAGGAGTCATACGCCGTCGAGCCAGTGGCGCTGGATGGGCGACGTCGCGAAGATCTCGGACGACACCCTGCCGTTCTCGGAGATCACGGCCGCGGAGCTGGCTGTGCAGCCCGAGGTCGAGTTCGCGCATCCCAACTACATCCGACGCATTCCCGATCGCATCGAGACGCGGGAGCTCCCGTTGCGTGTTGGCGCGAGTCCGCAGGGGACACCGAACGACCCTGACTATCGCGACCTGCAGTGGAATCTGTCGCTGCTCAACATGCCGGCGGCCTGGGAGATCAGTCCGGGGGGGAGTCCGGCCGTCACCGTCGCGGTCGTTGATACCGGTCTGACCATGACGTCCGACACCCTCGTGCGGACGTTGTGGACGGGATCGCGATTCGAGCTGGTGGGGATGCTGTTCCAGCCGAGCCCCGATATTTCGGCGTCGCGCCTCGTCCTTGCGCGCGACTTCGCGTTCGAGCCCGGCACGCCCATGCGCGACTTCGACGGGCACGGCACGCACGTGGCCTCGACGATTGCCGAAGAGGCGAACAACCAGCTGAGCCTAGCCGGCATGGCCTACCAGGTGAAGATCATGCCGGTGAAAGTGTGCGTCGGGTTCTGGGAAATCATGATCAAGCGGGCGGCCCTGGGCCAGACCGGATACGTGCCCAGCGATGCCGGAGCCTGTGCCGACGACGACATCATCGCCGGTATCCGGTATGCGGCGGACAACGGCGCAAAGGTCATCAACATCAGTCTTGGAGGGCCGGACTTCTCGTCGAGCGAGCGCGACGCCATCCAGTACGCCGTTCAGCAGGGGGCCTTTGTCGCCGTGGCCATGGGCAACGAGTCTGAAAAGGGCAACATCAAGGAATACCCCGCGGGTTATTCGTCGATCGAGGGGCTCATGTCCGTCGGTGCCGTCGGCAAGTCCAAGACTCGCGCCTACTACTCGGCGACGGGTGGCCATCTGGAAATCGTCGCCCCTGGGGGCAGCGATCGGGATGGGGGTGGGCTCGACCAGGGATTCGTCTGGCAGGTGACCCTGCGGCCGAACGATCAGGATGCGGTGGCCAATCCAAAGCCGCGGTTCGATCGCTATGCCGAGGTCGGCTACATCGGCACGTCCATGTCGACGCCGCACGTGTCGGCCATGGCCGCGCTGCTCATGAGCCGCGGAGTGACCGATCCCAAAGCCGTCGAAGCTGTCATCAAGGCGTCTGCGCTCGATCTTGGTACGCCTGGCCGGGACGACCAGTTCGGATTCGGGCTCATTCAGCCGCGCGTCGGCTTGTTCGGATTTGGAGTCAAGCGATGAGCCGGTCCATGCACGTGCCGTTCATGATCTGTGCGCTTGGCGCGGCTCTTGTGTCTGGTGTGAAGGTCGAGGCGCAGCAGATGCGTCAGGACGGTGTCGGGCTCGAGGCGGCGCAGATCGCGCGGCGGCCGGTCGTGCGGACTCCGCCGCGGCGTGGGCTCGGCGTGCGCGCGTTCTTTCTGACCGACGTCACGCAGATGACCGCCACTGAGAGCTTCACGGCTGTGGCGTCGCCCCGCTTCACAGGGGTTGGGGGCGGTGCCGAGCTGTTGCGGCTGTGGCACGGGCTCTTCCTGCGCGTCGCGGGTTCGACGGCCAACCGCACGGGAGAGCGCGCCGTGGTGTTCGACAAGGAGGCCGTGCGGATTGGTGTGCCGCTCAAGCTGACCGTCTCGCCGCTCGAGGTGGGTGCTGGCTGGCGCATGGAGAGCGGCCGCACACGCGCGCTGGGATCGTATGTTGGCGGCGGGCTGCTCCGGCTTCGGTACAAGGAGGCGTCGCAGTTTGCCGTCGCCGGCGAGAACGTGGACGAGTCGTTCAACGGATATTTTGTCTTCGGCGGGGTCGACTTCACCATCGGCCGCGCGCTCGTGGTCGGCGGCGAAGCGCAGTTCCGGGCCGTGCCCAACGCGATTGGCCAGCAGGGTGTGTCGCAGGCCTTTGGCGAGACCGATCTGGGCGGCGCGACGGTCAGGTTTCTCGTCGGGATCCGTCACTAGTCCACGTCGGTCCGCGTCCTCACCGGGCGCCTGCGGAGACACGTCGTGGAGCCGTCCATACATATCGATTACATGAGGCAAGCGCTGGTGCTCGCCGACGAGTCGGCCGGGCAGGGCGAAGTGCCGGTTGGGGCGCTGGTCGTCCTCGCCGGGCACGTCGTTGGGCGCGGCCGGAACATGCCTATCAGCACGCACGATCCCACCGCGCATGCCGAGGTCGTTGCGCTACGCGACGCAGGGCGTCGCGTCGGCAATTACCGGCTGCCTGGTGCGACGTTGTACGTGACGGTTGAGCCGTGCCTCATGTGTGTTGGCGCGATCGTGCACGCGCGCATCGCGACTGTCGTTTATGGGGCCACCGAGCCACGCGCCGGTGCTGTCGAGTCGCGGCAGCGCGGTTTTGAGCATCCGGGTCTCAATCATCGCGTGACCGTGGTGGCAGGTGTGCTCGCGCGTGACTGCAGCGCGCGGCTGACGGAGTTTTTCAAAGAAAGACGATGACGGCTCGGGGCTTGGGGCTCGGGGCTTGCGACTGACGGCTCGAGGCTTGGGGCTCGGGGCTTACGGAAGGGCGGCTCGGGGCTCGCGGCTCCCGGCTTCGGTGCGGCGGGGGCGGCGCGAAGACGAAGGCCGATTCTTGTTAGACTGTGGGGCGCGGAGAGGTACCGAAGTGGTCGTAACGGGGGCGCCTCGAAAGCGTCTTGTCCGAAAGGGCACGTGGGTTCGAATCCCACCCTCTCCGCCAAATCCCGATCCTTTAGTTTCAACAAGTTAAGGTGATCGGCTCGCGTTCCGGGTGCAATGCGTCCGATTTTCGCTGCGATCTTCGCCGTTCCAAAACTCGAAAACAGGCGTGTTCTGGCCACGTGGGTTCCAGCGATGGCCACGTGGGCGGGCGGGCATGTGTGGCTGTTCTTCGAGAGCGCCATTCCGGCCGCCCTCGCACGCCGTCTCGGATCGCATCTGCTTACCGAGGCGATGGAAGAGCGACCGGACATCGGGTTCGACTCCTATGACCGCCTGTTCCCAAGTCAGGACACGCTGCCTCAAGGAGGATTCGGGAACCTGATCGCCCTGCCGCTGCAGAAGGGGCCGCGTGATCAAGGCAACAGCGTCTTTGTCGATGACGAACTGGTCCCTTGGCCGGACCAGTGGACGTTTCTCGCGAGCGTGGGCAAGATCGGCCGCGCAGAGTGCGAGCGGATCGTGCAGGACGCGGAACGCCGCGGTCGCGTGCTCGGCGTCCGTCTCCCGCCGCAGGAAGACGGAGAAGACGAGCCGTGGACCAGTTCGCCGTCTCGCAGCCGTCAGGCACCACACGTCCTCGCGAACCTGCCCGGCACGCTGGAACTGATTCTCGGAAACCAGATCTACATCGGCAAGGATGGACTGCCTCCGGGCCTTCGAAATCGTATCCTGCGCCTCGCGGCGTTCCAGAACCCCGAGTTCTACAAGACTCAAGCCATGCGGTTGTCCACCTGGGACAAGCCGCGGGTCATTGCGTGCGCCGAAGATCACCCGCAGCATATTGGCCTACCGCGTGGCTGTTTCGACGATCTCCGCCACGCGTTGAACGACCTCGGCGTGCACACGACGATTCGTGACGAACGCTACACAGGGCATCGCATCGACGTGGCATTTCAGGGCGAGTTGCGCCGTGAACAGCAGGCCGCAGCCAAGGCCATGCTCTCCCACGACACCGGTGTGTTGGCGGCCACCACGGCGTTCGGCAAAACGGTGGTCGCCGCCTGGCTGATCGCACAGCGCGGCGTGAACACTCTCGTTCTCGTCCATCGCCAGCAATTGCTCGACCAGTGGATCGAGCGGCTCTCGACGTTCCTCGGAATGCCCGCGAAGGAGATTGGTCGTATCGGCGGCGGCCGTTCTCGCGCCACAGGGCGCGTCGACGTCGCCATCATTCAGAGTCTCGTCCGGAAAGGCGTGGTGGACGATCGCGTTGGCGACTATGGCCATCTGATCGTGGACGAGTGTCACCATTTGTCTGCCCACAGCTTTGAACTGGTGGCCCGGGCCGCGAAGGCTCGGTTCGTGGTCGGCCTCTCGGCGACCGTCGTACGAAAGGATGGTCACCACCCGATCATCTTCATGCAGTGCGGCCCAGTTCGCCATCGCGTTGACGCACGGGCGCAAGCGGCGACGCGGCCATTCGATCACTTCGTTCTCGTACAACCGACGACGTTCCTGCCGGTCCGAGCGCCAGAGCCAGACAAGCGCGTGGAGTTCCAGTCGCTGTATCAAGAGCTGATCAACGACGAGGCACGCAACCGGCGCATCGTCGAGGATGTGATCGAGTCCGTGACCAGCGGCCGGTCGCCGCTCGTGCTGACGGAGCGGAATGACCATCTTGACTGTCTCGAGCAGTTGCTCGTGACCCGCGTGCCCCATCTCGTGGCGCTGCGTGCAAGGATGGGCAAGAAGCAGCGGCACGCCGTCGCCGGTCGCCTGGCGGCGATTCCCGCCGATCAGGGCCGTGTGATCCTCGCGACTGGCAAGTACGTAGGGGAGGGCTTCGATGATCCACGCCTGGACACCTTGTTCCTGACACTGCCAGTCTCGTGGCGCGGCACGATTGCCCAGTACGCAGGGCGGCTGCACCGGATGCACGACAGTAAGCGCGAAGTGCGCGTCTACGACTACGCTGACGTCAACGTGCCGATGCTCGGGCGTATGTTCGACCGACGTTGCTGCGGATTCGAAGTCATTGGTTACACGATCCTGCTTCCCGCGAGCGCGATTCCTGGTTGGCCCGCGGACGTGACGCTGCCGTCGGATCCGGTGTGGAAGCGCGACTACTCAGGCAGTGTGCGGCGTCTCGTTCGGGACGGCGTCGAGAGCCCGCTGGCGAGTCTGTTCGTGCACGTCGCACGCACAGTGTCGCCCGATGCGGACGGTGCGGCAAGGGCACGTAGTGCCACGGAGGTATTCCTGCATCGGCGTCTGGAGACGCTTCCAGAGACCAAGGGCCGTTTTCTAGTGAATACGACCCTTCCGATCGCGTTCGACGGCTTTGGCACGCTGGAGGTCGATCTGCTGTGTCCTGAGGCGAGGGTTGCTGTGGAACTGGATGGCGCCCAGCACCTCGCGGATCCGGTCGCGTACCGCCGCGACCGGCGTAAGGACCAGTTGCTCCAGGAGAACGGGTACTTCGTCCTGCGATTCCTCGCAGAGGATGTCGGTAGAGAACTCGACGCCGTGCTCGATGCGATTCTGCGGGCGCTGAGCCGCTCGCGCGGCGCGAGGTCCGCGCCCGTGACCGTGGTGCGACGTTCGTGACGCGAGGAAGGACCTTACCTACACTAGCGGTATGGAAGTGAATCTCTCTCCCGACCTCGAGGGCAAGCTGGCGCGGGCGGCTGGCCGCCGCGGTATTTCAGCCGAGCTGCTGGTCCGCGAAGCCATCGAGCGAGCCGTCGACTACGACGACTGGTTCACCCGCGAAGTCGAGAAGGGACTCGCCCAGATCGACCCCGGGCAGGCACTGACGCACGAAGCCGTCGGTGCCCGCGTGGACCAGAAGCTGGCCGAGCATCAGCTTCGTCGCTGACGGTGCTCCGGTCCCCCGGAGGCAGCCGCGATCTCGAACGGATCGGACGACCTCTTCTAGGCCTGGTCCTTATTCTGCTATCCGAATCGGCGCCAGAAGTCGGCGGCAATGGTGGCCCCCATCGAAACCCTTGCGGATGTCGTTTTCCCCGAGGCTCGCTGCGCTGAAATCACGAAGCCCGTTCGGCAGCTGCCGTGTGGATGCGGTTGCAACCCCAGCCTCTGTGCCGCGAAGCTGTGTTGTGCACTTTTGTCATCATCAAAACCCTTCGTTCGAGGGGGTTTCGTCTCATAAATAGTTGCCTTACGAACCCTCTTTTGGCATAATCACCATCAAAACATCCTAAATTAGGGTGTTTTGATGGTGATTATGCAATGAATTTCCCGCGTCGGTCACTGTCACCACAGGAAAGCCGGGTTGTTCTTGCCCTGACCGAGCAAGGCCGCCGGGACGCGAGCCGCGAGGAGATCATTCACCTGCTCGGGAGCACCCCGAAGGCCGCCGACGCGGTCATCGAAGGACTCCGCAGGAAGGGCTGGCTGGAGCGAGCCACGTGGGGCAAGTACCTATTCATCCCGCCCGACCAGGGGCCCGATGCGATCGGTAACAGCAATCTGTTGGCGCTCGCCAGCCGTGTCGCCGACCGGTACTACATCGGGTTCGGCACCGCTGCGGCCCACTACGGCCTCACAACGCAGCATCGTAACGTCATCCTGCTGGTCACGCCGTCAAAGCTCCGCAGCCGGACGATCGGCGAGGCTCGCGTCAGGATCGTCAATCAAACATCGAAGAAGTTCTTCGGCTTTGAGCCGGTAGACGTGCTAGGGCAGACGGTCATGATGTCCGACCGGGAGAAGACTGCCCTGGATTGCATCGATCATCCGGCGCTCGCTGGCGGCGTCGGCGACGTGGCCGTCATCGTCGCGAATGCCAGTCGCCGGTTTGCCTGGACGACAGTCGTGCACTACGTGGACCGTTTCAGCTCTAGCCCCTTGGCGCACCGCCTTGGCTGGCTCCTGGACTATGTCAAGACCGATGTGCCGCCCGAAGTGCGCGCGCACCTGCTCGATCTGGCTGCGCACACGCGCAAGACCTGGTTCGGCCCGGATCCCGCGCGCGCGCGTGTACCGGACGCGATAGGGTTCAACGAGACGTGGCGTCTGTTCGTCAATGTGAGCCCCGAAGCACTCGGCAGCAGCGTGGGCCTCGGTCAACGGAAGACGATTGGGAAGGCTCGTTGAGGATGCTCACCAGGCCGCAGGTCCAGCGCTACGCCGTTGAGTCCGGCCTTCGTGACCTCATGATTGCAGAGAAGGAGATCGTCCTCACGTATCTCCTGCAGCTCCTGTCCGAACGGAGCATTCTCGCCAGGCTCGCGTTCAAGGGCGGCACGTGCCTGCGCAAGATGCTCATTGGCAGCCAGGGCAGATTCTCGACCGACCTTGATTTCACCGGTCTGGAGGAGCATGACCACGAGGACATCATCCTCTCGATGATGGACGCTTTCGAAGAGTCGTTTCACGGGATTCACTTCTCGATCCCCGACGAGGGGTATTACGAGACGCAGGACGGCCTGTCCTGGGGCGTCAATCCCGCCTACGTCCATGACTGGAACGAGGCGGGCAGCGAAATCAAACTGCAGATCAGCCGCCGTGAGACGCCCACTCTCCCTGTCGAATGCCGCGCGCAGATCGAGCAGCGCTACTTCCGGCACCTGCCGTTCCCGCCGGCCGACATCGTGTGCCTCAGCCTGCCGGAGATCCTGTCTGAGAAGATCCGCGCCTGCTATCAGCGGAACAAGGCGCGTGACATCTACGACCTCGGGATGTTCGCGACCCGGCCGCTCGATCACGCCGTGATCCGCCGGCTTGTGGTCTTGAAGCTGTGGCAGGCGCGAGACAGTTTCGATCCCGATCGCCTGTTGCGCAAATTCGAGAATGGCCGCGATTTCGACTGGGACGACCTGGGTCAGCTCGTACGCCGGACGACCACGATCGACCGCGCCAGAACGACCGCCGACTGCATCGCGGGATTCCGGTTCCTGCTAGACCTGACCGACGAGGAGCGTATCCTGGCCGCTGACCCACATCAGAGAGAACGTGATCTGTGGGAGAGGTTGGCGCGGAGCGTGGTCGCTGACGGCTGTGGCTGAGGCGACAATAGCAATCGCATCGGGCACGGTGCGCCTTGCGCGGTCCGGGCGGCGATGAGTGGATAGGCCGTGGTGCAACCAGGTGCAAGGCGCCACGGCAGCGACGGCATTCCCGGCAACGACGGCAATGTGGAATCTGTAACTTACAGAATCTAAAGGAGCTGACAGAGTTCGAATCCCACCCTCTCCGCCAACCTTCGCTCGCCTGCGTGTGAGCGAGCTACGGCTGGCAGCCACGCGAAGGTTGGCCACGAGTGGCGCGCCGAAGCCGCGAACGTAGTGAGTGCCTGTGAAGGTGGGCCCACCCTCTCCGCCAACACACCTCCAGCGTCACGGCTCGCGCGCCTACCGAGATGGACGCAATCTAAGGCCAATTCCTGGCAGCCAAGGTCCACGTCCGCCCGTGCGGTAGCCCCGCGGTGGCCGGCGGACACGACGGGGCGATGCTGTATCGTCTCAGATGGTTGACGGATACACGATATCCGTGTATCGTTAACCTGTGATCCAGTCGTTCGCCGACGGAACGACCGCGGACCTGTGGACCGAGCAGAACACCAAGGCGGCGCGAAGGGTGCCACGTGAGATCTGGCCGGTTGTCTTGCGGAAGCTGACGCTGCTCGACAGCGCACAGCGTCTGGACGACCTGGCGGCCGTGCCCGGTAATCGGATTGAAGCCCTGGCCGGAGACCGCAAGGGCCAGCACAGTGTTCGCGTGAACCAGCAATTCCGGATCACGTTTCGATGGGAGAGACACGATGCGTACGACGTCTGCTGTGAGGACTATCACTGACAGCATCCCGCGCGACGCCTCAGAGCCGGGACCGGCCATTCACCCGGGGGAGATCCTGCTTGAGGAGTTCCTCAAGCCGCTCGAGATGACGCAAGCGGCGGCCGCCAAGGCACTGGGGATCTCGACCGTGCGCTTGAACGAACTGGTGCGCGGCAAGCGCGGTATCACTGCTGACACGGCCCTGAGACTGGCGCAGATCTTCGAGACAACGCCGCAGCTCTGGATGCACATGCAGGCCAACTTCGATCTCAAGGTCGCGATGGCTCGCCGCAAGGCGATGAAGGTCGCCAAACGCCTCTGAAGACGGCGATGACAGCCGAGACGCCTGACGTCCAGCCCCCAGACGCGACCGCCCGGCAGAGAGCAGTCGGAACCCGCGGCTCTGAGCGATTTCGTTCGATGTTGCGCTGTACCTGTTTTGTACCTGATACTCAGGTTTCTAGAGCCTGTTATGAAGTTGCGCTTGTACTGGGCGCGGGAATTTGGCACAAGGAGGGATGCCCAAACGTGTGCCTCGTCCTCGTGCAACCGGCTATCCCAGTGATGTCAG
>JBDSZL010000075.1:0-39819 GCA_039925145.1 Vicinamibacterales bacterium | reverse complement strand
CGCTTCCGGCGCTTGGCGCGCGACTATGAGCGCCTCGCGGCGACGCTCGCCGCTTATCACTATCTCGCCTTCGCGTGCCTCATGCTTCCGCACGCGCTGGCGGCCGGAAGTTCATAACAGGCTCTAGTCTTCCAGCGGAATGAATAAAGGGGCTGCGTTGGGATCGGCGTAGAAGATAGGGCCCTCGTTCTGAATGCCAAATGAGACGGGGGCGCTTCCAGTGGACGTGCCCCCACATTGCACATTGCACTCGAGAGTGTTACGAGCGGCGCGCGCGATACCGCGAGAGGAGCACCGCCGCGAGGCCCGTACCGAGAAGCACCATCGACGCCGGTTCGGGAGTCTCGGCAACGGTGACAGACTCGCTGATCTCGCGGTCACTGCTGAGCGACCCGCCGGAAAACTGCAACGGCCCGCCAATCTTTTTGAACTGCCCGTTGTTCTCCAGGGTGGCGATGCCCACGATGAGCCCGGTGGTTGGGGCGAAACCCGACGGTCCGAGATCGACCTTGAAAATCCATCGGTAGGTGCCGTTCGCATCCAGCGCCAGGTTGGTTCCTGCCGGGCTTTCCTCCGTGCAGATGGCGCCTGCGTCGGCCCCCCCGCACTGCGCCGAGCTGTTCACGCTGATATTGGGGGACGTGCTCCAACTCAGGCCCGACAGGCCTGAGAAGCCGGCAAGCAGCCCGGCATCGAGCGAGGTGCCGACGTCCAGGGAGATGCCCTGCAGGAAGTTCGTTCCACCCACATCCACATAAGCCGTAGAGGTCACGAGTTGCAGCGTGACGTCGAATGTGTCGCTGGTGCCGTCCGCGCTGAACAGATCAGCCGAGGGGGTGACGCTCTCGATCGTGAACGTCAGCCCAGCAGGGGCCCCTGAAAAGGTCACGATCGGGCTTGCTGACGCCTTGCCGACGCCCAGGCCCAAAACAGCCAGGACTGCGCCGAAGAACACGTGCCACGTCTGTCGTCTCATAATTGTCACTACTCCAAGGCCGGCTTCGAAGAGCCCGGCTGCTGTCGTATGGAGCACGGGTTGTGCCGTGGGCGGGTGGCCAGTACTAGCGCGTCGATCGCCCAGGAATCGCCGGCGTTTTGACGCGGGACATCTAGCGATTACAGGCCTGTTATCGCTGAAATCGCGAATGGCGCCGACTAAAGATCCGGTGGGCGCGCAGGCCGAGTCCCTGGCGGACCGACCGAGCGTCGCACTTACGGCGGGAGTTACTTGAGCGTGGCGAGAATCCGGCGGCTTTCCGCCGCGCCATGAAAGTCGGGGCTCAGCTTCAGCGCGTCCTCGAGCTCACGCCGGGCATCCTGCGGGCGCTCCGCCCTCGCGTACGCCGCGCCCAGGTGATACCGGAAGAGCGAGTTGCGCGGTGCCTTCGTCACGACTTCCTGCAGCAGGGGCACCGCGAGACTGAGAAGATTATCCGCACCGTTACGGTAGTAGACCCATCCCAACGTGTCGGTGACTTCGACCACGTCAGGCAGCCGCTTCTTGGCGGCGCGCGCGAGAACCACGGCCTCGTCGAGATTGACGCCGCGCTCGGCGTAGATCCAGGCCAGATTGTTCGAGGCCACCGGCGACTGCGGGTCGATGGCGATGACCTTCTTGTACTCGTCAACCGCCTCGTCGGTCTTCCCCTCGGCGCGAAGGATGACGGCCAGCATTGTGCGAGCCGGGACGGCCCTCGGCCGAAGTGCGACAAGCTTCTGAAACTCCGCCCGCCCCTCGGCGAGCCGGCCTCGGTCGTAGAGCAGCTGGCCCAGCATGCCATAACCCTCGAACCCGTCAGGGTGCATGTCGATGACGCGCCGCAAGGTCTGCTCGGCCTTGACGAAATCGCCGGTGGCGCCAAACGTCCGGGCCTGGAGCAGCAGCAGTTGCTCGCTCCTTGGCGCGCGCGCAAGGGCGGTCTCCACGCGGCGCAACGCATCGGCGGGACGCCGGGCTGCCAAGTCGAGTCCGACCAGACCCGAAATCGCATCGAGCAGCCTTGGGTCTGTCTTCAGGGCGCGTTCGTACCAGGTCCGGGCCGCGTTGTAGTCGCGCTTTCGGAAATTGAGTGTGCCCAGGAGCGACTGCACGGCGGGCGACGAGGGGTACTGCGCGCTGAGCGCGCTCAACTGGGTACTGGCGGTCGCCAGGTCGTCACGCTCGAGCAGCGCCCGCACCAGCAGGAGCCTGGTGTTCTGATCCTGCGGAATCCGCTTGAGTGCATGGGTCATGTACTCATCGGCCGAGTCCGTGGCGCCATTGGCGTAAAGCGTCCGCGACAACTCGATTTGGGCTCGAGTCGCCAGCGGATTCGCTCGCAGCAGGGCCTTGTAGGCTTCAGACGCCTGAAAATAGTCGCCGTTCTCGGCGTGCAACTGTCCCACGAGGTAGAGGGCCTGCACGTAGTCAGGCCGCGCGCTGGTCGCCTCCACTGCGAGCCGCAGCGCTTCGTCGTGCTGACCGCGCCCGAGGGCGAACCGGGCCTGAAGCAGCAGCGCCGGGGCATAGCGCGGGAACTTGGCCAGCACATCCACGACGCTCTTGGCAGCCTGCTCATGGTGCCCGTCGGCGTAGGCCAGCGCCGCCAGCCGCGTGCGCGCGTCGGCTTCGGTCGCCGGGTTCTTCGCGAGCGCCTCGAGCAGCGTCGCGCCCTGGTCGTGACGGCTGGTGGAGATGTAGTAGTCGGCAAGGGCCACGCGATGGGCGATATCCCCTGACGAATCAGCGAGATATTTCAGATCCGGCTCGGCCTTCAGCGGCACCCCGGCACCGAGGTAGAACGTTGCCATGGCCCGGTGTGCCAGCAGGTTCTTTGGCTCGAGCTCGAGGGCTTTGCGAAGCTGCTGCTCGGCCAGCTGCGGTCGGCCCGTCGCCCAGTAGAAATTGCCGAAGGCCAGGTAGGCATCGGCCTTGGTGGGTGCGGCCGCGATCGCGCGCTGGTAGGTGGCCTCGGCATCGGCGCGCTGTCCGCTACTCGCCTGCAGCGACGCCAGGTTGGTGTACAAGTCGCTTTCCTGAGGCGCCAGCTGAATGGCCTCTTCCACCAATTTGATAGCCGTGTCCATGCTCTCGAGCCCGACGAGCGAGTTGGCCCGCAGCACCAACGCATAGACGTTTTTCGGATCTTTTTCCAGAATCCGTTCGGCCACGCGGCGGGCGTCGTCGAACCGCTGCGCGACAAGGAGCATGCCTCCGGCGCGAATCTGTAGCTCGATATCGTTCGGGCTCATCTCGGCTGCCCGTTGGTAGGCCTGCCACGCATTGAGTTTATTACCGGTTTCGATGTACACCTTGGCGAGCCCCTCGTACCCGGCGGCGAGGGTCGGATCGATCTGCAGGGCGCGCGAGTATTCGAGTTCGGCTTCGCTGTAGCGCTTGGCCGCGAAATAACGAGCGCCGCTGTCGAGGAATTTCTGCTTCTTGGCCTCCGGGGAATTGCAGGCGGCGACCAGTAAAATCAGCAGGACAATCGAGAGGAGCTTCAACCGGTTCATCGCAGGGTCACGAGGCAAGGATTGTACCCGCAAAGCAAGGGGCTGTCGGCCGCCCGTCTTCTCGTCGGTGGTCTTGGTCGTTCGAGCGCGTAAATTCAGCCGTGTCAGCCGGTTCGGACTTAAGTCTGCTTCGAGGCCGCCTTCGAACGAGAACGCGTAGAATCGTGAGCCAGGACACGCCTCAAACGGAAATCGACTTTTGAGCACAGGAATTGCATTCTGCCTGGTCGCGCTGGTGTCAGACCCGCCAGCAGGAGAATCCCAGCCCATGAAACGCGTCGTTCGCACTTTCCCGGTCGTTGCTGCTATCGCCTTCGGAGTCTTGATCGCGCTCCCGAGTTCGGCTCGTGCATCTGAGCTCAATCTCACCGGGGGATCGGGATCCTGTCAGAATCCGGATCCGGGTTGCGGCGGCACCGCGGTGGTCGACGGGATCACCTACTGGAGCTTTGGCGGGGCCCTCTGGACGGTCACCGACCATCAGTCGACCGGAAGTGGCGTGATTGACTCGTTCGTTCGAATCAGCGCCGCCAATCAGGACATCGTTGACGGCATGAACACCGACTACCGCGGGCCGCACTTCGGCAAGCCGGCCTACGGCGACGAGAACTCGAGCCCCACGTTCACGCACTCGCTCACATGGGCGGAGGTGCCCGAAGTGACCATCGCCGGCAAGGTCTACTACGAGTTCCTGCTCGACATCAACCAAACCAAGGCCGACCCGCTGCTGTCGCTCGACGGACTTCAGCTCTGCTATTCGAATTCGAGCACCGACTACTTCGGCGGCACCTGCGGCCCCAGCAAGATGTACGACCTCGACAGCAGCGGAAACAACGACGTCCTGTTGAACTACAGCTTGAACGCGGGCAGTGGCTCAGGCGACCTGTTCGTCTACATCCCCAAGCCCCTGACCGGCTGGAACGAGAACAAGAACCTCTACCTCTGGTCGCAGTTCGGTGCCACCCTTGACTACGGCAACAACGACGGCTATGAGGAATGGGCGGTCCGCGCCAACCTCGGCTCGGTTCAGCCCTTCAACGCGCCGGAAGTGCCCGAGCCCAGCTCCATGATTCTGCTCGGCTCCGGGCTGCTGCTCGGCGCCAGCGCGCTCCGCAAGCGACGCGCCGGCAAGACGACCGACGCGGTCTAACATCCCGGCTCATCGACGCCGCAGGGTTTCAGGGTCTCCGCCGATCCCACGGGATTGGCGGAGACTTTTCTGTTTGTGCCGATAACCCATAATAGCCATGACACCAGCACCACCACCGACCGCCCCCACGCGCCTGACGCTCCGGCTCTTGGCCCTGACGGGGCTGGCACTCGCGATGCTCACGCCAACCCGAGCGGCCCAGGCGCAGACCGTCGAGAACGTGCTCCTCGTCATCAACGCAGACAGCCCAAACTCGGTGGAAGTGGGTGACTACTACGTCGCCAAGCGCGCCATCCCCCCCGAGCAGGTCATCCGTATCAAAACGGTCACAACCGAGGCCGTCGGCCGTAGCGCGTACGAAACCACCATCGAAGCGCCTATCGCCCTGGCACTCGCGCGCAGAAGCCTCCAGGATCAAATTCTCTACATCGTGCTCACCAAGGGCGTCCCCCTCCGCATCGGCGGGACGGGCGGGCGAGACGGCACGGTGGCCAGTGTGGATTCGGAGCTGACGCTGCTCTATCGCAAGCTCGTCGGGCAGTCCCCCACGCTTGTCGGCAGTGTCGAGAATCCCTTCTATCTGGCAGAGCGGCCGCTCGCCGAGGCGCGCCCGTTCACCCACTTCAGCTCTGACATCTATCTGGTGACACGGCTCGATGGCTTTACGGTGGCTGACGTCAGAGGCCTGATCGATCGGGGTGTCGCGCCGGCTGCTAACGGCGCGATTGTGCTGGATCAGAAAGCGACACTCGGGGACCGGGGCGGCGACAGGTGGCTGCAGTCGGCCGCCGATCGGCTGAAGGCTGCGCCCGGCGCTCGCGTGATCCTCGACGCCACACCGAAGATCGCCTCGGAAACAGGACCGGTACTCGGCTATTACTCGTGGGGCTCGAACGACCCGTCCAACCAGCTTCGGCGGTTCGGCCTTTCGTTCGTGCCGGGCGCCATCGGCGGCATGTTCGTGAGCACGGACGGCCGCACGTTCGTCGAGCCGCCGGCATCGTGGCAGCCGAGCAATCCCAACGGTGGCCCCGTTTTCAGGGGGAGCTTTCAATCTCTGGCGGGCGATCTGATCCGCGACGGCATCACGGGCATCTCAGCCCACGTCGAAGAGCCGTATCTGGACGCGACCGTTCGCCCGCAAGTGCTGTTTCCTGTCTACGTGGCCGGCTTCAACCTCGCCGAGTCGTTCTATCTGGCCATGCCCTTCCTCAGCTGGCAGAACATCGTCATTGGCGATCCCCTATGCCGCCCGTTCCCGGGCAAGACGCTGACCACGGCACAAATCGCGAAGCCGCTCGATCCCGACACGGAACTGCCTGGGCTGTTCAGCGACCGTCGGCTGGCGCTCGCGTCACAGGGGGGCGAAAACCCGGCGGCCGTCAAATTGATGCTCCGAAAAGATGCCCAGGTGGCCCGGGGCATTACGTCCAACGTCGAGGCGCTCTTGATCCGCGCCACCGAAATCGATCCACGCTTCGTCGATGCCCACCTGCAGCTGGCCCTGAAGTATGAGAGCGACAAGGCCTATGACAAGGCGGTCGAACGGTACCGACGCGTGCTCGCGATCAATCCCGACGAGCACACAGCACTCAATAACCTGGCGTTCGTGCTCGCCGTGTACCAGAAATCGCCGAAAGAGGCGCTTCCGTTCGCCGAGCGCGCCTATCGGCTCGCCAAGCAACCAGCAGTGATCGACACGCTCGGCTGGGTGCACCATCTCAACGGCGACGACCGCGCGGCCGCCTTCTTCCTCGAGGAAGGGCTGCGAAGTGCGCCGGAGGATCCAGATCTTCTGCTCCATGCCGCCGCCGTCCACGTCGCCCTCAACGACTTGCCACGCGCGCGCGCCGAGTGGATCGCCGCCGGTAAGCTCGGAGCGGCGGTCACCGGTCGCGAGGATTACAAGTCGCTCGAGGATCAGCTGAAGCGACCTTGATCCAGACGCTGCTGTCGGTGCTGAAGTCGATCGACGCGCCAGGGTCACCCCAGTTTCTGTTGCTCGGCCTGGCGGTTGGAGCCGTTGTGATGTGGGTGTGGCCTCGTCATCGGCGCCTCGGTCGCAGCATTTTCATGGGCCTGCCTCTCCTGTATCTGCTCCTCGCCTTGCCCCTCACCGCCGGCGCCATTTCGGGCGCGTTGCCGTCGATTCCCACAGTCAACGCAGATTCGGTTGGCCCGCTCGACGAACTACTCGTGTTCGACGGAGATAATCGCCGCGGACGCGTGCGGGCAACCGCTCGGGCGTTCGTCGTCTCGAGACCATCGCTCATCTGGGTCGTCGGCGGTCAGGCCGACTGGCTGTACGATCAGCTCCCTGCCGCCGGTGTGCCCCCGGCGCAGCTGCGCCTCGACCCGGAGCCGCTGACGACACGCGCGCAGATTCAATGGGTGGTCGATCGCACGGCCGCCCATCCAGACGCCCGCATGGCCATCGTCTGCTCGCGTCTGCAGATCCCCCGAATTGCCGGTCTCACGCAGGCGGCCCATCTGCACGTGCCGCTGATCAGCGCGCCGATCGATGATGAGCCAGTCAATGGCGGGTGGCGAGTGTTCGTGCCGACCTATTTCGCGCTGCGAGTCAGCCGCGACGCGATCTACGAGCACGCGGCTCTCGCGTACTACCGCTATCACGGCTGGATCCACACGTCATGACGCCGCGGGTGCTGCAGGTCGTGCTGAGCCTGGATCCGGGAGGAACCGAGCGTCTGGTGCTCGAGCTCGTCCGGCGCCTCCACCGTGAAATTCCCATGGCGGTATGCTGCCTCGATGGGCCGGGTGCATGGGCCCATGTCGTAGAGGCAGAAGGGGTGACCGTCTCCGCGCTGCGACGTCAGCCCGGGTTCCATCCATGGCTGGGGCGGCACGTGGCGGCGGCGGCGCGGCGGCACCGGGCGACCACCGTGCACGCGCACCATTACTCCCCGTTCGTGTACGCCGCAATGGCCAGGCTGATGGGCGGGCCTTCGCACCTGCTCTTCACGGAACACGGCCGGCTCTCTGACACCGGGCCGTCGGCGAAGCGGCGGCTGGCGAATCGGGCGCTCGCTGGCCTGGCGAGCCGCACCTTCACCGTTTCCCGAGAGCTGCGTCAGTACTTGATAGACGAGGGCTTCGATGGCCGGGCCATCGACGTCATCCACAACGGGATCAGCGTCGGCCCGCTGCCGACCGCCGACGACCGCCGCGCGGCCCGCGCCCGTCTCGGGGTCAGCGACGAGGTCACCGTGGTCGGAACCATTGCACGGCTCGACCCGGTGAAGGATCTCGGCACCCTCATACGCGCCATCGCGCATCTGCGCGACGCGCCGCCAACGTTGCTGGTGATCGTCGGCGATGGGGCGGAGCGGGCGGCGCTCGAGGCGCTGGCGCACGAGCAGGGCGCTGCCGACCGCATCCGGTTCGTCGGCCACCAGGACCAGGCGCGCGAGTGGCTGGCCGGGTGGGACATCTACGCGAACAGCTCGATCAGCGAAGGCATCTCGCTGACGATTCTCGAGGCGATGGCCGCCGGTCTGCCGATTGTGGCCACCCGTGCCGGAGGGACATCGGAGATCGTGGATGGCACCTGCGGTACGTTGGTGCCATCGCGCGACGTCCCCGCCATCGCCGCCGCGATCCACGAACTGCGAGCTGACTCCACGCTGCGCCAGGCGCGCGGATCGGCGGCACGGACCCGGGTGATGGCTGAATTCACCATCGAGAGAATGACGGCCGAGTACGCCAAGGCCTACAGCGAGCGTTTCCGCTGATGCCTGGGCAACGCCGCTCTCGGTCAGTTACGCTTGGAAGAGTCTCTGTTCCCTGGCCAGAACGTCCACATCGGATTGCTGTTGAAACCCCTATGCGCTATCCACGTTACGTCCTGATCGCCCTCGTGCTGGCCGGGGGTCTGGCCGCCTGCGCCAAACCCACGCCCGACAAGCACATCGCCAGCGGCGACCGGTATGTCGAGCAGAAGAAGCTGAAGGAAGCGACGGTCGAGTACCGCTCCGCCATTCAGATCGCGCCGAACCGTGGAGACGTGCGCCTGAAACTGGGCGACACGTACATGCAGTTGCAGGAGCCCGGCCAGGCGATCCGCGAATACACCCGAGCGGCCGACCTGCTGCCCGATAGCGTGGATGCGCAGATCAAGGCCGGCAGCCTGCTGCTCGCCGCGCAGCAGTATGCCGACGCCAAGACGCGCGCCGCCCGAGCGGTCGAGCTCGATCCAAAGAACGTGAAGGCGCAGATCCTTCTGGGCAACGCGATGGCCGGTCTCAAGGACGTCGACGGCGCCATCGCGGAGTATCAGCAGGCGCTCGTGCTCAATCCCGAAGAAGAGCTGGCCTACCGGAACATCGCCACCCTGCAGGCCAGCGAGGGGCACATGGCAGAGGCGGAGAAGACCTTTCGCCGCGCCGTCGAGGTGGCGCCGCAATCGATTCCTGCGCGCATGGCGCTCGCGAGCTTTCTCTGGGCAGCCAACCGCGCCCCAGAGGCCGAGCGGACCCTGAAGGAGGCGCTCGCGCTCGATCCCACCAACGGCGAAGCCAATCGGGTGCTGGGCACGTTCTACATTGGCTCGAACCGTATCGCCGAGGCAGAGCCGTACTTCAAAGCCATCGCCCTCAACACCAAGACGAGCGCCACGGCCCTGGCGCTGGCCGATTACTACATCCTCGCCAAGCGGCACGATGATGCCCGGGCGATTCTCAAAGAAGTCGCGCTCGACAAAGATGCGTATACGTCCGCCACTCTCCGCCTGGCGGCGATTGACGTGGCGTTGGGCCTGCGGAACGAGGCGCAGACGAAGCTTCGTCAGATTCTCGACGCGCACCCCACGGAGATGCCTGCGCGTTTGCTGCTCGCCCGACTGCTTGTCGTGGACGGCAAGCGCGACGACGCGTTGGCCTTGGCGTCGAGCATTGCCAAGGACGACCCGCGCGCCGCGATCGCGGCCGACGCCCAGGGGCTCGTGGGACTGATCCATGCATCGCTCGACCGCCCCGAGGATGCGATCAAGGCCTTTGAAGACGTGCTCAAGCGGCGTCCCCGCACCCCGCTCGCAGAGCTCTCGCTCGCGCGGCTTCACTTGATGCGCGGCGAGTTCGACAGGTCCGAAGCGTACGTGCGCGACGCGTTGAGTACCAACCCCAAGAACCCGGCGGCGCGCGCCGAGATGGTGCGGGTGCTGATCGCAAAGGGGGACCTTGATCGGGCCAAGCAGGAGTTGTCGTCGCTGCAGGCCGAGTTCCCCAACTCGCCGAAGGTACTCGCGCTCGTGGGCGCGCAGCAGCTCGCCCAGAACCAGGTACCTGCCGCCCGCGCGACCTACACGAGGGTGGCGCAACTGGCACCGGCCGACGTCGACGCGTTTTCTGCGCTGGTGCGAATCGACCTGGCAACCGGCCGCTCCAAAGACGCCATCCATCGCGTGGAGCAAGGCCTCGCCTCGATGCCCCGTACGGGAGAGCTCTACACGATGGCCGCCGAGGCGTATGGCCGGACGGGAGATGCGGCCAAGACCGAGGAATGGCTCAAGAAAGCCATCGAGCTCGAACCGACCAAGTTGAAGGCCTACACGATGCTCGGCCTGCTCTATGTGAAGCAGAACAGGCTGGCGGAGGCCGAACAGAACCTGAAGGAGACGACAAAACGCAATCCTGCGTCGATCTCGGCGGGCACGATGCTGGGTCTCCTGCACGACGCGCAGCAGCGTCCTGCCGAGGCCGAGCAGGAATACAAGCGTGTGCTGTCGCTCGACCCGCAGGCGCCCGTGGCTGCCAACAACCTCGCCTGGATCTACGTGGCGAGCAATCGCAACGGAGACGAGGCGCTGGAACTGGCGAAGTCCGCACAGCGGAGCCTCCCGGATGAGCCGAACGTGAACGACACGCTGGGGTGGATCTACTACCGGCACGGCGAGTACGGGCAGGCCATCAAGCACCTCGAGGCCAGCGCCGCGAAGGACCCGAAGTCGCCTGTCACGCAGTATCACCTCGGCATGGCCTACGCCCGCGACGGCAACACCGACAAGGCGCGTGAGGCGCTCAACAAGGCGCTTGCGGCAAACCAGCCCTTCGACGGCATCGCCGAAGCGCGCACGACGCTCGCCGGGCTGCCGAATTGATCGCGAGCCATTCTTCCCCGAGCCTCGAGCCTAGAGCCTCGAGCCGCTTCTTCCATGTGCGGCATTAGCGGCGCGTTCGCGCTCGAGGGCGAGCTGGCCCCCGAGATTCGGCGTGCCGTCCGAACGATGAACGGCGCGCTGGCGCATCGGGGACCCGATGGAGACGGGTTCTATGACGCCCCACCCGTGGCGCTCGGCCATCGTCGCCTCGCCATCATCGATCGCGCCGGCGGACACCAGCCGATGAGCAACGAAGATGGCTCCTGCTGGATCGTCTTCAACGGCGAGATCTACAACCACCGCGAGCTGCGCCCGCTGCTCGAGTCCAGGGGCCATCGCTTTCGCACGTCGAGCGACACCGAGGCCATCCTGCACGCGTACGAGGAATTCGGCACGGCGTGTGTCGATCGGCTCGAGGGCATGTTCGCGTTCGCAATTTATGACGGGAGGCGGCGCGAACTCTTCGCGGCGCGCGACCGCCTCGGCAAGAAGCCGTTCTTCTACACCACCCAGGGCGGCGTGCTGCAGTTTGCGAGCGAGCTGCCGGCGCTGCGACACTCGCCTCTTTTCAAGGGACAGATCGATCTGGCCGGTCTCGAAGGCTACCTGTCGCTCGGCTACGTCGTGGCGCCCAACACGATCTACCGGGATGTCTACAAGCTCATGCCAGGGCACTGGCTCAGAGGCGCAAACGGCCGCATCGAGACCGCCGAGTACTGGGACGTCACCGAGTTCGACTCCGACCATCGTCCAGACGACGAGCTCATCGCGGATATCGATGCGACGCTCCGGAAGGCGGTGCACGACCGGCTCGAAAGTGAAGTCCCGCTGGGCGCCTTTCTGAGCGGCGGCATCGACTCGGGGCTGGTTGTTTCATACATGGCCGAGGCGCTTGGCGATCGGCTCGTCACCACCACTGTCGGATTTGGCGAGCCGGAACACAACGAGCTCGAAGCCGCCGCGCTGGTGGCGGCGCACTTTGGCGCGCGTCACTATGCCGAGACCATCGAACCCGACCTCAACGAGTCGCTCGGTCCTGTCACCGAGCGGCTCGGCGAGCCGCTCGCCGACTCGTCGGCCATCCCCACCTGGTACGTCTCACGCGCGGCGCGCCGGCACGTGACCGTGGCGCTCAGCGGTGATGGCGGCGACGAGACATTTGCCGGCTACGACTTCCGCTACGTACCCCACGCGCGCGAGGCGTCGGCGCGGCGCTTCGTCCCTCGCGCCGCTGCGCCGCTGCTTCGCTCGCTCGGAGCCCACTGGCCACGCTCCCCGCGCCTGCCGCGGGCTCTGCGCGCAGGCACGCTGATCGAGAATCTGGGCCGCGCGCCAGAAGCCGCGTACTACGCAGACCTCGCATTCCTGAAGCCGCATGACGCGCGCAGGCTGATGGGTCTCGCGGCGGATCGCCGCCCCGAACGCAGTGCGGTGTACGAAGCGGTCACCGCGCCGTATCGGCGCTGCCCATCGAAGAACGCACTACAGAAGGCCGAGTATGCCGATCTCAAGGTGTACATGCCGAACGACCCGCTCGTGAAAGTGGACCGCATGAGCATGGCGCGCAGCCTCGAGGTCAGGTCTCCCCTGCTTGATCGACGCGTGGTCGAGCTGGCGTTCAGGATTCCGGCAGAGCGCAAGCAGGTGGGTCGCGAGGGCAAAGTCCCGCTCCGGCACCTGGCGCGGACCCGACTTCCGGGGGCGCTCTGGCAACTGCCCAAGCGTGGATTCACGATTCCGATCGGCAATTGGATTGCCGGCCCGTTCGCCGCGCGTTTCCGCGACGAAGTGCTCGGCGCTGGCGGACGACTGCATGCGCTCCTCGACACACGCGAACTGACCCGCCGGTTCGACGATCAGGTTGCCGGACGGTCCGCGAATGACTACGCGCTCTGGGCGGCCTGGGTGCTGGAGCGGTGGTTGAGGGGGGCTGGGTAGGGACGGCTTGGGGCTTGGGGCTTGGGGCTTGGGGCTTGGGGCTTGGGGCTTGGGCTGACGAGTCTGCCCTAAAAAGAAAAAGAGGCGAGGAGCCTTTCGGCTCCCCGCCTCGATCATCTCAGAAGTACTACGTACTTACTGCTTGCGGCCCATCTTGCGGCGACGAATCGCCGCTGCACCGACCAGGCCAAGACCCAGCATCGTGAGGGTCGCGGGCTCTGGAACCGCTGCGGGCGACCTGGTGAACGTCAGGCTCGCATCGGTCTGGAGGATCGTGTTCGGACCGCTGGAGCCATTGATGGCTCCAACCGAGGCAACTCCCGGCTGGTTGCACGACGTGATGCCGTTGCTGCTGAAGCAGGCGGACGGGTCGACCGACAGGAACGGCAGCGAGTTCTGCGAGCTGGCGAACACGAACGATGTGAGAGCCGCCAGGTTCGGGAAGTACGCCGAGGATGACGTCACCAGGATGTCGGCCCGGAACGAGCCGTCACCGGTGATCGAGGTCACGCCAGGATAGCTGTCGCCTTTGAACTGATCGAGCGGCTGGATGTTGGCATCCAGGTTCGTCGTGAAAGTGCCGCTGAAGTTCGAGTTGTTGATCAACTGGCCGCTCAGGACGAGGGTTCCGCCGCAGCTTGCGACGAAGCAGGTGCCGGTCAGGTTGTTGCCTGAGGCAGACTGCAGGTAGATGTCGAAGAAGCCCTGCGTCCCAGTTGGAGCCGGCGCGCCGAACTGAATCGTGCGATCACCGGCTGCGTTGATGACGGTGTTCGAGGTCACGACCTCGTTGAACCCCGCCACGACGGTGAAGAACGAGCCGTTCTGACCGTTGAAAAACTGAATTCCGCCGTCCAGAGTCGCCACGCCCACGTTGGCCTGGAACAGCAGGGTTCCGGGGGAGCCAGCGCCGGAGCCTCCGGTGAGGTTCATCGACAGACCATTGCCCGGGAGGATGTCCAGAGCGTCAATCGACATCGGGGCAAATACACCGCCGGACCCGTCTGGGTCGAACAAGATGACGTCCGACGCGTGCGCCGGAATCGCCGCTGCTAACGTGAAAGCGGCCGCTGCCGCTACGAACAAGTTTTTCATATCCACCACTCCTGAGATGACGTCCCCACAATCCGCCGGTGACGTACCGGCGACTGAGGGGTCTAGCCGTGCCCTCCAAATGCAAGCGGTGGGCCAGTCAGACGGTGTGAGCAAACTACTGATAAACAAAGCACTTAGGCTGGTGTTGCCCTGGGAAGTCGCTATGGACGGAGACTATAGACGTGTGCCATGGCGAAGAGGCGAGATCGGCGCGATTACACCGCCGGGCGCCTCAGCGAAAGAGCAGACGGGGGAGGGGCGTGTCCTACGCGGAAAAGCATGATATTCGCCCGATCGGCGGCCAATGGCAGCACGTTCGCGTAGAGCCGTTGTGCGTCACTCATGGTCGCCCGCTGGGGGGGTGTCACGGACGGATGGGGCGCGTCGAGGTAGTTCAGCAGGTAGAGCATCCCCGCCATCGGCTGAAACGCCAGCCCCAGCGCCGTGGCAGTCAGCCACACCCGCTGCATGGCCCGGCCGCCACCGATATAGGCGCCGCCTCCCCTGCCCTCCACCTGCAGAAACCCCAGGGCCGCGGACTTCAGAAATGTCTGGTACGAGTGTCTGGGGGCCAGCCGGCTGGCCCCCAGTGCGTTGGTGAACCGCACGAGACCGGGCCGGCGCATGGCCTTGAACCCAGCCGCGGCGGGGCCCAGCTCGAGCGTGTCCACGAACAGGCCGTCGCGCGTCCGCTCCGCTTCTTCCCGCGTCCAGCGCATCGACTCGAAAAAGACGGCGTGCAGCTCCGGAATCTCGAACAGCAGCCGATCGTTGAGGCTCGCTGCCCGCGCCAGCGTCCGCACATCGTCTCGGCCATCGATCAGGCGGAGCTCGGCTCCCTCCACGTCTAGGGCCGCCGCACGCAGGCTCTTCACGGCCTCGGGTGCCAGCGGCCCAGGCTGATAGGGCTTTCGGTTCGTGCACCGTCTGGCGATTGCCGGGTAGAGCGGATCACGGCTCGCCGCGCCGGGCGAGAAGGTCACCTTCACAGACGGCAGCTCGGCGCTTGCGGCCGAGATGGTGACCGAAGCCGTCAGGCCGAATTCACCTGCTGCAATCGCCATGTTCTCCGCCATGGCGCCGATCGCGATCAGGCTCGCCTGGTAGCCGAAGTTGTACAGGGAGCGGTCGCGCGCCCGATCGACCGAGACCAGAATCGAGTCGCCGATGTGCTCGACGATCCACGGTTGGAGGTTGTCGCCCGAGGGCGCCAGCGCGCCGCACTCGATGAGGCGTGCCGCGACGTCCGCGCCGAGCGCCATCACCCCTTGGCCGGCGTGTCGGGAGCGATGGCGGGATGGCCATCGGGGAACAGCTTGGTCATCATCCGCATGAGAATCCAGCGCTTCACGTGCTGGATCGGGTTACGCGCGCCCCACCGGAGATAGCCCTTCTTGTAAGTCTGCAGAAAGGCGTCGAACTGGAAATAGTACGGCACGGCCTTGATGGGCCGTTTGCGCAGCAGCACATTGATGGCCTCGTGGGCCACGAGGCCGCTGCTGAGCATGCACGACGACGCGACGACGGGTGCTTTGCCGGCGGCGAGCTTGATGCGCGACAGGTCCATGTATTTGCGATGCAGGACGGCCGGGGCAATCCCTGTCGCGAATGCGACGAACTTCTGCATCTCCGTGAGCCCGTCGTACATCCCGAAGTACTCGTCGAAGCTCATGCCCGTGGGCGAGAAGACCTGCAACGTAGAGCCAAAGCCCACGGGGCCAGCGGTGATGACGTAGAGCCCGCGTTTGCGGGCGTGCTGGAACAGCAGGCGGCGGATGTCGAACGCGAAGAAGTCGATGCCGTCGACCACCACGTCGACGCCGTCGAGAAAGCGGTCGATGTTGGCAGCATGAATGCCCTGGTCGAACACGTCGACCTCGGCATCCGGGTTGACCGCCAGCGCCATGCCCTTCATCACCGTCGTCTTCGACTGCCCCACCGAGTCCATCGTGGCGCCGAACTGACGGTTGAGATTGCTGTAGTCGAACACGTCGAGGTCGGCGATGCGGAACCGGCCGACACCCATGCGGACGAGCGCGAGCAGATGCAGGCCTCCCACACCGCCGACGCCGGCCACTGCAATGCGGGCTTTCCGGAGCGTCTGCTGCTCGGCTGCGGTGTACAGCCCCAGATTCCGCTGAAATGCCTCGTCGTAGAAGCTGTGCGGCGGCAGAGCGCTCGGAAGCGGCTCTCTCGCTGGCGCAGGAAACGAAGTGGAAGGCTCGGCTTGGCGAAACGCGAGTGGTGAATTCATGGCACGCGTCCTATCTTGCTGCCCAGCTGATGACGTGGCTGAAGCCCCGTCGTTCGATGTCTATTCGGTCTTTGTCGAGGCCGAGTCGCTGTAGTTCCTGCCGCCACTCGTCTTCCGTCCAGCAGCGCAGACAGGACACCACGCCGTCCCACGCCACCATGAGCGGGGCCACCGGGATCAACCAGCACCACACAAACCGCCGCCATCGTCCCGGGCGACGGCCAATGAAGTACAGGGGGGTGGCCATCGCGGGCAGAAAGCCGATGGCACAGCCGAAGATTGATTTCAGATTGCGGGTGACCGACTCGAAAATCATCACGCGCCGCAGCACCATGGCTTTGAGCACCCGTTCGCGGGCCTCGGGGGGCACATGATGAAACGCGGCCGAGAGCACAACCACGTCGCGGTCGTTGTCGGGCGAGGGCTTGGTCGTGAAATCGACCGAGTCCATGCGGGCCGAGAGGATACCCGGGTACTCGGCCTCGAGGCTGCGGTACTGCTCGGCATTAGGGCGCAGGTCGCTGATCTCGACACCGATGTCGGCATGGCGCTGCCGGATGAGGTTGGCGAGCGTCTGAGAAAAACCCGCCGACCCGGCGCCGAGCTCCGAAACGCGGGTTGCACCCACGCCCTCGGCCGTCCGAAGGGCCGACTCAGCCGCCCATCGGTAGTAATAGAAGAGCGTCACACGGAGGTGGAACCCGAGGACGTCCCTCAGGGTGGCGTGCAGGGAAGGCGGCACCCATTTCTGGTCCATGAACTCGAACAGGAATGGGGGCATCAGCTCGCCGCCTTTATGCCGCCGACGCCGATGGCAGCGTGAGACACTCGCGCGCCAGGCTGATCGCCATGCCCGGCATCCGTGCGCCGGCTCCGGCCATGACCGGTGCTTCTTCCGGCACGATCACCGACACCGCCGACAAACGGCTCTTCAGCATCTCGATGGCGTCGTGATACTTCGGGCTCGACCGCCGCGTGTCGAACCGCAGCAGCTCCATTTCGCAATCGTACTCGGGGTCGTAGTAGGAAGGGATGTCTTCGAGCTTCGACAGGCCAAGTCGCTGCAGCATGGACGCCGATGAGTGACGCACGGTCGCGGTGGCCAGCCCCAACGCGCCACCAAGGGCGCGGCTCAGGCTGAACGTCGCGAGAATCATCATCAGGCCTTCTGTCGTGCAACGCGCGGCTTCGGAGACCGCCCAACCGCCCACTTCGGAGTAGCGCACGCGTTCGAGTCGCGCGAGCGCGACTTCTGCGGCAACCGCACGGCGGACGTGGTCGTGCCACTCATAGCTGCGACTGAGCGGACAGTTCTGGGCGCGCAACTGTTGAAAGGCCGGCAACGTGTTGTGTTCGAGATACCAGATGCAGGCGCTCAAGCCGCCGTCTTCGTCGCGCATCAGCAGATGCCAGCTGCGTGCATCTTCCGGCGTCTCGTGCAGTCCGTCGGAGGAGAGGTCGTGCCGCGTCACCGCCCCGTCCTGCAGGTACACCGACCCGCGCAGGCGCTGCATATCCGTCACGAGACGACGATGCTGAGTTTCGTCGCTGGTGACATTCCCGAAATAGCTGGGAATGTGGGAATCGGGTGGGGCCAACAGCACCAGTCGGTGTTCGATGGCCGCGATCTGTCGTTCTAGCAAGCTAAGCATCTGCGGCTGCCTTCCTGCGACGCTCAGCTGCCCGTGCTGGGGAGCCCACCGGCGTTGCAAGGCTGCTATTCACAAAGTTCGTGCCGAGAAATCATCTGTCACGAAGACTACTCGGATTCCTACAGCTGGAAATCACCTAAGATATTTAGATTGAGCTACTTAAATGGCATGACAGTACCCCGTTTAGCCCCCGGCTCTCCAAAACAGTCCATCGGTAGACCCGTGCAGAAAGTTCACGGTTTTCGTCAAGACCTCACACCTGTGTAAGAGCCCCTAGGCTGGTGTGATACGAACCATTTGTCAACTTGAATGTGGAAAAATGTCGGGGCCATTCCCCGTAATACACGTTGGGTTTCGCGCTAACTGCCCACGGACGGAGGGACTTCTGGGTTTCTTCCGCGAGATCCGGCCTGAGCGGAGTGCGGTTTGCTATTCTTGCTGGACAGCTTTATGAGCCCTGCCCGATCAACAGTCTCCGTGGCCGCTGCGGCGGCCACATTGCTCTTCCTGTATGGGTCGGTGATGACCCGGCTCGTGCACGACTGGTTGAACGACGACAACTACTCCCACGGCGTCCTGATCCTGCCGCTGGCGCTCTATTTCGTCTGGGAACGTCGTCGGCGCCTGGCCGCGCTCCCCCCAGCTCCGTCGCTCTCGGGGCTCGTCATTCTGGCCGCCGGGCTGGCCACGCTGTTCGCGGGGCTGCTGGGAGCCGAGCTGTTCCTCACCCGCATCTCGCTCCTCTTCGTGCTGGCTGGCAGTGTGGTCTTTGTCTGGGGGTGGGCCACATTGAAAACAGTCGCCTTTCCTCTCCTCTTCCTGCTGCTGATGATTCCGATTCCGGCGATCATCTTCAACCAGATTGCCTTCCCCCTCCAGCTGCTTGCGTCGAAAGCCGGCGAGGCCGGCCTGAACGCGGCCGGGGTGCCGGTGCTCCGCGAGGGCAACGTGATGATTCTGGCCAACACGACGCTCGAAGTGGCGCAGGCCTGCAGCGGCATCCGGTCGCTGATTTCCCTGCTCACCCTCGGTATCGTGTTCGGCTATTTCACCGACTCGCGTGGGAGCGTGCGGTTCGCGATTGCCGCGGCGACGGTGCCCATTGCCATCGTGACCAACGGCCTGCGCGTGGCAGGGACGGGAATCGCGGCCCACTACATCGGACCGGAAGCGGCCGAAGGGTTCTTTCACACGTTTTCGGGGTGGCTGGTCTTCATCGTCGCGTTCGCGCTGATGTTCCTGCTCACCCGTCTCTTGCTGCGGCTGCTGCCTCCAGCAGTGCCTGCCGGCGTCGCGCCGATGGCGGCCTAGAATCATGACCCTACGACTGATGGTTCTTGCGTGCGCGTTCGCGGCCTCGAGCGCCTACGTCCACCACGCGCTGAAGCCCGAGCGCGTGCCGCTGCGCCAGCCCTTCGCGGCCATGGACCCTCAGGTCGGCCGGTGGGCCGGGCGCGAGCCGATCAAGCTGGAGGACGACATCCTGGCGATCCTCGGCGTCGACGATTACGTCAACCGCATCTATCAGGCCTCACCGAACGAGCTCGTGTCGCTGTATGTGGGCTACTACCAGAGCCAGCGCGAAGGCGACTCGATTCACTCGCCGATGAACTGCCTGCCGGGCGCCGGCTGGCAACCCGTCCAAACCAACTACGTCTCGATCACGGTCCCGGGTCGACCGGAGCCCGTCCTCGTCAAACGGGTGGTCATCGAAAAGGGCGCCGATCGGCAGCTCGTACTGTATTGGTATCAGAGCCACGGCCGAGTCGTGGCCAATGAATACTGGAGCAAGGTGCTGATGGTGTACGACGCCGTGCGCCTGCACCGTTCAGACGCAGCGCTCGTGCGTGTCGTCACGCCGATTGGCCCGCGTGGCGACTCGGAGTCGCTCGCCGACGCGCGCGCGGCTGATTTCGTCCGGGCGCTGTTTCCGCGTCTTGGCGACTACCTGCCCACCTAGCGAAGTCACGGACGACGTAGGAACCGCATTCATGAATCACAGATTTCTCTCGGTCTCTATCGCGCTGGCGTTGACCATTGCAGCGCTCGGGTGTTCCAAAGACCCCGAGGTTGCCAAGCGCGAGTTCGTCAAGAGCGGCGACGCCTTCATGGCCGCCGGCAAATATCGCGAAGCCGTGATTGAGTACAGCAACGCGGTCCAGCAGGACCAGCGCTACGGCGAGGCCAGGAGCAAGCTGACGCAGGCGCAGATGAAGACGGGCGACTACGTGGGCGCCTACCAGCAGGCTGTCCGGGCGGCCGACCTGCTGCCCAACGATCTGGAGGCCCAGTTCACTGCCGCTCAGCTGCTCTTGCGATTCCAGCAATTCAGTGATGCCAAGTCGCGCGCGGAGAAGGGGTTGGCGCTTGCGCCGAAGAACGTCAATCTCATGATCCTCCGCGCCAATGCGATGGCCGGCTTGCACGACATCGACGATGCGGTGGCTGAAGTGGAGCAGGCGATCCGCAACGAACCCGAACGAGCGGCCACGTACGCCAACCTGGGTCAGATGCGGTTGATTCGCGGCGACGGCAAGCAGGCGGAAAGCGCATTCAGGAAAGCGGTCGAGCTGGCGCCGGACCGCGTGGAACCGCGCTTGGCGCTGGGCACGTTCTACTGGGCGGCCGGACAGCCGGCCCCCGCCGAAGAACAGTTCAGCAAGGCGATCGAGATCGATCCGAAGAACAACCTGGCGAACCGCGCGCTCGCCCTGTTCTTCATCGGCTCGGGCCGCGCGGCGAAGGCCGAGCCATACCTGCGGGCGTTAGCGGACGCCGGCCCTGATGCCACCGCCAAGCTCGCCCTCGCCGACTACTACCTGGGCTTGCGGCGGCGCGACGACTCACGCAAGGTCCTCGAAGAACTTGCTGCGTCGGGCACGGACGGATCCGCAGCCGCGAAGATTCGGCTGGCTGGCATGGGCGTGTCCATAGGCAAGCGCGACGAGGCCAAGCGGCTGATCGACGAAGTGCTCGCGAAAAACCCCAAGGACGCCGACGCGCTGCTCGCAAAGGGCGAGTTGTTGGCCAATCAGGGCGATATCGCCGGGTCGCTGGCCGCCATCCAGGCTGCACGCGATGCCAGGCCCCAGTTTGCTGCCGCCCAATTCGCATTAGGACGGCTGGCACTCATTCGCGGGAAGAACGAAGAGGCACGAGCAGCCTTCATCGAGGCGCTCAAGCTCGACCCGCGCCTGGCGCAAGCGGAAGTCGAGCTGGCCAAGTTGAACCTGACCGCTAATCAAATCGAGCCCGCGTTGCAGATGGCCCGATCTGCGGTCAGCAAGATCTCGGGATACGTCGAAGCGCAGATCGTGCTCGCACGGATCGACCTGATGAAAGGCGACACAGCTGCCGCAGAACCGCTGATTCGCGGCCTACTGCCAGCACTGCCGAACGAACCAGTAGTTCTCGCTGAGCTCGGCCAGCTCGAGCTGCAGCTCGGCCATCGGCCCGCAGCCAGGGCGGCGTTCGAGAAGGCCGTGCACAAGCGCTCCCTGCAGCTCGATGCGGTGGCCGGGCTTATCACCATGGATCTGCAGGAGAAGCACGCGCCCCAGGCACGCGCGCGCGCAGACGCCTTTGTCACTCAGGCTGCAGGTAATCCCGTGGCACTGCTGCTCGCGGCGAAGACCTATGTCCAGCTTGGCGACCTCGCGGCGGCGCAGCGCACCGCTCATCTGGTGCTGAAAGCTGACCCGTCGAACTCCGACGCCTACGCGCTGCTTGGCGATACGTACATCTCCGAGCGCAAGACCGACGAGGCGCTCGCGCAGTACCAGCACGTCGTCGAGTTGCGCCCCACATCCGCCAGCGCTCACAGCACCACGGGCATCCTGCTGCAGATGCAGGGCAAGAACAAAGAGGCGCGGGCAATGTACGAGAGGGCGCTCTCCCTCGATCCGAATAGCGCGATGGCGGCCAACAACCTGGCCGGCATGTACGTGAAGGACGGCGGCAACCTCGACGCGGCGCTCGACTTTGCGCGCCGCGCGAAGGCCGCGCTGCCAGACCACCCGGCCATCAACGACACGCTCGGGTGGATTTATTTCAAGAAGGGCGAGACCGCACTCGCGGTGCCCCCATTCGAGCAGTCGGTGCAAGGCTCTCCGACGAACCCGGTCTTTCGCTATCACCTCGGCCTCGCCTATGTGGCCGCCGGCGAGCCCCAGAAGGCGCGCGCCTCGCTCGAGAAGGCGCTCGCGCTGAACGCCACGTTCGACGGCGCCGCCGACGCTAAGCAGGCCTTGGCCAAATTGAACCAGTAGTACAGCCGCGTGCCGCGGTCGTCCTCACGACGGCCGCGCGTCCACGCCCCATCTCATGCCCGAACGTCAATCTCCAGTTGCTCTCCGTGTCGCTGTCGTCGGCTGTGGCGCCGTCACGCGCGCCAATCTGATGCCCGTCCTCGCCGGGCACGATGGCCTCACCGTGGCTGCCCTCGTCGATCGCGACGCGGCGCGCGCGCAGGCGCTTGCCAGCTCGTACGGTGTGTCGCGGGTCGTCACCGATCTGAACAGCGTGCTCGACGATGTGGACGCCGTGGTACTGGCGACACCGCCGGCGCACCATGCGCCGGCCACCATCGATCTCGCCGCTCGGGGCAAGCACGTGTTCGTCGAGAAGCCGATGGCCATGACGCTGCCCGACGCCGAGTCCATGGTGGCGGCCGCCGATCGCGCCGGTGTGACGCTGTCGGTCGGCCTCTACCGTCGCGTGCTCCCGGCCGTCCAGCTTGCGAAAGCCATGATCGCCCGCGGCGAGTACGGCCGTGTGCTTTCGGTGGATATCGAAGAGGGCGGTCCCTACGGCTGGGGGCTCGCGACGCTCGATGTCCTCACCAAGGCGGCCGGCGGTGGCGGCGTGCTCATCGACATCGGGTCACACGTCATCGATGTGCTGCTGTTCATCTTGCCGGGCGAAGCCACACTGACCCGCTACCTCGAGAACGCCCGCGGCGGCATCGAGACCGACTGCGAGGCCCGCTTCACCGTGCGTCATGCGAGCGGCGACGTCGCGGTGCGCGTGGAGCTGAGCCGCACGCGCGAGCTCCGCGGCAGCATCCGCGTGGAGTGCGAACACGCCACGATCGAACTGCTGCGCGGCAACTTCACGCAGCTCCTGCTGCATCCACGATCGGCGGAACCCTCGCCGTTCCGGGTCTCGGCCGAATGGGCCGGCCAGGGGGCATTCATCGGCTACCAGGCGTTCCGTGCCGAGATCGACGACTGGGTGGACGCGATCGCGGCGAAGACCGAACCCGTGTTGTCGGGGCGCTCGGTCGTGCCCGTGGTGCGGCTAATCGACGCCTGCTATGCGAACCCGCAGCCGATGCCGGAGCCGTGGACCGACGAAGGCCTCGCGCCCGCGTCGCGCGCGATCGAAGTGCGCGCGCCGCGAGGCCGGGTCCTCGTCACCGGCGCGGGCGGTTTTCTGGGCGGCCGCGCGGTCGAGTTGCTGGCCGGCAGCGGTGCCTGGGACGTGACAGCGCTCGTCCGCGAGCCTAAGAGCGCGGCCAAGCTGGCGCGCTGGCCGTATCCGATTGTCCTCGGCGACATCTGCTCGCCGGCCGACATGGATCGCGCCATGAAAGGGATTGACGCCGTCGTGCACTGCGCGGTGGGCACGTCGTGGAAGCCAGAGGAAACGCGGCGGGTCACGGTAGACGGCACGCGCACGGTGGCCGAGGCGGCGCTCCGCGCGGGCGTCAAGCGCTTCGTGCACATCAGCACCATGTTCGTGCACAAGCGCGATGGCGACGGCGTGCTCGACGAGAGCGTCGCACTCGAACCGCCGGCCAACGACGCTTACGGCCAGAACAAGCTGGCGGCCGAGAAAGTCCTCCAGGAACTGACGGCCAAGGGCCTCTCGACGGTGATTCTCCGGCCGACGCGCATCTACGGCCCGCTGTCGCGCACCTTCACGACCAGGCCGCTCGAGGCCATTCGCGACGGCATCTTCGCCCTCAGGGGCAACCCCGACGTTCCCGCCAACATGGTCTACGTCGACAACGTCGTCGCCGCCATCGCGCGCGCGCTCGAGGCCGGCGACAACCGCAAGGGCGGGGCGTATTTGATCTCCGATCCGGAGCAGGTCACGCTGCGCGAGTTCTTCCAGTACTTCGCGGACGCGTCCGGCAAACAGATCCGGGTAGTGCCGGCGCCGCCGGTTCGCGCCGGTGAAGCACGCGGGCTCGCGTCGCGATGGGTGCACGGCGTGCGTACCATCGTCCTGGCGCCCGAGGTCCGCGCGCTGGTGCATCGGATTCTCGACACCGATCCCATCGGCACACTGCCAAAGCAACTGTGGGAGCGCTCACCGAAGCTGCAAGCCAGGCTGTTGAAGCTGTTCAAGGTGGATGCGGCGGTCACCTATCGCCCGTCTGCGGCTGGAGCCAGCACCGATCTGCTCTATTACGGCGATGCGGCGCTCGTGTCGGTCGGCAAGGCCGAGCGGGAACTGGGGTTCGCGCCAGCCGTCGCCCGCGACCGTGCGATGGCGTTGACGCTCGAGTGGGCCAGGGCCGCGAAGCTTGTGCCCGTCGCGGCGGCCGACCTAACGAGCGCGCAGGTTCTGTAGCCATCATGGCAGGCTTGTTTGTGGGAACGACGGTCTCTAATCCGTCAGTATCACAGCTGGCGACCCCGCGCCGGATTGACATTCTGATCCCTGTCTACAACGACTGGGCGGCACTGATGTTGCTCTTGCCTTCGTTGGACCGTGTATTACTAGGTGCAGGGCGGACGGCGCAGCTCGTGGTGATCGACGATGGGTCTTTCGTCAGGATGCCCACCGAAGCACTGACAACTGGCTTCGACGGCATCGAAAAGATCACTGTCGTTTCTCTCCGTCGCAACTTGGGGCACCAGCGTGCAATCGCGATTGGGTTGGCCTACGTCGCGGCACACACCAAGCCTGATGTTCTCATCGTCATGGACGGTGACGGTGAGGACGATCCGGCAGATGTCCGCTTGCTCCTAGATCGGGCCGAGGCTGAACAGTTCGGAGCCGTGGTCTTCGCGGAGCGACGCCGACGCTCTGAAGGAGCGCTCTTCACGACATGCTACGCCCTCTACCGATGGCTGCACTTTGTGCTCACGGGCATTCCCGTGCGTGTGGGGAACTTCAGTGCAGTCCCTGCTCGGCAGCTCCAAAGCCTGGTTGTGGTTTCTGAGCTGTGGAACCACTATGCCGCGGCAGTATTCAAGGCGCGAATTCCTCGCGTGCTCGTTCCGACTGCACGGGCGCATCGCCTCAGCGGCGAATCACAAATGAATTTCGTTAGCCTAGTCGCGCACGGCCTCAGTGCGTTTTCTGTTCACTCCGAGCTGGTCGGCGTCCGCCTTCTCATCGGCGTCATGGTGCTCTGCGTCATCGCGCTGGCCATGCTTGTCGCCGTGATTGGCATTCGCCTCTTCACGATCCTTGCGATCCCTGGCTGGACCACGGCGGCGGTCGGATTGATTCTCTTTTTTCTCACACAGGCTGTGGCGGTGGCAATGTCGTTCATCTTTCTCGTGCTCCATGCTCGCTCGCAGCCACTCTTCATCCCATCGAGAGACTTCAGCTACTTCGTCGGTGAAGTGTACGAGGTCGCAAAGATCCGGGCTGAGAATGCAGGCTGATGGCCTCCCACGCACACGCATGACGGAGTACGCATATCCAGGGGATGAACTCGATCTCTTCAAACACGCCACACACTGGAAGAGCTACTGCGGCAGCGCTCTCGCGCCGCACATCCGTGGTCGCGTTCTCGAAGTAGGCGCGGGCATCGGCGGAACCGGACGATTTCTATGCACAGCAGGCGTGTCGAGCTGGACGTGCCTCGAGCCTGACGAGTCCCTTGCGTCCCGCTTGAGACAAGGCTTGGATGAGCGCCCGTTTCCTGTCCCGTCGCGCGTCCTGACCGGGACCTTGATGTCCGTGCCTGCGGGGGACGCATACGATACGCTGCTGTACAGCGACGTGCTCGAGCACATCCCGGACGACCGCGGCGAACTCAGGCTTGCGGCCACCCACCTCAGCCCGCATGGGCGAATCGTTGTCCTATCGCCGGCCGGTCAGTGGCTGTCCAGCCCCTTCGACGAGGCGGTCGGACATTGTCGCCGCTATAGCAGAGCGTCCCTGGTGCGCGCCGCTCCTCCAACGCTACGTCTGATTCGGGCGTTCTATTTGGACAGTGCTGGCTTGCTGGCATCACTTGCCAACAAGATCTTGCTAAAGAGTCGTATGCCGACCCTGGGGCAGATTCAGTTCTGGGACGGGTACATCATTCCAATCTCTACATGGTTGGACCCGGCGTGCGGCCACGCCGTAGGAAAAACCGTTGTGGCAATCTGGTCGAGGTAAGGCACCGATGCCGGCATCTTCCGCTGATGGTACGTGGCCTTTTCGGCCCAGTGTCCTAGTCGGGTTGACAGTGTTGGCTGCGTCGGTCTCGGTGGGGTGCGCTCTCTGGACTGTGAGCAGCGGACTGGCATTGGTAAAGGGCGCCGAGATGAACGTGGCGTATAGCGTCACCAAACTGCTACTCGGCGGTCAACTCTATGGGGATCCGGACCTCCCTCCTTTTGACATCACACAGTATTCGCCGGGCTATTACTTTTTGGCCGCGTGGGTGTGCAAGCTCCTTGGCGTTCAGGCGCTCGACACCACAGCCGTCGTCACCACCTCGCGGGGGGTGTCGCTGGCTCTCGCGCTGACCACGTGCGCCGGTGCGGGTGTGTTGTTACGCAAGACCTTGCGGGTGCCCCTCTGGATTTCCATCGTCGGGTGCGCCTCAATCGCGTGTGTCATCTTGCCCTGGTCGTACCTGGCGCGCCCCGATGCGTTGGTCGACTTACTGGTCTTTGCGGCGTTTTGGTGCGGCCTGGAAGCAACAGCAAGAGGAGCGAACCGCCGGTGGGTATTGACGGCGGGCGCACTGGCCTTAGTCGCAGGATTGGCCAAGCAGAATGGCCTGATCGCGTTGGCCTTCGCCGTACTGCCGTCCCTAGTGCACCGTCGCTGGGCACAGATCGTCGGCTCGCTCGGAGTACTCGGCGGTGCCATCGCAATGGGCGGGCTTCTGCTGCCTGTTCTATTCGGCCCCTTTCTGTGGCGCCACGTCATCGACGGGGTCCGCCAGTCTCTCAACGTCTATGCTGCAGTGAACCTGATCTATCTGGTGGCATTTATTGAATTCGGACCGCTGTTGGCCACGACCCTGGTGATCATGCACCACTGGGTGGAGGAACGTTGTACGCCACCATTGGTCCGCTACCTTGTCGCCACACAGCTGATCTTGTGGGGCGTCATGGCAGCCACAGCGCTGAAAGACGGAGCGGATCGAAACTACCTTGACGAGCCGCTCGTGCTGACCATGATTCTGGCCGCTGCTGGCCTGACCACGACGATCGATGGCGCGCCGCCCCTTCCGGGCTCAAAGGGCTTCCGAGTTCTGGGCACGTGGGTCGCGCTTTTCACGCTAACCATCGCGACCTCCCAGTTCTATCTCGGCGTATATGGCCGATCCGAATCCCGATCGCTTCGACCGGTGCCAGATCAAACGTTCGCAGCGTTCGAGCCAGCGCGGGCGTGGCTGCGAGAGGGACTCACAGCGACTCCAGACGCTCGGCTCATGTCGTTCGCCTTCCCACTTATTCCGATGATGGCCGATCGCGTGATCATTCCCCAACGCGAGCTTGCGGAGAACGCTCTTTCGAAAGGCATGGTCGACTACGGGACCTTGGTTCGCATGGCACACGACGGAACGCTCCGGTTCATCGTGTCACCCGCTGAGCGTCCCCTGCCGGCTCGGTACTTGGGTATGGATTTTCAGCCCTATGTGCTGGTCAAACACATCGACGGGCTCAACATCTACGAGTGGCAGTCGAGGTGACCGTCTTCGAATTCCCCGGTTAGGGAATCCGCTCTGCCAAGAGGAGGTAGCCGGGCCGAGGGAAAGTCTGAGGGTTGATTCCCAAAGGTTCCGCTGAGACGTGCCACCCACGGTTTAGTGCTCCGGGCAGCAGCAAATCGTCACCCGCAACATAGATCAGGAACCGGGTTGCCGCGAACGCCTGTTCCTGGGAGAGCGTCCGGACTGGAAACCACTGGGCGTACCGCTCCATTTGAAATGTCGCTTGAGGATTCTGCCCGGTCACGTACACGAGACGATGCGCCAAAGAGGTTGGCGCGTATTGGATTAGAGGCAGGTAGACATGAATATCGGAGACGAGGATGGGCAAATCCACGTCGCCGCTATCCGCTCCGGTTCTCAGGATGGAAAAGGGACCGATCTGATTCCGGACAGCCCCCACTTCCGTCATGTCATGCTTTATCTGCGCGGCCTCCTCGAAGGCTCCAGCGGCAAGAAGGCAGGTGCACAGCGCCAGAGTCCGTCGGCTAGCGACCAGAGGCACAAGGGCGAGGGCGATCAACATCGAGACGCCGGCCGCGCCCGCCAGTGTGTAGCGCACGGTGACGACGCCGACGCCACCCAACGCCAAGAGGTAGCCGAGGAAGGGTATAAGAGCCAGCATCACTGCAGAACGGAGCGCTGGCGCGAGCCTTTTCGTCTCATTCTGCGTTGCCGATGTACGACTGCCCTCTCTCGCCCCCACGACGCCGATGACCAGTCCCAGCACGAGCGTGCTTGCCGGCAATAATCCCGCATATAACGTCCAGAGGCTCCAGACGTCCGGAATCCGCCAGACCATAACCGCGGAATACTCCTTCGCGTGCATTGCAAAAGGAAAAAGGGGGAGACAGAGCAGCCCGCCAGCCACGAGAGGCAGCCACAGCTGAGGCCGGAGTCTCAAACGGAATTGCCAGACTTCGAGAATGCCCACCACGAACCAGGCCAGGACACCGAACCAGTGAACCCAGACGGCAGCGACCAGCAGTGTCGCAATAAGTGCCCCCGTGACAAGCGGCGACGCTCCACTGCGATTGCTATAGACCCATAGCGCGACTGCTGCTGAAGAGCATCCGAGAAGCAGGCCGTACGGCCGCGCCTCGACTGCGTAGGGTAGAGCGGCGGTCATCAGCAGCAGGAACACGCCGCACCACGCCGCCTCTGACCTGGCCGCCGACCGAATGATGCTGTACACCGAGAGCGCCGCCAGCCAGACCCCGAAGATCGAGGGGAGGCGTGCGCCTAGCTCTATCCAAGGCTGAGGCAACCGCGTCAGGCGCATGAGCAGAACATTGAGTGGCGGCAGCGTGTCAGGTCCGTGAAGCGCACTGTCCCACAAGACGCCCCACCCAGGCGCCCGCGACATCATCACAGAGGTGATTTCGTCGCTCCACAGAAGGCGGCGGGAGGCGAGGTGCCCAACAACGATGACGTAAATGGCAGTGAACAGGCTCCATTGAAGGATTTCGCGTCGGGCCGACGGCTGTTCGAAAAGCATTGGCCATCATAGCGTCATTAAAATACCTGGTTCACTTCCCCCTCCCAAGTGATGGGACGGCGACCATTGATTGATAGACCGCTGGAGGTGACGGCCGCCGTGCGCCCCTGCTGAAAGCGGCGCGCCAGACCGATGAACCATTGAACAGGCTTAGACGAGGTGTCATCATGACGCCCTCCTCCACGTCCAATGTTCCACGTCATCCACGACTGGCAGGGCGTGGCCGCCGCCTTCTGAGAAGTCGCTCTTAGCAACAACCCGGAATTGCCTACGAATCGAAGGACCACCGATGAAGAAGTTGCAGGCAGCCGCCACGGCCGCGGCCCTATTGTTGGCGCTCGCCGTTGTGCGAGGGCAGCAGCCCGTTGGGGAGACGGCTGACGCGATTCCGGGCGAGGTGCTGGTGAAGTACCGTGCCGGCGTCTCTGTCAGCCGGCGCAATGACATCCTGACCGGTCGTGCCTCGGCGGCCATCGGCCGATTTCTCGACCTCGACATCGACCACGTGCGGCTGCCGCGAGCGGCCAACCTGCAAGCCATGCTTGCAGCGTTTCGTGCGATGCCAGAGGTCGAATCCGCGCAGCCCAATTACCGTCGTCAGGTCGTGCAGGCGCCAAACGACCCGTACTGGCTCAACGGCAGTATGTGGGGGCTCGAGCGAATCCAGGCGCAGGACGCCTGGGCGTCCTACGGCACGGGGAGTCCGACCATCGTGGTGGCCGACCTCGATACGGGCGTGAACTACAACCACCCCGACCTGGCCGCGAATCTCTGGCGCAACCCCGGGGAGGTGCCGGGCAACGGCGTGGATGACGACCACAACGGATATGTCGACGACGTGTATGGCATCGACGTCGCGAACCGGGACGGCGATCCGATGGACGATCACGGGCACGGCACGCACACCTTTGGGACCATTGCCGCGGTGGGCAACAACGGCGAAGGCGTGGTCGGGGTGAGCTGGAACACCAAGGTGCTCTCGTGCAAGTTCATCGACGCCAGCGGCAACGGCTACGACTCGGGCATCGTCGAATGCTTCAACTACCTCGTGGCGCTGAAGAACCGCGGCGTGGACATTCGAGCGTCGAGTAACAGCTATGGCGGGCCACGGAGTGGCGGAGTGCCGACCGTGCTCCAGAGTGCCATCGACCGCGCAGGTAACGCAGGCATCCTGAACGTCTTTGCGGCGGGCAACTCCGGGGTGAACATCGATTCAGCGCCGTTCGACCCCGCGAGTCTGACCTCGGCGAGCATCGTGTCGGTTGCGGCGTCTGACACCAGCGACTCGCGGGCGAGCTTCAGCAACTTCGGATTCACGTCGGTCGATCTCGGGGCGCCCGGAGTCTCGATTGTGAGCACCTACGGGTCGGGGTATGCGAGCTCAGCTGGAACGAGCATGGCCACGCCTCTCGTTGCCGGAGCGGCGGCGCTGCTCACGTCGTACAACAAAGGGCTCACCGTCGCCGCGTTGAAGGCGGCCCTGCTCAGCAGTGTGGACGTGCTGCCGCAGTGGAGCGGTCTTGTGGCCAGCGGTGGGAGGCTGAACGTGTTTCGCGCCGCCGCGAGCATTGCCGGTCCGACGGCTCCGGCCGTGAGCGTGACTGGCCCAGCTGCGGGCACCGCTTTCACGGCGCCCGCCACAATCGCGTTGTCTGCCACAGCCACTGACGCAGACGGCATTGCGCAGGTGACGTTCTACGCGAACGGCACGCCGCTTGGGACAGACACGTCGAGCCCCTATTCGTTCACGTGGAGCAACGTCGGGGTGGGCACCTATGCGATCACGGCCTCGGCGACTGACACGACTGGCGCCACGGGGACATCGCAACCCGTGTCGATCGTCGTGGGAAGCACGGCACCGCCCCCTTCTGGCCGGGTCAATGTCGCCGCTGCCGCTAATGGCGCGTCTGCCATTGGGTCTTCCACTTATAACAGCGGCTACGCGGCGAGCGGCGCCATCAACGGAGACCGCAGGGGGCAGAATTGGGGCGCGGGCGGGGGCTGGAACGATGCGACGCCTGACAGCTGGCCCGATTGGCTGGAGGTCGACTTCAACGGTGCCCAGACCATCGGCGAGATTGACGTCTTCAGCGTGCAGGACGCGTACGGGTCACCCGCCGACCCGACAGCGTCGATGACGTTCACCCAGTATGGGCTCACGGCTTTCTCGTTGGAGTACTGGACCGGGACCCAGTGGCTTCCGATTCCCGGTGGCACGGTCTCGGGCAATTCGCAGGTGTGGCGAATCGTCACCTTTGCGCCTCTGACCACCGCCAAGATTCGAGTCTGGGTCAACGTCGCTGCAACAACCTTTAGCCGAGTGGCGGAGGTCGAAGCGTATGCGGCACCGCCCCCTTCTGGCCGGGTCAACGTCGCCGCGGCCGCCAATGGCGCGTCTGCCATTGGGTCTTCCACCTATAACAGCGGCTACGCGGCGAGCGGCGCCATCAACGGAGACCGCAGGGGGCAGAACTGGGGGGCCGGCGGAGGCTGGAACGATGGGACGCCGGACGCCTGGCCCGATTGGCTGGAGGTCGACTTCAACGGTGCCCAGACCATCGGCGAGATTGACGTCTTCAGCGTGCAGGACAACTACGCTGCCCCGGGAGAACCGACCACATCGATGACGTTTTCGCTGTACGGACTCAGCAACTTCTCAGTTGAGTACTGGACAGGAACGCAGTGGGTTTCGGTCCCCGGAGGCATCGTAACCGGCAACACCTCCGTATGGCGGCAAGTGACCTTTCCGGATCTGACAACATCGAGGATCCGGGTGTGGGTTTCAGCCGCGGGCCGGACCTGGAGTCGCATCGCTGAGGTGGAAGCCTATACGCCGTAAGTCCAGAGGTGAAATGATGATGGTGGTTGATGCTGATCGCCGTCGGAGCCAGCCGGCGCGGGGGCCACGGTATCGCCCGGGTGCATCCGCGTACCAAAGTCATCACCAGCGGAGACTTTCCTAGGCAGCCTGCTGGTCCGGGCATGCGGAGAGTAAGTGAAGCAGTTAATCAGGGGGACTAGTTGGGAATGGCCCCCGGGCATGAGCGGACCAATTATTGCCTGTGTACTAGGAGCCTCATGTCGACGACCGTAGCCAGTCTTCAGAATCCACCGGAGCCAGTGTCGGGCGGCCGGTCGGCGGCCATCCCCCCAACCGTCATCACCGCGGAGCGGTCCTGGTTCGATTGGCGCCTCAAGCAGTTGTGGCGCTATCGGGATTTGATTGCCCTCTTTGTCTGGCGTGATTTCGTTTCGGTCTACAAGCAGACTATTCTTGGCCCTGCTTGGCACATCATCCGGCCGCTGTTTACGACCGTGATCTTCACTGTCGTATTCGGACAGATCGCGGGCTTGTCGACTGACGGAGCACCGAAATTTCTCTTCTACATGGTGGGTAACGTCGCGTGGACGTACTTCGCGAGCTCGCTCGACAACACCGCCAAGACGTTTGTCGCCAACGCGCCGCTGTTCGGCAAGGTCTATTTTCATAGGCTCGTGATCCCGGTTTCGCTCGTCATCTCCAATCTGGTTGCCTTTGGCATTCAGTTCGGCATTCTTCTCACCGTGATGGGCATCTACCACTTCAGCGGTCAACAGATTCACCTGACGATGTGGCTTCTGTGGCTTCCGGTGCTGTTGGCGATGCTGGCCGGCTACAGCCTGGGGGCGGGCATCATCATCTGCGCGATGACGGCACGCTATCGGGACCTCAGCTATCTGGTGACGTTCGGCATCCAGTCGCTGATGTATGTGACGCCTGTGATTTATCCGTCTTCGACGATTCCCGAGAAATTCCAGTGGCTGATTCGGCTCAATCCCTTGACGCCCATCTTCGAGGGCTTCCGCCTGGCGTTGCTCGGCGTGGGGAGCGTGACCGCCGCCCAACTCGGACTGAGCTTCGCAGCGATGCTCGTGCTGCTAGTGGCCGGTTTGCTGCTCTTCACCCGTGTCGAGCGCACGTTCATGGACACGGTGTAGCGAATGGCCTCAATTATTTCTGTCGGACACCTCAGCAAGACCTACCGGCTCGGCGCCATCGGTGGCGGGACCCTGCAGGAAGACTTCGCGCGCTGGTGGGCCAGAATCCGCCGGAAGCCCGACCCGTCATCCGGTATCGGCCACGACCACCGCACGCGCCAGACAGGCAATGTCTTCCGGGCCCTCGAGGATGTGAGCTTCGAAGTCGACGAGGGCGAGGTCCTGGGTGTCGTGGGGCGTAACGGCGCGGGCAAGAGCACGCTGCTGAAGATCCTCTCCCAAGTGACGGCGCCGACCTCTGGTCGAGTGGTCATGCACGGTCGCGTGGCGAGCCTGCTCGAAGTCGGTACCGGCTTTCATCCGGAGCTGACTGGCCGCGAAAACGTGTTCTTGAACGGCGCGATCCTGGGCATGACGAAAGCCGAAATCCGATCGAAGTTCGACGAGATCGTCGCGTTCTCTGAGTGTGCGGCGTTCATCGATACGCCTGTTAAGCGCTACTCGTCCGGCATGTCCGTGCGTCTCGCCTTTGCTGTCGCGGCACACCTCGAGCCCGAGATCCTCATCGTGGACGAGGTGCTCGCGGTCGGCGACGCGCAGTTCCAGCACAAGTGCTTAGGGAGGATGAGTGAGGTGTCGCGTGGCGGCCGCACCGTTCTGTTTGTCAGCCACAACATGGGCGCGGTGAGACGGCTGTGCAAACGGTCCGTGCTGCTCGACGGCGGCCGGGTGAGGAGCATTGGGCCGTCTGATGACGCCATTGCCGAGTACCTCGGCGGTGCAACTGCGTCGTCGGCGCTTTGGCGTCGAACCGAACCAGCGCCGGCGTCATCGGACATCTGCCTGGAGGAGGTCAGCCTTCGTAACAGCGCTGGCGAACTGACGAGCGCATTTGCGTCAACGGAACCCGTATTCGTAACGATTGCTGCGAAGGCGCGCGTACGGACGCGGCCTATGCAAATCACCTTCCGTCTCACGAATGCCGAGGGGATCGTGGTGTTCACTTCGGCCAATACCGACGAGGGGCACGCGCTAGTGGCGCTCGACGAGGGTACGCGCCAGTTCAGGGTGGAGATTCCAGCGCTGTTCCTGTCAGCCGGCAGCTACCACGTCGAAGTGGCAGCCCACGTGCCGCGCGAGACGCTGTTCGACTTCGTCGATAGCATCCATTTCAGTGTCGAGGATACGTGGGCAGCAGTGCGCCATGACCTGCTCGGCGTGGTGACGCCGCAACTCACGTGGACGGCGTTCTCCGGTTCGGCAAACGTGTCTCGGCATCTCCACCCAACGCACGGGATCTCGGTTGGTAGTGACGCACACAACCGATGACGAACGCGACGGCAATTCTGCCGGCCCCTGACCAGTTGGGACCAGATGGCGGGTCGAACGCATGCCGCTCGCACACCTAGACGTAGTCGACGTCGAGTCTGCCGCAGCGCTCGTCGCTCCCGCACACAACATCGCGCATGTCTCGCACGTAGCAGACCGCAGTCGCGAATCGATCACGGTCGTATTTCCTGGCGCCAAACACAATTATCTTCTTGGAGCCTCCGCCGATGCCGCGAACGTGGCGGCCGATATTCTCAGCGTCACGAATTCGAACACGGGCACACGGAGGGCGCCCCGCGCTTGAGACCGGGCTCGCGCGGCTGCGCCTAAAGTCGCCGGTCGCTACTGTTCACGGCGGGATGCTAAACTTCAGTTCGTCGTGACTGCCGACCTTGCGCCTGTCGTTCCGCCCGCGGCCTCGCCGCTGGTCTCGGTGATTGTCGCCACTCGTAACCGCCCCGATCTCCTGCAGCAATGTCTGACCGGGATCGCCGGCCAGACATACTCGTCGCTCGAAGTGTTGGTTGCCGACGACGGATCGAGTTGCGCGACCCGGGAGGCGTACCGCACGCTCTGTCCGGCACTGGAGGGCCGGCTCCGGTGGCTGCTGCCGGAACATCCCGACTCCCCAGGCACGGGGCCCGCCGCGGCACGTAACCGCGGCATCCAGGCGGCCTCAGGCGAATACGTGGCGTTCTGTGACGACGATGACCGGTGGATCCGCGACGACCACCTACACCACGCAGTAGCCGCGTTGGAAACGTCTGGTGCTGACTTCCTATTCACAGATATCGTCGCAAGCCGCAACAGCGAACCTAGCGATCATGTCTGGTTTCCTGACGCGCAATCTCTTAAGACCGGCCGCCGCGTGACTGACAGCCCCGCGATTTTTGACGTTGAGGTCGGTATCGCGGCTCGTGTTGTCGGCGCTAGCGTCGCTCATCCGGACACATGGGTAGTCCGGCGTGACGTTCTGCAACGGGTCGGACCCTTTTGGGAGCGGCTATGGTTCGGCGAGGACTACGATCTGTTGTTCCGCATCCTCGATAAGGCGCGCGCCGTCTTGTTCCGCGCGGACGCCTGTGTGGACTATCGGCTTCCCGTTGGCGACTCTGTTTCACTCTCCTCTTCGTCGCTTGAGACTACGTTGCAGGAGATCATGGCTGCCCAACATGTGAGGGGCCTTTGCAGGCGACCTGAGATAGTCGGCCAAGCTCGGGCCCGGGAAGCGTGGGCTCTCCGCAAATTGTCCCGGACAGCGCGTATGAATGGAAACCGGCCTGAGGCGCGGCGACTCGGGTGGCAGGCGTTCTCGGCGTGTCCCACCCTCGGCGCATTCCTGTCGTGCCTGGGCCTCAGGTAGTCGATAGGGTCAACTCCGAGTTCGACCCGGAGACTTCACTCCTCCGCTCAGCGAGAGTGAGAGCAAATAAGCCCACAGCTTAGGCTGAAAGGGATAGGTTTTCAGTAGAGACCGAAGAACTCGAAGGCCTTCACGCCTGTCGAAGTTCGTTCCATAGTCAGAGGCAATCCATCCGACCTCTCGAACCCTCCTTCGAAGCGAATGCGCGCACGCCTTTCTAATCGGACCGTCTGATCGTGTCTTCGCCGCCTCGAGCACCTTCAGCATCTCCGGGCCCCACGTCAGGGACCGCTTGGCCGCGGGCCCGGATGCACTCTTGTCGTGACAACGCCAGAATGCGAGCGGGACATCCACGAACGTGATTGGGTAGTCCAAGGCAATCCTGAGATAGAGGTCGTAGTCGCTGCACAGAGCGTAGCGGGTGTCAGATGGACCTACAGCATCCAGAACAGCCTTAGGAATGGCTACCTGAGTGGTCGTTGCCAGGAAATTGCCGGCAAGCAACTCGTAGAAGCGGTGGGAAGTGGCTACCGTCGGCGGGTCAATGACATGCGCGGTGAGATTCGGAACGTCCTCATTGAAGAGGTGAACCTGAACAGCTACGAGTCCGCTTTCTGGGTGATCTCCGAAGGCCCGGCCTTGGATTTCAAGTTTCCGAACATGCCAGAGGTCGTCGCCGTCCATTAATGCGATGAGGTCTCCTGATGCTTCCCGGACGCCCCGGTTCCTGGCTCCTGCGATGCCCGCATTGGGCTGAAAAATGCAACGGATCTGGGATCCAAACTCGCCGGCGAGTCGGTGTGCGGTCCCATCGCTGGAACCGTCGTCCACCACAATGATTTCGTGGGGCGGGATTGTCTGCGCTAGAACCGATCGGACCGCGTCGACAACTAGCTGGCCATGGTTGAACGTGGTCAGGACGACACTGATCAGTGGCGAACGTTGAGTCGTGGTGAGCAACACGGTGAGGATGAATCCAATCGATTCTTGGTGAATGATCTGTCAGCCCTGAAGGGCGCGAAGTGTAGCTTCTAGATATTGTGGCCCCCAGTGTTGGTCTGGCTCCAGATGGTTCCCTTCCGCCCATTCGTTCCAGGCATTGACAAAGAGCAGGTTCTCGTCTGGACTGGGGGGAATAAAGCGGCGTTTCGATTCACGAAGCCAGCGCTCATAGGTTTGCGGCGTTGAGCCGCGAAACACAGTGGCGCCTGTATTTCTACGGGCTGTATTGTCCCAGCCAGGGGTCACACAAGGGAAGCGTAAGTAGCTGGTCTGGTTCTTCGCCAGCATGTTTGAGACGAGGTCTTCATAACGCCTGATTCTATGTCGAACAAAGCTGCGATTTGTTAGCCGTAGTTTCGCAGCTCCCCTCCAAATTAGGCTGTCTCGCTCACATGGCGGCAGAACTGTCCAGTCTGGGGCGAACTCGACAGCTGCATCGAAACCCGCAGTGGGCGCGATGCCATGTTCCGCCGGCTGGCTTTCCACGGCGCAAAGGTACAACCCAGGGAGGCCGCCTTGGACTGCCTCGTCCCTCCACCGGGCCACCGTCGACCGAGGATCTGGGAGGTGCGATGCGCGATACACCAGGAAAACTGGACAACCTTTTATCCTGAGATACCGTGGATCCTTGAACGCCGGAAGAAGCGCTTGCAAGTGTCGACGATCGTCCTCCTCTCGATAGTCTTGGCTGAGCAAGACCTCAGAATCTGCACCGTCCCAGCGACGCGTCCAGTTTTCGTTGGCCCAGCAGAGACAGAAGGGAAAGTCGGGCTGGCCAGAGCTGAGCACTTCCTTGAACGGCCGTTCCAAGAGGCGCCTTCCGTTGAACCAGTAGTGATAATAGCAAAAGGCATCAATACCAAAGGCTCGTGCGAGCTCGGCCTGCGCTAGGCGGCTCTCAGCTAGCCGTAGGTCATAAAACCCCAGGTCCGCGGGAAGGTGCGGCTGGTAATGTCCACGAAACAGAGGCCTAGACCTGACCACATTCCTCCACTCCGTAAACCCTTTTCCCCACCACTCGTCGTTCTCGGTGATTGGGTGATATTGGGGAAGATAGAAAGCGACCGCTCGATGCGCCATGGACTCCTCGGAGACGGTGATCGGGTGTGGCCTGCTGGGGGCTCAAAGAACCAGCTGAAACCTGAAAGAATGGCGCTCCCGCCGGACACATGCGGCGCGATCCGACACGCGCAGTCGGCCCATGCCCGATCAGCGCCGCCGCCGGCGGCCGGGGCAACAGCGGTTCGGGTCGAGTCCAAAGCGGTAGTCGTGGGGCGGTCTGGAGATGGCCGACCGACCAATACCCGATGAAAGTACAAGCCACTCAGTACCTCTGAAAGGCTCAAGGATGGCTCAGACCCGCGTCAAGTGGCCACCAACGACGGCTGCCCATCTATCGAATTCCCTAGGCTCGCGTGAGACGAGGAAGGGACGCTTGTCTGGGGGCAGCGCAATAACCCTCCGTCAGCACCCTACTGCTCTGCTGTCGGGTTGGGCAGAAGGGTGTCAGCAGCCGGCTCATCAGACTCGTGCGACAACAGCGAACTGCAGGTAGCGCATGTCCGCAATCCAGCCGAGGGTTAGCACATTCATCAGCGCGAATTTCCGGCCGCCTCTATCAGGATTGATTCCGTCTAGCTGTTCCACGATTAGCCCAGCCTCCTCGAACAACAACCTAATGCTGGACTGGGTGAAAATCCTTAAGTGCGTCTGGTCCATAATCCCCTGGGTCTCGTATCTCGCTGACCGTCGTACTAAGAGTTCCCACATGTTGTTGAAGTACCTGAAATTCTGAATCGATGCCACAATTCGACCACCAGGCGCAAGGAGCGTTTTCGCGTACTCCAACTGCTCTGTTGGAGTTGGCAGGTGCTCAAGCACATCCAAAAAACAAATAGCATCGAAGTAGCCGGCGGGCAGTCCCAGACCAGCTCCAAACGGGGCATTCAACACGCGATACAGACGTCCGGCAGCCCTAAGGGAAGCCCGCTCATTGGGTTCGATACCCCAAACCTCGGCTTGCTGCTCTCTAGCTATAGCTGCACCAAAGGTACCTGCTCCACAGCCCACGTCAAGGACTCGACGCGCCGCCTTCGGCACATATTTTCGCACCTCAGGCCGGGACTGCTCGAAGTAGTCTAACCCCTTCGACTCGTACAGGCTGGGCAGATCATGTCGCATCGGTCAACTCCCAAGACATTTCGAGCTTCGAATTCCACGGCTGCGGGCTCTCTCGCACTAGACTGACCGTCATCATCCTCAGCAATCTTTTCGCTGTAGCTCATGTGATTTATATTCGAGATGAGACGGTGGACTCCGGCCCTTCTCCATCGCCCGAACTTGCCGGAATACCCGAACCACCCACGGGTTCGGTCCGGCTCACTCCAACCAACAAAACCTATCCGCCGGTTGCCGTATTCCCCGCACAACTGCCCGGGCAACTGCCGGATGTCGACATCCCTTCTACCCAGGCACGTAGACAGAAGAGTAGGCAAGTATTCCTAGGCACGATCTCGCTGCTGACTGGCAGATGTCAGGCCCCCGACCGGCTCCCGTCGTCGGGCAGACGCCTCCAGCGAAAGAGGAAGCCAAAGTAGCATCCCTAGCGGTGGCCCCTGGGTGGCCGATTCGGCGCGAGGGTCGCGGGCCAGCCTTTACCAACTATATCGCGAGGTCATCAACGCGGTGCTGCGGGGCGGGACGGCAGTGCACGGGCGACCGCCGCGGCCTCGTCAACGACTGCTAATGTTGCCAGCGGCACTTCATGCGAGGGTGCTGGACGGGCATCCGTGTTCAAAACGTGGACTGACGGCTCCTCACTCTCGTGGTCGTGCCCGCACCCGTGAAACGCTAGCTCGACGCTGCGTCCTGGTAACCATGTCGACTCCGGCCGTAGAGGGGAAGACCAAGAATAGACTAGGCTACGGGGCTGGGATGAGCGCGGCAATACGCCCGAACTGCGTGGGCGCGTCGAAGTCCGCGAGCGCGTGACGACGTCCGCGCTCGACGAGCGCCCGCGTCTCATCCACGGGCCTCACGACCGATCGGACCA
>JBDSZL010000074.1:0-10543 GCA_039925145.1 Vicinamibacterales bacterium | reverse complement strand
TCGCCGCCTGGCGCGCGACTACGAACGCCTCCCGCAGACGCTCGCGGGCCTGCACTATCTCGCGTTTGTCTGTCTCATGCTGGCCAACGCCGTCCCGGTCGTCGTAACTTCATAACAGGCTCTAGACCCGCCGGCGTGCCGTGACCCCGATGATGATGTCGTGCTCGCGACGGCCGTAGCCGGCCAGTGTGTGGCGGTCATCACCGGCGATCGGGACCTCCTCGTGCTCGATCCGTTTCAGCAGATCCGGATTCTGGCCCCCTCCGCATTTTGGGCGTGGGAGGGCGAGCAAGACCGGTAGCGGCTGCATCCGCGCCTCGCCGCCCAGGGCACCCGACGCCGCAGGCGCTTCACCCTCGAGGAATCCATCCTCCGAGATTCCCGGTGCGCTTCGCCATGTGCCCATAGTGTGCCCATGCGCCAGTTCGCAAGATCCCGTCAGTCTAAGTTAAAGCCTAATTTAGTTGGTGGGCCGCGGTGGGATCGAACCACCGACCCTCTGGTTAAAAGCCAGGTGCTCTACCACTGAGCTAGCGGCCCGCGAGGCGACACAATCCTATCAACTTTCAGATGATGCGCATCCCGAGCGCGGAGAGCGCGAGCTCCGCCGCGAGGATCGCGGTCTGATTCTGCACATCGAGAATCGGATTCACCTCGACCAGATCGAGCGCGGTCAGCCGTCCCGTGTCCGCGATCATCTCCATCACCATGTGCGCCTCACGATAATTGAGGCCGCCCTTGGCCGGCGTGCCGACGCCCGGCGCGATGGCCGGATCGCAGACGTCCAGATCAAAAGACACGTGCAGCGCCGAAGTGCCTTCGCACACGATCGCGAGGGCGCGCGTCATGACCGCCGCAATGCCGTCGCGATCGATGTCCTTCATCGTGAAGACGTGCGCGCGTGACTCGCGGATCCGCTGCTTCTCGAGCTCGTCGAGATTGCGCGCCCCGATGATCACGGTATGCGCTGCCCGCACGCTCGGGTGGCGGACGCCGATGCGCGCCAGTTCCGACGGCTCGTCGCCGAGGAGCGCCGCCAGCGGCATGCCATGCACGTTGCCGCTCGTGCTGCTCGCCGGCGTGTTCATGTCGCCGTGGGCGTCGAGCCAGATGAGCCCGATCTCGCTGTTCTGACGCGCGGCTGCGTCCGAAGAGGCGGCGACCGATCCGGCGGCGAGCGAGTGGTCGCCACCGAGGATCACCGGCAGAGCACCGGCCTCGAGCGACGCGGTGGCGTCGTCGTAGACCCGCTGACAGACCGCGGCAATTTCCCCGATGTATTTCTTGTGTGGATCGGACGCGGCCTGCGTCTCGCGGATGGGTACCATGACGTTGCCCTTGTCGACCACGCCGCAGCCCATGAGCCCCAGCCGATCGCCCAGCCCGGCGATGCGGAGCGCCGAAGGCCCCATGTCGACACCCCGCCGCGCGCCGCCAAGGTCCAGCGGCACCCCAATGACATGGACCAACCGTGCGGGCGTCTCGCTCACGGCACAAATTATGGCACCGCCCCGCCGAGCGCCGTTCCGGAGACCGGAAAGTGCTAGCATTACCCTCGCCGTTATGCTGGCTGCCAGGTGGGCGCGGTCTGGAATCGGGCTGGCGACCTAATCGGCGGGAGGTTGCGTGTCGCCCATTTTCGTTCGGCCGGTTCGGGAACAGCTCGAACACGACCGTTTGATTCGCCACCTGCAGACGAAATACAAGCGCAAGTTCGAGGTGGCCGCTAATCCGGGGGAAGAACAGGTCGCGCCCGTTAAAATCGGGACGAACACGTTTTTTCCCGATCTCGTGCTGACGACCGGTGGCCGCAAGCTGGCCGGGCTGGTCGAAGTCGAGAGCGCCGAATCCGTCAACAATCTGGAAGCGATGGCGCAGTGGGTGCATTTTGCCCGCGCGCGCGTGCCGTTCCATCTGTATGTCCCGGTGCAGGGCTACGAGGCGGCGCGCCGCCTCTGCGACGCCAACCATGTCAGGGCCGGCGAAATCTGGACGTACCGTCCCGCGGCAGATGGGTTCGACCTGGTGAAGGTCTTTGCCGACCCGGCCGCAGCGGGTGCCCGGAGGCCTCCGATGCCAGGACCGCCCAAGCCGGTCGACTCACCGGGGATCGGGGCCGCCAAGACACCTGCCCGTCGGCCCGAGCGGGTACCCCGCCCTGCGCCTGCCCCGGCAGCGAAGAGCGCCAAGAAGTCGGTCATGGCTGAGCCTCGACGCCCAGCCAAGCCGGTGCGCAAACCCGCACCGCCGGCCCGCAAGCGGCCGGCGCCCGCCAAGAGCGCCAAGAGCGCCAAGGCTGCCGCAAGTCGTAAGAGCAAGAGGTAGATCGGGTTTGCCGTTCATCCGTCACACGCGCGACAAGCGGGGCTACGACACCACATATGTGATGCACGCGTACCGCCCTCAGCACGGCCCCCAGCGCACGCGCGTCCTGTACCTGTTCCGCTCCCCCTCGCACGCCAAGGTCGGCCGTCGTCCCCTCGACGACGAGGCGCGCGAGGCGCTCGAACACACGCATCCGGACGTGAGCTTCGACTGGACGGTGCTCGGTCGAGATGCCATTCCTCCGCGCCCCGACCCCTACCGCGAGTACCGTGAGCAGCGAGAGCAACAGCGGGAGCGTTCGCCGCGGCCCTCCCGCTCATCGCCATCGGCCAGCGTGCAGCCACCGCCGATGCAGGTGGTGCTCGATGACGAGTCGCTGCTGGGCCGGACGGTGGGTGCCGAACGCGCCGCCAGAATTCGCGCGTCGTATGCGGACCTGCTTCAGAAGATCGCCCGGCGCTCCCGTACGCCCGAGGACCGGGACAGGCTGACGGCCCGAGCCGAGCGTCTCAATCCCGACGGCTGGTCAGACGAGGCACAGGTGAGGGCGGCGCTGGTCTCCGTCGAAGCAGACGCGACGGCGGTGCTCGAGGAACTGCCGGCGCGGCGTCGCGGTCGGCGCGGCGGAAAACGGCGCCCGGAAGCGGCCGAGGGCGAGCCGGACGTTCGCGGGTCCGACGCAAACGGGGTCGGCTCGTCTGTCATAATTGACGACGCATCAGACATACAAGAGGGAGCCGACGATGTGGAAGTGGGTGGCGACGATTGGGATCCCGCTGGCGGTGGCGACGACCGTGGCGGCCCAGCAGACGCCGGCGAATCAGTCAAACGTCTTTCGAGCGGCGAGTGACTACTTCTCAACGCCTGTCATTGTTCAGGACAAGGACGGCAAGTTCGTTCCTGATCTGAAACAGGACGAGTTCAAGATTTACGAAGACGGCGTTCTCCAGAAGATCGCCACCTTCTGGCCAATCATTGGTGGCCGGCAGATGAGCGGTCTTGGCACCACGGCGACTCGTCCCGTGATGGAGGGGCTGATTCTCCCGAGCACCCGGCCTCCCACCGATACCTCCGGCCGGATGTTCATCGTCTTCATCGACGACTTGCACCTGCAGCCGGGTGATACGCCTCGCATCAAAGACCTGCTTAAACAGGTCCGCGACAAACTGGTCCACGAAAATGACCTCGTCGGCTTCGTCTCGAGCGGCAAGTCGAGCATCGAAATCGATCCCTCGTACGATTACGGGCACAAGCGCTTCAACGAGGCCATCAACCGGGTGATGGGTGGCGGGTTGACGCCGTCCGAGATTCTCGCCGGGGCGGCGATGGAGGGCGCTGAAGGTCCGACAGGGCTGCGCTACAACGCGCATACGGCCTTCGCGACCGCCTTCGACATGATCGATCAGCTCGCCAAGATTCCCGATCGGCGTAAGGCCTTCGTGTACGTCAGCAACGGATACGACTTCAACCCGTTCAAGGAGTCGCGCTTCCAGAAGATCAAGGACTTCTACGCCACATCGGACGGGCAGACCAACCCGACCACCAATGCAGACGGGTCTCCCAACTCGGACGCCGAGCAGGGGCAGAAGGATCTCGACTCGCTGCGCCAGGAGGAATACAACAAGCGCACGGAGTTCTCCATCGCCGATCTGGTGAACGAAGTCGCGCAGCTGGCGCGCGCGGCGCAGCGGGCAAACGTCACGTTTTACCCGATCGATCCCCGTGGCCTCATCGCGGGTGGAGACATGACGCTCACCGAGAAGATCTCGTACGCGGATTGGCGTGATTTGCACATGACGCAAATCAGCACGCTCACCACGCTCGCAGAAGAAACCGGCGGCTTCTGCACGTGCATGATGAACGACTTCGACAGGGCGCTGAAGCGGATCGACGCGGAGATGAGCGACTATTACACCATCGGGTACTTCACGTCGAACCCCGATCCGCTGAGGATCAAGCGGCTCGTTAAGATTGAAGTGACCAGACCGGGCCTGCAGGTGCCGATCTACAGGAGCGAGTACCTGCTGCCGCGGCCGGCGAAGCGGCCGAAGTAATCAGGCGCCGCCGGCGAGCGCCCGCACGCGGCGCACCGCTTCGTCCAGGTAGTACTCGTCCATTTCGATTCCAGCGAAATCCAGGCCCAGTCTGGCCGCGGCCACGGCGCTCGAGCCGAGCCCCAGAAACGGATCGAGCACCGTGGTCGCCCTGTCGATGCCGTGCAGGCGGATGCATTGCTCCGGCACTTTCGGCGGAAACGACGCGGGGTGCGGTCGATCGCGGTCGCGGCTCTGAATCGTCTCGTAGGGAATGAACCACGTGTTGCCGCGGCAACGAAGCCCCTCGCCGGCCGCCGCCCACCGCTTGATGTTCGATCGATCCTGATAGGGCACTCCCACGGCGCGCCGATCCAGGCGGGTCCGGCCTCCGGGCGTGAAGTGAAAAATGAACTCGTGGCAGTCGTTCACGAACCGATCACTGTTGATCGGTTTGTAGTGGCCGACAGCCATGTCACGGTCCAGACCAGCGGCCTGGCCCGCCGCGTCCCTGTCGATCGCGATCGACTTCACCCAGTGAATCGTGTTCTGCAGTTTGAAGTGGCGGCGTGCGACTTGTGCCACCTCGAGCGGAATCCACGGGTCCGTGGGCTTTGCCCCGACGTTGAGGAACAACGACGCCGAGGGCATCACGATTTTCGAGGCGGCTCGCAGCCAGCGATCGGTCCAGTTCAGATACTCGCGGCGCGGCAGGTCGTCCTGATAGCTCCGGTACTTCACGCCGATGTTGTAGGGCGGTGATGTGACGATGACACCCACCGACGCGGGCGTGAGCGTGGGTAGCACGTCGAGGCTGTCGCCGAGATAGAACCTCAGGGTCGACGGACCGACGACGAGCTCAGTGTGCAGATAGGACGCGCGAGGGGATCGGAGGGCCAGGGCCATCGCTCCCATTGTCGGTCGAATCGCCCTGAAAGTACAGGGCGTTGCAGGGGGGGTGGGTTCAGGCGGTCAGGATGCTCGGCCGACGCCCTGAAACCCGTGAGCAACGCGGTCGGGGCTCACCGGCTGATTTCTCTGGTGTCCGGCTTGGCCGCAGCTCTGTCCTTTTTCTTCGATGTACTTAATCTCGCGATTGCTGCCGACATCCCTGTAGCGGCCGCAGACGCAGCCGCAGTGGAGTGTCGAGAACCCGAGCAGCCGAACCAGACTCATGTGAACCTCGATTACGCCAATGTGCAATCGGCATGCCCACAGTTGGCAGGCGCGGCGCGTACGGCCAGAATCGCGGCTCTCTGTTTTTGCGGCGTAAATCTGTCATTCGTCTCGAGACAGCAACCCACGACCCACTTTTGTAAGTGGTGGTGCTTGGATTGTGTGACCGAAAGGATGGATTAGTCTGCCTTTGGAGGACGGACGCGGAACCGCTCCAGCTCGATGGCGCGTTGCGTTGCGGCGAACCGCCGACCCGTCCAGATGCGAAGGAGCAGGAGCGCGTGGGCTACGGTGACCACCACGAGAATCCCAACGCCCCGCACGGCGTGCACGTCGAATCCCGCGCGAGCAGCCAGCAGCAGATTGAGAGCGGTGCTGCCGGCAAACAGGGCCGAAAACAATGGGTCAAGGGCTAGCCCGGCGCGTGTGGAGAGGCCAAACTCCATGGCGGCGTGTTCCCAACCCGGCAGGCTGGCAGATGAAAGCTCATAGCGCGCCTGGATGAACCGGCCGACGCGCTCCACGCCGACGTGCAGACCGAGGACGGTTTCAAAACCGCCCGCTAGCGCCGCGAGCGGCAGGAGCACCAGCAGTGGCGCAGCCGTGAACAGCGCGACCGCCAGGGCGAGTCCGGCCCACAGCAGAAAGGTGAGGGCCGCCACCGCAGACCGGAGCGTTCCCCGTTCCCTGATAGTCGCCCGCAACGCCGTGTATTCTGCCAGTGCCAAATCTTCCTGCATGTACCCCTCCGCTTCGCCGCATCAGACGCCGATACAGTGGATAGGAGCCTACGGTGCCCGTCGCCAGAGCCGAACCGGTCTGAGGGCGCGTGGCTCGATGTTGAATACCGACCGTTAGCCCTTGCGGGTGAACGACTTCGGATGGTACTATCCGACACCGAATTCCACCACAGGGATCGGCCCCGGACTCGCGTTCCACCCCGTGCGTGCTGGAGGTAGCTTTGGTCAAGATGCGGCGTTCAATTCACGCGTGGCTGGTTCGCGCAGTCGCCCTGGTCGTCATCGCGGCAGTGCCCGTGGCGACCTCCGCCCAGACGCGCAGCACGGTTCGAAAGGCCCCCAGCCGCACTGCCAAGGCCACGTCCGCGTCCAAGAGCTCTGCTGCCTCGACACCGCGAAGGACCTCTTCGGCCAGCGCGACCGCCGCATCCCGCGCCCGGATGGCCCGGGCCGCGACGCTCGCCAAAGCCCGTGCAGCGGCCCTGGCTCGCCAGCAGCAGGAGGCCATGACGCCTCACTACAAGACCGACCTGGCCGGTAATCTCGTTCCCGAGGTCAGGGCCGAGGCCGCCATCGTCTACAACCCGCAAACGGGCGATGTGCTGTGGGAGAACAACTCCCGCGTCCAGCGGTCAATTGCCAGCCTCACGAAGATCATGACGGCCGTCACTTTCATCGCCGACGACCCCGACCTCAGCAAGCAGGTCGTGGTGACGGCGCCAGACGTGACCCGTGCGTCGGTCACCCACATCCAGGCGGGCGAGCTCATCTCGTACGCGGATCTGCTCCATCTGATGCTCATCTCGTCGGATAACGGGGCAGCGCGCGTCCTGGCGCGCACGTCAGAAGGGGGCGCCGCGGCCTTCATCGGCCGGATGAACGATATGGCCGCGCACCTCGGGCTCAGCAGCACCCATTACGAAGACCCATCGGGGCTGGACTCGCGTAACGTCTCGTCGGCCTATGACATCTCTCACCTGATGGCGTTTGCCGGTGCGGACGAGCGCCTCTCGCCGATTCTTCGCACGCAGCGCTTCGAAGTGACCACCAACCGCCGGACGTTCGAGATTCACAGCACCAACAAACTGCTCGGCACCGATGTGGACGTCCGTGGCGGCAAGACGGGCTTCATCTCGAAGGCGGGCTACTGTCTCGCCACACTGCTCCAGGTCCCGCAGGGCTCACAAGTTGCCGTGGTCGTGCTCGGCGCGGCTTCCAGCACCGTCAGGTTCTGGGAGGCCCGCCACCTCTTCAACTGGGCGGTGGGGCAGCCCCAGGCCCTGCTCAGCGCGCTGCCGAAGTTCGAAGCGGCAGCCGCCAAGTAAGCGCCCGGCCCTCTGCAGCGCTACCTAATTCGCGTCTCGTCGCGGCTTCTCTCGCGTTAGACTGACTCGTTCCGTGAGTCCGTCTCCACTGCACACTCGCCCTCCCGGCGGCCTCGCCCTATGAAAGTCCTGATGGTCTCGTCGGAGGCATCTCCATGGGCCAAGACCGGAGGCCTCGCCGACGTCGTTGGGGCGCTCCCCAGCGCCCTCGAGCGTCTCGGCCACGAGGTCGTGACCGTGCTTCCGAAGTATCGAGGTGTGGCGCCGCCTCCCGGCACCACTAAACGCCGGCATCTCCGGCTGGGCCACGTCGGTCACGACGCCGTTCTTCATGAGAGTCAGCTCTCGGCCGGCCATCGCCTGATCATGGTTGACGTCGCAGCCCTCTTCGAACGCGAGGGAATCTACGGCGCGGGCGGCGTCGACTACGCCGATAACGCGGAACGGTTCGGGATCCTGTCGGCTGCCGCGCTCGAAGTCGCGCTGGATGAGCCTCCCGAGCGCCCGTTCGACATTCTTCACGCCCACGACTGGCAGGCCGGGCTGGCGCCGACGCTGCTCCACACCATGCCCGACCGCTATGGCCGGCTCGCCCAGATGGGTCTGGTCTTCACGATCCACAACATCGCGTATCAGGGGCTGTTCGCGCGCGAGACGGTGCCGGCGCTCGGACTGCCCTGGTCTGCATTTCACATGGATCGGGGCGAGTTCTTCGGTCAGTTCAGCTTGCTGAAGAGCGGCATTGCCTACAGCGACTTCATCACGACGGTAAGCCCCACCTACGCGCGCGAAACGCTCCTGCCGGAGTTCGGCTTTGGCCTCGAGGGGCTGCTGAGCCTGCGTCCCGCCCGCTACGTCGGGATTCTCAATGGCATCGACACCGACGTGTGGAACCCGCAGCGCGATCCGTATCTGCCAGCGCACTTCGACTCAGACGATCTGACGGGGAAGGCCGCCTGCAAACGGGCGCTCCTCGAGCGCTTCCATCTTGCGGTGGGCGACGACGCGGTAGCGCGGCCGATCGTGGGGATGGTCTCGCGGCTGGTCGAGCAGAAGGGGCTCGACATCATCCGCGAGGCGGCATCATCGCTCGCCAATCTGGATGCCAGCTGGGTCTTCGTGGGGATGGGCGACAAGACCTACGAGGTGTTTCTGCGGGAATTCGCGGCGCGTTTTCCCTCGCGCATCGCCGTGCACGTCGGGTTCAGCGAGCCCCTGGCGCATCTGGTCGAAGCCGGCGCAGACCTCTTCCTCATGCCCTCGAAGTTCGAGCCCTGTGGACTCAACCAGATGTACAGCCTGCGCTACGGCACGGTGCCGGTCGTCACGGCGGTGGGCGGGCTCGAAGACACGGTGCGGGGGTACAGCGGCAGGTCCAGACGGGCCAATGGCTTCAAGATGCGCGAGTGCTCGGCCGAGGCCTTGATTCGCACCGTGCGGCAGGCCACGCGGGTGTATCGCGATCGGGCTGCGTGGCGCATGCTGATGCAGCACGGCATGGCCGCCGACCACTCCTGGCAGACGTCCGCAAAAGAATATGTCAAAGTGTATCGACGGGCTCGCGAGGCCGCCGTCAACCGTGGCGGAGGCTGAGAAGCCGCATTCGAAAGGGTAGAGAGACGTACCATGGCATCCGAAAACCTCCAGACGTTCACTGATGGCAACTTCGAAAGCGACGTGCTCAAGTCGTCCACCCCCGTGCTGGTCGACTTCTGGGCAGAATGGTGCGGGCCGTGCCGCGCGATGGAGCCCTCGATCACGCAACTGGCGGGTGACTACGTCGGCAAGATCGCCGTCGGCAAGCTCAACGTCGATGACAACCCGAGCACGACGATGCGCTACATGGTGCGTGGCATCCCCACCGTGATGTTGTTCAAAGACGGCAAGATCATCGATCAGGTCGTGGGACTCGTGGACAAGGGTACGCTGAAGCAGATGGTCGACAAGCACCTGTGATTCGCTGACGCATGCCTGACTCCCCTCACAAAGTCGTCATCATCGGATCCGGGCCAGCCGGACTGACCGCCGCCCTCTACACTGCTCGCGCCAATCTTCGGCCCCTCGTGATCGAGGGGCTGGAGGCTGGCGGGCAGCTCATGATCACCACGGCTGTCGAGAATTTCCCCGGGTTCCAGGATGGGATCATGGGGCCCGACCTCATGGCCAACATGCGTGCGCAGGCCGAACGGTTTGGCGCCGTGATGCAGCGCGGTCAGGTGACCAAGGTGAACCTGAACACGCATCCGTTCGAGATCATCACCGAAGAGGGGGCAGTCACCGCCCGCAGCGTGATCATCTCCACCGGGGCGTCGGCGCGTCTGCTGGGCCTGCCGTCTGAGCGCGCCCTGATGGGGCACGGGGTGTCCACCTGCGCCACATGCGACGGCTTCTTCTTCCGCGGGCGCCCCATCGCGGTGATCGGCGGCGGCGATTCGGCGGTCGAAGAAGCGATCTTTCTGACCCGGTTCGCGTCGAGTGTGACGCTGATTCACCGGCGTGACACGCTGCGTGCGTCCAAGATCATGCAGGACAAAGCATTCGCGAACCCGAAGATCGCGTTCGAGTGGGATACCGAAGTGCTCGATGTACGGGATCCGGACGCCGGCGCGCTCTCGTCGGTGCTGCTCCGCAATCTGAAGACGGGTGTCGAGAAGGAGTTGCCGATCGACGGCATGTTCGTCGCCATCGGTCACACGCCCAACACGAGCCTGTTCACGGGCCAGCTCGACATGGACGAGAACGGGTACCTCGTCACCACCGAGGGGCCGAGAACGAAGATCCCGGGCGTCTACGCGTGCGGCGACGTCCAGGACCATGTCTACCGTCAGGCGATCACCGCGGCCGGCTCCGGCTGCATGGCCGCGATCGACGCCGAGCGATTTCTCGAACATCTCGGACACTGAGGGGCGGCTCGGGGCTCGGGGCTCGGGGCTTGGGGCTTGGG
>JBDSZL010000073.1:0-203649 GCA_039925145.1 Vicinamibacterales bacterium | reverse complement strand
CTCCAGATGGACTCGCCCTACAACACGTATCGCTATCCTGGACTGCCCCCCGGACCAATCGCGTCGCCTGGCCGGGCGTCACTCGACGCAGCCGTCCACCCTGCTGCCGTGCCGTATCTGTATTTCGTGAGCCGCAACGACGGCACCCACGTCTTTGCGGAGACGCTGGCCGAGCACAATCGAAATGTCGCGGAGTGGCAGGTGCGTTACTTCAGCCATTCGAGGAAAGACGGCTCGCCCACCCAGACTCGAACGCCCCGGTAGAGACGTCCCGTCGACGCCCTACGAGTTTCCCCACTTGAGCTTCTCGCGCAGCATGTCGAAGTGCGTGCGGGGCGAGGTATGCAGCAGGCTCAGGAGCCGCGGTGCGCGTCCGATCCGGACCACGTCGTTCAACTCGAGCGGCACACCGAACTGCCCGTCGAACGTGACGATCAGATCCGACTGTGGCTCGACCTGGGGACGAAGCTCGATGCGCGCCGTCGCCGGCAGGACGAGGGGCCGGTGGGTGAGCGTATGGGGCGCGATGGGCGTCAACACCAGCGCGTCGAGCAGGGGGTGCACGATGGGTCCGCCGGCGGAGAGATTGTAGGCCGTCGATCCCGTTGGCGTCGCGACGATCAGTCCGTCGGCCTTCACGTGGCACACGAACTGCGAATCGACGTGCACGTCCATCTCCGTCATGCGCGACAGCGCGCCACGCGTGATGACGATGTCGTTCAAGGCGAGGCGGGCGGCAAGCACCTGACCGCCGCGCACGACCTCGCCTTCGAGCATCAGCCTGGTCTCGATGCGGACGCGTCCGGCCACCATGGCCTCGAGCGCCTGCGCCATGTCAGCGCGTCCGACCTCGGTCAGGAACCCGAGGCGTCCGAGATTCACACCCATCAACGGGACGTCATCCGACGAGTGGACCACTGCGCGTGCCGCGTCGAGCAGGGTACCGTCGCCGCCGAATGCCAGCACGACGTCCGCGTTGCTCGCCAACGATTCGCGCGGCGCGGTCGGCCATCGGCCGACGAGCCCGGCGGCTTGAGCAGTCGCGAGCTCGATGGCGACGGTGCAACCGTGGCCGGTGAGCCAGGTCGCCGCTTCCACCAGCGCATCGAGCGCGGCTGGCAATGACGATCGGGCGATGAGCGCAGCGCGTGTGATGGCCATACATTCAGCCTGCCCGAACGAGCAGCATCAGAAACTCGCGGTTGCCCTCAGCGCCCGTCACGGGTGAGGGCTCCATCGCTCGGCGTGTCAATCCTACTTGAAGCGCCTGATCGGCGACCGCCTCCACCACGCGAGTCTGCACACCTTCGTCGCGGACGATCCCTCCGGCGCCCACTTCGTGCCGGCCGGCCTCGAATTGCGGCTTGACCAGCACGATGACCTGACCCGTCGCGGTCAGCAGCGCGGGAATCACCGGCAGGATGTGGCGAAGCGAGATGAACGATACGTCCACGGTCACCAGATCGAACTGCCGCAGGTCCGGCGGCAGCATCTCGGGCGTCAGGTAGCGCGCATTGACACCCTCCACGCACCGCACGCGCGGATCGGAGCGCAACTTCCAGTCAAGCTGCCCCTCTCCCACGTCCAGCGCCACTACCCGGCTCGCTCCACGTGCCAGCATCACATCAGTGAACCCGCCGGTTGAGGCGCCGATGTCGAGTGTGACCTTATTTGAGACATCGACGCCGAACGTCCGGAGCGCGTGATCCAGCTTGAGCCCGCCCCGGCCCACCCACGGATGGTCGGGCACACGCAGCAGAATCTCAGCCGTCTCGTCGACGGCTGCGCCGGCCTTGGTCGCGGGAGCGCCATTGACCGACACCTGTCCAGCGAGAATCAACGCACGGGCCCGCTCGCGTGTGGCCACCATGCCGCGTGCGACGAGCAGCAGGTCGAGTCTGGACTTCGCGGTGCGCGGCTTGGTCAGCTCGTTCGCCTCAGGGTCCAGTTCGCGATGTCGCTCAGCCTGCCATCGAGCCCGTGCGCGGCCAGTGTGGCGTTGGCGCGGTCGACACAGGCGACCGCCATGGCTTTCGAAGCCTCCAAGCCGTACAGCGCCGGAAAGGTCGGCTTGTGGGCGGCGGCGTCCTTTCCGGCGGTCTTGCCGAGGGCACCTGACGCGCCCTCCACGTCGAGCACATCGTCAACGATCTGAAAGGCGAGACCGAGATCGCGCGCATACGCGTCAACCGCAGCGAGGGTAGTGGCGGTGCCCGCCGTCAGGACGGCGCCGAGGACGCAGGCGGCGCGAATGAGCGCTCCTGTCTTGCGCAAGTGCATGTCTTCGAGCGCCCCAGCGTCGAGGCGGGCCCGGCCGGGCTCTGGCCCCGCCGCGGCGAGGTCGATCGCCTGGCCGCCCACCATGCCTTGTGAACCCGCCGCGCGCGCCAGCACGGCGACCGCCTTCACAATCTGCTCGCTCGTGGCCTGGGCAGCGCCGGGCGCAGTCGCGGGCGAGGGACGCGTCGCCAGCACGGAGAACGCGTCGGTGAGCAAGCCGTCGCCCGCCAGGATCCCCATCCCCTCGCCGTACACGACGTGGGTGGTTGGCCGTCCACGTCTGAGGGTGTCGTTATCCATCGATGGGAGATCGTCGTGCACGAGGGAGTAGGTGTGAATCATCTCGACCGCGCAGGCTCCCGGCAGCGCCAGGGCGCGAGCGTCTCCCTCATCAAGTCCGATGACTGAGCCAACAGTCTCGGCCACAGCGAGTGTGAGACACGGTCGAAGGCGCTTACCGGGCGAGAGCAGGGCGTAGCGCAGCGGCGCCGCAAGCGCGCCTGGTACGTCCTGGTCCTGCAGCACGCGATCGAGCGCGGCCTCGATGATCTGCCGGAGCGTCGCCAGGTAGGCGTCGAGGGAGACGGGCTCGCCGGGGCCGCGCATCAGCGCTCGTCGGCGTCGCCGTCCACCAGATGCGAGGCGTCGCGCAGTTCGCCGCGGTCGGTGAGCTGTTCGATCCGCCGCTCGGCGGAGCCGAGTTGATCGTGGCAATAGCGCGAGAGGGCGACGCCTCGCTCGAACAGGGCCAGTGAGGTGTCGAGCGGCAAGTCGCCGTCTTCGAGCTGTTTGACAATCTTCTCGAGCTCGGCGATCGCCGACTCGAAATCTTTGATGGAATCAGACATCAGGCCTCGACAATGTCGCTGCGATTCACCTGACACGAGAGTTCCCCCTCCGCCAGGGTGACGCGCACGTGGTCGCCCGGGTGCACGGCACGCGCCGAGCGAATGATAGTGTCCCTCGCCTCGTTCCAGCACACCGCGTAACCGCGGCCGAGCACGGCGAGGGGGCTGAGCGCATCGAGCCGCGCGGCGAGCGCCCCGGTGCGCGCAGCATGACGCGCTCGCCCCGCCAGCACGGCGGCCAGTAGACGGCCATCGGCGCGAACGAGCCGCGTCCTCAACCCGGCACACACACGTCCCAGATCGCGCGACTCGAGGCGCCGACGGAGCTGCGCGAAGTGTTGTCCGGCGGCGTTCACGCGACCGACGACTGCTCGGTCCAGTCGATGCCGCAGCTGCCCGCAGTCTCGATCGCGCATGACCAGCACCGCGGGCCAGTTGTCGAGTCGCGTCTGCAGGCGGTGGAGTGTCTGACGACGCCGCGCGAATCCCAGTTCGACGACCGAGCGAAGGCGCCGCTCGGCGCGATCGATCCGCGCGCAGAAGTTGTCTGCGCGATCGACCACGAGCTCGGCTGCATTGGATGGCGTAGCGGCGCGCACGTCGGCGACGAAATCGGCGATCGTGAAGTCGACTTCGTGGCCGACCGCAGAAATGATCGGGACGGGCGACGCGGCAATGGCCCGCGCGAGCCGTTCGTCGTTGAACGCCCACAGATCTTCGGCCGATCCTCCGCCGCGGCCAATGATGATGACGTCCATCTCCGGCAGCTTCAGCAGCGCCGCCAGCGCGCGCGTGAGATCGGCCGCCGCCCCCTCGCCTTGCACACGCGCCGCGCGGACCACGACGCGCGCTGTGGGATGGCGCGTGACGAGAATGCGGAGCACGTCGCGGACGGCCGCACCGTCGAGCGAGGTGATGAGTCCGATCCGTCGGGGCAGCGTGGGGAGCGGCCGCTTGCGGGCCGTGTCGAAGAGGCCTTCGGCGCGCAGACGCCGCTTCAGCTGCTCGAAGGCCGCCTGCAGGGCGCCAAGCCCATGCGGTTCGAGCGCATCGCACACGATCTGGTACTCGCCCTTCGCGTCGTACAGGCCCAGGCGGCCACGCGCGATGACGCGCATCCCGTCCTCGAGCCGGAACTCGAGTGCCCGTGCGCTCGTGCGAAACATGACCGCACGCAGTTGCGCGTGATCGTCCTTGAGCGTGAAGTACAGGTGGCCGGAGCTCCAGTGGCGGCAGTTCGAGATCTCACCTTCGACGGCGATCCCGTGAAACGTCGACTCGAGCAGCGCCTTGATACCAGCGGTCAGTTCACTCACCGACAGCGGCGGGCTGCTGGCCGGCTCTTCGTCGAAAGGCAATCCGATCCGCTCGGACATGGCGGTCAGCGCGCGACAGCCGGCTGCGCGGCCAGGGCGTCGATGTCTTTCGCCGAGACGCTGAGCCGTTCGATGGAGACGGCGCGGCCCGTGTGCTCATCCGCCTGTACCACCACGCCGTTCAGCCGGGGATTCTCGGTGGCCGTCTCGAAGCGCTGCGGAAGGGCGGTGAGGAAGCGTTGCAGGATCGCCTGTCGGTCGACGCCGATGACCGAGTCGTGCGGGCCTGTCATCCCGACGTCGGTGATGTACGCCGTGCCGTGGGGCAGCACGCGCTCGTCGGCCGTCGCCACGTGCGTGTGCGTGCCGACGACCACGGTGGCCCGACCGTCGAGGTGCCAGCCCATCGCCACTTTTTCGGACGTGGCTTCCGCGTGAAAGTCCACGAAGATGAGAGCCGCTTCGCCACGCAGCCCCTCGATCTGTTCGAGGGCCATACGGAACGGATCGTCCAGCGCGGTCATGAAGACGCGCCCCATGAGGTTGATGACACCAATCTTGACGCCGTTTGCCGCCTGCGCCACCACACGCCCTCGTCCCGGCGCGCCGGCGGGAAAATTGGCGGGCCGGATGAGACGCGGTTCGTGCGCCAGATACGGAATGATCTCCTTCTTGTCCCAGCTGTGATTGCCACCGGTGATCACGTGCACGCCGCACGAGAAGAGGTCCTCGGCGATGTCGGGCGTGATGCCAAAGCCGGCGGCTGAGTTCTCGCCGTTGACGATGACGAAATCAATCTGATGCCGCGCAACGAGCGGCGCCAGGCCCCGTCGCACCAGCTCACGGCCAGGCTTGCCGACGATGTCCCCGATGAAGAGGAGCCGCGTCACTCGCGCTCCACGGCGATGTTGAGCACACGCCCGCGTCGATCCTCGACGCGCGGCAGCGTGATGCGGAGCTGGCCGCTGTGGACGGCCGCCCGTGCGCGGCTCGCGTCGAACGCGCCGCTCAAACGAACGGCGCGCGCGAAGCGGCCATAACTACGTTCGGCCAGGTGCGTGCGCGCGCTCGAATCGGCCGACAGATTCAACTTGGCGCCGACCACGAGCAAGGTGCTGCGCCTGACCGCCACCCTCAGCGACTCAGGCGGCACGCCGGGAACGTCCACGAGCACCTCGAGCGAGGTCGCCGTTTCGAGCACGTCGAGGGCCGGCCGGCAGTCGGCCGTGATGGCGGCCGCACCAGGCACATCGCGATCGATTTCGACCAGGAGGCGACGGGCGTCTTCGGCCAGATCCGCGGCGCCCGCGTGAAATGCGTCGGTCACGTGCTCATCATACAAGGGCTTCGCCCGCCGGCAGAGACCAGACGGGCACAATGATATAACTGTAAGATCTGGCCGGGCGACGACACACGGCATCAGTACCATCGCGTGGAGCGCGGGTGCGGCGCCTTCCGTCGCCGCTTCACGCTCCCAGCCAGCGTCGACGCCACCCGCATCGGAGCGGACTACCGCGATGGCGTGCTGACGGTGACGAGCCCCGGCGCGAAGAGAGTCGACCCCGCCAGATCCAGGTCAACGGTTAATCGTCTTTACGGCGCTGCCAGAAGGACCTCAATCCTTCGGGCAGCGCTGTGTACGGTTCGATCGCGTCAGACAGCCAGCGTAGCTTCGCTGTGCAGTCTCTGGACCGGTTTGCTTGTACGCTGACGCGGTGCGCGGCCTGCTTTACGTTCATCTCACCTGTGCGACGACCGCGACGATCCTGTTCTGGATTGCCGCCGGCGCCGTCAAGGGTGGATACGCGCATCGACTGGCGGGGCGCACGTTCGGCTGGCTGATTACCTGCACGGCAGCAACCGGCGCGGTGATGGCGATTGCGCGGCTCGCAGTCCCCTCGCTCATCCGCCCCAATGGGATCCCAATAGAGCAGTGGACGCATGCGGTCGACGTCGAGCGTCAGACGATGTGGCTGGTCCTGTATGTGCTGCTCATCATCGTGACACCCGTACAACACGGGTTTGCTGTGGTCGCGGCCCGCGCGACGCCTGCGCGCGCGCGGTCCAGTCTTCACGCGCTCCTCACCTTTGGGGCGATGCTGGGCTCGCTCGTCATCATCCCGGCGGCGCTGCTCTGGCAGCAGTGGTTGTTCCTCGTCGTGGGCCCGCTCGGTCTCATCATCGGCCTGAGGCAGCTCAGCTATGTCACGCGAACCAGTGCGATGCGACCCGACTGGGAACGGGAGCACCTGACGAGTCTGATCACCGCTGGCGTCACCCTCCACACGGCATTGCTGGTGTTTGGTACGAGTCGAACGCTGGCGATGACACTGCAAGGTCCGTCAGCCGTTCTGCCCTGGCTGGCCCCGGCGCTCATCGGCGCCCCGATTGTGTGGTGGCAACGGCGGAAGCGTCGGGCCGCGGCGTCAAAGTGACGGCTGTCGATCGCTCCAGGGTGTGACCCGTTCATAGGCGTCGCCGACCCTGAGCAGCGTTGCCTCGTCCCAGGCGCGCCCGGTCAACTGCAATCCCACCGGCAGACCGTCGGGCGTAAATCCGCAGGGCACACTGAGCGCGGGCAGTCCGGCCAGAGGCGCACTCACCGTGAAGATGTCGGCCAGATACATCTGCACGGGGTCATCGGTCTTCTCACCCAGCCGGAAGGCGGCCGTCGGCGTGGTGGGCATGGCTATGGTGTCGACCGCATCGAACGCCCGTTCGAAGTCGCGGCGAATCAGTGTTCGCACCTGCTGGGCTTTCAGGTAGTACGCGTCGTAGTAGCCGGCGCTCAGCACGTAGGTGCCGAGCATGATGCGCCGCTTCACTTCGGCGCCGAAGCCGCGGTCGCGCGTACGATCGTACATCTCGTCGAGCGTCGAGGCATCGGCGGCGCGGAACCCGTAGCGCACGCCGTCGTACCGCGCCAGATTTGAACTCGCCTCCGCCGTCGCGACCAAGTAGTAAGTAGGAATCGCGAACCCGCTGTGCGGCAGATCGATGTCGTGAAGGGTGGCGCCCAGATCCTGCAGTGCACGCAGGCTCTGCTCGAAGGCGTCCTTCACGGCGCTATCGATGCCACGTTCGAGCAGCGTCCGCGGTACGCCGACGCGCACGCCCCGGATGTCACCGGTCAGTGCGTCACCGAACCGCGGCACTTCGACGGCTGCGGCGGTGGAGTCGAGTGGGTCGTAGCCACTGATCGCTTCGAGACACAGCGCTGCGTCGGCGACCGTCCGGGCGAACGGCCCAATCTGATCGAGCGAGGATGCAAACGCGATCAGGCCATAGCGGGAGACGCGGCCGTACGTCGGTTTCAGCCCGACAACGCCGCAGAAGGCCGCGGGCTGTCGAATGGATCCGCCCGTATCCGATCCCACCGCGAGCGGCGTCAGGCCCGCAGCCACACTGACGGCCGATCCGCCGCTCGATCCACCCGGGGTTCGATCGAGCGCCCACGGGTTGTGCGCCGGTCCGAAGGCGCAGTTCTCGGTGGAGGAGCCCATCGAGAACTCGTCGCAGATGGTCTTGCCGACGATCACCGCGCCCGCGGCCTCGAGTCTGTCGACCACGGTGGCCGTGAACGGAGACACATAGTGCTCGAGCATCCGCGACCCGGCCGTCGTCGTTTCGCCGGTGACCACCATGTTGTCTTTGAGCGCAATCGGCACCCCGTGCAGAACTCCAGGGGGCGCTGTTTGCCGATCGAGCTGGCGCGCCCGTTCGAGTGCGCGTTCACCCTGGACCTCACGGAACGCATGAAGTGCGTCGGCAGTCGCTGCGATACGGTCGAGCGCGGCCTGGCATGCTGCCTCGGCCGACACCGACCCAGCGGCGATTGCGTCCCGTAGTCCACGCGCGGTCACGGGCGGCTGGGCCATGTCACAGCACCTTTGGAACCTTGAAGAGGCCCGCACGCTGCGACGCCGCAGGCGCGTGCTCGAGCACGGCTTCACGATCGAGCGACGGACGAGGCTCGTCGTCGCGCCAGCGCGGCGTGTCGCCGAGTGGGTGCGATGTCGGCAACACCCCGGTCGTATCCACGCGCTGAACGTCGTCGGCGTAGTCGAGAATGGCGCCCAGCTGCCTCGCGAACAGATCGACCTCGGCAGTCGTCAACTCCAGACGGGCGAGCTTCGCAATTCGATGGACGTCGCTCGCAGCGAGCTTCCTGGCCATGACGTTCAGGATGCTAGCATGGTCATTCGGCCCATCGCGCCATGGAGGGTGCAGCCCCGCACGTCTGATGGATGTCTACTTCGTACCCGCCGGAGCCGATCGCTACGAGTTGTATTGCGAGACTGTAGCGCTGCCCGTCGACCCCGGGGATTCGGGCCGCACGTCCATGTGGGCGTCGCTCTGGAACCGCATGGTGCATGTGTTTCGGCGCGCGGTGGCAGAGGGTGAAGAGCAGCGCACCGAAGGCCCGTCCGAGCACCAGCAGGGCCGGATCCGGCGCACCATCACCCGCAAGCTGGCCGACGCTGTGGCTGAGCAGCGGCTCCTCTGGCAACTGCGGCGTCTGAGCGCTGTCACGCTCCATCATCCAGATGATCTGTCCGGCGACCGAGCGATCGAGTTGACGCGGACTCTGCTCGCCACCGATCGCGACAAGCACTTCCGATGGTGCGTCATCGACGGGGTGCTGGTGCTGGTATGCACGCCCGCGGCGTTGCTGCCCGGACCCAACGTGCTGGCGTACTACTTCATCTTTCGGACGGTGGGCCATTATCTCTCCATGAAGGGGGCGACGAGAGGACTCACTGGTGTCTCCTGGAACGCCGTCGCTTCGTCCCGCCTGACCGAGGTGCGTGCCGTGCTCCCGCTCGGCGATTCCACGCGAGCCGGCCGGCTCCAGGATATTTCTCAGGCGCTCGGGCTCGATCGGCTTGGTCTCTTCCTGGACCGGGTCGCCGAACGCGCACCGTGATGCCGGGGTGTATACTCGCGCCCGCTGTGACTCTCGCTGACCTTGCGGTACGACTGGGATGTCGGCTCGAGGGCGACGGCTCGGTCGAGGTAGTCCGCGTGGCGAGCCTCGACGAGGCCGGGCCGGGCGATCTGACATTTCTCACCAACTCGAAATACGCCGCGCGCCTGCCGCACACGCGCGCTTCAGCAGTGATCGTCTCCGAGTCGCAGGGCAGCGCGCCCTGCGCCATGCTGCATAGCCCGCAACCCTATCTGGCGTTCGCCGAAGCGGTGACGCTGTTATCGCCGGCGCCACGTCCCGCCCCAGGCATCAGCGCTCTGGCCTCGATCAGTCCCACGGCAGAGCTGGGATCGGACGTCGCTGTTGGCGCCTTCGTGTGCATCGGCGCCGGCGCGCGCATTGGCGATCGCACCATCCTCGAGTCGCACGTCGTCATCGGTGCGCATGCGGTGGTCGGCCCCGACTGCTGGATCCGCGCCCATGCGTCGATACGCGAAGGGGTCCAACTGGGCGCGCGCGTCGTCATTCACGATGCGACGGTCATCGGCAGTGACGGGTTCGGGTTTGCGCGGCGTACCGACGGCTCGCATCAGAAGATTCCGCAGATCGGCCGCGTGGTGATCGATGACGATGTGGAGATCGGCGCGCACTCCGCGGTCGATCGACCGGCGGTTGGTGAGACGCGGATTGGACAGGGCACCAAGATCGACAACCTGGTGCAAGTCGCGCACGGTGTGCGCATCGGCCGAAACGTGCTGCTGGCGGCACAGGTGGGCATTGCGGGCAGCACCGTCCTCGAAGACGACGTCATCATGGCGGGGCAGTCTGGTGCGACGGGCCACGTGCACCTGGGCCAGGGGGCCCGGGTGGGGGCTAAGTCCGCAGTCACCAAAGACGTTCCTGGCGGAGAGCATGTGGCGGGCATCCCCGCTGGCGACGTGACCGAATGGCGGGAGGCGGTCGTCTTGATTCGCCGGTTGCCCGAGATGAAAAAGACGCTGAGCGACCTCGAAGCACGGCTCGAGGGGCTCGAGTCAAGGCTGAAGTGACATAATCGCTCAATGATTCGTACGCCTTGGCCTCGAGCACTGGCGCTCGCGGCCAGCCTGCTGATTGTGCTGGGCGCCGCCCCACCAGACACGATCGTCCGCCCACCCAAGTTCGACTACAAGATGACGACGCTGCCAAACGGCCTTCAGGTGGTGCTGCTCGAGGACCACTCGACGCCGATCGTTCACCTGGCCGTTTGGTACCACGTCGGCTCGAAAGACGAGAAGCCGGGACGCACGGGCTTTGCGCATCTGTTCGAGCACCTGATGTTCAAGGGCTCCAAGAACGTCAAGCCCGACCAGCATCCGTCGTGGATCACCAGCATCGGCGGCGAGGCGAATGCCGAAACGGACGAGGACGCCACAATCTACTGGGAGACGGTGCCCGCGCAGCACCTGCCGCTCGTCTTGTGGCTCGAGGCCGATCGCATGGCCTCCCTCGACGTAAGCGAGGACAAGTTCAAGACCGAGCGTGAGGTGGTCAAAGAAGAACGCCGCATGCGGTACGAGAATCAGCCGTTCGGCCGGCTGCCGGAGATCATCTTCGACAAGGCGTTCACCACCCATCCGTACAAGCATCAGACCATCGGCAGCATGGCGGATCTCGAGGCGGCCTCGATTTCCGACGTCCGGGCGTTTTATCGCACGTACTACGTGCCGAACAATGCGACCGCGGTCCTCGTGGGCGACTTCGACAGCGGCGAGGCGCAGCAACTCGTTCAGCGATTCCTGGGCCGGGTTCCGCCGGGCAAGCCGGTGCCGCGGGAGATTCCGGCCGAACCACCGCATCGGGGGGAGTCGCGTGTCAGCGTCACCGAGGCGTGGCCGCTGCCGGCCGTCGTGGTGTCGTACCACATCACCTACGATGGGCACCCGGACGCCTACCCGCTTCACATCCTGGCGAAGATTCTCTCCGACGGCGACAGCTCGCGGCTGTACAAGTCGCTCGTCTACGAAAAGCAGATCGCTCTTGCGGCGTTCGGCGAGGCCAAGCTGATTGAGCATCCGAACCTGTTCTACGCGGTCGCCATCGTTCAACCGGGTCACCAGCCGCAGGAGGCGCTGCGGGAGCTCGATCGTCAGCTGGAGCTCGTGCGGCAAAATGGGGTCACGGCAGATGAGCTGAATCGCGCCAAGCGGCAGTTCGCGCGCGACTATATCCTCGGCCGTGAGACGGTACGGCAGAAGGCGCTGCACCTCGGCCATGCCGTGGTGATCCACAACGACATCAAGAGTGCCGATGGCGAGTTCGACCTGTTTCAGAAGGTCTCGCTCGAGGACGTGCAGCGGGTGGCGCGCACATATTTCACGCCCGAATCGCGGATGCTGTTGACGATTCTTCCGCGCGAGGCCGCCGCGGCCGGCCGACCGTGAGTGCCCGCATGCATCGTTCACGGCTGATGCTGCTGCTTGTGGCGCTCGTGCTGCCCGCTCTGTCGGGCGCTCAGGGGTGGCCGAGCGAAGGCCCACCACCGCCGCTCGCTGTCCACCGTGTCGACTTTCCCGACTACCAGCTGAGAACGCTGCCCAACGGCCTGCAGGTGCTCGTGGTCCCGCACCACGAGCAGCCCTCGGTGAGCTTCCGTCTGCTCGTCGGTGCCGGCGCCGTACAGGAGCCCGCCGACCGGCCCGGTGTGGCCAGCATGGTAGCCTCGCTGCTCAACCAGGGTACAGCCACGAAATCAGCGGGTGAGATCGCGACGCTCATCGACTCGGCCGGTGGCATCCTCGGTGTCGGGTCGGCCAATGAGCTCACGTCGGTGTACGGCGCGGTCATCAAGGATCGGACCGATCTGGCGCTCGCGCTGGCGTCGGATCTCGTGCAGCACCCGGCGTTTCCTGCCGACGAGATCGCCCTCCACCGCAAGCAATCCCTCTCGGCGCTCCAGGTCGGGTACGACGACCCCGACTATCTGGCCAACGCGGTCTTCGACCGCATCATCTTCGGCCTGCATCCCTTTGGCCGCCCGAACGAAGGAACCCCTCAGTCCATCGAGCGAATCACGCAAAGCGATCTGGCGGCCTTCCATCGGACCTGGTTCGTGCCGAACAACGCGCTGCTGGCCATCGTGGGCGATGTGACCGTCGAGGAGGGTTTTGCCGCGGCGGCACAGGCGTTCGGAAACTGGGAACGGCGGAGCGTCCCCGAGATCACATTGCCGACGCCGCCCGTTGCGGCGCGGCGAGTCGTCGTCATCGACCGGCCAGGTTCCGCGCAGACCGAAATCCGGGTCGGGCATCTGGCGATTCCGCGTACGCATCCGGACTACATCGCGTTCGATCTGGCGATTCGCATTCTGGGCGGGGAGGGCGCCAATCGGCTGTTTGGCGTGCTTCGATCCGATCGCGGCCTCACCTATGGCGCTTCGGCGGACTTCCACGCCTTCAGGAGCAGCGGAGACGTCGAGGCAGAGACGAACACTCGCACATCGGGCACGGGCGAGTCGCTGCGGCTGATGGTCGACGAGTTCGCGCGGCTCCGGCGCGAACTCGTCCACCCTGCCGAGCTCCGAGGCGCGCAGGACTTCATGGCGGGCCACTTTCCGCTGTCAATCGAGACGCCCGCGGCCATTGCCGAGCAGGTGCTGACGCGCCTCTTCTACGGCCAGAGCCCGTCTGAGATCGAGACCTACCTCGACAAAGTGGCCCGCGTCACCCCGGCCGAGATCCAGCGGGTCGCTCGCGAGTGGCTCAAGCCCGACCAGCTGTCGATCGTGCTCGTCGGCGATGCAGCCACATTCGTGGATCAGCTCAAGACCATGGGCTTCTCCGAGTACGAGCGCATCCCGATCGCAGACCTCGATCTGGATGCGCCCACGCTCCGCCGATCGCCGGCCGGCCGCGCGCCGGCCCCCGGCCTTCCACCGGCGTGAATTCTGCCCGCCCTGCCGTGGCCGCTGACGTTGCCCCTGCGCATCCGGCGGACGCCCAACCTTCGTGCCGCGTCATGGTCTCCTGCGGCGAGGCGTCGGGCGATCTCTATGCCGGTGCACTCGTCGCCTCGTTGCGGGCGATGGAGCCCTCCATTGACGTGTTCGGATTCGGAGGCGCGCGACTCGCTCGTGCGGGGGCCCACCTGATTGGCGAGTACAGCAAGTTTGCGGTGACCGGACTGAGCGAGGCACTGTCGGTCGTTCCCCGGTCGTGGCGGATGCTCCAGTTGCTGGAGGGGACGGCGCGAACGAAGCGGCCCGATGTCTTCGTGGCGATTGATTTTCCCGATTTCAACTTCCGCCTGCTGCCGAAGATGCGCGCCCTCGGCGTGCCCGTGGTCTATTACATCAGCCCGCAGCTCTGGGCCTGGCGGCCGGGGCGGATGAAGCACTTGCAACGCTATATCGACAAGATGCTGGTGATCTTCCCCTTTGAAGCCGCCCTCTACGAGGCGGCTCGAGTGCCGGTTGAATTCGTGGGCCATCCCCTGATTGATCAGATTGTTCCCAGCGGGTCACGTGACGCGTGGCTGCGTGGCCATGGGCTCGATCCGGCGAGGCCGGTGGTGGCGCTGCTCCCCGGCAGCCGGCCCAACGAGATTCATCGCATCCTGCCGGTGCTTCTGGCCGCGGCACCGCTGATCCGGCAGCAGGTTCCAGGCGTGCAGTTCGTCATTGCCCGTGCGCCGGCACTGGGCGACGATCTGTTTGCAGACGCGCGACGCGCCCCTGACACGATTGTGGCAACCGATGCGGCAGACGATGTGCTCGAGGTGGCCGATGTGGTTGTGACCGCGTCTGGTACCGCGACCGTGCAGACGGCGCTGCACGAGCGCCCGATGGTGATCGTGTATCGGCTGTCGCCGGCGACGTATGCGATGGCGCGGGCATTCGTACGGCTGTCGACCTACGGGATGGTCAATTTGATCGCCGGCAGACCCGTCGTGCCGGAACTGATTCAGGACGCGTGTACGCCAGACGCCGTGGCGCGCGAGACGGTCTCGCTGCTCACCGATCGCGCGCGCGTCGCGCAGATGAAGGACGATCTCGACCAGGTGAGGGCAGCGCTCGGCGGCCCCGGCGCATCGGACCGTGCGGCGCGCGCGGTGCTTCAGATGGCTCGCGCGCACAGGGCCCCGCTTCCAGCCGCCGCGGACGCGGAATCGTCGACCCGCCGCCGCAGCCCTCCAGTAGACTGACCGGATGGTTGTCCGGGTCTTCGCGGTCGTCGTCGCGTTCACGCTCGTGAGTGGGTCGCTGGGCGCGTCGGTGAGCGTGCCCGCCGAGTTCCGCGAACTCGTCTACGACGCGTCTCTGATCGTGCGCGGCCGCGTCACGACGGTGCGCGCCGTCCGCGCGCCAGATGGCGAGATCGACTCGATTGCCACCGTCGCGGTCGCCACGGTGCTCAAGGGGTTTGCCGACACGTTCATCTCGGTCGTGGTGCCCGGTGGCGACATGGGGCGGACGAGATTCGTCATGGTGGGCGCGCCCCAACTCCGTCCCAATGACACGGCGGTCTTCTTCCTCAAGCGCGGCGCAGACAATCTCTGGCGGCCAGTCGGCCTCTCGATGGGCGTCTTCCGTGTGCAGCCGGAGAACGGCACCGGCCAGCCGGTCATTCATCCCCCGGTGTTCCTGTATCGCACCGCCTCAGTCGGCGACGTCACGCGCGGCGACGCTCGACGTCGCACGTTGTCAATCAGCGAATTCGATGCGCTCGTCCGAGCGGCGGCCGGCGCAGTGACGCAGCCCATCAGGCTGGGGCGATGAGGCGCGTCGTCCCGCTGCTCGCCTGCCTGATTCTGGCGGTCTCGGCGGGACTGGGTGCGTACCTGGAGCTCGGCAGCCAGGTCGGATCGCAAATCGTCGCCCTGCAGTGGAAGCGCTTTCCGATCCGGTATTTCGTCGGCAACAGGGACTCGTCGGGTGTGACATCGCCAGCGCTGCAACAGGCCGTCGACCGGGCATTTGCCACGTGGAAGGCCGTCCCTGGCACGCCGATCACCACCGAGTTTGGCGGGTTCACCAGTAACCAGCCGTTTGCCGCCGACAACGTCTCGGTCATCGGTTTCAGATCGCGCCCTGATCTTGATCGCACGCTTGGCGCGACGACCTTCAATCTGGATCTCATCACCGGCGAAGTCCTCGAGGCGGACATCTTTTTGAATACCGCATTCAACTGGTCGGTAGAAGCCAGCGGCGAAGCCGACCGGTTCGACGTCGAGTCCATCCTGCTCCACGAGATCGGCCACGTGCTCGGGCTCGGGCATTCGGCTCTCGGCGAGACCGAGCTGACAGCGCCGGGCCGGCGGCGCGTGATCGCGAAAGGGGCCGTGATGTTCCCGATCGCGTTCGGCTCCGGGAGCGTCACCGACCGGCACCTTCAACCAGATGACCAGGCGGGCTTGGTCTCGATCTACACGGCGCCATCAGGTCAGCGCGCGCTGGGCTCGGTCAGCGGCAGAGTGATACTCAACGGCACGGGCGTGTTCGGCGCACATGTCACCGCCTTCAACCCGAGCACGGGTGCGGTGGTCGGCACGTTCACCCTGAATCAGCAGGGGGAGTTCGTGACGCAGGGATTGACGCCGGGGATGTACGTTCTGCGCGCCGAGCCGCTCGACGATGCGGACGTCGAGAGCTTCTTCGGGGCCGAGGTGGTTGTGAACATCAATTTCAAGCCGGCGTTTGCGGCCACGCTCGTGGCGGTTCCCGCTGGGGGCACTTCCGACTCGGTGAGCATCACGGTGACGGCCAAGTGAGCCGGTGCCGTTCGATGGTGCCCTGTCGGCTTGCGATGGTCGCGTTGCTCGCACTCGCGGCGGCCGACTCGTCGCGTGCCGACGCACAAGTCCGGCGACTCGAAGCGCCGCCCGTGGTGGAGCTCGGCGTGAGCGGCGTGACGAGCGGTCCGATGTCGTTTGGGAACGCGTCGGCCGATCTGACCAAGGCCGACGGCAGCCCATTCACGCTATTCAAGACAGCCAACAGCGTCGGTCCAGAGCGAGGGGTGGCTGCTCACGTGGCCGTGGCCCTCACGCGGCGTCTGTCGGCGGAAGTGCTGGGTGGCTGGACGCGAGCGAATCTGCGCTCCCGTATCAGCGACGACTTTGAAGGGGCTGCGCCACTGACGATTGTGCAGCCCCTCTCGCGGATCTCGGTGGAAGCGGCCGGCCTTTGGGCCTTTCATCGCCGGCCGGCCGGATCGCTGTTCATCCGTGGTGGGGGCGGGTGGATTCGCGAGCTGGCGGGTGCGAGCGTGCTCGCACAGAATGGGACGGTCGCGAACCTCGGTGCCGGCGTGAAATACTGGTGGCGTCACCGAGCCGGTGGCGGGCTGTCCCACATCGGCTTCCGGCTGGAAGGGCATGCGTCCATGCACTGGAAGGGCGTGAGTCTCGGCTCGGACACGGTTCATGTTGCCCCCGTGATTTCTGGCGGGCTTATCCTCGGATCCTAGATCGCCTACTCACATGTCACTCAACTCTTACGGCACACGTACAACGCTGCAGGTCAACGGAGACGCTGTAGAGATTTTCAGTTTGCCTGCACTCGAGCAGGCCGGCTTTCCGAACGTCAGCCGTCTCCCGTTCTCGCTGAAGATTCTGCTCGAGAATCTGCTGCGGCGCGAAGACAACGCCTTCGTCCACGCCGAAGACATCCGGGCACTCGCCTCGTGGACGCCGGGCGGCGTCGGTGAACGGGAAATTTCGTTCATGCCGGCCCGCGTGTTGTTGCAGGATTTCACGGGTGTGCCGTGTGTGGTCGATCTCGCGGCCATGCGCGACGGCATCGCGCAACTCGGCGGTAATCCCGATCGGGTCAATCCCCTGCAGCCGGTGGAGCTCGTCATTGACCACTCGGTGCAGGTGGATCATTTCGGCCGCCCGGACGCCATGCAGCTGAACGCCGACCTGGAGTATTACCGCAACCGCGAGCGATACGTCTTCCTGCGATGGGGTCAGACGGCGTTCCGCAACTTCCGCGTCGTGCCGCCCGAGACGGGCATCGTCCACCAGGTGAACATCGAGTACCTCGCCCGGGTGGTCTGCCGCGAGGAATGCGAGGGACGCGTGATCGCCTACCCGGATACGGTGTTCGGCACCGACTCCCACACAACCATGGTCAACGGCCTTGGCGTCGTCGGCTGGGGCGTTGGAGGAATTGAGGCAGAGGCCGCCATGCTCGGACAGCCGAGCTCGATGCTGATTCCCCCGGTCGTCGGGTACAAGCTCACAGGGTGCCTGCCGGAGGGGACAACCGCGACGGACCTCGTGCTCACGATTACCGAAGCGCTTCGCAAGAAGGGTGTCGTCGGCGCGTTCGTCGAGTTCTACGGCCCTGGCCTCAAGCACCTGACCATCGCCGATCGTGTGACCCTCGGCAACATGTGTCCCGAGTACGGCGCCACGGTGGCCATCTTCCCGATCGACGAGATGACGCTCGGCTACCTGCGGTTCACGGGACGTGACGCGGCGCAGGTGGCGCTCGTGGAAGCGTACGCAAAAGCCCAGGGGCTGTTCCGAACCGATACGATGCCCGACGCGGTGTACAGCGACGGCCTGACGCTCGACTTGTCGACCGTGGAGCCGAGCCTGGCGGGGCCGCGCCGGCCGCAGGATCGGGTGCCTCTGACGCGGGCGAAGGCCTCGTTTGCCGCCGCACTGCCGGAGCTGCAGAAGGGGCTCAAGAAGGTGGCGGCGCTGGCGGGCGGGTCTGGCGCAACGGCCGCCGTCGCGACGCCGGTACTGGCCGATCTCGACCATGGCTCGGTAGTCATTGCAGCCATCACGAGCTGCACCAACACATCGAACCCCAGCGTCATGATTGCCGCCGGGCTGGTGGCCAAGAAGGCCGTGCAGCTCGGGCTCAAGACGAAGCCCTGGGTGAAGACCAGCCTCGCCCCCGGGTCCAAGGTCGTGACGGAGTACTTGAACCGGGCGGGTCTCACCGATTACTTGAACGCGCTCGGATTCAACCTGGTGGGCTACGGGTGCACAACCTGTATTGGGAACAGCGGTCCCTTGCCTGACGAAGTGAGCGCCGAAGTGCGTGACCGCCTGCTGGTCGTCTGCTCGGTGCTCTCGGGCAACCGCAACTTCGAGGGACGGATTCAGCAGGATGTGCGAGCCAACTACCTGGCGTCCCCGCCGCTGGTCGTGGCCTACGCGCTCGCGGGATCGCTGACGATCGATTTGACGACGCAGCCACTCGGCGTGGCGGAGGACGGCCGTCCGGTTTATCTGAAGGACATCTGGCCATCGGGTTCCGAAATCCAGGAAACGATGTTGACTGCAGTGTCAGCGGACATGTTTCGCGAGCAGTATGCCCACGTCTTCGACGGCGATGCGATGTGGCAGGCGCTGCCGGTCCCAACCGGTGATCGTTTTGCCTGGGAAACTGACTCCACCTACATTCGCCGCCCACCGTTCCTCGAGAACCTGTCGCGCGATCCGGCGGTGCCGGCCGAAATTCAGCAAGCGCGCGTGCTGGCCCTGCTCGGCGACAGCATCACGACGGATCACATCTCCCCGGCGGGGTCCATCAGGGCCGACACCCCTGCCGGGACGTATCTGATGGCGCAGGGTGTCGAGCCTCGCGACTTCAACTCGTACGGCGCCCGGCGTGGCAATCATGAAGTCATGATGCGCGGGACGTTCGCGAACGTGCGTCTGCGCAATCAGCTGGCACCAGGCACGGAGGGCGGGTGGACCACCTATCTCGGCACCGGCGCCGCGATGTCCATCTACGACGCTGCCGTCCGGTATCAGGACGCGGGCGTGCCGCTGCTCGTGATCGCAGGCAAGGAGTACGGTTCCGGTTCGTCGCGCGACTGGGCGGCGAAGGGCACGATGCTGCTCGGCGTCAAGGCAGTGATCGCCGAGAGCTTCGAACGGATTCACCGCAGCAACCTCGTCAACATGGGCGTGCTGCCGCTGCAGTTTGCGGCGGGGGACTCGGCGGTGTCGCTCAAACTGACAGGACGAGAGACGTTCGATCTTGTCGGATCGGGCGCTGGACTGAAGCCGCGTGGGACGTTGACGGTGCGAGTGAACTCCGAAGATGGAAGCACGCGTGACTTCGTCGCGATCGTTCGAGTGGACACGCCCGAGGAACTGACGGCGTTCCGCCATGGGGGCATCCTGCCGTACGTGCTCAGGCGGTTGGCCAAGTCGTAACAGCCCGGTCTCCAGGCCCAGGCCCACGAGGAGCAGCAGTGAAGACGATCGCCATCTTGATTCTTCTCGGCGCGTTGATCGGCATTGCGGGAGCCTCGCTCGCGGTCCCGCCTGCGCTGTCCTGGTATACCGCGCCAGGTGGGCTGCCTCAGGGGACGCAGATTCAGGCGCTGGTTCAGATTCCCGAGGTCATCCGCTACGCGACCGGCAGGTTGATCCGAGGCCAGATGATTGGCGCCGCGATCGGGGCGATCGCTGGCCTGGTCCTGGGCATCGTGATTCGGACCAAGGGGCGCGCGAACCCCTCGGCTGAGGCCGGAACGGCGGTGACCCCCGTACCGTCAGTACCTCCGCCCGCCCAGTAGAGCGCGCGCCCGATCGATCCGATCCCCCTCATCGACCGGCAGCAGGGCCACACCGGAACAGCACGACACTGACGCCGGTGCTGGTTGCCGTGCACGGCGGCGGAGGCGTACACCCGCGGTCGACCTGCAGCAGCCATCCATTCACCGGCTGGTCGTTGGTGTCGAGCGACACCCCATACAAACGGCTGACATAACTGTGGAGCCGCCAGTCCATCCTCGACGCTGCGCACGCACCGATGGTCGCCTCGCGGGGCAGCAGCGGGGCCACCGCGTCGAGGTCGGCGAGAAGCGCCGTGTCGCGGCGGTCGAGCGATCCTTTGGTGGCGATCACCAAGCAGCTGGCCACGGCGAGGGCTGCTGCCACGCCGAGCACAACGCCCGGCATCCTGCTCTCAGATCGCCGAGTCAGTACGGCGAGAGGCGCTCTGGCAATCACCGCACAGGCCAGCGCGAAGAACGGCACGGAGGGAAGGAAGTAGTGGCCTACCAATTTGGGGCTCACGCCTATGGGCAGCGAACCGCAGAGCGCCAGCGCGAAAAAGAACGCCCCGAGCTTCCAGGGCACACGCTCGAGTCCAACCCGTCGGCGCGCCAGAAGCCAGCTCGCGATGACGACCACAGCCATGCGCGCGACGATCCCCAATCCAAGATGCCGGACAACGGCGAGCGGATCCCCGTTTGTTTCGCGTTTGCCTTGGAGCGATGGGATCAGCTGCGTGTGCAGGTACTCGGCCAGCGCGTGGTGAGATGGCGGATAGAGCGTCAGTGCCACAGCGCCGGCTGCCAGCACCAGCAGCATGACGACGGTGCCGCCGAGCGCGCTCCGCAGAGACTGCCGCCTCAGGAGCACGGCCAGCAGCAGAGGGGTCGCCAGGGGAAACAATCCGACCGGGCCCTTCACCAGGACGGCGCCGGCGATCGCGACGGCGGCGGCCACGGACCAGGCGCTCACCACCAGTGCAGTCGCCGCTTCGGCGGCGATCAGCAGCATCAGCACGGCAGCCGTCGTGAACACGCTCTGCGCGTTCTCGAGCATGTTGTTCACGGCGGCCCACGTCACAATCGACGGCAGCACCCAGAACAAGAGGGGCACCCAGTCCTCCTCGGCCGGTTGAACGCGCCGCCAGAGTGCCACGATGAACAGAGCGGTGAGGGCAAAGAGGGTGAGTGAATAGACGCGTTCGACCGCCGGATGCTGGCCAAAGAGTCTGAACGCCAGCGCTTCGAGCCCGAACCCGAGCGGGGGCTGCTCGAAGAAATCAGCATCGGTCGTGAGTGTGTAGGTGGGAGACCAGAAGGAGCCGACACCCACGCTGAGGTTGCGCGACACCGCGGCGTAGAGCAGGCCGTCGCCGAACATGCCGCGCTGCGTCAGTCGCGGCACGGTGAGCGCCACGAGCAGAACGAGCATGAGAATCCGAAACGCGTGTCGGCGCATCGAGGCGTGAGCACCAGTGGCCCCGGTGTCGAGGCGCTGGCAAATCTGCGGACATCTTATGCTGTGTGCATGCTCCCAGGCGCTCGCAGGCTGCACGTGGACTCCGCGCTTTCATGCTGACCGCTACCGCGCTCAAGGCCAAGGCCGCAGAACTCGGCTTCGATGCGTGTGGCGTGGCGCGGGCCGAGCGACACCCCAAACTGGCCCGGCTGGCTGACTGGATCGACGAGGGGCGGTCCGGCGCGATGCAGTATCTGCACGACTCGCTCGCCGAGCGGCTCGACATCGGTGAGTTTCTGCCGGGAGCCAGGTCGGTCATCTCGCTCGGCTGCGTGTACAACACCCCGCACGCCACGTCCGCTGACGCGACCGCGGAGCCCGGTCGCGCGGCCATCGCGCGCTACGCCTGGGGCGATGACTACCACGAGGTGCTCCGTGGGCGGCTGCGGCTGCTCGTTTCCTGGATGGCGGAAGAGGCCGGACCAGGCCTCGAAGCATTGACGTGCGTCGACGACGGCCCCGTTCAGGAGCGTGTCTTCGCGGAGCAGGCGGGCGTGGGGTGGATTGGGAAGAACACGTGCGTCATCAATCCCAAGCTGGGTTCATGGCTCTTTCTCGCGGAGGTCGTGACCAACGCCGAGCTCGAGCGCGATGCTGCAGCCGTCGATCAGTGCGGCACGTGCACCCGCTGTCTGGACGCGTGTCCGACCGGTGCCATCATCGAGCCCTACGTCGTGGATGCGACGCGGTGTCTCTCCTATCTCACGATCGAATTGCGCGCGCCCGTTGACGACGAGTTGCGTCTGGCGATCGGCCCACAGGTACTCGGCTGCGACATCTGTCAGGACGTCTGCCCGTGGAATCGGAGGGCGGCTGTCAGCGATGATCCGGCCTGGCAGCCGCGAGCCGGACTGCTCTTTCCCCGACTGTTGGACCTGTGCCTGCTGTCGGACGAGGCGTGGCGCCCCCTGCTCAAAGGCAGTGCGATGCGTCGCGCGGGCCTGCGGCGTATTCGCCGCGCCCTCGCCTATGCCGCGGCTTCGCTCGAGGGGCTTGACGCCTCGCGGGCGCTCGAGGCGCTGGCCCGACAACCGTCGGCCGCGCACCCCGACGTGGCCGAGGCGCTGGAGTGGGCCCGGCGGCACGTTCACCCCTGAGGTCCAACGTCCCGTTGCACTCGGGCGCTGCTAATATCGAATCATGTCCCTCGCGCCGTCGCTGCTGCTGTCGATGCCCCAACTGATCGACCCGAATTTTGCGCGCACGGTCGTGCTCTTATGCGAGCACGCCCCCGAGGGAGCCTTCGGGCTCATCGTCAACCGACCGTCGGACATCGCCGCGGCTGCCGCGGTACGGCTCGAACCGCCCGTTGAAGATCCCAACGACCTGCCGCTGCTCATCGGAGGGCCCGTGGAACCCGAACGCGGTTGGATCTTGACCGCCACGCCTCCTGGCGGCGTCGAGGCGCGGGAGCTCGGCGCGGGGCTGCACCTGTCGGCGTCGCCCGTGTTGCTGAGACAGGTCCTGACCGCTCGACCCCTGCCGCGCCGGACGCATGTCCTGGCTGGCTACGCCGGCTGGGGCCCCGGTCAGCTCGATGCCGAGCTCGAGCAGTCCGCATGGCTGATCACACCGGTCGAGCTCGATTTGATCTTCGAAATCCCGCCTGCGGCCGCGTGGGAGGCGGCCATCCGGCGGCTCGGTGCCGATCCCCACTTGCTGCAAATGGGGCACGGGGTGCACTGACGAGGGGCTCGGGGCTCGGGGCTCGAGGCTCGGGGCTCGGGGCTCGGGGCTTGGGGCTCGGGGCTTGGGGCTCGAGGCTTGGGGCTTGGGGCTCGAGCGTCGTTCAGTTCGTTCCTTTCACGATGCCTTCCAGATACGTCACGACGCGAGGGTCATCGGATTCGCTCAGCACGCGGATGGCGTTACGTTTGACGGGCGGATTCTGAGTCGTCCGTGCGAGCTGGATGAGCGACGGCAGACCCTGGCCACCGGGGAGCCGGGCAATGCTCGACAGCGCCCGCCGTTGCGCGCCTTCGTCAGGCTCCTTCTCGGTCAGGCCGAGGACCTGGCTGATGCCGGTGACACCGGCGCGTTGCGCATACCAGTAGAGCGCCTCGCCGCGTACCCCCGCGTCTTTGTCAGTTCTCGCAAGTGACTCGAAGAGAGAAACGATACGCCCCTCGTGCACCTGGCTCAGCGCCGACACGAGCGTGCGGCGGAACGATCCGTCGGTTTCACCGCCCAGCATCCCGATAAGACGCTCCGCGCCAGCGGCCCCTCGCGTTCGGGCCATCCAATGGGCGGCCTGTGTCCGCCATGACCGATCGAGGGTCGGGCTCAGCAGGCGAGTCAGCACCGCGTCGGCTCCGGTATCGGCGTGCAGGGCGATGGCGTCGACCGCGCTTCGGCCCACGGCCTGCGGCGCGCCGTTCCCGGCCATGTTCGACTGGACGAGTCCATCGAGGAACGCCAGGCTGGCCGCGGGTGTGACACCGGTGAGCCAAACCAGCTTCTTGCCGCCGCCGTCGATGGGACAGTTGTCGCCCGTCGTCCGCACGCGCTCGATCTGGCCCTGCGTGGCGCGTACCAGCACGAGCAGGTTCGTGCCGGCCTCGAGCGGCAAAGGACCCGTGGCCGGCGGGAACACGGGCGTGGTACCCCGCGACAGCCCTTCGAGCACCTCGCCGCGGCTGCTGATGTCCCCGGTGCGCCAGGTCGAGCACAGGTCTCGATCGCCGGCCACCATGGGCACGCGCCATCCGATCCAGGTCACGTCGGGGCCGCCGCCCAGCGCCCCGATGTCGCGCGCGAGCGTGGTGACCGCCTGCGTCTCGACCTTCGCATTCTGCACCGCGGGTTGTTGCGGCACCGCCGCGACACTCATGGCCAGCAGCCATCCAACAAAATGTGATCGCATACAGTCCTCCCGGCGCACGGGTCAGATCCGAGCGCGGCCCCGGTTCCGATCTACTTGATCACTTCCATGAGGTAGTCAGCGGCCGGTTTGGACTTGGGCGCCATCTCGGCCAGGCGCCGGACGATCTCGGTCTTCAGCTCAACCGTTGTCTCCTTGCGTGCGAGGGCCACGAGGCCCTCCACGTTGTTCTGATCGCCCATCGCGTTGATGATGGCCTTTCGCGCGTCCTTGTCCTGCTCGCCGGCATAGAGATCGAGCAGAAGCTGACGCGACTGATCGACCCGGCTGCTCCCCAGACTCCGGATGGCGCGCACTCGCAGGGGCGAGTCCTTTTCGCTGCGGGCAATCTGCGCGAGCTGGTCGACCGCCCGCGTGGATCCGAGCGCGCTCAGCAACTGCATCCGCAGCGCGCGATCGGTCTCCTTCTGATACAGGCTGGCCAGTTCGTCGGCGCTCGCCAGCCCCGGCAGCATCGAAATCGCCCGCGCGCGTACCTCTGGCGGTGCGTTGGTGGCCCCCACGATGGCCAGAAGTGCGGGCTTGTTTGATGAGCTGCGGTACGCCTCGAGCACGGCAAGCTTCACGTTGAGATCGGCACTGGCGTCGTAGATTTCGCGAAGTTCAGTACTCGAGGTCTGCTGTTCACCGCGCGAGGCGAGGTAGCGGACGGCCTCGATCTGCAGGTCGGGATTGCCCGCGCCCTTCGCATAGCGCAGCAGCACTTGGTGCGCGCGAGCGTCCGGACTGAGTGCGAGCACATAGAGCGCCCGCTTCTTCAGCGCCAGAGAGTTGGTGGCGTTGATAACGCCCTCCAGCAGCGGCACGGCCTCGGGCGACTTCTGGATGCCTTGAATGGCCAACAACTTGATCTCATCGTCGTCCAGGTTGGCTGGATTGATTCGCTGACCGGTGCTGCGGCGCGCGTCGGCGTCGAGCACCTTGGCGTCGTTCAGATAGGGACTCTGCGCGTAGTCCTTGCGCAACTGCGCCAGCGAGGCGAGCGCCTCATCCGACTTGCCGAGCTTGAACTGAGCAAACGCCTTCCAGTACAGAGCCGCGTCGGACCGCGCGCCTTTGGCCGCGACGACACGATCGAACGCGCTGATGGCCCGGTCGTACTGGCGTTGGTTCAGCGCGTTCAACCCGCTACTGTACGTGTCCGAGCTGACGGCGAACCTGAACTGGGTCGCGCCGTTCAGCGTGATGCTGCTGCCGTTCTGGCTCTGCATCAGTTGTTCGTGGGCTTGTTCGACCGCTGCCCGCGCCTGCACCCGAGCGTCAGCGAAGGCAAACGTGCGTGCCGTTTCGGCGCCCGCCAGGGCCGCTTCGGCCGCGCCGAGCGCCTGCTCCTTCATGCGGACGGCGAAGTCGTCGAAGTCGAACTCGAAGTCGAAAGGCCGTGCATCGGCCCGTGCCGGTGCCACGACGGCCCTCGGTGGCGTTGGCGCGGGTCGTGGCGCGGGACTAGGCGTCTGGGACTGTGTGCGCACCGGCACCGGTGCCGGTGACGGCGTTGGAGTACCCTGTGCCCACGCTGGCGCAGAGGCCAGCATGAGTGCGACAACAAGCGATAGTTCACGATTCATAATGCTCCCTTGCTGGCGGTGGCCAGCGGATCGCGGCGTTCCTTCACCTCGTTGGTCGCCGCCCGTACTTTGAAAAGCAATCCTGCGTCTTCAATCCGCGCACGCCACGCGTCGAGATCGCGACTTCCCGACGCCGCCGGGCTGCGCGCCACGTCCACGAGCACCGGTTCCAGGTCGTCCAGAATGTCTGCGAACCCCTGTTGTCCCGTCTCTTGGGCGGTTTCGCGATACAGCCGGCCCGATGCCACCAGATCGCCGGCCGCCGCGCGTTCAAACTGCAGACTGTCCCCGGTCGTGTCGGGCGCATTCAGCAGCTCGACCAGCAGTAACTCGGTTTGCGTGAAGTGCTCGTCGAGGGCGGTCAGGAGTACGCGCTCCGGCGCGGTTGGGGCGCTCTGTTCGGCAGCCACGGCCGTCGGAATCTTCTGCGGTCCGCGCGACATGACTGTGAGACCCGCGATGGCCGCGACGAGCGCCGCCCAACCAGCCATCGCTGCGAACTGCTGCCAGTGCCACCCCTCGTCGGGCCTCCGCAGTTGCGGCGCAATCCGCAACCACATACGCGCTTCGAAGCCGTCACCGGGCTCCGGCACGGGCGTGGCTTCGGCAAGGCGCAACACGGCACGGACCTCTTCGCAGATGGCGCGGCAGGGCTCGCAGCTGCCGAGATGGACGCCGATCTCGGCGGCGGCGTCTGCCGGAAGATCGTCGGAGCCGTGTTGAATCAACTCGTCCTCTGTCGGGTGCGTGGTCATGGTCTCCACCTGGGTGCGTGTCGTTTCTTTCATCGGTCCAGCACGGCTCACAACGTCGATGTCGACGAGTGCGGCGCCCGCGCCAGCAGCGGCCTGAGCGCGACCCGCATCTTCTTCACGGCTCTGAAGACCGCATGCTTCGCCGCGTTGGTCTTCACGCCGAGCGCCTCGGAAATCTCGTCGATCGGACACTCGTGGTAGTGCCGCATGACGAACGCCGTGCGTTCCTGCTCGGTCAGCCTGCCGAGCGCCTGCTCGACGCGCGCGTGAATCTGCCCGGCATACACCATGTCGTCCGTTGACGGCTGGCCGCTGTCGGCCGCGCGCTGGTCGATTGTCAGTGGATCCGACGGCGTCTCTCGGTTCCGTCGCGATCGGGCGTAGTCGATGGCGCAGTTGAATCCGATGCGATACAGCCACGTCCCGAAGTTCGACCGTGCCTCGAACCGGTCGAGCTGGCGGTACGCGCGGACGAACGTTTCCTGCACCATGTCCTCGGCGTCTTCGTGACGGCCAGTGATCCGGAACGCGATGCGGTAGATGCTGCGGCTGTGCCGCTCCACGAGCAGACGGAACGCCGCTTGGTCGCCGGACTTCGCCTGCGCGACGACGGCTCGATCGTCCGGATGCATCTGGGGGATTAGACGGGCACAAGAGAGGGTGGTTGGCAAGGGAACGCGGAAGGCTGCGTGCTATTCTCCGTCGATGTTCAAGCGGCAGACCAGTGGGTCAGTCGTCTGTGCTTCGTGCGGCAGCCTGGTGGGCGTGGCCGACAGCACGTGCTATCACTGCGGCCGCCGCAATCCGGGCCTGTGGGGATACGGGCCGGCGTTGCGCCGCCTCGGACACGACCTCGGCTTCGTGCCCTTCGTCACCGGCACCTGCATCATCGTCTATATGCTGACCCTGCTGTATACGGGCAGCAGCGCCCTCGGGGGCGGCGGTCTGTTGGGCTTTCTGGCGCCGTCTGGCTACAGTCTGCTGCTCTTCGGCGCCAGCGGATCGGTGCCGGTGTTCGAACTCCACCGCTGGTGGACAGTGCTGAGTGCCTCGTGGCTGCACGGAGGCCTGCTCCACATTTTCTTCAATATCCTTTGGATTCGGCAGCTCGCGCCAGCTGTCGCCGACCTCTACGGGGCCGGCCGGATGGTGATCATCTACACCGTGGCGGGGGTCGTGGGGTTCACGGCCAGTTCGGTTGCCGGAGAGACGCTCGGGTTTCTCCCGATTCCGCTGCTGCACGGGGCTCATCTCACGGTGGGTGCGTCGGCGCCGATTTTCGGCTTGCTTGGGGCCGTCGTCCACTATGGGCGACGCGCGGGCTCGAGCGCGGCGCTCAGTCAGGCATGGAACTACGCGATCATCATGTTCGTGTTCGGGCTCGTCATGCCCGGGATTGACAACTATGCGCACGCCGGCGGTTTCGCAGGCGGGTGGCTCGCCGGGCGCCTCCTGGATCCGCTCCAGCCAGAGCGTGTGAACCACATGCTGGGCGCGGTGATTTGCCTGGTGCTGTCCGTCGGCGCGATCGTCTTCTCGGTCGTCGACGGGCTGCTGCTGCGCTAATCGGAGGCGGCCCCTCTGGCTCGGCGCGGTCACGCGCGCCTCATCGATCGCGGGAGAAGGGCTATGATCGAGGGCTATGCCAACTCTTACCGTCGAAAATGTGGGTACGTTCCAAGTGCCCGATCAGAAGCGTCTCGTGCTTGCCCTCGAGGAAGACGCGGCGATCGATCAGTTACACGCCTGCGGCGGTCGCGCACGCTGCACGACGTGCCGCGTCGAATTTGTCACGGGCGAACCGGAACGGATGACGGTGGCGGAGCGAAACGTGCTGGCGGCCAAGGGCCTTTCAGGTGTTCGCCTCTCCTGTCAGATTCTGTGCGACCACGACATGACCGTACGCGCCATCAGCCGGCTCGAGGGCAGCGGCCGAGCGGACGCCGGGAGCAAGCCGCAGGCCTTCATCGAGCCCCCGCCTGAGTACTGAGACCCGCATGAATTTCAGCGGCGCGTTCGAGCGCGCGGGCGATGTTGGGCAGGACGTTCTGTGGCCCGACGTGCTCGGCGAAGCTGGCGCGCCGCATCACCGCGGCCGGCTGGCTGCGCGCCCCGCAGAACAGCACGTGCCGCCCGGACGCCGTGATGTCGCGCGCAGCGTCCTCGAGCGCGAGCAGGCCAGTGGCATCGATGGCCGGCATGTTCCGCAGGCGGAAGATGATGATCTCCGGTAGTTCGAACAGCCGGTCGGTGATGCGGTGCAGCTTATCGGTCGATCCGAATAACAGCGGTCCGTGGATGCGAAAGATGGTGGAGTAGTCGGGGATCTGCTTGTCCTGCAGACTGTGTAGCCGTCCCTCGTTCACGTAGTCCGTCGTCACGCGCGAGACCGTGGTCGTGTTGGATACACGACGGATGTACAGCAGCGCGGCCAGAATCATCCCCACCTCAACCGCGACGGTCAGATCGGCGAACACCGTCAGCATGAAACTGATGAACCAGACCGCTACGTCGGTCTTCGTCTGCCGCAGGATCACCGGAATTTCGCTCCACTCCCCCATGTTGCGGGCCACCACCATCAGCAGGCCTGCGAGGACCGCCATAGGCACATGCGAGGCCACAGGCGCGAGCGCAATCAGGATGATGAACAGCGTGAGTGCGTGCACGATACCGGCAATGGGGGTGCGCCCGCCCGATCGGATGTTCGTGGCTGTGCGAGCGATAGCGCCAGTCGCCGGCAGGCCGCCGAACAGCGGCGATGCGATGTTTGCGATCCCCTGGGCAATCAACTCGACGTTGGGGTTGTGGCGATCGCCCGACATCCGGTCGGCGACCACGGCCGACATCAGCGACTCGATGGCCCCGAGGATCGCAATCGTGAGGGCAGGCGAGAGCAGCGACAACATGTACGCGGCCTTGAACTGCGGAATCTGCAGGGCAGGCAGCCCCGCCGGGATTCCCCCGAATCTCGATCCCACCGTCTCGATTGGGAGCTGAAGCATCCAGGCCGCGAGACCTCCGACGACCAGGCCCGCCACCGTCCCGGGCACGCGCTTGGTCAGCCGGTTGACGAGCAGGGCGATGACAACGACCGACGTCGCGAGGGCCGCCGCTTCGGGCGTGATGGTGCCGATGTGGTCGATGATGGCGCGAATGCGGGGCAGGAACTCGCTCGTCTTCTCTGGAATCGAGAGCCCGAGAAAATCCCGGATTTGCGTGCTCGCGATCAAAACGGCGATGCCGTTGGTAAAGCCCACCACCACCGGGCGTGGAATGAACCGGACGGCCGTGCCCGTACCCGTGAGGCCCGCCACCACGAGCATGACGCCGGCCATCATCGTGCACATGAACAGGCCCAGCGTGCCGTAAGTGGCCACGATCCCGGCCACCACGACGACAAACGCGCCAGTCGGTCCACCAATCTGGACGTTGGAGCCACCAAGGGCGGAGATGATGAAGCCGGTGACGATCGCGCAGTAGATGCCGGACTGCGGAGGAAGCCCTGAGGCAATGGCAAAGGCCATCGCCAGTGGCAGGGCCACCAGTCCCACCGTCACGCCGGCCAACGTGTCGTGGCCGAGCGTGGCGAGGTTATAGTGCCGAAGCGCCAGAACAGACTTGGGGAGCCACCGTGAGGAGCGGGTGTGAGGCACGCAGCAGGTCGGCTTTCCGGAAGGCCGCTGCCGAAGAGCCGGTCGGCAGACTGACGGGCGTATGGCGTCCGCGGCTTCCTAGCCTACCAGACCCGATTCGCCGGTGTAGAGTCGGTGGAGTGATTGATCCGGCGGTGCTCGTGCGCGCCTACAGCGAGGGCCTGTTTCCCATGGCGCTCGAGGACGGCGATATCGGTTGGTTTTCGCCAGATCCGCGGGGCGTCCTGCCCCTCGAGACGTTCCATATCAGCAGCCGTCTCGCGCGGACCGTCAGACGCGCGACCTTCGACGTGCGTGTGAACGGCGACTTTCGCGCAGTGCTCCAGGCCTGTGCTGACGATCGCGAAGAAGGAACCTGGATTAACCGTGAAATCGCCGAGAGCTACATCGCGCTTCACCGGCTCGGACTCGCGCACTCGGTCGAGACCTGGCAGGGCAATACGCTCGTCGGTGGCCTGTACGGCGTGTCGCTCGGCGGAGCCTTTTTTGGCGAATCGATGTTTCATCGGGTCACCGACGCGTCGAAGGTGGCGCTCGTCGCCCTGGTCGATCGGCTGGTGCGGCACGGCTTTTCGCTGCTCGATACGCAGTGGGTCACGCCTCACCTCGAGCAGTTTGGTGCCATCGAGATTCCGCGGCCGGAGTACTTGCGCCGGCTGCACCTCGCGCTGTCCCGTCCTTGCCGGTTTGCGGATCCGGCCGAAACCGCTCGGCCGGACCTGCCAGGCGTGTTCTAGTCGTCACTGCGCCATCTGCACGGTGTGCTGTCGCACCGGGCAGGAGGTGTGCACGCGGTCGCGCCCAAGCGCCTTGGCTTCGTAGAGTGCGGTGTCGGCCGCCTGAAGTAGCGCCGTGGCGTCATAGCCAATGTCGGCGGTCGAGGCAAGGCCGAAGCTCGCCGTGATGCTGACAGCCACGTTCGGAAGTCGCATTGGGGTCCCGCTGATTGCTGCCCGAACCCGATCCGCCACCTGGAGCGCCTGGTGGGCATCTGTCGACGGCAGCACCAGCAGGAACTCCTCGCCGCCGTACCGGCCGACCAGGTCGCCCTCGCGCACCTGGTGCTTGATGCGTTGGGCGGCCTCGAGGAGCACCGCGTCACCGGCGGCGTGTCCGTAGGTGTCGTTCGTCAACTTGAAGTGATCGAGGTCTGCCATCGCGATCGTCAGCGGATCGTTCGACCGGCGGGCGCGCGACAGCTGCTGGTCGAGGGTCTCGAGCACCAGACCTCTGTTCCAGAGCCCGGTGAGGTTGTCGTGCGTGGCCTGGTAGCGGAGCGCCTCTTTCGCTTCAATCAGTCGCTTCTGGAAATTCAGCACACGCTCGCCGGAGTGCAGACGCACGCGCAGTTCCATCGCGTCGAACGGCTTCATGAGGAAGTCGTCGGCTCCGGCATCGAGCGCTTCCACCATGTCGGCTTTCCCGACCTTGGCGGTCAGCAGGATGATGTAGACGTAGGGCGCGCTGTCCGGACGCGCGCGCATGGTGCGGCAGACGGTCAGACCATCGGCACCCGGCATCATCCAGTCGAGCACCGCCAGTTGAGGCGCGCCGTCCCTCAGCAAGCCCTCGAGGGCATCCGTGCCGTTGGTGACCGACACGACTTCGTGGCCAAGAGGCTCGAGCGTGCCCTTCAGAAGCCTTCGCGTGATGGGGTCGTCGTCGGCTATGAGGATGCGCATACTGACTCAGTCGGGAAAAGCGAGAGGCTCGGCAGGGCGGCCTCGAGATGTTGTTCGAGAGAGGCAACGCTGCCCGATGCGCCGTGGGTCGTTCCTACTGATCCTAACAGCTCGAGCGCCCGGGCCGCGTCGGCGATGCCAGAAGCGCCGATCTCGAGCGCGGATTCGCGAAGGGCGCGTGCGGAACGCTCCAGCGCCGGTGCGTCATGGGTGGTGATGGCCCGCCGCATCTCGGCCAGCAACCACGGCGCCTCATTTGAAAAGCGCGGCCCGTGCCCGGCCAGCGTGCGCCCATTGTCGTGTGACGTCGCCAGGGTAGTACCGGCGCCGGAGAGTTGCTGATCAGGGGCCGCTGGTGGGCCTGCGACGGATGCGGGCTTCGTGAGCGTCTGCACCATGGCAATGAGGTCTAAGCGTCGCACCGGCTTGGCCAGATACGCATCGGCGCCTGCCGCCAGGCACATCTCGCGATCGCCCTTCATCGCATGCGCCGTCAGCGCAATGATCGGCACGCCACTCGCGGCGGTGCCACTCGCTCGTATTCTGGTCGTCGCCGTCAGGCCGTCGAGCTCAGGCATCTGCACGTCCATAAGGACGATGTCGAACGTCCCGCCGATCACGGTGTCAACCGCGGCCTGGCCGTTGTCGACGGTGTGTACGATGTGACCGCCTTTTTCCAGCATGGCCCTCACCAGGCGCTGGTTGACGGGGTTGTCCTCGGCCAGGAGCACGCGGAGTTGACGTTCGGTCACGGGCTGAGACGGACCCAGGGCGACGGGCGCTTTCGCGCCGAGCGCCTCGAGGAGCGCCCGCCGGAGGGTGGCCTGCGGAACAGGTTTCGTCAGGGCGGCGGCAATGCCCGCCTCCGCCTGTCGGAGTGCGCTCCATTCCTGCGGCGACGAGGACAGCATCATCACGACGGCAGCCGACGCGGTCACGGAATGGCCCTGCTGCAGACGCGTGGCCGTATCCAGCCCCGATAGCTCTGGCATGTGGAAGTCCAGCAGGACGAGTTGGAATGGCTGGTTGTTGTCCTCGGCCTTCCGCACGGCGGTGAGCGCGGCCTCGCCGCTGTCGGCGAGTGTCACGGCCATGCGCCAGTTGGTGAGAATGTCGTGGAGAATGCGTCGGTTGGTCGAGTTGTCGTCGACGACCAGCACCCGCAGCCCAGCCAGGACCGCGTCGTCAGCGAGTGGCGAGGACGCTGGCACGTCTGCGCATCGCTGAAACGGCAGAATCACGTCGAAGCGGCTTCCAACGCCGGGTGTGCTCTCCACGTTCACGCGGCCCCTCATCAGGGCGGCAAGCTGCGAAACGATTGCGAGGCCCAGCCCTGTTCCGCCGTAGCGGCGTGTGGTCGATGTATCAGCCTGCGTGAAGGCTTCGAATATCGATTGCTGCTGGCCGACCGGAATGCCGATGCCGGTGTCAGTCACCGTGAACCGGAGCAGTATCTGCGCCGCATCGCCCTGTTCCAGCGTGACCCGCAGGACGACCTCTCCAGACTCGGTGAACTTCACGGCGTTGCTGAGTAGATTCACGAGAATCTGGCGGAGCCGCGCCGGATCGCCCAGGAGAGAAGCCGGCACGTCGTGAGCGACGTGGTACGCGAGCTCCAGCCCCTTGCCATGGGCCTTCGGCCCGAGCGGCGGCACGACGTCATCGAGAATACGCCGCAGATCGAAATCCACCGTCTCGAGGCTCAGTTTTCGCGCCTCCATTTTGGAGAAGTCGAGAATATCGTTGAGGAGCACCATCAGCGAGTCGGCCGACGACTCGGTCATCTGCAGATACTCGCGCTGCTGTGCTGTCAGGTCGGTGCCCAGGACAAGTTCCGTCATGCCAATGATGCCGTTCATGGGCGTCCGGATCTCATGGCTCATGTTGGCCAGGAACTCACTCTTGGCCCTGTTGGCGGACTCGGCAGCCTCGCGCGCCTCGTGCTGGACTGTTTCGGCCGCCTTCCGATCGTTGATGTCGATCAGTGTCGCTTCGAACACCGGTGTGCCTGTGCCCGTCGTAGCCATGGATGCGTTGATGAGCACCCACTGCAGGTGGCCATCGGCTCGCCGCATCCGCGCTTCGAAATTCACGACACGCGCCTTGGCCTCGAGCTCCGCCATCAGCGCGTCACGGTCCGATAGTTGGTTCCAGAGAATCGTGACCGGCGCAGAGAGGCAGGCCTCGCGCGAGTCGTATCTGAACAGGCGCACGAATGCGTCATTGCAGTCGAGAAGGTGACCATCGGCTGTGCTCTGGCACACAGCTGCAACGCTGCGGTTGAAGAGCGAGCGGTATCTGGCCTCGCTCTCCTGCAACTGCATCGCCGTGACCGAGAAGCGACGGTCGACCATCGTGGTGACAGTGGCCAGGGCGAGCACCATGAACGTCACCAGCGCGATGCCGAGGACGCCGAGCGAAGAGATGTTCACGGCATGCGTGACGTTGCCGTGCATGTGCGACGGCGTAAAGGTCGCGGCTGCCATGCCGGTGTAGTGCATCCCGACGACCGCGAGGCCCATCACCACGGCGCTTGCCAACTTCCACGGGGCGAGTGCGCGCGTCTCGTTCCTAAAGCGGAAGGTCAGCGCGAGTGCGACGAGGGACACCACGATGGCAATCGCCACCGAGAGCGCGACGATGCTCCAGTTCCAGACACACATTGCTGGGAGGCGCATCGCCTCCATGCCGACGTAGTGCATCGTCGAGATGCCGCCACCCATCACGATGCTCGCGAGGATGGCTCGTCCCGGGCGCAGGCTGTTCCGGCTGACCACGAACAGGGCAATCGCCGAGGCGAACACGGCGGCGACGAATGAGGCAAAGACCAGCGGAACGTCGTAGACAACTGGGACTGGCAGGCGAAACGCCAGCATGCCGATGTAGTGCATCGACCAGATGCCGGTGCCCATCGCAGCCGCGCCGCCCGCGAGCCACACACGCTGGGCGTGACCGCGCGCTGCCGTCGTGCGCCCCGCCATGTCCAGCGCGACGAAGGTCGCGCCGGTGGCGATGAGCAGGGACAGGGCTACGAGGGAGTAGCTGTAAGTGCCGGTCATTGTGTCCATAGAGGGCCGCTACCCGTCCGGTCACGCACATGTGATCGGCGGCGTTGGCGTGACCGGGTTGCAGAATGCGGACCGGTCCCGGCCGCACCTCGGCTTAAAAGCCGTCGGCGGCCGGGCCGCAGATTCCTGAGGAAAATCGCAAAGAGAGCCCGTTCCGCGATCCAAGGCGAAGGGGCCTGCCGCACGCGAATGGAAGAGAAGCGTCTGCCCAGCTCGGTGTCGGCTGACAGTTCTGCAGGTCCGATTACGGAACCGTGGGACGGCGCGCCATCGCGTCGCGCAGGGGGGAGAACGAGGCAACGGACGGGCCGCCGCCGGGCGCGTTAGTGGACGGTGTAGGGCTCGCTCAGGGTGAACGGCGCCACCTTCACTTCAAAGTGCTCACCCGCGCGCGAGACCATCTGAAAGGTGCCTTCCATTTTTCCAAACGCGGTGGTGAGCGGGCACCCGGACGTGTACGTGAAGGACTCGGCCGGTGCGAGGACGGGTTGCTCCCCGACCACCCCCGGGCCTTTCACTTCTTCCACGTCACCAGCGCCGTTGGTGATAATCCAGTGCCGCGACAGCAGTTGCACCGTGTCTGAGCCCTCGTTCGTAATGGTGATCGTGTACAGAAAGAACCATTGCCGGTCTTGCGGACGCGAGCGGCCCGGTGCATATTCGGACACGACCGATACGCGGACCCCGCGCGTCGTCGCCTCTGACGTGAACATGTGGCCATGATGAACGATCGACTGCCACCGCGGCAACCAGACGATGCCGACGGGTTGTGCGGCTCGTGCCGGCACGCCCGGGTCATTGGCAGCGATCGCGGCAGCCGTTTTCTGATGTGCGTGCGCTCGGCCATCGACCGCGCTTACCCGAAATATCCCGTTCTTCCAGTGCGTCGATGCCGCGGCTATGAGAGGCCACCACTGCTAAGCTAGTCGGCGCCCATGATGTCCGACTTCGTCGTGCCGCTCATCACGCTGACGTTCCTCGAGATCGTGCTCGGGGTCGATAACGTCATCTTCATCTCCATCCTGTCTGGCAAGCTGCCCCAGGAGGTCCAGAAGCAGGCCCGGCGGGTCGGGCTCATCGCCGCCATGGTCATGCGCCTGCTGCTGCTCTGGTCCATCGTGTGGATCGCGCGACTGACCGAACCGCTCGTCCAGATCATGGGGCGCGGCATCTCGGGGCGCGATCTGATCCTGCTCGGGGGCGGTGTGTTCCTGCTGGGTAAGGCCACCTATGAGATTCACGAGAAGCTCGAAGGGCAGGAGCATCAGGAGGGGCGCGCCGCTGCCTCGTTCTGGAGTGTGATCGGGCAGGTCATGGTGCTCGACATCGTGTTCTCGCTCGATTCCGTGATCACGGCAATCGGCATGGCCGACAGCTTCGTCGTCATGGCCACCGCCGTCGTGCTGGCCGTGCTGGTCATGATGCTGGCGGCAGAGCCCATCAGCGCCGTTGTAGAACGGCACCCCACGTTGAAAATCCTGGCGCTCTCGTTCCTGTTGCTGATCGGCATGTCCCTCATGGCCGAGGGCCTGGGACAGCACATCTCGAAGGGCTATATCTACTTCGCGATGGGCTTTTCGGTGTTCGTCGAAGCGATCAATTTGAGAGTGCGCAAACACCGAACCCCTGTGCAGCTGCACCGGAAATACGACTCATGACGAGGAGACGTCGGTCTTTCGTGGCCTGCTGTTTCACGCTGCTGGTATCGGTGAGCGTGCTGGCGCAGTCTGTCTACGTGCCGCAGAGGGTCTTCGTCAGCGCGCGCAAGCAGTTTGGCGAGTTCGAGACGATGCTTGCGGAGCTGTCGCGGGCCGATGTGCTGTTCTTCGGCGAGCAGCACGACGACGCGCAGACCCACCGGATCGAGCTGGCGCTGCTCGAGGGACTGGCCCGGCGGCGTGGCGGGATTGTGGTGGCGCTGGAGATGTTCGAGCGCGACGTCCAGGAACCGTTGACGCAGTTCGCAGGCGGGCGCATCACCGAGGCGGCATTTCTTGAACACGCGCGCGCGTGGCCGCAGTACACGCGCGACTACAAACCGATCGTCGACTTCGCCATCGTCCAGAAGTGGCCGGTGGTGGCCGGCAACGTGCCGCGCACGATCGCGGCAGACGTGTCACGCGTCGGACTGGCCTTGCTGAAGAGCCGACCTGACTCGGAGAAGGGCTGGTTTGCCCGCGACGTGAAGTGTCCGGCCAACGATCGTTACTTCGGACGATTTCAGCAAACCCTGCGCGGAGCCACGCATGGGACCGAGCGTGAGGGCCCGCTCGATCCCGAGACGATCGAACGCTACTACCAGGCGCAGTGCCTGAAGGACGAGACGATGGGAGAGTCCATCGCCGACGCGTACATGGCGGGAGCCGTGGGAGGCAAACGACCGCTCGTGGTCAGCGTCAACGGGGCGTTTCACACCGACTTTGGCGACGGTCTCGTCGAACGCACGCGGCGGCGGCTGCCCGACAGAAAGTTGGCCACGGTGTCGATTCTGCCCGTGGCGGATCTCGACCACGTGGGCCCAGACGGCACTGAGCGCAAACGCGCCGACTACCTGATCTACACGACGGCGGGAAAATAGAACTGCCGCATCAGAGTGCCACGCGATGACGCCCCGAGTGGAGGTAGTTCATCGTCTGAACCGTCACGAGCATCGTGAAGTCGAGCTTGCTGCGGTCTTCGGGATATTTGAGGCGCAGATCGAGCTCGTCCGACCTTGTGATCATGTCGGCGATGACGCGGTCGATCGTGTACTGGTAGGCGCCGGTCCACTCGGCGACCAGGCGCCGGACCTCACGTCGGATTGACGCGATCAGCCGCGAGGCCTTGCGGTTGCGGCGATGCGCTTCGTCGGCGGAGAACAGGCGCCGCAGGTCGCGATCGTAAAAGTGGGGATACTCGAGTCCGTAGTGCGCCCGTTTCTCCGCGTAGTGCTTGCGCAACGTCGTTCGAAGCTTCTCGAGCGGCTCGACGCGCCGCCGGGTGGAGACCACCGGTGGCTGGCCGGCGATCTCACACATCAGCTCGTCCATGTATTCGAGTTTCCGGAGTGCCGGCCAGTCCGCGTATCGCGCGCGCCAGTCGCTGTCGGGAGTGAGCCATACCGCAAAGGTCTCGGCAAAATCCTCGTCCGGGTGGCTCTGGGCGTACCACGAGTCGAGATGCAGGACGAAGCTCTTGGAGTAGGGTCGCGGCAGATAGAAATCCGGATAGGGTTCGGACGGCTTGCCGAACGTCCGTACGCGGCGCCGCCGTCGACGCAGCGCATACGCGTTGTCGAACGCATGCCCGGCTTCGTGACGCAGAATCTTGAGGCACCACTCCGGTGTCCCGCCCTCCACCTCGAGCATCTGGGCCTTCTCGAGCTTCATGAGCCGCGGATGCGCCAGGTAGAACGGGATCGCCACGCCGGGCACCCCATCTGGACTGAACCATTCGCCCGAAAGCCAGTAGTGCGGTCTGAAGCTCAGCCCGCGGGCCGACAGTTCTGCGTCGAGGGCGGCTATCCGATCCTCCAACCAGCTGCCCGCAATGGATAACCCGAGGTCGCTCATCCGGACATCCAGTAACTGCTCGTCGGGCAGTTCTGTCCAGGCGGGCCGGCCCTGATCCTGCGGGGTCGCCGGCAGGTCCGGTGGCAGGACCTCTGGCGGAACGATGAGGGGGGAGGGGTCGCTGCTCACGGCGCTGGACGCTCACCAGCATACAGGCGGGGCCCCGCCTGCGGGGGGCCGAGGCCTATCGGCGTAGGGGCCCAGCCCCGTGTATCCTTGATCTGTTTTGCGTACTCACCCGGGAATTGGGGCCGACCGCGCCGAGCGCACCGGCCGTGCCGTGCGCCTGGACGACCGGCCAGGGCCCAAGAGCGAAAAGCGAAAAGTGCGCTGGTCCACGGCCTGGCAGGAGGCACGTGCCCTCATCTGGGCGCGCCGGTTCCGCTTGGCCGCAGGGTTGGGCCTCATGCTGGTCAACCGCGTCGCGGGCATGGTGCTGCCCATTGCGAGCAAGTATTTCATCGACGACGTGCTGACGAAGAGGCACGTCGAGCTGCTGGCCACGCTGGCGTGGGGCGTGGCGGGCGCGACGCTCGTGCAGGCGGTCAGCTCATTCGGGCTGTCACAGATTCTTGGTGTCGCGGCTCAAAAGGCCATCACCGACATGCGCCGCCGGGTGGAGGAGCACATCATGCGCCTCCCCATTCGCTACTTCGACAGCACCCAGACCGGGGTGCTGATCTCGCGGGTCATGAACGATGCGGAGGGCATCCGCAATCTGGTCGGGACTGGACTCGTTCAGTTGACGGGCAGCCTGTTGACGGCCGTCCTGGCGCTGGGCTACCTGCTGTACCTGAACTGGCATCTGACGGTGGTCACGATTCTGGTGCTCGCGGTCTTCGGCGGGGCGATGGGGTATGCGTTCCGCACGCTTCGTCCGCTGTTCCGCGAGCGGGGGCGCATCAACGCCGAAGTCACGGGCCGTCTGGCTCAGGCGATTGGCGGCGTTCGCGTGGTCAAGACCTACACCGCGGAACGGCGTGAAGACCTCGTGTTCACCAAGGGGGCGCACGCGATGTTCCGCAACATCGCGAAGTCGATGACCGGCGTCTCCGCCACGACCGCCTTCTCGAGTGTCGTCATTGGCGCCATCGGTATCGTCATGATGGTGGTTGGCGGTCACGCAATCGTGGACGGCACGATGACGCTCGGCGATCTGATGTCGTACATCTTCCTGACCGGGCTCATGGCCGCGCCGATTGTCCAGATCGCGTCGATCGGCACGCAGATCAGCGAGGCCTTCGCCGGCCTCGATCGGATCAGGGAGATCCTCGACACGACACGCGAGGACGCCGAGGACGCCTCGCGGGCGGAAGTCTCCGACCTGGCGGGCGAGGTGGAGTTCGACCACGTCTGGTTCGAGTACACGGCCGGGGTCCCCGTGCTGAAGGATGTCACCTTTCTCGCGCCGGCGGGCACGACGACGGCGCTGGTTGGGTCGTCAGGGTCTGGCAAGAGCACGCTGATCAGTCTCGTGATGGCGTTCAACAGGCCGACGCAGGGAGTCGTGCGCGTCGACGGCACCGACCTCACATCGCTGCGGCTCGCGCGCTACCGGCGCCACCTGGGGGTCGTGCTGCAGGACAATTTTCTGTTCGACGGCACCGTTGCCGACAACATCCGGTATGGCACGCCCCACGCCACGCTGGAGGACGTGCAGCGCGTGAGCCGGATTGCCCATGCCGACGAGTTCATCGAGCAGTTCGAGAAGGGATACGAGACCGTCGTGGGCGAGCGCGGGGTCAGGCTGTCCGGCGGACAGCGGCAACGGGTGGCCATCGCGCGCGCCATTCTCGCCAATCCAAGAGTTCTGCTGCTCGACGAGGCGACATCCAGTCTCGACAGCGAGAGCGAAGCGCTGATTCAGGACGGCCTGCGATCGCTGCGGCACGGGCGCACGACCTTCGTCATCGCGCATCGGCTGTCGACGATTCGCAGCGCCGATCAGATTCTGGTGCTCGAGGACGGCCAGATCGTGGAACGCGGCACGCACGCGGACTTGATCGCGCTCGGCGGCCGCTATCGCCAGCTCTACGATAAGCAGTACAACTTCGAGTTCGACCGGTTCGTGAACCCCGGCGAGGACTTCACCCCTGACGCCTCACCGTCGGGGGCGCCGGCGGCCAAGCAGCCCGCGTGATCTGACATGGCAGCATTTATCTACACGATGAAGGGGCTGGGGAAGATCTACCCGCCCGACGCGGTCGTCTTCAAGGACCTGTGGCTGTCCTATCTCTACGGCGCGAAAATCGGCGTCATCGGCGCTAACGGCTCGGGCAAGTCCACTTTGTTGAAGATCATGGCCGGGCTCGACGAGCACTATCTCGGCGAGGCGATTCTGTCGCCGGGCTACTCAGTGGGCTATCTGGCGCAAGAGCCGCAACTCGACGCCAGCAAGACGGTCCTCGGCAACGTCGAAGAAGGCGTCGCACCCGTCCGTGCCCTGCTCACCCGGTTCGACGACATCAACGCCGGCTTTGCGGAAGAGATGTCGCCGGAGGCGATGACGGCGCTGCTGGAGGAGCAGGCGAAGGTGCAGGACGCGATCGATGCCGCCGGCGCCTGGGATCTCGATTCCAAGCTCGAACACGCGATGGATGCATTGCGCCTGCCGCCCCCTGATGCGGCCGTGACGCAACTGTCGGGCGGAGAACGACGCCGAGTTGCGCTCTGCCGTCTGCTGCTGCAGGCGCCCGACTTGCTCCTCCTCGACGAGCCGACCAATCATCTCGACGCCGAGTCGGTGGCCTGGCTCGAGCATTTCCTCCACGAGTATGCCGGCACCGTCGTGGCGATCACGCACGATCGCTACTTCCTCGACAACGTTGCCGGATGGATTCTCGAGCTCGATCGCTCGCGCGCGTTCCCATGGGAGGGCAATTACTCGTCGTGGCTCGAGCAGAAGCAGACGCGCCTTTCGCAGGAAGAGAAGCAGGAGAGCAAGCGGCAGCGGACCCTGCAGCGGGAGCTCGACTGGATTCGCCTGTCGCCGCGCGCCCGGCAGGCCAAGGGTAAGGCCCGTCTGAACGCCTACGAGCAACTCCTCGCCGCCGATACGACCGAGAAGATCGATCGGGTCGAGATCTACATCCCGCCCGGGCCCCGGCTCGGCGACGTCGTCGTCGAAGCCAAAGGACTGCGCAAGGGCTACGGCGACCAGTTGCTGATCGACGATCTCACCTTCACGCTGCCTCGCGGCGGCATCGTCGGTGTCATCGGGCCAAACGGCGCCGGCAAGACGACGTTGTTCCGCATGCTCGTCGGTCAGGAGGCGCCCGATGCCGGGAGCTTGCGGCTCGGCGAGACCGTGCAGATTGGGTACGTCGATCAGTCGCGCGAAGCGCTGTCTGGCGATCGGACGGTGTGGGAGGAGATTTCAGGGGGCGAGGACGAGATCATACTCGGCACCAAATCCGTCAACTCACGCGCCTACGTGTCCTGGTTCAACTTCCGTGGGCGTGATCAGCAACGCAAGGTGGGCACGTTGTCCGGCGGTGAGCGCAACCGTCTGCACCTGGCGAAGCTGCTGCAACGCGGCAGCAACCTGCTGCTGCTCGACGAGCCAACCAACGATCTCGACGTCGACACGCTCAGAGCGTTGGAGGAGGCGTTGCTCGACTATCCCGGGTGCGCCGTGATCATCTCGCACGATCGCTGGTTCCTGGATCGTATTGCCACCCACATCCTCGCCTTCGAAGGCGACAGTCACGTGGAATGGTTCGCCGGCAACTTCGAGGAGTACGAAGCCGACAAAAAGCGCAGGCTCGGGGGCGATGCCGATCAGCCGCACCGGATCAAATATCGGAAGCTGACGCGATGAGCCAGGGCCTGTCGGCGCCGGCGGCCTCCGTATGCCCTGGACCTATCCTGCCGAACTAGTTGACGCGCTCGCCGCTCACGGGCTGGCGCCGAGCCCCACGACGGCTCCAGTCTTCGTGAGGGACGCGGTCAATGATCTCTATCGATATGAGCTTCGCGCCGCCCGTGACAGGCACAAGGCCGGCGCCATCGTGAAGGCCGATTACCTCGAGACGGTTGTGGCTCTTCGCAAGAAATACTGGGTGCTCACGCTGCCGGCGGCAGCGTGGGAGCGCATCTGCGGCCACGAAGGTCCGCCCTCGCCAGAGGCGCAGGTGCCCACCGGCCGCCGTAAGCGACCGGTGGGGTAGCCACACTCAGTCGCGCGAGGACATGTCGGGCACGTTCTCGCCGAGCGCCGTCGCCAGATCGATCTGGTGCTCCTGCTCCTCGCGCAGGATCTCGCGAATGTCTTCAGCAATGGCGAACTCGCCCATTGCTTCGCACTGCCGGACCCGCGTGCGGTAGTTCCGCACCGTCTCGTTCTCATTGTCCAGATCGGCGCGCAACATCTCTTTCGCATCCTCGCTCTGCTTGACGGGCTTGGCCTTGGCCGTCGGCATGCCACCGAGGTAATCGATGTGCTTGGCCAGCGTCAGTGCGTGTGCCAGTTCCTGCCCCGCGTGCACCTCGAGCTCCTGAGCGATATTCATGTACTCGGCGCCCTTCAGCACCTGCGAATAAATGACGTACGCGATGATCGCCTGATACTCCCGAGACAGGTCTTCGTTGAGTGCTGCAATTAGGTCTTTCCGGGTGATGGCATGATCGGCCATGAGAATCCTTCCGAGGCCAGGCCGCAGTGCGGCCCGCCAGACGATGGGGGAGCCTCTTGAGTGTACATCGGACACCGAGGTTATCGAGTCGTCGGACAGCCAGGGAGGGAGCCATTCACGCTGCCGGTTGTCAGCGCTGCGTCGCGGAGCGCCGCCCTATCCCAGTCGTTCCGGCTCCCAACGCATACCCGTCGTGAGAATCCGTTGGAGCAATGCCGGATAGGGAATGCCTGCGCTGGCGGCCGACTGCGCGAGATCTTCGCTGCGCGCGATCTGGGGGTTCGGGTTGGCCTCGAGCACGTGAATCCGCCCCTGATCGTCCAGGCGGAGATCGATCCGAGCGTAGCCGCTCAACTCGAGCACCTGGTAGACGCGCTTACTGATGTGCTGCACGCGGTCCGCGACACCCGTGGGCAGATCCTGTGCCGCGCCGGTCGCGATGCCGACCTTCGCCTGGTATTTCGCGTTCCACTTCACCCGCTCGGTCGCAATGCGGTGCTGCCCGTCTGGCATGTGCGCAAACGTCATCTCCCATACCGGTAGAACCTGCATGCGCTGGTTGCCGAGCACGCCGCAGTAGAGCTCGCGCCCTTCCACATACTCTTCGACAATCGCGTCGGTGCCGATCGACTCGTGAATGAACTGCACGCGCTCCCTGAGCTTGGCCTCGTCATCGACGACCGACGCCTGGGAGATGCCGATTGACGCCTCCTGCGTGAGTGACTTCACGATCACGGGAAACGTCAGTCCTTTTACCAGGCGTGGCTTGCGGCCCCGCCGGACCATGACGAACGCGGGGATGGGAATGCGGTGGTAGTGCAGCAGCTTCTTCGAAAGCGCCTTGTCACGCGCGAGCAGCATGCCGCGAGGATTACAGCCGGTATAGGACAGGCGCAGCAGCTCGAGGTAACTGACGACATTCTGATCGAAGGTTCCCACCTCGTGAAAGGCCTCGAGCAGGTTGAAGGCGATGTGTGGCTTGAACTCATCGTGCGCCTGCCGGATGCCGGCGAGGTCGTCTTTGACCCCGAGCGGATGCACGTCGTGCTGCAGTTCCTTGCGCAGCGTTTCGAGCACGTCGTACTCGGTGCGCCAGGGCGCAGTGGCGGGGTCGCTCCCCGTCGTGTCGTCTGGGGGCACGAGGTAGTCGTGCATCAACATGAGCACGCGGAGCTTCTTCATGAATCCCGCGCATGATACTGCACCACGGCCGTTGATCACGACCCGATGTCAGCCAATGAACGGGTCGCGACCCGTGATGGGCATGGTCGAGGGCGCTGGGAGGATCTGTCGCAGGTAGGTGTCAATGCCGCGATCCGCACGCCAGTCGCGCGGATACCCGAGCGACACCTCCTCGAAGCGCACGCCGCCGCGCCACAGCGTCGTGCGCATGTGCAGATGCCCGGAGACGACCGCGCGGGCGCGATAGCGGATGGCCCACTCCTCCGTGCGTGTCGTGCCGCACCAGATGCTGAAGCGCGGCACCCGCGGTGGCCGCGCCAGGTCCGCGCGCAGCGGCCAGTGGTTGATGAGCACCGTCCGTGTGTGTGCGGCGAGTGAGTTCAGCCGCCGCTCGGTCTCGTTGCAACGCGCGTGGCACCAAGCGGTCCGCGATGGCCAGGGCGCCGGGCTCAGCATCAGCTCGTCTCCCGAGACGACGCCGCTCGCCCGCGCCCATCGAATCGCATCCTCCCGAGCCACCTCGGGGGGCCGGAAGCTGTAGTCGAACAGGAGGAACATCGGCACGAGGACGGTCTCCCCGTCGCCCGGCCAGACCACATAGGGATCTTCCGGTGTGAGGGCGCCCTGCGCCCGGCAGATCGCCACCAGTTCGTCGTAGCGCGCCTGGCCTCGCGTGCGGTCGTGCGCGTCCGGTGGACACCACAAATCGTGGTTGCCCGGCGTCCAGATCACGCGGGCGAAACGTTTCGTCAGTACCTCGAGCGCAGCCACGAGATGCTCGGCGCGCTCGCCAACATCTCCGGCGACGATCAGCCAGTCATCCGGATGGTCCGGAAGTGCGTGGAGCGCCGCCAGGTTCGCGCGGTGCGCCAGATGCAGGTCACTCGTGGCCAGCAGCTTCACGAGGCGGGCGCTAGAGGAATCCATGCGGCGGGCAACGGGGCCGCCTCGAACCGCGGTGGCGGGCCGCTGGTGTGGACCGCAGTGGCCAGATAGTGATCCGCGCCGACCGACGACAACTGGAACGACCAGTCAGGATCGCTGCCCTCCAGGCTGTCGAGAAACTTCAGCTCGATGCCGGTATCGGCGAGCCGGAAATCGAGGTCGGCCAGGTGCACGGACAGACCGAGGCCTGTGGCTTTCAAGTACGCCTCCTTGAGCGTCCAGTACTTGAGAAACTGATCGTGCCACCCGGAGGCGCCTCGAGCATTGATATCGGCAGCTTCAGCCGGCGAGCAGTAGCGCTTCACAATTCCCGCATCGCGGACTGAACGCCGTCTCGACTCGACGTCGACCCCCACCGCACCGTCACAGGACAGCGCGCACACAACGAGGCCGACGCTGTGCGCGATGTTGAACGACACCCCGGAGCGCGGTGTCGCGATCTCCGGTCGTCCGCGTTCGGTCTCGCGCCACGTCCAGTCCGTCGGGGCGACGTTCAGCGCGCGACCCACGAGAATGCGCGCCATGAAGTGGCCGAGCAGGAACATGGCGCGATCGGCGGGTTGTCTGAAACGTGCATAGCGCGCCCTCTCAGCCGGCACCAGCCAGGCGAGAGCGGTCGCCGACGCCTCGGCCGAAGCCCAGACATCGTCCGTTCGTGCGTGCCAGATGCGAACCTCGCCGGGGTCGAGGCATGACGCGAGCCCACTCATTGCGATAGTATGTCGCGGCTCCCCGCGGTCGACCCACACAGCATGTCTACGGCGTATCTGTTTCCAGGCCAGGGCTCACAATCAATCGGAATGGGCGCGGCGCTGTTCGGCCGGTTCCACGACTGGACCGCTGACGCCGACGCGATTCTGGGCTACTCCATTCGAGAACTCTGTCTCGACGATCCGCGCGCTGAGCTGGCGCTGACGCAGTTCACCCAGCCCGCCCTCTACGTCGTCAACGCCATGACGTGGCGCGCGCGTCAGGAAGACGGGGAGCCGCACCCGGCCTTTGTGGCCGGACACAGTCTCGGCGAGTACAACGCGCTGCTGGCCGCCGGCGTGTTCGATTTCGGGACGGGGCTGCGAATCGTGCAGCGCAGGGGCGCGTTGATGGCGGAGGTCAGCGGGGGTGGCATGGCGGCGGTCATCGGCCTCCAGCCCGACGCGATCGAGCGCGTGCTCGCGGCGACGGAAGAAGGCCGCCGGCTCGACGTGGCCAACTACAACGCGTTCGATCAGACGGTCATTGCCGGGCCGCAGGAGGACCTGCGCGCCGTGGCGGCGGCGTTCGAACAGGCGGGGGCGCGCGCCTTCACGCCGCTGAAGGTCAGCGCCCCCTTCCATTCGCGCTATATGCAGGAACCGATGCGTGAGTTCGGTGTCTTCCTCGACACCTTCACGCTCGGCGCGCCGAACATCCCGGTCATCTCGAATGTCACCGCCGAGCCGTACCCGAACGATGCCGTCCGTGACACGCTGGCTCGGCAGATTGGACAGTCGGTCCGCTGGCTCGACTCGATGCTGTACCTCCTCGACCGTGAAGTGGCAACCTTCGTCGAGGTCGGGCCGGGCAACGTCCTCACCAAGCTCCTCGCCCGTATCCGCAAAGCCCGAGGCTGATCGCCGTCAGCCTCGCTGCTGCCGCGCGCGCGTCAGGTGCGGCACGAGGCCGAGCATGCGCTGAATCACCATCAACTGTCCCCGGTGATGCATCTCGTGCTCCTTGGCACCCAGTAACATCTCGAACCGCGTCTTCTGCGGAGGATCGATAGGGCTTGGAAAGCCGACGGTCTCCGCGAGAGCAGTATCCGGCAACTCTCCCACCCACGCCGCGAAGGTCTCACCCTCAGAGGCCAGCGCGGCGAGAATCTCGTCCTTGGGGCGTGCTGCAAGCGATGTCTCGTTTGTCTTCACCTCTTTCATGTAGTGCTGAAAGTCTTCGAACGACACGAACGACTTCCGATCGACGCCGTGCATCTGCCGCACCCAGCTGGTCTGAGACGCCATGTGGGCGAGCATCTCGGCGACGGTCCGAGAGTCGGGCGCGGGTCGGAACTGATATTCGGCCTCTGGAATCTCCTGCGCCAACTGGATCGTGTTCTTGCGGACCGTCCGAAATGCACGGGCGAGGTCCGCACTTGCGTAATACGTCATCGTGTTGAAACTCCTGCAGTCGTGGTTGACACAATCAAACGGGCCCAAGTGTAACCCGCCCGCGCGTCAACCGGTTCGTGCAACGCGATGGTGCAGGTCATGTGAAGGAGCCAACGGAATCCCGAACGCGACGCCCGTCGCGCATAGACTGTGATCTTCGCCGAGGGACGTGAACGCCATCGGGCCGGGTCCGGCCGTCGAGGCCGAACGGAGCAGCATTTCACGATGACCAGATCCGAAGTCCGCCACGCGCCATTCGGACGGCTGCCAGATGGCCAGTCCGTCGACCTGTTCACGCTCAGGGCCAGCGGCGGCCTCGAACTGGGCGTCATCACGTATGGATGCGCCATCGTGTCCCTGCAGGCACCCGACCGGCGCGGCGACTTCGCAGACATCGTGCTGGGCTGCGACGACCTCGACGGGTATCTCGCCCAGACGGCGTATTTCGGCGCCGTCGTCGGGCGGTATGCCAATCGCATCGCCGGTGCCCGGTTCACGCTTGACGGACGCGAATACTGTCTTGCGGCGAACTGGAACGGCCAGCACCTGCACGGCGGCGTGCGCGGATTCGACAAGCGACTCTGGCACGCGGCGGTGATCGACGGCTCGGATGGACCGGCCCTGAGCTTCACGCGAACCAGTCCCGCTGGCGAAGAAGGCTATCCAGGCAACCTCGAGGCCGAAGTCCGGTATGCCCTCACAGGGTCCAATGAGCTCATAGTGGACTACCGCCTCAATGCAGACGCATCGACGCCGATCAACCTGTCACAGCATTCGTATTTCAACCTGGCCGGACACGACGCCGGTCCCATCACAGGGCATGAGCTGTGGATCGCCGCCCACCGCTTCACGCCGGTCGATGAACGCCTCATTCCGAACGGCGAGATCGCAGATCTCGCCGGCACGCCATTCGATTTTCGGACGACGACGCCGATTGGCCTTCGGATTGCCGATGCCGACCCTCAACTCGCGCGTGCCGGCGGTTACGACCACAACTTCGTGCTCGACAGGACCGGCCCGGGCCTGGCGCCTGCGGCCCAGGTCTTCGAGCCGCAGAGTGGGCGCACGCTCACCGTTGCGACCACGGAACCAGGGCTGCAGTTCTACAGCGGCAACTTTCTCGACGGCTCCATCCGCGGCAAGGGCGGCTGCTCGTATGGCTATCGAAGCGGACTGTGTTTGGAAACGCAGCACTTTCCGGACAGTCCCAATGTCCCGGCGTTTCCGTCCACGATTCTGCGCCCCGGTCAGCCGTACGAGTCGCGAACCATCTTCGCGTTTAGCGCACGTTGAGGTCCGGGGATTTGGCTGTCGGCCGCCAAATGTCTGTGTGACAATGTCCCGCATGGGCCTCACCGACTTCATCCGCAGCCAATTCATCGACATCATCGAGTGGACCGACGACTCGCGCGACACGCTGTCGTATCGGTTTCCGGACGAGGACAAGGAAATCAAACGGGGAGCGCAGCTGATCGTGCGTGAATCGCAGCTCGTCCAGTTTGTGTATCTGGGCCAGTACGGCGACACATTCGGGCCGGGCAAACACGAGCTCATCACCGACAACATCCCCGTGCTCTCGCGGCTCAAAGGCTGGAAGTACGGCTTCGAGTCGCCTTTCAAAGCCGACGTCTATTACGTTGTCACCCGTCTGTTCACCGGCAACAAGTGGGGGACGGCCAATCCCGTCATGGTGCGCGATCAGGACTTCGGGATCGTGCGCGTCCGGGCCTTTGGCACGTACGACTTCCACATTATTGACGCACCGCGCTTTCTGCGTGAGGTCGCTGGTACCGACAATCATTTCAGGCTCGATGAGTTTGCCGACGTGATGCGCTCTCGACTGGTCAGTGTGTTCAGCGAGGCGCTGGCCACCAGTCATGTGCCGGTGCTCGACGTCGCGACGCGGTATAGCGAGCTTGGCGAAGCGCTCCTGCCGGTGATCAACCCGATCCTGATCGGCAAGTACGGCATCGAGATGACAAGCTTCGTCATCGAAAACGTCTCGGTACCACCCGAAGTGGAACAGGCCATCGACAAGCGATCCAGCATGGCGGCGGTGGGCAACCTCAACGACTACGTCAAGTTCCAGATGGCGCAGGGTCTCGAAAAGGGTGGCGCCGGTGTCGGCGGCATTGGAGCGGAGATGGCCGTCGGGTTTGCGATTGCGCAGCAGATGGTCTCGCAGGCCGGCGGCGTCCTTGGACAGACCACCCCGGCCGCGGGTGCGTCCCCAGTCGTGGCATCCGCGCCGGCGGCCGTGCCCGAAACGCTGAGTCCAGGCGACGCGGCAACGCTGCTGGGCGTCGCCGAGACGGATGTCGTCGCGAGCCTCGAGTCCGGGGATTTGAAGGGCAAGCGGATCGGCACGCAGTGGCGCGTGACGCGCACCGCGATTGCCGACTTCCTCAAGTAGCTCCGACGCGTGAGCGACGAGGCACCGCGGCCCGAAGTCGACGCGTCTTCGGGCGCCACCATGGCGTCGGCGCGCGAAAAATACCACTGCCCGGCTTGCGGCGCCGAGGCGAACTGGAATCCCGCGCGCCAGGCGCTCATCTGTCCGTTCTGCGGCACCGAGTCTCCCGCGACGCTCGAAACGCGCGGCGCCGAAACACTCATCGTCGAACACGATCTGGCTGCCGCACTCCGGGGCATTCCTGACTCGGCCCGTGGATGGCAGGCGGAGAAGACGGCCGTCAAATGCCAGAGCTGCCAGGCCATCTCCGTCTTCGACGCCGCTAACATCGGCCGCCGCTGCGACTTCTGCGGATCGACCGCACTCGTACCCTACGAGCAGGTCAAGGACGCCTTTCGACCAGAGTCATTGTTGCCGCTGAAGATTGCGGAACCGCAGGCGCGCGACCTCATCCGCAGCTGGTACGGCCGCCTGTGGCTCGCTCCCAACGCGTTCAAGGGCAAGGCCCTCACCGACACCGTCAAGGGCATCTACCTGCCGTATTGGACGTTCGATGCGCTCGCGCATGCCCGATGGACCGCTGAATCAGGTCAGTACTACTGGGTTCGCGAGGGGAATCGCCAGGTGCGGCGTGTGCAGTGGACGCCCGCGGCTGGGGAGTTGAGCCATGCGTTCGACGACGAGCTGGTGTGTGCCTCACTTGGAGTCGATGCAGGCAAGTTGCGGCGGGTCGAACCATTTCCGACCGAGACGCTGGTCCCGTACGACGCTGGGTATCTGGCTGGATGGACGGTCGAGCGCTACCAGATTGATCTCGTGGGCGCGGCGAGTCGATCGCGGCAGCAGATGGAGGACCGGCTCAGGGCCCTCTGCGGTGAACAGGTGCCTGGCGACACGTACCGCAATCTCCAGGTCGACCCGACCTTTTCGAATCAGACCTTCAAGCACATCCTCGCGCCGGTCTGGCTCATGACTTATGTCTACGGCGCGCGTTCCTTCCAGGTCGTGGTCAATGGCGTCACAGGCGCCATCGCGGGGTCGCGACCCTGGAGTTGGATCAAGATCACGTTGCTCGTGATTCTCGCGCTCATTGTCGCTCTTGTGGTCTATTCAGCGGACCAGTGAGAAACCGGCCGGCATCCCATCCGGCTGACGCGTGTGAGATCCGTGTCGCCAATCGGTCTCGGAGGAGAGCTCGTGAACCTGCGTATTCGTGATCTGCGCGCCACAACGGTCAGTGTTCCCCTCGAGGCGTCCCTGCGTCATGCCAACGGATGCCACTGGGGACGCTTCGTCCGCACGATCGTCGAACTCGAAACGGAGAGCGGCATCGTCGGCCTGGGGGAGATGGGCGGGGGCGGCGAGTCCGCAGAGGCCGCGTTGCTCGCGCTGAAACCGTTGCTCGTCGGGCGTGAAGCCACCGAACTCGAGACGCTCCGCTTCGTCATCGCGAATCCGACGGCTTCGCTCTACAACAACCGCACGCAGATGCTCGCCGCTATGGAGTTCGCCTGCCTCGATATCATCGGCCAGGCCTGGGATGTGCCGGTGTCCGAGATTCTTGGCGGACGCGTGCGCAACCACGTGCCCTTCGCGTCGTATGCGTTCTTTCGTTACGCGAATACGAGAACGGGTCGCGGCGAAGTGCGCACGATCGATCAGCTTGTGTCCTACGTCGGCGCGCTGCGACAGCGGCACGGCTTCAGGACGCACAAGCTCAAAGGCGGCGTATTTCCCCTGGACTACGAGCTCGACGCGTACCGCGCGCTGGCCGCCGCGTTTCCCCACGACAACTTGCGCTTCGATCCGAACGGCGTGTGGTCGACCGAACAGGCCATCAGGTTTGGTCATGCCATCGAAGGTCTCCGCAACGACTATCTGGAGGATCCCGTCTTCGGGCTGGCCGGCATGCGCCGAACGCGCGAGAAGATCAGGGTGCCACTCGCGACCAACACTGTGGTGGTGAACTTCGAGCAACTCGCCGTCAACGTGCTCGACACCGCGTGCGACGTCATCCTGCTCGACACGACGTTCTGGGGCGGCATCCGCCCGTGCGTGAAGGCTGCAGCGGTCTGCGAGACGTTCCAGCTGGGCGTCGCTGTGCACTCGTCGGGCGAGCTGGGCATTCAACTCGCCACGATGCTGCATCTGGGCGCAGTGCTGCCGGGGCTCACGTTCGCAGCCGATGCGCATTATCACCATCTGACCGATGACGTGATCTCAGGGGGACCGTTCACGTATGTAGACGGGGCCATGCCCGTGCCGACCACGCCAGGGCTTGGCGTCACGCTCGATCGTGACAAGGTCAGTGAGTATCACGATCAATATCTACGGCTCGGGAATTACCCCTACGATCAGGACCCCGGCCGTCCGGGGTGGGTCCCGCTCGTCCCCAACGACCGGTTTGCCGATCCACGAGACGACCGAGAGGTGCCCGTTCCGTATTGAGCCCGGCCTGGGAGCTGGGAAGGGAGAGCGTGCGCAGGCGTGACCGTCCTGATCCGAACCGCCCACCGGCCCCACGGGGAAGAACACCGGAAGGGATTGAAGTCGGGCCGCAGAGCGGCACGACCTCGGCCCTGCCTCGACACAAAGGGGCCACCGGTGTGGACATGGGAGCCGGGGGTGAGGGCACGGACATCGCGCCGCCGAGCCGTGGACGTCGCGCCTGAGACGCCCAGAAAAGCCACGGGCCGGGCTCTCCGTGGAGGGCCCGGCCCGCATGTCGTGTACTGGTGCGGTTACTTCTGGCTGGGGCTGTCGTCCACCTTCAAATCGCCCAGGGCATACTGCATGCCTGCGAGCATCGACTCCAGAATCGGCTTCATCGCGTAGATCCGCTCGTTGTGTCCGAGCGCATGATAGAAGACGCGCCCGTTACCGTCTCTGTGGATCCAGCTCAAGCCAAAGTCATGATCGGCTCTCGGATTGCTCTCCTTGAGCTTGTCGGTCAAGCTCATCTTGCTGTAGTCGAGACTCGTCAGGATGCGCAGGTTCTTGCGTGAGTATGTGTCCATGCTGAATGTATAGATCTCGTCGACGACGTCGAACGCCTGGCCTTTGAAGGGCGCCGTGATGGCACTCTTCGGGTCGTCAATCTTCACGGTGATCTTCTGGCCGTCGTACCAGTGGTACTTGAAGAACGCGCCGATCATCCGGTCGTAGTCGGGCCACGACCCCCGCCCGTTGTCACGCCCTGCGTTGCCCAAGTAGGGCGTGGTGCCATTCGCGTTGGTGGCGGTGAGCCCATTGCCGCGAGCGAGAAAATCCTGCTGGCTCACCTTGCCGCTCTTGGCGGTGTCCACCGTGTCGAACCAGGCGTTGGCGACGGCTTCCATGTCGGCCTTCGTCAATGTCTGCTCGTTGTTCACGAGCTTCTGGTCGTTGAGCCCCCAGGCCCATCGCAGCATCACTGACGCGACGCTTGCCCCCGGCGTGCCGCCGCCGCGGCCGAAGCCGCCGCCGCCCCGGCCCCCGGCGTTCTCGTCATTGGGGCACGGCTGGTGGTACGAATCGCCCGTCGCATGTACACCCGCCAGGCCCTTGCCGCCGCGCACGAAGTCGATCAGCGCGGCACGCCGCGCGTCAGTCGTCGCCTTGTCGCCGGCCTTGTCGAGGAAACAGCCAGTGGTGCTCGAGAGGAAGATGGCGTCGTACTGCTTCAGATTCTCGGTCGTGAACACGGCCGGATCCCACGAGGTATCCGATGTCCACGCGCCGGTCTTCTTGCCCATCTCTTCGATGGTCTTCGAGGCAAGAGGGATGGACGAATGCTGGTAACCGGCCGAGGGAATGCGCGACCAGATGAGCACCTTGCGCGGTCTGACCGGCTTGGCGGGCGCCGTGGTCGGCAACGCGGCCATCATCTTCTCGACGTCGGCCGCGCAGGGCACGGTCGGCTGCTGGCTGCGCCCACCACACGGCTCGTTGAGCCCCGGTGTTGGCGAGCCGACCGCAGGTTCCGGTCCGGCGGCGCGTCCGCCTCCGCCCGCGCGACCGGCAGCGGCTGCTGGCGCGTTTGCGTCGCCCGGCGCTGGCGGGACGGCCGGCGGCGTCACTGCAGCGTTGAGGGTCGTCCCCAGCTGCTCGACGGTCACCGATCCGCTCTTCGTCGTGTCGGCGGCGTCGTACCACCTGTCGAACGCGCTCTTGATCTCGGGGCGCGTCACCGAGCCATCCTTGTCGGCGTCGAACGCCGTGAACAGTAAAGGATTGGGACTGCCGGCGCGCGCGCCCTGCGGAGCGCCAGCGGCCGGCGCCTGTGCGGGAGCAGGTTGTGCCTGTGGTGCCTGCGCGCTGCCGATGGCCGTGGCAAACAGCGTGGCTGCGCACACGCCGCCAAGCAGTGCGCCTGTCGAGCGTCTAATTGTCATGAGCCTCCTGAGCGGCGTGCGCGCACGCCGGCTTTGTTCGTGGCGAACGATGGAACGATCGCGCGCACAGCCAGCGTTTACCGCGGCGCGCCCGATTGATTTCGCAAATTGATGCACTTACGCTATCACTATCGCGCCGCGTTGGGCGCGCCGATCCCGGCAGCGGGCGGTGCCCCCACCCGGTTGGAGTGCCGCCTGTCACGGCCGCACAATCTTCCCGGCCAGACGCGGTTACCTCGCGCGCTTGGCCTGAAGCAGCGCGGCGGCTTGATGGGCCGCTTCTGTAATGAGCATTCCCATTTTAGGGTGGGAGGCCTGGAGGTCTGGCTCGAGGCCCTGCCGGCGAATCTCTTCCGACGTGGTCGGGCCGATGGACGCGATCACGACGTTGATGAGCTGCCGCCGCATCTCGGCGTCGAGACCCATCGCCGTAGCGACCTGCACGAGATGGGCGAGTTGGACGCCCGATGTGAGGACGATGAGGTCGACTCTGCCTCCGATGATCGCCTCGACGGCGTTGCGCAGGGGAGTCGGATCGTCGGGCAGCGCCCATTGATAGATGCAGACCGATTGGACGACAGCGCCGCGAGCGGTCAGCGCCTGCATCAGGTCGTGGTTGGTGACGCCGTACTCCTGCACGGCCACGCGAGCGCCAGCGAGGGGCAGTTCATCGCGTCGCCCGTCCATCGCAGCGATCACTTCACGCCAGGTGTTCGGCTCGGGAGCGACCACCCAGATGGGTACCTGCAGGTCGCGCAACACCGCCACGGGCTTGGGGCCGCGGGCCACGACCTTCGTGAGCCGCAAGGCGGCGAGAAATGTCTCGCGCGAGCGGTGCTGTTCAATGGCGCGGACCAGCTCGCGCGCGCCTACCCCGGTCAGGAAGAGGGTGGCGTCGATACGGCCGGCAATCACCTCGTCTGCGAAGAGCACTGCATCGGCGTGCGAGTCGAGCGGGACCTCGCGCACCGAGGGCGCCACAATGGGCACGCCGCCGAAACGCGAGATCAGCGTGGCCTGTTCGGTGGCGCGACGGCTCTCGAGGGTGAGGACGCGCAGGCCCGCAAGGCCGCCCGCCTCTTCTCTCACGAGGCGTCCCGGCCGCGCCGAAGCTCGTCGCTGAGGATGAGCGCTTCAGCGATGTCTTTCTTGGAAATGCGGCGCTGGCGGCTCTGCTTCTGAATGGTCAGGTAGGCCTCTTCTTCCGTGAGGCCGAGGTCGCGCTGCAGGATCCCCTTGGCCCGGTCGACCACCTTCCGTTCCTCGAGCCGTTCGGACAGGTTGGAGTACTCGACCTCGACACGCGCCAGTTCGATCTCGGCACCCACCAGAAAGCCGATGGTCGAGATCAGTTGAATCTCGCGCTCCTGGTAATCGCGGGGTTGCCGGTGCTGGACGTTGATGACGCCAACCAGCTTGCTTCGGCTGAGGACGGGCACCGACAGAAAGGCCTCGTATCGGTCTTCCGGCAACTCGTTGAACATTTGAAACCGCGGGTCGGTAAACGCGTGTTCACCCACGGCCACCGGTTCGCGATGTTCGGCCACCCACCCAGTGATGCCTTGGCCGACACGCAGGGTGAGCCGGTCGATCGCGTCAGAATGCGGATTCTTCGACGCCCGCAAGACGAGCGCGTCGCCCTCGAGCACGTAGATGAAGCAGGAGTCACACCGGACGAGACTGGAGACGACATGCACGACCCGCGACAGCACAGCGTGCAGCGGGTCGGCGGCCGCGATGCGGCTGCCAATGTCGTGCAGAACATCGACTTCCGAGCCTCCGGCACCGGGTGGATCGGCTGAAGCAGTGGCATTCACTTGCGTGTTCCTCGTGTCTGGCGGCTGTCGCATCACAGACCCTGATGGACTGCCCGCCGCACGCCTGATGCTACCAGTAATTGCATACTCCCCGGTGTCATGCCGCGGCTCCACCACAGGTCACCTCAGCGGCGATCACCGCCAGTTGTACTTCGATGACACCGTGCTGTACGCGGACCGGATAGCGTTCGACACACTGAACCTGGCCGCCCGGCCGCTGGATCTGGCCTGACTCGAGATGCACCTTCCACGCGTGCAGCGGGCAGACGATCGAGTCGCCCGCCACGATGCCATCGGAGAGCGGTCCTCCTTTGTGCGGGCACCGGTTCTGGACGGCCAGGAATCGATCCCCGAGATGGAAGATGGCAATCTCATGTTCCGCGAGATGCACGACACGGCCTTCACGCGGCGGAATATGGCTGGTGGGACTGACACGAATCCATTGATTTTCGATCATGCTCGCACCTCGTCGATGGGACGGAGAGGAATGAACTGGGTGGCGTTGACCGGCTCACGCCCCTCTTGCCAGGGATCGCGCGCGCGATCCTTGGACTTGCGCAAACGGGAGAGCAGCGCCTCGTGGAGGGCTTGCGGCGCGTAGACCGTCTCTTTCCGAATCTTCTCGATGCCCAGGCGCTCCACGAAGTCGTAGGTGCGCTCCAGGTAGTTGCCGTTCTCGCGGTAGTACTGAAAGAACAACTCGGATGCGCGCAACGCCTCCTCCGTGGTCTCGACTGTGGTCAACAGGTCTGCCTTGCGAACCGACTTGCCGGCCGCACCGCCCACCACCACCTGCCAGCCGCCTTCCTGGCCGATGAGTCCGATGTCCTTGACGGTGGCTTCCGCGCAGTTGCGCGGGCACCCCACCGTGGCCATCTTCACCTTGTGCGGCGTAAACAGCTGTTCGAACCGTCGTTCCATTTCGATGCCGGCAGCGGTGGAGTCCTGCGTGCCGAAGCGACAGAACTCGGTGCCGACGCAGGTCTTCACCATGCGGACGCCCTTGGCGTAGGCCTGGCCGGACGGCATCCCGAGATCGGCCCAGACCTGCGGCAGGTCGGCCTTTTTGACGCCGAGCAAGTCGATCCGCTGGCTGCCGGTCACCTTGACCATCCGCACGTGGTACTTGTCTGCCACGTCGGCAATCTTGCGCAGTTCATCGGGTGTCGTGACACCCCCGCGCATGCGTGGGATGACCGAGAACGTGCCATCGTTCTGGATGTTCGCGTGAACGCGGTCGTTGATGTAGCGCGCGGAGCGATCTTCGTCGTGGTCGCCGCACCAGAGCATGTCGAGCATGTAGCTGAGCGCTGGTTTGCACGTCTCGCAGCCCAGCCCGTTGCCGTAGATGTCGAGCACGTCCTGCACCGCGCGAATCTGCTGCGTGCGGAGCATCTCGCGCAACTGATCCTCCGCAAACGGGAGGCACCCGCACATCACGCGTTTGGCCTCTTCCTCGAACGCCGGCGCGACGGCGCGCAGCAGGTCCTGGCACAGCTTCGTGCAGCTGCCGCAGCTCGTGCTGGCTCGTGTGCACTCCTTGAGCTGTGACAGCGTGTTGACCCCGCGCTCGTGAATGGCGCCGATGATGGTGCCTTTGGTGACACCCAGGCATCCACAGACCGTCGCCGTGTCGGCCATCTCGGCCACGTCGAGCCCCACGTCACTCAGCGGTCCGGGAAACAGCAGTTGCCGGCGCTGAGCGCTGAGGTCTTCGCCCGTCCGCAGCCAGTCCATGTAGCGGTGGTTGTCGTCGGTGTCGCCGACCAGGATCATGCCGGCCAGCCGTCCGTCGCGTAGCGCCAGCTTCTTGTAGACGCCAAGTCCCGGATCTTCGTAGCGCACGATATCGAGCGACGCCTCCTCGGCCCACTCACCGGCCGAGAACACATCGACCCCCATGATCTTGAGCTTCGCGGCCTGAATGCTGCCGGTGTAGACCGGGCCCTTTCGGCCGGTCATGGTGGCGGCGAGCACCTTCGCCTGCTCGATCAGCGGTGCGATGAGGCCGTAGCACACGCCCCGGTGCTCGACGCATTCGCCCACGGCAAAGACGTCGGGGCGCGACGTCTCCATGTGGTCGTTCACGACGATGGCTCGATTGATGTCAAGACCGGCGCGGCGGCCAAGCTCGACGTTGGGCCGGATTCCTGCCGCGACGACGACGAGATCGGCATCCACGTGACTGCCGTCGGCAAACAGCACGCGCTCGACATGCCCTTCGCCCAGAATCGCACTCGTGCTGCGTCCGAGCAGCACGCGCACGCCCAGCGCGTCCATCTTGCTCGTCAAGTACGACCCACCGGTGGGATCGAGCTGGCGCTCCATCAGCGTCTGGGCGAGATGGACAACGGTGACGTCGCACCCCTGCACCTGGAGACCGCGCGCCGCTTCGAGACCGAGCAGACCGCCGCCAATCACGACCGCTTTGGTGCCGGCGCCGGCGCGATCGAGGAGGGCACGCGTGTCATCGAGCGTTCGAAACGCGAACACGCCGTCGAGATCGAGGCCCGCAATGGGCGGCATCCAGGCGCTGCTGCCGGTGGCCAGGAGGAGCACGTCGTAGCTCGCCACACTGCCATCCTCGCCATGTACGACCTGGGCCTGCGGGTCGACGTCGACCACACGCGTGCCGAGTCGCAGCGCGATGTCGTGGCGCTGGTACCACTCGAGCGGGTTGAGCACGATGCTGTCTGACGGCTTCTCCCCCGCGAGGACCGATGAGAGCAACACCCGGTTGTAGTTGACGTGCGTTTCGTCGCCGAAGACGGTGACGTCGAATTCCCGCCCGTAGGCCAGCACGTGCTCGAGACAGGCCATGCCGGCCATCCCGTTCCCGACGACCACGAGTTTCTTCATGAGTGCCTCTCTCTTGCGGACGGCCGAGGCGCGGTTCCGGCGCGCTCTACGCGCACCGCGGACTGCTTGAAGTTGGGTTCGCGCGAAATGGGGTCGTAGGCGCTCTGAGTCAGTTGATTCGCGTTGGCCTCCGCGAAATGGAAGGGCACGAAGACCTGGCCGGGCGCGACGGTTTCAGTGACGCGTAGCTGGATGCTCCTGATCGCGCCGCGCCGCGACACGACCGAGACGGACTCCTGAGGTTTGAGTCCGAGCGCGCGGGCGTCGCGCGGATTCATTTCGACCCACGCATCGGGACACAGGCGCTGAAGAATTGGCACGCGACCGGTCTTTGTCCGTGTGTGCCAGTGCTCGACCGTGCGGCCTGTGTTGAGCACGAACGGAAACTCGGCGGTCGGCTGCTCAGGAAATGGTTCCCATGTCACGGGCAGGAGCTGGGCGCGGCCGTCCTCGGTCTCGAACTGGCCATCGTCGTAGAGACGCCGCGTCGCGCCTGGCGCCGAGGCACCTGCCGGGAACGGCCACTGAATGGCTTCTTTGGCCAGACCCGCATATGTGATCCCTGAGTAGTCGCAGAGGCGGCCAGCGGATACCCGACCCCATTCGGCGAACGCGTCCTCCGGCGTCCGCCAGCCCGGAAACAGCTCGGCCTCGACCCCGAGCTCCTTGGCCAGGCCAAGGAAGATGTCGAAATCGGAACGCGCCTCACCGGGCGGCGGCACTGCCTGATTGACCTTGCTCACGCGGCGCTCGGAGTTGGTGTACGTCCCTTCTTTTTCGCCCCAGATCGCGGCGGGAAGAACCAGATGCGCGAGGTCCGATGTGGGGGTGGGATGAAACCCGTCCTGCACCACGAGAAATTCCAGATCGTGAAGCGCCTGCGTGAGCACGCCCAGGTTTGGAAACGAGACGATGGGATTGGTGCCGATGATCCAGAGCGCACGGATCTTGTGCGACAGCGCCGCTTCGATGATGTCCGGATACGCGAGACCGCGCGACGTGGGAATGCGGTCAACCGGCAGGTGCCACAGTTCTGCCAGTTCAGCGCGATCGGACCCACTCTCGAACTTGCGATAGCCCGGCAAGCTGGATGTGAACCCCGCCTCCCGTGTGCCCATGGCATTGCATTGACCGGTAATGGAAAACGGTGATGCTCCCGGACGTCCGATATTGCCGGTGATGAGCGACAGGTTGTTGATGGCGTTGACCGTCTCGGTCCCTTTGGTGCTGTGATTCACCCCCATCGTCCACGCGACGAGCGCCGCGCGCGCGTTGGCATAGAGGCTGGCGGTCCGGTACAGCAGCTCGGCACTCAGCCCGGTGATCTCGGCCACCCGATCCGGCGTGTATGTCGCGACGGACGCCTTCAACGCGTCGAAACCGGTGGTGTGGGCCTCGATGTATGAGTGATCGACGAGGTCGTGCTCGATCAGAATGTGAATCAAACCATTGACCAGCGCCAGGTCCGAGCGCGGCTTCACGGGCAGGTGCAGGTCGGCCATCATCGCGGTCTTCGTGACGCGAGGATCGACGACGATGAGTGTCGTGCCCGGGTTGGCGGCCAGACGCCGGCACAGGATCGGATGGTTCTCGGCGATGTTCGCGCCGATGAGCATGATCAGATCGGCCTGTTCGAGATCGTCGTACGCGCCTGGAGGACCGTCGCTGCCGAACGATCGCTTGTACCCGGATACGGCCGTGGACATGCAGAGCGTTGTGTTGCCGCAGTAGTTGCGCGTCCCCAGCCCGAGCTGCACGAGCTTACCCAGGGTGTAGAACTCTTCGGTGACCAGCTGTCCGGTGCTGATTACACCGACAGATTCGCGACCGTGTCGCGCCTGGATATCCTGAAATGTCTGGGCCATCACGCGCAGGGCCTCCGGCCAAGCGACGGGGCGCAATTGGCCATCGCGGCGCAGGAGTGGCTGCACGGCGCGGTCCGATGCCGACAGCGTGTGATGTTCCGAGAGACCCTTCGGGCAGAGAAGCCCACGGTTTACCGGGTGATCGGGATTGCCGCGGACCGACACGGCGCGGCCCGCTCGCACACCGACGTACATCCCGCAGCCCACCGAGCAGTAGCCGCACGTGGTTGGCACCCATTGCTCGGGAACCTTCTGCGCCGAGATGTAGCCGGCTTCGGCGTCGTCAGCGTACAGGTAGTGATCCGCGTGCGTGTCGAGGCCGAGCAGGCGTTTGAGGTTCATGCCGCCTCGCTCCCCATGGCCAGGTACGGGGTGGTCATGTGCTTCGGGACCACACTCACGAAGAACAGGTACCGGCCCGCGATCTCGCCGGCGAGCAGCAGCGCGAACGCGACGATCGATGACGGCTGTCCGTGCCAGGCCAGCGGAAGGATGCCGCCGCCAACGACGAGCAGGGCCCCTCGGATCAGGAAGATCTTGGCGAGGGTGGTCGACAGCAGGCGAGCGGTGCCTCGCAGTTCGATGCTATCGGAGGCGATGAGTCTGAGAACGCCCCACACGATGAGCACACCCTGAAGCGTGGCGCCGACCACAATCGCGATTCGCAAAGCGGGCAGCGCGCTCGCGCCGAGCGCGGCCGTGAAGGCCGGTCCGAGTACCGCGGCGGTCGCTCCGAACTGCAGCAGCGTCAGCACACAATTCCAGGCTGGCCGCGACGAGACCCGGTAGATGTAGGCACTCGCCGTGACACCGGCGCAGCCGAGCAGCACCGTCGCGGCCCCAGCCAGCAGGCTCCCCGATGCACCAATCCACAGCAGAGCGGCGTAGAGATTTGCCACACCGGAGAAGGCGGTAAACAGCAGGACCTCGCGACTCAGCCAGGATCGGCGCCACATCTTGAGGGCGCGATAGGCATAGGCCGGCCGTCCGAGGTGCAGCGTCGAGGCCGAGAGCGCGAGTCCGGCAATGAGGAGCGACGTGATGGCCGCCATGCCGAGCCGGTCGACCGCACCAGCCATCTGCAGAAGCCAGATGGAGGTGAACGCCCCCACGGACAGTTGCGTGAGCACGGTCATGACGACGAGCGGCCAGTGCGGCTCGGCCGGCCGGACGTGTGTCAGGTCGAGCGGTCGCGCGTTGGGCGGCAGCCCGTCGGGCATCGAGTAGCGCGTGGTGGAGAGGCTCGCATCGGCTGCCGGCATGCCTGCGGGCAGAGGTGGCGCCGGTGAGGTGGCCGTGAGGGCCGCCCGCCACTCGGCGACATTCACGATCTCGATTCGGATCGCGGTCTCAGGACACGCGCTCACGCAGGCGGGCGCCTGATCTCGCTCGAGTCGGCTGTGACACATGTCGCACTTGCCGACGACGCCGCGCTCCGGATTGAATTGCGGCACGCCGTACGAGCAGTTCCATGTGCAGTACTGGCATCCGATACAGGTGTCGGCGCTGTGGTGGACGATGCCGGTTGCGGGGTTTTTGGTGTAGGCGTCGACCGGGCAGCCCTGCAGGCACGTCGGCTCGAGACAGTGGTTACACCCCATCGAGAAGTATGCCCGGCGCGTGTCCGGATACCAGCCACCCTCGACTTCGCCGACGCGGCGCCAGTTGATGTCTGCCGGATTCCCGTTCTGCTCGTTGCACGCCACCACGCAGCACTTGCATCCAATGCATTGGCCCATGTCGACGTGAAAACGGTACTGCTCGCCTTCAGCAGGGCGGCGCGACGGCATTCGCGCGTCGATGGCGATCGGGTCCGGTGCGGGATTCGACGGGCCTTCGGGCCGTGTGCGTGGCGTCAGCAGAAACGTGACGCCGTCTCTAGACGCTCGGGTCAGCAGGGGCAATGCCATCAGCACTCCAGACCTGACCACGGGGCCAGGAACGCACGAGAAGCTCGTCATGGAGCGCAGAGTCGACGGGCACGCGAGGGCCCGATCGGACGATGGCGCGGACAGGGGCGCCAGAGGCGGTGGCTAAGGCTGGGAGCCGGACGCGGCGACAGGGCCGGCGTCAGCCTCTACGATACACTCCCAGGTGTCGTCCGGCAAGCGCGAACAGGTTAACAAAAATGTTGAGACGCCACTATAAGTAGACAATTATGTCCACAGGCTCACACAGCGGACCATGTGCTAATCATGCGTATACAAGGAGGCTCGAGTGGATGAGAGAACGGACCTCCTAGGAGAAGGCAAGTCTGCTGCCTAAGTCTGTCGACATCTTTGTCGAACGAACAAAGTTTCGAACAATTATGTTTATCAAAAACCGTCGCCCGACTGGGGTTCGCTAGACTGCTAAGCGACTGCGGTGGCGTGCGTTAGCGCGACTGCCACCCCCGCCGTCACACCCGGAACAACCCTTGCTCTCTCGCTGACCGTCACCCGGCCGTGACGATCTCGCCCTCGCAGGCTTCATTCCAGGACGCCCCGCAGCGTTCGTACTGTTTCCCCTCATTTCACAGGAGTACTGCGTGAGCTATTCGAGGATGTGGTTTCGGTTACTGGTCGTTCTCGCCATCGCGCTCGTCCATTCTCGGCCGGCAGTCGCACAACAGCGGACCGGAGATGCCCCGGCAGCGGTTGCCATGGCGCCGGCGCAGACCGCGCCGCCGCCGGCTGTTCCGCCCCTACCGAATCGTCTGAACACGGTCCTGCCCAAATGGCTGCGCGTGCGCGCTGAGTATCGGGCCCGGATGGAGGGTTTCGAAGGCGCGGGTTTTACCACCGGTCGCGACGACCTGTACGGGCTCGGCCGCATCCGGTTGAACGCCACGCTGATCCCAGCGCGCCTCGTGAGCATTCAGGCACAGGTGCACGACGCGCGCGTTGCCGGCAAGCAGATTGGGCCGACGACGGCTCCCTTCAGAGCCAGCTTCGACCTCCGCCAGCTCTTCGTGGATGTGGGCACGGCAAAAACGCCGCTGCTCTTACGGGCCGGCCGCCAGGAGCTCACGTTCGGCGAGCAGCGGTTGGTGGGATCGGTCGGGTGGCTGAACGCGGGCCGCAGTTTTGACGCCGTGCGCCTGACGGTCCGGAAATCACCCGTGCAGCTCGACGCCTTTGCCGCCTCGGTGGTACGGATTCTCGACCACGAATTCGACAAGAGCGGTAATGGCAGCCGGTTCTATGGCGCCTACGCCACGCTGGCCCGCCTGGCGCCTCGATCCAGCGTCGAGCCGTATGTCTTCTGGCGAGGCGATCGTAGCCAGCCGACCGAACACGGACCTCGGGGCGATCTGGCCCTGACCACCGTCGGCACCAGATGGGCCGGCACGCTGATCGGCGGATCCGACTACAGCCTGGAGGTCGTCGGCCAGGTGGGCTCGGTCGGAGAGGACGACGTCACGGCGTGGGCCAGTCACTCCCAGCTGCGCGCGCCGATGTGGCATCGGCTTCGTCCCTTCGGCGAATACAACTACGCGAGCGGCGATAAGGATCCCACAGATGGCACGCGGGGCACCTTTGACCAGCTCTACCCGACGCCGCACGACAAGTATGGCCTGGCCGATCAGGTCGGGTGGCGCAATGTGCACCACGTGCGTGGTGGCGTGGAACTCTCGCGCCTCAAGGGGTGGCCCGTGACGGCGAGTTATCACTCGTGGTGGCTTGCGCAGGCGCGCGACGGACTGTATGCGGCCAGTGGCGCGCTCGTCGCTCGTGTGCCGGCCGGCGCCGATGCGCGCCATGTGGGGCAGGAGATCGACGTTCAGGTCTCACACGCGCTGACGCCCCAACTGCAACTCGCCGGTGGGTATGCGCACATCTTCGCGGGGCGATTCCTGCGACAGACGACGCCTGGTGCGTCGTATCGCCAACCGTACGTGATGGTCACATACGTGTTCCTGGCAGAGAGGTAACGATGAACAACACAACGCGACGCACGTTCCTGAGGGTGGCCGGAACCACGGCTGGCACCCTGCTTGCCGGGGTTCCATCGGGATGGTCTGGCGGCGTCTATGCCCAGGACGGCCCTGAGACGAAGACCGTCAGGTTCGGCATGATTGCCCTGACGGACTGCGCGCCCATCGTCATGGCGCACGAGTTGGGATTCTTCAAGCAATTCGGGATCGAGTCGGTGGTTTCGAAGGAAGCGTCATGGGCGGTCATTCGCGACAAGTTGAGCCTCGGGGAGAACCAGGCGACGCACATGCTGATCGGCATGCCCCTGGCATCGACGCTCGGACTTGCGGGCTCGCCAGTGAAGCCGATGGTCATTCCCTGGCTGCTCAGCCGCAACGGCCAGGCGATCACGCTCAACAACAAGCTGAAGCAGGCTGGCGTCCGTACACCTCAGGCCTTGAAGCCCATTGTCGACAAGGCCAAAGCCGCCGGCGATCCGTTGACGTTCGCCATGACGTTTCCGCCAGGCACACACGCGATGTGGATACGCTACTGGCTTGCGTCTGGCGGCATTCATCCCGATCGTGACATCAGCCTCATCACGATTCCGCCGGCCCAGATGGTGGCGAACATGAAGGTGGACAAGATGGACGGCTTCTGCGTCGGCGAGCCGTGGAACAAGCGCGCAATCGAGGATGGCATCGGTTACACGGCGGTCACGACGCAACAGATCTGGAAGGACCATCCGGAGAAGGTCTGCGCGTTCACCGAGGAGTTTGCGACAAAGAATCCCAAGACGGTGAAGGCCGTGCTGAAGGCGCTGCATCTGGCGAGCACGCACCTCGACAAGCTCGAGAACCGGTCGAAAGCTGCCGAAGTCATCTCGCAGCCGACGTACATCAACTGCCCGCCGGCCATCATTCTGGAACGCCTGATGGGCAAGTACGTCTACGGCGATGGGCGTGTGGAGCAGGATCCGAATTACATGATCTTCTCGGACCGCAGCTGCAACTACCCGCACCGGATTTTCGCTCAGTGGTGGCTGACCCAGTTCAGGCGCTGGGGCATGGTGAAAACGCCGCCCGACTACGCGGGCGTGGCCAAGCGGGTGATGCGGTCGGACCTCTATCTTGATGCGATGAAGGATATGGGGGCGGTGCCGAAGGTCGTGGAACAGGCCTCGGCCACCCTGTTCGACGGTCGCTTCGACCCGGCGGATCCGGAGAAGTACGCCAAGTCGTTCCCGGTGAACAGCCTGGCATGAGGTTCCTGATGAAACGTCTGACACACGCCTTGCTGCCTCTCGTGGGCGTGGCTCTGGCCATCGGCATCTGGTCGGTGCTGAGCACCATCGTCAAGGACCTCCCGTCGCCGGTGCAGACCTGGCAGGAGAGCAAGCTGTACATCCTCGAGCCGTTTGCCAAGCGAGGTGAGATGGACCAGGGCATCCTGCGGCTGGCCGGATACAGCCTGGTTCGGGTGGCGTGGGGTTTCCTGCTCGGGATCACTGTCGCCACGCCGCTTGGCCTGCTGCTCGGCGTGTCACCGGCGCTGACCCGGATGTTCGATCCGCTCATCCAGGTATTACGCCCCATCTCCCCGCTGGCCTGGCTCCCCCTGGGGCTGATTCTCTTTCAGAAGTCTGAGCCAGCCGCGCTCTTCTCGATCGCGGTCTGTTCGATGTGGCCGACCGTGGTCAACACAAACGCGGGCGTACGTGCCATCCCACAGGACTACTGGAACGTCGCCAAGGTCTTGCGCCTGTCGAAGGTGACGACGTTTACGAAGATCATCCTGCCTGCCACGCTGCCGCACATGTTCACTGGATACCGGTTGAGTCTGGGCATTGCCTGGCTCGTGATCGTGGCGAGCGAGATGCTGACCGGCACGCCCGGAGTCGGCGGGTTCCTCTGGCAGGAATACAACAGCCTCGTCTACGCCCACATCCTGCTTGCGATCATCACGATTGGGCTGATTGGCTTCACGCTCGACCGCTTGATGGGGATGGCAGAAACGCGGCTGCGGACGATTTGAGGTCGAGCATGGCATTTCTCGAGGCACAGGGTCTCTGCAAGGGCTTCGCGCACGGCGGCGGCACTCGTCAAGTGCTGCGCGACGTGTCGCTCGCGATCGAAGAAGGGGAGTTCCTGTCGATTGTCGGCGCGATGGGAAGTGGCAAGTCGACGCTGCTCAGCCTGCTGGCAGGCCTGACGGCCCCGGATGCGGGATCGGTTCGTATTGCGGGCCAGCAGGTGGTGGGCATTCCGAGCGATGTGGCGTTCGTGTTCCAGAACTATTCGCTCCTGCCGTGGTTCAGTGCGCTCGAGAACGTGCGCCTCGCTGTGGGGGCCGCCATGCCGCAGCTATCACGCGATGCGCAACAGACGCGCGCGCGACACTACCTCGAGCAGGTGGGCCTCGGCCATGCCCTCGGCCGACGACCCGCGCAGCTATCGGGCGGGATGCGTCAGCGGGTGTCGCTGGCCAGGGCGCTGGCCACCGAGCCGGCCGTGCTCTTTCTCGACGAGCCCTTCGGCGCGCTCGATGCCATGACACGCGAGACCCTGCAGCAGGATCTCGCCCGGCTCTGTTCGGTCGCGGAACGGCCGGTGACGATTGTGATGATCACCAACAACGTGGAGGAGGCCATTCTGCTGTCCGATCGCATCGTCCCGATTCTCTCTGGTCCGCCTGCCACCCTCGGGCGCCCGATCGTCGTCGATCTGCCGCGGCCCCGCAGCGTTTCACAGCTGGCGCACGACGAGCAGGCGTCGATCGTGCGCGCGCACGTGATTGCCACCCTGACGAGCGCCCTTGGCCGTGGCACCAGGTCATCGGGGCGCGCGGTCCCACTGGCGTCGGTGGCACTCGTGGAGGATCGCTCGTGAGGGTGCCGCTCGAGCTGACGGGGCTCACCAAGGTATTCCCGACGCCCTCGGGCCCATTCGTCGCAGTCAAGAACGTCAACGCGCGGATAGAACAAGGTGAATTCGTCGCGCTGCTGGGGCATTCGGGCTGCGGAAAATCAACGGTCCTGTCGATCATCGCCGGTCTCGAGCGCGCCACGTTCGGCGGGGTGGTCATCGACGGTACCGAAGTCACTGCCCCGGGCGCCGAGCGCGCCGTGGTGTTTCAGGCGCCCTGCCTGCTGCCGTGGCTCACGGCGCGGCAGAACGTCCAACTGGCGGTTCGGCACAGGCGCGGAGCGCGACCCGCTCGCCGTGCCGATGAATACCTCGAGCTGGTCGGGGTGGCCGACGCGGCCTCTCAACTGCCGGGACAGCTGTCGCTCGGCACTCAGCAGTGCGTCTCGCTCGCGCGCGCATTGGCCGGCGAGCCGAGGTTTCTGCTGCTGGATGAGCCGTTCTCGATGCTCGACTCACTGACGAGGTTCGAGGTGCAGGACACGTTGCTGCGGGTCTGGGAAGAATCTGGCAAGACCGTGGTGATGGTGACGCACGACGTGGATGAAGCGCTGTACCTGGCCGACAGGCTCATCCTGATGACCGATGGTCCCGAAGCGACGGTTGGCCGCGTGCTTACGGTGCCGTTCCCCCGGCCGCGCAACCGGATCGCCGTGCTCGGCCGCCCGGAGTATCACCTGTGTCGACGGCAGGTGATCGACTTTCTGGAGGGACACGCGCGTCCGTCTCAGCGCGCCCCCGAGCTGGTGCTCACCGGGGCCTGATCAGGTCCCGGACCGCCGCATACTCACTGGCGGCCTCGTGCCTGAACGCTGCCGTTCTGCTCCAGAAATCTGACGAGCTCGCGGTTCTCTGGAAAATCGTGGTGCAGGCCCCGCGCGACGACAACGGCCTCGGCCACACGTTTCTCTTTCACGAGCATCTCCCAGAGCGCGAAGCCCGCCTCGGTGCGCGCATAGAAGTCGCCGCCTTCCACCGCGGCGGCCTGACGGGCCGTGTCGAGGGCGCGCGTCTTGCTCCCGCCACCGAGTGCCCACTTGAGCCCCAGCGGAACCCGAGTGTCGACGATGTACTCGATCCACGCGTGCGCGATGCGAGCGCGCACATGGTCCGGCTGGGCCTTGAGCACCGCCTCAATCGTACGTCGGGCTTCGCGGTACTCGGTCCATCCGGTCCGATGTCCCAATGTGCCGAGATGCAGCCACACGTGATTGAGATCGATCTTGCCGAGAAAGAACAGCGTCTGAATGTGTCCGGGCTCCTGCAGCAGGCGCTGGCGGCCAATCGTCTGTCCGCGCAGGGTGTCTGCGGCCATGTCGGCAATCAGCGCGGGACATGGCCCGCACTGCTTGAGGGCCCGCTCGCGATCCTTCGGATCGCCGATCAGCCGTTTGATCTGGAAGTGGAGCGCGGACGTGCGCAGCTCATACGTCGCCAGGTCTTCGGGATTGGCGCTGCGCAGTGCCAGCGCCATTGCCGCGGCTTCCTCATAGCGCCCGACGTAGAACAGACGTTGAGCTTCATTGAGGCTGGTGGCCGACGCGGTGATCTGTCGTGGCGGATTGGCCCCGAGACGAGACGAACCAGTGAAGACCAGCGGGAGGGCAAGGGCGAGAGCAATCAGCGGCCGATATTTGTGAGTCGTGATGGTACGAGTATACGCCCCACCGTGAGGGCTCACGGCATTCGGTCTGACCGTGCCGTGAGCCTTCCGTGAGGCGTGTCTTACCGCCGCCTGAGTGTGAAACCCGTCAACACGCTCACGCGCACACCGTCTTTCGACGGCACAAGCGCGAAGTTCATCGGCACGTTCAGCGCGCCGGCTCGGAACGTGACGCCGGCCGCGATCACGAGCCCGACGCCGGCCGGACTGATGTTGGGGCCGATACCGAACTCGGCACCCTCTCGGGAGCGCAGGCCCACCAGCCAGTTGCCGCTCGGCAGGGCCACACCCTGTTCGAGGCCGCCGAGCAGCCCCACGAACTCGGTAACAGCGGTCACACCGCTTGCGTGCGAGTAGAACTGCTTTTCCACCTGCCAGCCGAACTGGGAGATGACTGGCTTGATTTGGATGCGCCGCTCTGCGAGCGCATCGACCACACCCTGCGTCAACATCGTAAACCCGAACCGGGGACCAGCGAGCTCGACCGTATGGGTCAGGGGCGGGGGAACCGTCATGTCCTGCGCGGCCGCGGGGGCCGCCCTCATCATCACGAGCACCACCGACAGCCGCAGCATCAATCGAATCTCACGCATACGCACCTCCAATGTCTGGATGGTGCGGCCTGGACCACGATCAAGTCCTGAGCGCGGGTCTGAAAAAGGCTGATGGCGTCAGGCGGCCTGCGCACGCAGGTGCGACAGCACCTCGGCCCACACCTCCGGATGAACGGTCACCCGAATCAGAGGATCGAGAGGAAGCAGCCACGCGGCATTCGCAGCCGTCGCTCGCGGGAGCGCTTGAGCGATCGCGGCAGCCGCTTCTCTGTGGCGTCCGGTGAGTGCCAGGAGCGCGGCCTGCGCCATCGCGAGCTCCACAACCCGATGTCCTGGAGCGGGGGCGCCATTCGAACCGGCGAGGTCCAGAGTCGTCGGCAGGTCAGCGAGCCTTCCGCGCGCGGCCGCCCGGCCGACGCGGGCCATCGGATGCGCGGGCACTCGATCGAGGGCTTGTCCGAACGCCAGGTCTGCGCCTGCTTCGTCACCGCCGCGCAGCCGGAGGGCGCCGATGGCGTACCACGTGTGCGCGCAACACTCCCGCGCGTACATGTGGCCTGTGGCCTCGAAGGACAGCTCGCGCTCGAGCTCCGCCCGCGCGCGATCGTCCTCACCGCGTGCGGCCGCAATGAGTCCGAGCAGCCAGTGCAGGGCGACGCCCGTAAACCGCGGCTGTCCAATGGGATTCGCCCGCGTGTTCGTGATGCCTGCCACCACCTCGCGTTCTGCATCGCCGAGTGCCTGCCTGGCGACGAGGACTGTCGCCGCCAGCCAGTGCGCGAGGGGGCATCCTGGCAGCAATGCGAGGGTTCGGCGCGCGGCCCTGAGCCGCTGTTCGCCCCACGCGACCGACGACAGGCGGAGGTGGTGGCGCCAGTTGTCGGGCTCGAGGGCCACCGCGCGAGACGAGGCCGCCAGGGCGTCGAGTGTCTGCCCGGTTCGGTCGAGCACAAATCCCAGCGTCGCCCAGGACTCACCGGACTGCGGATCGAGCCTGCAGGCTTCGCGCGCATGAGCCACGGCGCGGGTCAGCGAAGCCGCATCCGGCTCCGCGTCGGTGCGCGTGGTCTCGAACCGCATCACACAGGCATTGGCGAGCCCGATGTGGGCGGACGCCTGATCGGGAACCGTTTCGACGACTTGCTGAAGGACCGCCAGCGCGATCGTGATCTGATCGGTGGCGAGCGTCTCGAGCGCGGCGCGCCCCTCGATCCAGCGCCGGTGTGGCGCGAGCATGGCCTCGAGTCCGGCATCGCTCGTGCGCGCGGCCAGCCTGGTCACGTCACCAGCAAACCGGTAGCCCTGGCGGGGGACCGTTTCGAGATAGGGGCCGCCATCCGGGCGGTCGCCGAGCAAACGCCGGAGCGTAGACACCGCCTGCTCGAGGCTGTTGTCGGTAACCGCGACATCATTCCAGGCCGCGGCGATGATCGCGTCCTTGGTCTCGACCGCGCCGGCACGTTCGAGCAGGTGAATCAGGACGCTCAGCGGGCGGTCCGCAACCGGAATGCGAACCTCGTCGCGTGTCAGACGCCGGGCGGACGCGTCGACGCGGAAGGGACCGAACGCGTACACGACGCCTGATGGCACGTGTTTCTTGCGCGACCCGCCTAGAATACGCCGGCCTTCTTCATGACCGCGGCCGCCGTGTCGTAACCGAGCTTGGCGGCCTCGTCGGGCGACATCTCCATAGGAATGCGGCCGAGCGGCTCGGGTGCCACGCCGCCCGTATAGCCAATCTTCTTGAGCGCGCCGAAGAAGCCGTTGTAGTCGATGATGCCTTCGCCGGGCATGAACCGCATGTTGTCGCGTACGTCGGCCGGAGCCATCGCCTTCGCGTCAGAGATGTGCACGTGCACGATGCGCGACTTATCGGTGGCCAGGATGTCGGCCACCGTGCTGCCCGAGTGATGCCAGTGCCACACGTCGAGGATGACGCCGATGTTCGGACCGGCCTCCGTCGCGAGCTTCACTGTCTCATTGAGCGTATGGATGAACGGGATGACGGGTGCGGCCGGGGCAGCCGGCGCCGCGGGAGGCGCGGGTGCGGCCTGCGCGGCCGGAGCTGCAGCGCCCGCGGGTGCCCCTGGCGCCGCGGCAGCCGCCCCGGCCCCTGCGCCCCGAGCGCGGTTTCCGCCCCCTCCACAGTTACCGAGGTGAAAACACATGGGGCCGAGAAACTCGAGGCCGAGCCGGATGTTGTGCCGTCGGAGCACTTCATCGATCGCGGTCAGCCGCGTCTTGTACATCGTGCGGTACTCGTCAAACGACATGTTCGCCTGCGCCGGCACCGTTGCGGGCATCACCGCCATCATGCGCGTCGCGCCGATGTCCTGCATGAACTTCGCGGCCTCTTCGAGCCCTGCGAGGGCCGTCTGAAAGGCTGCCGGATCGACGCCGCGCGGATCGGCTGGAATGCCCGTGATCGTCGGTTGCAGCTTCAACTCGGAGAGGAGCGCGCGCGTCGCATCCACGCCGGCCATCCTGACGTTGTTGAGCGGGAAATCGACGCCGGCGTAGCCGGTGCGCGCTGCCAGACGCGCGAACTCGGGCCAGCCCGTCCGCTGCGCCACGCCGCCGTTGAGCGAGATGAACATGCCTGACGCCTGTGCTGCAGCCATCCAGCGCGGAATGAACGCGGCGGCCGTGGCGGTGAGGCTGGTGCGCTCGAGAAACGCTCTGCGGGTCAGGAACGAAGGCATACACGATCTCCATGGGCAGGCCGTGGCGCCAGCACGCGCACGGGGCTGCGCTGATTCGCGGGTCGGCACGAGGTCGAAGGACGCGTGCGGGCCAGCATACACCTGCTCGAGATGGTTGGCGAGACGCCGGTTGGTGCCCGTGACTGGCGAAGCTACCAGCCTGCTGATCCCGGGGGCCCGATCCGGAGGTGTGAGCGGCAGGTGGCGATCGCAAGGATCAGCCGGCGTAGAGGGACATGCCGCCATCGACGCGGAGTACTTGACCGTGGACGAACTTCGCTGCCGGCGAACAGAGAAATGCCACCACGTTGGCCTGATCCCGCGGTGCGCCATATCGGATGAGCGTGCCGTCGTCGACGAGCAGCGCGGGATCGATCGTGCGCGTGCGCAGAAAGCGGGCGGTTGCCGTGGGGCCCGGGCTGACGCAGTTCACACGCACGTGATGCTCGCGGGTTTCAAACGCCAGACAGCGGGTGTAGTGAATGATGCCGGCTTTGATCGTCGAATACGCGACCTCGGGAGAAACGCCGAAGTGCCCGGCCAGCGACGCGATGTTGACCACGGCGCCGCCGCGTCGCGCGATCATGCCAGGGACGACGGCGCCGCACACCACCATCGTGCCAATGAGGTTGCGATCGAGCAGCGCGCGCACGTCTTCGAGCTTCGTCTCGAGGGCGTTGTTCGGCGCTGGCTTACCCCCGGCTGCCCCGATGTCGCCACCGGCTGCGTTCACCAGGATGGTGAGCGGGCCCAGATTCGCCTCGACCTCAGCGACCATGGCTCGAACCCGCGGCTGATCGGAGATATCACCGGTGATTGCGCAGGTGCGCACGCGCTGGCCGTCCAGATGCGCGAGCGATTCTGCCAGGCTCGCAAATTCATCGAACTCCGCGGGTGCGGCCTCTGTCTGGTCGTGAATGGCGACCGATGCGCCAAGTTCCGCGAGGCGGACCGCAATGGCATGCCCCAGGCCCCGTCCAGAGCCTGTGACGAGCGCCACCTGTCCTTCCAACGAAAACTCGCGATCACGCACGGGACCTCCTCCGACTTCTGGGGCGTCGTTACCAGCCAAGCTGGTGCACGAAGACGGCACTTCGCTGGATCTGATCCATTTCATACGAGACGATCTCGTCCGCCGACGCGTGCCATTCCCACGGGGTTCGCACGTCTGCCGAGTCGTCGAGCGATCGTGACCGGAGGCGGCCGATGGCGTGGGCGAACTCGCGCGCCTCTCGGGCGGCGTACCCTGCCCACCATTCAGGAGTGAATGCACGGACATGCCGTGCCTCGAGCGCCCCTGGTTCGAGCGACGCCGTCAGTGACCGATGATGCGGCAAGAGCACCGACTCGATCTCTTCGAAGGGCACGCAGCCTTCGCCGATGGCACAGCGTACGAGTCTGAACCCGTCCGCCGTGAATTGCGCCCGGTAGTCCTTCAGGTGGCCGTAGGGATTCAGTCCGATCTGGAACAGTGACATGGCGGGTGTGAGCTCTGGTAAGGCTACGGCATCTCGCCGCCGGTAGTGAAGCAAGGCGCTATGTCGAATCGCGCTGAGTACAATGTCCGGCTGGAGGCCCTCATGTCGCACACCCCGCTCGGCCAGAAGCATGTTCTGCACCTAACCCACGCCACCGAGTTGCTGGCCGCGGCCGCGCGCACGATCGCCGAACGTGGCTGGGCGATGTACGTGGCGTTTGTCGACGATGCCGGGACGCCGTTGCTCGTGGCCGCGGTCGCCGATCCGCAGCCGGCCAGCTACGAGATTGCCGTGGCCAAAGCCCAGTGCGCGGCGAGGTTCCGCCGGCCGACCAGGATTTGGGAAGAGCGTGTGAAGTCGGGCGCCCCGAATGTCATGAGCCTGCCCGGGGTTGTGGCGTCCGAGGGCGGCGTTCCTCTGGTGTTCGCCAACCGCGTGATTGGCGCCGTGGGGGTGAGCGGCGGCACCGGCGCCGAAGACGGCGTGGTGGCCGAAGCGGTGATCGCACGAGCCGCCGGCCTGCTTCAGGTTGACGACCAGAGCTGAGCCTCGATCGGCTAGCCCCGCCCAAGAAACGGCATCTTGGTAGCCATGACCGTGATGAAAGGCACGTTCGCATCGAGCGGCAGGCTCGCCATGTACAGGACCGCTCGGACGACGTGCGAGACGTCCATCAGCGGTTCTGGTGCGATCTCGCCGTTGGCCTGAGGCACGCCGCTGCTCATGCCCGCGGCCATGGTGGTGGCCGTATTACCGATGTCGATCTGGCCGCACGCGATGTCGAACGGGCGGCCGTCGAGCCCTGTCGTTCGCGTCAAACCTGTGACCGCGTGTTTGCTCGCGGTGTACGCAATTGAGTGCGGGCGAGGCACGTGCGCGGAGATCGACCCGTTGTTGATGATGCGACCGCCGCGCGGCTGCTGCCGCTTCATGACAGCGAAGGCCTGCTGGGTGCAGAGGAACGCGCCTGTGAGATTGACGTCGATCACCGAGCGCCACTGCTCGACAGTCAGCTCGTCGAGCGGAACGCCCGGGACGTTCGTGCCGGCGTTGTTGAAGAGCAGGTCGAGATGGCCGAACGTGGCCACCGCCTGTGCAAACAGAGACCTGACCGACTCAGGATCGGACACATCGGTGGCGACCGCCAGCACGCGGTCGGACGACACGCCTGCCTCGGATGCTGCCTCGACGAGGCGGTCGGCGCGCCGGCCGGCCAGAACAACCCGATAGCCATCGGCGAGCAGCCCCAGCGCTACCGCCTTTCCAATACCGCTTCCGGCGCCGGTGACGATTGCAATCCGATTATGTGACATGTGGCCGTCTGCTTGGTGTGGGCGTCTGCCCTGTTCGACCGCGGACCGCGGTCAGGTGGCGAATCACTGCGGGCCGACGCCGGTGACCCGTGTTTTCGCGGCGTAGAGTCCGGTGCGCGCGGTGATGAACAGCGTCTTCGCTGTCGATCGTCATCCCGTCCGATCCATCGTCAAACGCTCCTCGAGTGCGCCGACATCATATCGTCGTCATGGTCAGTGGCTCGCACCGCTGGAGCGGGCCGCGGGTCCGGCCACCGCGACGAAGTCGATGAAGCCCCGTTCGGGGTCCACGTGGACAAGCTTCACTCGAACGGCATCGCCGACGTCCAGGCCCTCGTAACCGCGCTCGAGCTTGCCCTCGATTGGTGGTCCGGCGAGGCGCACCCAGGTCCCTTTGGCTGACGCGCCCGTCACCACGGCAGCGAATTCGTCGCCGACCCGGCTCGACAACCACAGGGCAGAGGCCGCTTTGCGCACGAGCCGCTCCACTTTTGTTGCCGCGTCCTCCTGTGCCGTGCAGTGCTCGGCCAGGGTCGTCAGATCGCTCAGCGTGTACGGAGACGGCTCGTTGGCCATCGCGGCCTTCACGAGCCGCTGCGTGATCAGGTCTGGGTAGCGACGATTCGGGGCCGTGGAATGCGTGTAATTCGAGACGGCCAGCGCGAAGTGCGCATCAGCCGACGACCCGCTTGGACCCTCTGCGACGTATTCGCCGCCGCCGAGCAGTTTGATCACCGACAGCGACAGATCGCCAAACGTGTCCGGGTGCGACTGCCGCTCGCCCCTCAGGAAGGCGGCCAGCGCTTTCGAGTCGGGCTCAGCCGGCAGGCGCCCGCCATGAGCGCCGGCCAGGTCGACAATGCGCCCCCATCGACTGGGAGAGCGCACCACTCTGCGGATAGAGGCGAATCCATGCGCGGACAGGAAACGCGCGGTAGCCCCATTGGCGGCCACCATGAAGCTCTCGATCATGTCGCGCGCGCGATTTGGGCCCTCTGTCTGCAGGTCGACCACCGATTCACCGACGAGCGTTGGCTTGATTTCCGTCCGCGCGAACTCGAGCGCGCCCTCCTCGTGACTGCGTGCGCGTAGCGCCGTGGCGATCCGATCCTGCAGACGCAGCTGTGTCTCGAGCGCTGCCCCCAGCGCCGATGCAGGGAGGGGGGCGCTTCCCTCGAGCCACGCTGACACGGCGCCGTAGGACAGTCGCGCCCTGTTACAGAGACGCGCCGGGTACACATCCCACGCTGTCGGCGCACCGGAATCATCGACCGTGAGATCGACGACGATCGCCGGGCGATCCTGGTCGAGGTTGAGCGACGTCCGGTCGGTCGAGAGCACCTCTGGCAACATGGGGAACACGCGGACGGGCGTATAAACCGACGTCGTGTTGAGGCGTGCGTGCTCGTCGAGCGCCGATCCGCGAGTCACCATGCCCGCGACATCAGCCAGGCCGATGAGCAGCCGTGTCCGTCCGCCGTCTGTGAGACACACTTCGACCTGGTCCAAGTCGCGCGAGTCGGCATTGTCAATCGACGACCAGGGCAGGTCACGGAGGTCGCGCAGCCCGTCGCGCGGCGGGTCAGCGAGATGGGCCAGCTCAGCCGCCATCTCCGGCGGCCAGTCCGGGGAGAGGCCGTGAGCGAGCATCGCGGATCGGGCGATGCGCTCGAGCAGCGCGCGCTGTGCGGGAGGTGTCATCTCCAGGACCGTACCGCGGAAGTGACCGCTCGTCCAGCGTCTGTCGGCGCACAAGACTGTTTTGATTTGCGCCCGGCGCACCTTCGCCCCAAAATGAGCGCATGCTGATCAGTTGGTTGCTGCTGCTGCTGACCTCTGCCGCCGCCCCCTCACAGGACTCGGCTCCTGGCTCCGAGCAGTTCGCGACCCGCGTCGTGACCTCGGGACTCGAAAATCCCTGGGAGATGCTGTGGGGTCCCGATGGACGTATCTGGGTGACCGAACGCACGGGCAAGCGCGTCACGCGTGTGAACGCAGCCGACGGCACGAAGACCGTGGCCATCGCGATTCCAGACATTCTGCAGAAGCACGGCCAAGACGGATTGCTGGGCATGGCCCTGCATCCCGATCTGCTCAAGAACACCGGCAACGACTTCGTCTATCTGGCACTGACGTACGATGCCGATCCGGGGCCGGCCGAGACGCGGCGGATGAAGATCCGGCGCTATACGTACGACGCACAGGCGCAGACGCTCGGCAGTCCACTCGACCTGCTCGAGAACCTGCCGGCGGGCAATGACCACGTCTCGGGTCGGCTCGCCTTCGGCCGCGACCAGAAGCTGTATTTGACGCTGGGGGATGGTGGTTACAACCAGCTCTCGCTCTTCTGTCAGCCCATTCATGCCCAAGAGTTACCGACGCCCGCGGAAGTGGCGGCGAAGAACTGGCAACACTACGAAGGCAAGATCCTGCGCGTCAATCTCGACGGCTCGGTGCCCACCGACAATCCCATGCTCGACGGTGCGCGCAGTCACGTCTATACCTACGGTCACCGGAATGCGCAGGGCCTCATCGTGGCCGCAGACGGCAAAATCTACGCATCCGAGCACGGACCGAGCGTCGACGATGAATTGAATTTGATCCAGGCGGGGAAGAACTACGGCTGGCCCTACGTGGCGGGGTACAAGGACGACCAGGTCTATCAGTACACCAACTGGTCAGCATCTTCGCCTGCGCCATGCTCGTCGCTCACGTTCACCGAGATCGTGGCGCCGCCGAGTGTGCCGCATCAAGAGGAGAGCGCTTGGATTGAGCCGAACTTCGTGCCGCCTCTCCGCACGTTCTTCACGGTGGGCGCCGACCATGACTTCACGAAAGAGAAGTTCGCCACGATTGCGCCCTCGGGCATCGACCTCTACACGGTGAGCACTGGCGGCATTCCAGGTTGGGCCCCGTCCGTGCTGGTGACGAGCCTCACACGCGGCACGTTGTACCGCGTGCAGCTCAACACCGCCGGCGATGCCGCTGTCGGGCAGACCCGCGAGTACTTCAAGTCTCGCGATCGGTACCGCGATGTCCTTGTCAGCGCCGATGGTCGAACGATCTACCTTGCCGTGGATGCTGGCAACAACCTCGACCATCCGGGGTCCATCATCGGGTTCACCTATCAGGCGAGCGGCGCGAATTGAGCGCGCAACTAACGTCGTCGTAACACCCGACCGGCGTTACCGCGCCGTGGCCCGCGGGCGTCTCCGCTGGGCGACAACCGGCGTGACCGATGAGTGACACCACGAAGCGCACGGCGGCGCCGCGCTCTACGTGGTGCTCAAGCGGTCGAAGTAGCGATTCCAAGTCGCCCCACGGCGCATTCGGCGAGGAGCACAGGCGCGGCCGGCTGTCGAGTCGACCGCGCCTGATTCGTGTACGCCTACTTCACGGGTGTGCGGGCTTCGAACAACCGGAGGTTCTGAATCGTCCAGACGAGAACGTTCTCGGCTGGGGCATTTCTCCCGATCTTCACGAACCGGGAGCGGACCGGCTGAAACGCCATTACCGTCAGCGTGGAAGACGGCCCGGTCGCCACCGGCGCGCTCCACGTCCTGCCGTCCATTGATACCTGAACCTGCACATCAGCTGGCGGCGTCACATCCCGGCCGCCTCGACCCGCGGCAGTCGGCCGAGGGCCTGTCGGTGCTCCCGTTACAACCGGCTGCGAGCCGGCTGGGGCTGCAGCGCCTGGTGCGCCGGTCGGCGCCCCGGCGCGACCGCCAGGACCACCGGCCCTGGCCGGCGCGGGAGCGTTGAACTGAATTTCCGCGAGCATGATGGGCTGGGGCAGTTCGACCTGCAACCACATGCCCGGCTGGGCTGGGGCGCCAGAATTCCAGCCGGCCAGCGTCAAGGCTCTTGCGGCCGTGTCGGAGTTGTGGCTCGCGGTGGCCTTCCAGGTCGGCTGCGGGTCGAGCAGTGCCGGCAGCGACGACTCGATCTCCGCGACGGTCCAGCTCATCTTGCGGGCATTCGTCGCGGCACGCACGCGGGCGACATCCGATGGCAGGATGAACGACGCCGAGTTGCCGAAACTGGTGCGGACGTAGGAGCCAATGGCCGCGATCCAGTCGTCCTTCTGAACCCCCATTGGAATCATCACTTCCGCATAGGTCTTACCGTTGTTCGGCCCAGTGAGCCCATGCAGGACCGTCTTGATCACGAAGTCGCGGTGTCCCTGAACGTGCGCGGAGCCGGCAAGTGGCGGGGCCATTGTCTGTCCCGGTTCGCCGCCGGCGTGCGGTGCGCCGCGCCCGTCCTCGCCGTGGCAGCTGAAGCAGATCTCTCCGTAAATCGCCTGGCCCCGCTCCAACAGTTGCTGCTGCTCCGGCGTGAGGGGCTGTCCGCCCCGGCCGGCGCCGAGTGGCGGCACCGGCGTCGTGGCGATGCGGCCGATCTCCTGTACTCCACGAGCCTTGTTGGTCGCCATCGTGGCTTTAATGACGTCTGACCAATCCGCGACACGCAGTACTTTCAGGGTGAGCATCGCCTGAATCGCGACATCCGGATCGGTGTCCTTGACCGCATCCCGGTAGTCTGCGTCGAACGACTTGTTGCCAGCCTTGTAGAGCGTCTCGCTCGCCCGAACGGCCTGGATGCGCATGCGGGGCTCGGGATTCTCGAGCTGCTCACGCACGAGAGCGGGAGTGAGCGCCCCAAGCCCCTCGAGTGTCCACAAGGCGTGAAACCGCGCAAGCATGTTGTGAGACGTGCGTACCATCGTCTCGAGCGCGGGCACCACCGACTTGTCCTGCCGCAGTACGAGCAGGCGCTGGGCCGTGTCGCGCCACCAACCGTTCGCGTGCGTGAGATGCGCGACCAGCTGGGCCGGCGTCTCGTCGAACATGCGCGGCTTCGTGACGTCGGGCTCCAAGGCCGGAACGGCCGGAATCCCGGGTAGAGCACGCGCGGCGGGCCCGAGCGGCGTGGCAGGCACTTCAGGGACCCCGTCGAACCGCAGACGCCAGATTCGGCCGTGGGTGGTGATTTTGTCGAGCTGGTACTGAAGGATCTTGTGCCGGAGATAGGATCCCGGCCCGGTCCACTGCGCTTCCTGGATGATGCCGCGATACATATCGGCGATATAGACGGTGCCGTCCGGTGCGGTGTGAATATTCACGGGACGGAAGAGCGGATCCGAGCTGAGGATGAACTCCGATCCCGGATACGCGTTGCGCAGTTGCGTGAGCCCTTCGGTCTTCACGATCTTCGCCCGACGAATCAGCCGGCCAACGGGCTCCGCGTACAAGAGGTCACCCAGGAGATCGGCGGGCAGTCGATGACCGCGCACGATGTCCGGGCCGTTGGTGGCTGTCGCGTGATTGACGGTGCCGAGCGGCATTCGGACGCGTCCCATGCCGCCTTGTGTGTCGGAGAGACCCACGAGCGGCCAGACGACGTCGAAGCCTGGCTCGTATTCGTCGAACGTATTGGCCGGCGCGGTGGGCGACTCGGGACGGGGCGAGACGCGGGACGTGCCGTATTGAATCGGGACTTGAAAATTCAGCGGTCCCCGCTCGCAGCCAGCGCAGACAAACCACATCTTGCCGTCGTCGTCCTGCGACAGCCCCCACTGGCCGCCATTGGCGCCTGTGGTCTCGCGCAGAATTCCACCCGGGGTCCATCGGAAACGGAAGGCGTTGTAGGTGCTGTAAATCCAGTTGTCGAGCCCCCACACGAAGCCGCTCTGTTCGTGCTCCAGGTTGCCGTCGCGTCCGATTCCGACCCCGGTGTAAAAGACTTCCCGCTTGTCGGCCACTCCATCGCCGTTCGTGTCGGTCAACTTGATCACATCGTCTGAGTCAGTCTCGTTGGTGAGGATCGTGTCTCTGTCGAGAGGCAGCACCATGCGCGGCAGGACGAGCTGGTCGGCGAAGACCGTGTGTCTGTCGTACGTCCCGTCGCCGTTGGTGTCCTCCCACCGCGTGATGCGGTTGGCCCGTTCGTGCTGGGTGTTGCCTTCCACATCGGGCATGTAGGTCAGGAACTCGACGACGTACATGCGACCATTGCCGTCGAACTCGATCACAGCGGGATTGCTGATGTCTGGGTCGGAGAGCAGCGGCTCCATCCGGTAACCGGGCGGAAGGACAAAGCTCTTCGCTTCTTCAGCGGCCGTTCTCGCGGCCACGGGTGGCTTGGGAGCGAAGTCGGCCCCGGCGTTGCTGTCACCAGCCGTCTGTGCAAAGACCGACAGACCCAGACCGGCCAGGCCGATCGCGAGCGTGCCGCCCACACGGATCCCATTCTGCGTTCTCAAGTTCATCGTGCGCCTCGAAACTGCCGGAGCACTGCCCGGCAGCAAGCGAAAAAACTGTTGTGCGATTGAGCCCGGATTACAGCACGCAGTAGCCGAGCCGTCAATCGGGCGTGGGGCAGTCACGTCCCCCGTCGGGGCGCGAGAGCACCATCAGCCGAATCGTCGGCCAGGGTCTTGCGAGATCGGCGCGCACCCTGGTCCATCCGATCTCGCGCAGGTGGTACACGAGCACGCCGATCAGCAGCAGGACGCTGACGTACAGCACCGAGCCGAGCGGCATCAGGCGGGGCAGCAGAAAGTGGAGTGTGAGGCCGAGGGCGGCGATCAGGTTGCGACTCGCCCCTTTGTCAGGCACGAGCAGCACCAGGAGCAGGTGTCTGGCTACGCGCATCTTCAGCGCGAGAAAGATGGCGACCGGAACCAGTGCCCATCCAATGCGGTCCTCGCGATCGAAGACGCCATGGGCTTCGAGATAGCAAAGGGCGATGGCGAATGGCACGGAAACCAGAACGGCCGCGATGCTGTCGTAGATGTTTCCCTTGAGGCCCTGGTGAAAGCTGTAGATGTAGAGGTAGTTGTCCCAGATGAACCAGGGCAGCACAAATCCCGCACAGAGCATCGCCACGAACGCCGTGCGCATGGCGGGGCGCATCGAGGTCACGTGCCGCGCGTAGTAAAGAGGTGAGAGCTTCGTGGCAATGGCCGCAGCCATCGCCAGGTGGCTCGACGCCCGGCCGGCGCGCGCCAGCCAGAGCGCGACAACGACCCAGAGCAGCATGAGCAGATAGGTGTCGTCCTGTACGTGGACGAACCGATCGCTCAGATAGGAGAAGTTCAAGTACAGGAGCGGAAAGAGGTACCACCGCGTGCGTGCGAAGTAGCGAGCAGACAGAATGAGGAAGGCGCACGCGATGGCGAGCATCAGCCCGTAGAATCCGATCCCGGTCCATTCCCCTGCCGCGTACAGCCCGGCCTCCATCAGCAGGGCGAACGGGGGATAGGGGCTCGATTCGGCCCGGGTCCACGTGGCGGCCTCGAGCGGCGTCTGTTCGAGGCGTGCCTTCGTATACATGTCCGACGGGTCGTTGAGGATGACCTTTGCCGCGTACATGTCCGCGATGGAGTCGGTGCCGTAGGTCTCCGGCTGATGCACGCGCGCGAGCAGCGGGATCCGCGAGTAGTCGATGTATGCCTGAGGCACATTCGGCAGAGACGTGCCGGCCATCGCGAGGAAGGTCAGGGCAAAGACGGCGCGTCGGGTTCGGGGGCCCGCCGCGAGCAGCCAGCGGTCGATCGTCCTGACGCTTTCCTCCATGCGGACCGTCAGCGTGGCGGCATCGCCGCAAACGTCTGTTCGATCTGCTCGAGCACAGCCAGCGTGGAACGGACGCCCATTTCGAGGTATCGCTCGCCCTTTTCCGGGGTCGAGCCTCTCGCATCGCCCCACGTGCCTGACTGCGTTGCGCGGTGCACCGACCCGGGAGTGGTGAAGAAGAAGGCCGTATGCACCGGGCCGACCGGCACCGTGAACTTCGGAAATGGCGGGAACTCGGCATTGGCGTTCGCCATGTCGACCAGATCCGGATTGATGGCCAGCACCGCAGAGGTCTCGGCCGCGTTGGCGTGCAGGCCGTTCTCCAGTCCGGAGAACTCGGCAATCTCTGCGGCGGTCAGCGCATCCCAGTAATTGATCGGGAAAGCTCTCGTGCCCACGGGCATGCGCTCCGCCGCACTCGCGCAGGCGTAGGCGATCGCGTACGTGTTGTCGTAGTGGCCATTCAGGAAGATGATGCGTCGAAAGCCGGCCGTGCCGAGCGAGGCGCACAGGTCCTCGACGAACGCCATGAACGTCGTCACACGGATCTGCACGAGGCCGGTGAATCCCGTGTGTGGGTACGAGAGGGCGTAGCTGATCGGCGGAGCGACGACCGCGCCGATGCGCGGCGCCACGCGCCGCGCGATCTCCTGGGGAATGAGCACGTCTGTCCCGAGCGGGCCATGGGGGCCGTGCTGCTCGGTCGCACCTGTTGGAACGATCACGGTCTGATGGCTTCGGAGAAAGCCTTCCAGTTCCGGGTTGGTCATCTCCGCCAGAAAGACAGTCGGTGGCTTCATAGGGGGTTCGACTTTCTGTGAGGTCGATGGCACTAAGGCTACATCACTCACGTCCAGGTACGGCCCAGGGGCCTGATACGCTCTTTGCTATGAACTCGAAGGTCTGGCAGTGAAACCCTGGGAACTGCTCGGTGAGGCGCGGACGCCGGACGGCACGGAGATGAAGCTCACGCGGCGCGACACCGAATACGTGATTCTCGCGGGCGGGCTGAGTCTCATGTCGAGCCGGATGCACGGCTCGGAAGAGGCCCTCGCCACCCAGGGATGTCAGCACATCCGAGGGCGCGAACAGGCGTGTGTCCTCGTTGGCGGTCTCGGCATGGGCTATACGCTCCGCGCCGCGCTGAATCTGCTGCCGGCCGATGCGACCGTCGTCGTCGCCGAGCTGATGCCGGCAGTCGTGGAATGGAACCGCGGCGTGCTGGGCCCGCTGGCCGGTCAGCCCCTCGCCGATCCGCGTGTGCGTGTGGAGCTGGGCGACGTGGCCGCTATCATCCGCCGGGCGACGGCCACGTTCGACGCGCTGCTGCTCGACGTCGACAATGGGCCGAGCGCCTTCACCTCGCCCGTCAACTCACGCCTGTACGACGACGCCGGACTGGCCGCGGCAAGTGCGGCGCTCAGGCCTGGTGGCGTGCTGGCGGTCTGGTCCGCCTGGGAGGCGCGCCGGTTCGAACAGCGGCTGAAATATGCGGGCTTCACCGTGAGCGTCGCACGCGTGCGCGCACGCCTGAAGCAGGGCGGTCCGAAGCACGTGCTCTTTCTCGGCCGCAAGCCGGAGCATCCAGGCGCGCACGAATGAACTCGCTGGCGCCCCGGCGCACGAACCGCAGATTCGCGTTCAGCCGCCGGTGATTTCCCTGACCTGAATACGCCGGAATCTGATTTCGGAGCCGTGCGTCTGCAGCTCGATGGGTCCCCGAGGCAACACCGGTTGCGAGCGGTCGAAGTAGTTGTCGAGCACCTGGCCGTCGACGGTGAGCTTCTCGTTCAGCCAGACCCATACACGGGAGCCGATCATGCGGATCGTGAAGCTGTTCCAGTCGCCGACGGGGTTGTCGGCTTTGACCAGCGGCCACTTGCCCGGATTGTCTGCATTGTTGTTCCAGAGCGCACCTGACCCTCTGGGCGCGCCGTTACGCACCTCGCGCGGGTTGTCGGGATCCCACACCTGCACCTGCGGGAAGCCACGCAGGTACACACCAGAATCGCCGTTGGGGCTGACCATCCGCCAATCGAGGCGCAGTTCGAAGTCTGCGTAGTTCTTGTCGGTCGTCAGGTACACGCCTTCGCCGTCGGAGACGATTTCCTGCTTCTCGGTGTCGACGCGCCAGTGCCGGGCCATGTCAGCATTCCAGAGCTTCTGCTTCTCGGCCAGCGCTTCAGGCGTGAGTCGCGCCTCTTCGTAGGGGCTGTAGTCTTGTTGCCGGCCGCGCCAGCCGCTCAGGTCGCGCCCGTTGAACAGCGACGTCCACGTGGGGGGCGTCTGCGGCTGCTCGTCGGGCGCACGGCCGATGGCGCCGGCGACGATCAGCAGCACGGCGGCGATGGGAAAGGTCAGTGGCATGCCTGCGATTATCTCAGGGACCAGGTACACCGGATGAGCTACTCGATCCGTTTCTTCAACCAGGACGCCGCGTGGATGTGTCTGGTGCGCGAGGAGGTCGTCCGCTGTGGGGCCGGCCGGCCGGTGCTCGCGTCCGGCACGGGGCCGACACGGCGGGCCGCCGCCGCAGCCGCACGCGAATCGGTGATCGACGGCGCGATCATCGCGGCGCTCGAGCGCGCGATTGCGCTGGAGGATGGTCAGGACCAGGCACCTTCTGCCAAGCCGGCAGCAAGCGTGTGAGGTCGAGAAGGTCGTGGAGATCAGAGGGTAGGGGAGCCTGGACGGTGAGCAGGCACCCGGTGACGGGATGCACGAACGCCACCCGCCACGCGTGCAGTGCCTGGCGCGGAAAGGCGCGCAGGCTGCGCATCATCTCGGTTGACCGTCCTCTCCTCTGCACCCTGCCATAGACCTCGTCTCCGACGATTGGCCAACCCCTGGCCGCCAGGTGTACACGAATCTGATGTGTGCGTCCGGTCACGAGCTCGCAGCGGAGCAAGGAGAGATCGGCCCCCGCGCCGGCTTTCGTCCGGGCGACGCGCGAAACGCGCGTCAGGCTGATTTCGCCGACGATGGCCGATGCAACGACGCGCCGGCGATCGCCAGGGTCGCGCCGAAGCCGCAAATCGATATCGCCGTGTGTGACCGGTACTCGGCCATGCACCACGGCCAGATACTCTTTCTTGCTCGAGCCGGCCCGTAGTGTGCGCTGCAGCGCGGCATGGGCAGCCGCACTCTTCGCGACGACGACCAGGCCGGACGTCTGCCTGTCGAGCCGGGTCAGCAGCGACGGCCGAAGCGGAGCGGGCCAGTGGCGGGCGAGCGCGAGCAGCCCGTTCATCAACGTTCCCGACGGGTAGCCACGGCTTGGATGCGCCACCAGCCCCGCCGGCTTGTCCACGATGAGCAGGTGCGCATCTTCGTAAAGGATCGTCAGCGGCATGTCTTCGGCCTGCATGGCGCGGGCAGCCGGTAGATCAGGCAAGCGCACGGCCATCACTGCGCCGACGGCCACGCGAGCCGCGACACGCCGGACCGGCATGTTATCGACGGTGACGCGGCCTGTTTCAATCCAGCGCTGTATTGCCGTTCTGGTCGCGGCAGGGATGTCGCTCAGGTGTCTGCGCAGCACCAAGTCCAACCGACGGCCGGCATCGCCGCGCGTGGCGTGATGCAGTCGGGCCGCCGACCCGATCGCCGGAAGCGGCGAACCGGCCGGCGGCGACGACGAGTCAGTCGTGGTGCGAGTTGGGTCGGTGGGCAGCGTCCTTGCGCGTGGCGACCGGGGGGCTCCCGGACTTCTCGATGCGGCCATGCTGATCGCCTTGCTGGTGCCGGGCGCCTTCTTCTGCGTTGGCGGACTCCGACTCGTGGCCGTATCCGCCCTGGCTTGGCTTTTCGGCGGTAGGTGCGCGGGGCGTGGTGCCAGGCGCTGGACTCTTCTCGTGACTCTTCATGATGAACCTCGTCTGACGAGGAAGCAAATGAAGTGCCCGACGCCTCAGGGCTCTGGGCATTGTGGCCAGTCTTCGCTACGGCTGCGCCCTGCCCGTTACCTGGCCGAACGAATCACGATACTTCCTCCGCTGGTCTTCGCATACAGCCGTCCCGTCCCGTTGTTCAGAACACCCCTGACGTGCGATCGGTCGGGCGTGCTGCTTTCGGACGTCGTGCTCCGGGACACGTGCCCGAGGGCCAGTTGTTCCACTCGTACGCGTCCGCCGCTTGTAGCCGCATCAATCTGCAACGCGGCGTCGGGGTCCACACCGACACGAATGCCACCGCCAGACGTGCCGAGATTGACGTCGGAGGCGGCCGCTCCGACATAGTCGACCGTGATGCTGCCGCCGCTGGTATCGGCCTGCAGCGTCCGCGAGGCGCGCCCGACCTTGATGGAGCCTCCCGAGGTGCTCAGCCTCGAGTCCGCCCCGCCGTCAATGTGAATGGAACCGCCGCTCGTGTGCGCCTGGACGAGCGCCACGCGCTCTCCGCGCACGTCGATGCTGCCGCCGCTCGTCGTGAGATCGAGCCTGATGTCATCGGGCGCGGTGATCGTCGCGTTGATGCGTACCGCGTTGTGCTGCCAGAGACGCGATACGGCCCCGCGTCTCCGTCTGCCAATGGCCTGGATCTGATCGCCACTCTGCGTGGCCGAGACCTCGTAGTCGGCGAGCAGCGCGTCCGCTTCACGCTCCGAGCCGGCGTCCACGGCCTGGTGCAGGACGACCTGCACGACGCCAGGAGGGCCCGTTTGAATGGTGACAGCGCCTCCAGCCAGTTCGACTTTCACCACCGATCCCGCGCGGGCGTGAAACGTGCGCTCGGTCTGCCGCTCGAGCAGGCTGCCGGCCGAGAGCTGGCAGCCTGTGGCGGTGAGAAGGAACGGAAGCAGGCCGACGGAAAACAGAAAAGCCGTGACGCGGTGATGATGGCCCATGCGGGGTCAAACCCGGCGCCGGCCGGATAGTTTCACGCATGGGCCACGATTAGAATCGGACGCCGACACCGAGTCTGACCTGGCTGACTGTGAGATCGCCTCCGCTCAAGATCGACTGCAGCGCGTTGTCGCTCCGAATCTGCTGAAACCGATACCCGAGATCGACGAAGACCGGCCCGCCCTGGAGCACCACGCCGGCACCCAGTCCCAGCATGGGGGCGGTGCGATCGAGAAACCGCAAGGCGGTGTTGAATCCTGCATCGGTCCTCAGGCCGAGGCCGTCCACGCCGGTCCGGAGCCGCGCCAGTCCGCCGGTCGCTTCGGCGTACGGACGGACTGCCGAGCTGGGTGCGCCGATGAACCTCACCCCGGCTTGGCCGTACAGCGCCGACAGGCGCAGATCGACCGGGGTGAAGTCGAGCAGCGTGGCCAGGGTCGGAGACATGATGTCGGTGAGGCGGCCGCCCTCTGCGACGACTTGGATATTTCTCGTGAGCGGAATCGCCACGTTGCCGCCGAAGGTCGGGGCGGCGGAAATGCCCCGCATCGTGAAGCCGCCGAAGCCTTGAATCTGCGCGTTCCGATCCTGGGCTGCGGTTGCGGCCGGTGCCCCGATGATGGCCGCCAGCAGGGCGACTCTGAGGAGGTGCTTGTTCACGTGACCTGCTTTCTGTCGCCCCATGCGTGCTTTGGCGCGACACGACCCTATGAGCAAGCTGGATGCCACGCTCGTCGGGGCAGCCAATTCCCCGTACCCGCTCTCTTCAGCCGCGTCAGGCGCTGACAGACACCTGCAGAGGACGGACGCGTCGTCAGGCGGCAGCCGAGTGCAGCGCCTCTTTGCCATTGACGCCCGCCATGTGCCTCGGTACGCTGGCGCCGCGGCCGACCAGCGTCGGGTGTTGCCGCCGATCACCGCAGAACCAAAGTCGTGGATCGCGCGTCTAGTAGAGCGCGCGCCGGCTGTCGCGATGTGTGGAACAACCACCTGTCGGGCTGACCATGTCGCGGCGCGCAAATCAGGAGCGTGCATGTCCAAGTCAACCGTTCGGTTCCTCTCTTCGTGCGCGCTCGTCGCCGTCATTGCGGCCAGTGCGGCTCTTGCCCAGGGCGGCGCTCCGACCGCACCGCCTGCTCGCGATGGAGGACCGGCTGGCGCACCCGGCCAGGGACCGGCCGCGGCCCAACCAGGTGGAGGCCGCCCCGGCGGGCCGCCCGCCGCACCACAGGCGCCGCCCCTGACTCCGGCCGCGATCGAACGTGCCAAACAGATTCTCGCCGCGACCCGTCAGGCGCTCGGCGGCGAGAGGCTGGCGGCGATCAAGTCCGTGGTTGCCAGTGGCCGGGCCAAACGCGTGCGGGGCAACAACCTGGTGCCCATCGAATTCGAGCTCAGCATCGAGCTGCCCGACAAGTACCTGCGCAAGGACGAATCGCCCGCCGAAGAGACCGATCCGACATCCACAGGGTTCAATGGCGATCAGTTGATTCAGTTGCCGGCACCCGTTGCGCCGCCCGCCCGGGCAGGTGGGCCTCCAGCCCCGACGCCCGCCCAGCTCGACGGCCAGCGGAAGGCCCGGGTGCTCACCATCAAGCAGGACTTCGTGCGGTTCGCACTGGGAATCTTCGCCGACTCGTTCACGACCTATCCGCTGACATTTGGCTTCGCGGCGCAGGCGGAGGCGCCTCAGGGCAAGGCCGACGTCCTCGATGTGCGGGGGGCAGGTAACTTCGCGATGAAGCTCTTAATCAACAGCCAGACACGCCAGCCCATTATGGTCAGCTGGATGCTCCCGCCGACCAATGTGATCGTCACCGTGCCCGGGCAGGCGGCCCCCCTCACGGTGGCGCCAGGGGCCGTGGTCGTGCCGGGGCCCGCGGCCCCTCCCGCGAGCGCGCCGCAGGCGGAAAAAGATCAATACACGAAGGACGTGTTGGCGATCAGGCAGAAAGCGCAGGCGACGCCAGTTGAGCATCGGTTGTACTTCGCCGATTATCGCGATGTCGACGGGGTGCAGATGCCCTTCAGGCTCCGACGCGCGATTGGCACCGACACGACGGAAGAGACGACCTTCGACCGGTTCCGCATCAACACCAAGATTGACCCGCACAAGTTCGAGCCGGTCAAGTAGCCTCTGGCCGTTTGAGCATCGGACCACGGCCGAGCGGCCACCGGAGACGGGTGCGCGCGGTCGATTCAGCCGATCATATCCACGAGCACCTTCATCACGGGGCCTCCTCCGAGCGCCTCCTCCATCCCCTGTTGCAGCCCTTCGAGCGGTATGCGCCGGCTCACGAGCGGGCCAGCCGCAATCGCGCCCGATCCCATCAGGCGAATCGCTTCTTCCCAGGCCGCCCGCGTGTAGAGGCGGCTGCCATGCATCTTCAGCTCGCGCCCGAACATCGGATACAGATTCACGAGCACGGGCTCTGAATGAATGGCGATGATACTGACCGTGCCCCATACGCGCACGACACTCGTGAGCAGACGCACCGCATCGGGACTGCCGCTGACTTCGAACGCGATGTCGGCGCCGTCCCCGCCTGTCCAGTCGTTCACCACCGCCACCGTGTCCTCGGCTGGTCCGATCGTCTCGAAGCCGAGGCTCTCCAGCATGGCCAGGCGGAACGGGTTGATCTCGACGACCTTGATTCGCGCACCGCGGTGACGGGCCACCATCGCGATGAGGCACCCAATCGGGCCGCCGCCGAACACGACCACCGCATCGCCGGCTTTCACCTCGGCTCGGGTGACGTCATGCGTCGCCACCGCCAGTGGCTCAATCAGCGCCGCGTCGTCATCCTTCAGGGCCGCGGGTACTTTCAGGAGCCGATCGAATGGCACCGCCCAGTACTCCTGCATGCCGCCGGGCGCGTCGACGCCGAGAACCTGGAGGTGGTAGCACAGGTAGGTGGCCCCCATGCGGCACGCCCGGCAGGTGCCGCAGAAGATGACCGGCTCGACCACCACGCGGTCGCCCTCGTCGAAACCGCTCCCGGCCGGCGACGAGACCACATCCGCGAGCACCTCATGTCCGATTGTGCCGCCGCGGGGCACACGGTGATCGAGATGGCCCTGGTAGATGTGCAGGTCACTCCCGCAGATCCCCACGCGGCGAACTCGGAGCAGCGCCTCTCCATGTTTAGGCGTCGGGATGGGGATGGTGCCGGTCTCGAACGTGCGGTCTCCGCGATAGAACGATGCGCGCATGAGCAGCCTCCTGGTGCAGTGGTCGAGCGGCAAGCATCGTGTCAGACCGTCGCAGGGTGTGGCAACGGGCAGCCAGTGCGACAGCGACTTGCAGGTGTGTTGAAGGGCCTGCCCGTGGCGTAGCCACGATGTCGCGCGCGTCAGCACGTTCGGATCCGGAGCCTACCCTGCGAGCCCTGTGGCCAACTTCGGCCAGGTGACAGTTGTTGGCGAACCGCGGACGATTCAGGTGGGGCTGAGAGCGACGTTCTGACATTTGGGGAGGCTTCCGCCGGGCCGGCTCCCGAGTCTGTTCGAACGACGAGTGTGCTCGTGAATCTTACAGAAAGGAAATTGAACCCAAGACGCGGTCGGTCAGCAGGGTCGCTGCCACGGGTGTCTGATCTTCGCTCCAGAGGAAGGCGAATCCGGCCACATGCTCACTACCGTTCGGGTTGCTGGCGTCCACGTGGCAGAAGGCGGTCCGCGCACGAACGGTCACATGCGCGTCGTCGAGACTGAACTCGATGAGTGGCTCTGAGTCGACCGAAACAGGACCATTGAGCCGCACGCCGAATCCCCCGAGGCTGACGTCCACAATGCGTCCCTCGAGTTGCAGTTCAGGGAACCTGACCTGGACTGCCTCCCAGACTTCGACGCGGGGAGACTGACGCTGGTCGCGCTGAAGCTCGGTCGCCGCGTGCTGGTAGGAGGCCTTCATACCATAGGGCACAGCAACATTGGTGCCGCTCCGCCGCTCCGCGAGTCGCTTTCTGGTGCGACCGGTCGCCGCTGTGTCAGCCAGGCTCAGCTGTGCGGCTCCGCGTCGGTGTTGCACGGTCACGGCGTCCACGTCCACTCGGAAATCTCCGGTGCGTCCTCGAAATGTTCCTGGGCATGAGTCGTCGCGGCCGATAGCGCGTGTTCGCAGAGGTCGATCAGCGGCTGCGCCCGATCGGTTCCCCAGCTGCGGCGCAGCGCTTCGGCCGCAAGGTGATAGCGGCTCATCTGATTCAGGACCACCATGCTGAACGGTGTCGTCGTCGTGCCCTGTTCGGCGTAGCCTCTCACGTGAAATCGGCTGGGATGGGGGCGGCCGTGAACGATCTCGTGAATGGCACGCTGGTAACCATGGAAGGCGAAGATGACCGGCCGGTCGAGGGTGAACATGTCGCTGAATTGACCCTCTCGCATCCCGTGCGGGTGGACGTCGGGAGGAAAGAGCGTCATCAGGTCGACCACGTTGACGAATCGCACCCGGAGCTCGGGCGCGTGTCGTCTCAACCACCAACTGGCAGCCACGGCCTCGAGCGTGGGCACGTCGCCAGCGGCCGCCATGATGACGTCTGGTGTTCGTCCCTCGTCGACGCTGGCCCACGGCCAGATGGAGGCGCCGCGAGCGCAGTGATCGGCGGCAGCCTCGATGTCGAGCCACTGGAGCTGCGGCTGCTTGTCGATGACAACAAGATTCACGTAGTCGCGGCTGCGCAGGCAATGGTCGGCGACCGAGAGGAGGCAGTTCGCATCGGGTGGCAAGTAGATGCGCGAGACGGTGCCACGCTTCGAGAGCATGACGTCGATGAGCCCCGGTCCCTGATGGCTGAACCCGTTGTGAGCGTTGCGCCAGCATGTCGAGGTGAGCAGGATGTTGAGCGAGGCGACGGGCGTCCTCCAGGGGAGGCGCGCGGCTTCCTGCAGCCACTTGGCGTGCTGCACGGTCATCGACGCCGAGATCATGGCGAAGGCCTCGTAGCTCACGTAGAGCCCGTGGCGGCCGGTCAGCAGGTAGCCTTCGAGCCAGCCTTCACAGAGATGCTCGCTCAGCACTTCCATTACACGTCCGCTGGCCGTCACGTGATCGTCGATGTCGATCGTCTCGCCGACAAAACAGCGGCTCTCGACCTCGAAGATGTCTCCCAATCTGTTCGAGGCCGTCTCGTCCGGACAGGTGATCCGAAAGTTCTGCGCCGTCGCATTTCGCGTGAACACATCGCGCAGCATGAGTCCGAGCTGGCGGGTGGATTCATGCCGTTCGACGGCCGGTGCCGTCACGGGGATGGCGTAGTCGCGGAAGGGGGGCAGATCGAGGTCGACAAGGACACATCCGCCGTTGGCGTGCGGGTTCGATCCCATCCGGCGCGCGCCCATCGGGGCAAGCGCCTGCAGTTCGGCGCTCAGGTTGCCTGCTCGGTCGAACTGGCGCTCGGGTTCGTAGCTCCGGAGCCACTGCTCGAGCCTCGCCAGTTGTGCGGGGTCGCGCCGCACGGCCGCGAGCGGCACTTGATGCGATCGGAACGTGCCCTCGACAGGGTGGCCATCCACCTCCGACGGACCGGTCCATCCCTTTGGGGTGCGCAGCACAATAGCGGGCCACCGCGGGCGGCCAGAGACCCCGTTCACGCGTGCGCGTTGCTGAATGTCTCGAATGCGCGCGTAGCAGAGGTCCAGCGTGGCGGCGAATGCCTGATGCATACACACGGGATCGCTGCCGGCGACGATGTGGACCTCGTAGCCTTCGCCCTCGAGCAGGGCCCGCACGTCCGCATCGGACGTCCGACCCAGCACAGTGGGGCCCGCGATCTTGTACCCATTGAGATGCAGGATGGGCAGCACGGCGCCGTCACGTTCGGGATTCAGAAACGCCGTGCTCTTCCACGACCCGGCGAGTGGCCCCGTTTCGGCTTCACCGTCGCCAACGACGGCCGCGACGATCAGGTCGGGGTTGTCGAAGGCCGCTCCGAACGCATGCGCCAGGACATAACCCAGCTCGCCGCCCTCATGGATGGAGCCCGGCGTGGGTACGCTCACGTGACTCGGGACGCCTCCTGGTGTGGAGAACTGTCGAAACAGACGCTGCATGCCGGCGATGTCCCGTGAGACCTCCGGGTAGATTTCCGAGTAGGTACCTTCGAGGTAGACGTTGGCGAGGACGGCTGGCCCTCCATGGCCAGGTCCGGCCAGAAAGATCACGTTGGCGTCGTGTTCCAGAATCAACCGGTTGAGGTGGACGTACACGAAGTTCAGCCCAGGGGACGTGCCCCAGTGCCCCAGCAGCCTCGGCTTGATGTGCGCGATCGTGAGAGGGTCGCGAAGCAGCGGGTTGTCACGCAGGTAGATCTGGCCGATCGTCAGGAAGTTTGCCGCTTGCCAGTAGCGGTGCATCGCATCGGCTGTGGCTGCCGCGAGAGGGCCCTCGACCGTGACATCGCGGCGCGGCGTGCCAGTGGCGCGGACCGCACTCGAGATGGCGGGGTTGAACTCAAACATGCGGTCCTCGTTCTGCAAGAAGGGCGTGGGCGTGCCTGGCGAGCATCAAATCTTCGTCGGTCTCGATCACACGCACGACGACACGCGCGCCCGCACGTGAAATCACCGCCGCGTGCTGGCTGTTGCGGGTCTGATCGAGGACGAGGCCGAACGCGTCGAGGTTCGTGCAGAGGCGGGTGCGAATCGCGGATGAGTGCTGACCCGTGCCGCCGGTGAAGACGAGTGTGTCGAGTCCGCCGAGCACGACCATGAGCGAGCCGATCGCCTTGCGCGCCAGATGGCAGAACAGCGCGACGGCTTCAGCGGCATGGGCGTCGGAGGGTTCGCGCGCCAGCAGGTCGCGCATGTCGGCGCTCACCCCGGACACACCCAGCAGTCCGGCCTCGTGGTTGACGAGCCTGGCGATGCCATCGACGTCGGTGCCATTCCGCAGCAGGTGGAGGAGCACGCCTGGATCGAGGTCGCCGCAGCGTGTGCCCATCATGATGCCCCCCGTCGGCGAGAACCCCATGGTGGTCTCCACGCTCTGGCCATTCTGCACGGCCGTCATGCTGGCCCCGCTGCCAAGGTGCGCGATGATCACCCTCCCGGCGGCCGCCGACGGGTCGCTGCGACGCAGTCGTTCCATGATCGACTCGCAGGACAAACCGTGGAATCCGAACCGTCGAACGCCGGCCTCCCGGAGCCGACGCGGTAACGGGTACATCGTGGCCACACCAGGCATCGAGTGATGGAACGCGGTGTCGAAGCAGGCTGCCTGCGCCACAGCCGGAAAGACACGCGCGGCGCCCTCGATGGCATCGAGCGCCTGGGGCAGGTGATCGGGTGCGAGCGGCACGAGTGTCGCGATCTCCCTCACAACCGGCGGCGTGAGCCACGTCGGAGCGAAAAGCGAGGCGCCGCCATGAACCACGCGGTGTGCGATGGCGTCGAGAGCTGTGGTGAAGGGGCCAAGACGCGCAAGGACCGCGTCGAGTGCCTCTCGATGCGTGCGGGCTTGCGCCGCCTGACCCGCCTGGCTGCCGACGTGCAGCGTGGCGTCGGCGCCGATGCGCTCCACGTGGGCTGTCGCGAGCGACGTCGTGTCAGGTTCGCAGCTGAAGACGCCCGCGCGAAGACTCGATGAGCCGGTGTTGATCGTGAGAATGCGCGACGCCATCGATATGCTTCGATTCTGGCAGAACTGGGCGTCTCCCGTTGGCCGGCACTCTGTGACGTGACGTCACGGCGCATGTGCACCGACGCCCTGTACGCCGCGACCAGGCTGTGGAGCGTCGGGCTGATCGGTCAGCTACTGGAACTGGCCGGCACGAGCTTGAACTTCTCGATGCGGTAATGAATCTGATCGCGGTTCAGGCCCAGGAGCTTCGCGGCACGCGTCTGATTCCACCCCGTGCGTTCGAGCGCCTGCAGGACGAGAGTCTTCTCGGCCTCTTCGAGGTCGAGCCCGCCGGCCGGCAGCTCGACTGGATGCGACGTGGTGCCGAGGGCCCCAGCGATAGGAAAGTCGACAGGCTCGAGCGTAGCGCCGGTGGCGAGCAGCATGGCGCGCTCGATGGCATTACGCAGCTCGCGCACGTTACCTGGCCACGCGTAGCTGGCTAGCAGGCGCAGCGTGGCAGGTGACGCGCCATGGACATTCTTCTTGAACTCGCGGTTGAACGTGTCGACATAGAAGCCGAGCAGCGAGGGCACGTCTTCGATGTGGGTGCGGAGCGGCGGTAACTTCAAGGGCAGGACGTTGAGACGGTAGAACAGGTCCTCACGGAACCGGCCGGCGCGCACCTCGTCCTCGAGCGTGCGGTTGGTCGCGGCAATGACGCGCACGTCGACGTGGACATCGGCGGTGCCGCCCACACGGCGAAACGCTTTCTCCTCCAGGAATCGCAGCAGCTTCGCCTGGAGGGGCGCCGTCATCTCGCCGATTTCGTCGAGGAAGACCGTGCCGCCGTCGGCCTGCTCGAGCAGCCCCTTCTTCTGCTGGCGGGCGTCGGTGAAGGCGCCGCGCTCGTGGCCGAAGAGCTCGCTTTCGAGCAACGTTTCCGGCAGCGCTGAACATGTGATGTTGACGAACGGCCGGCCCGCGCGCGCGCTCGAATAATGCAGAATCTTGGCCGTGAGGTCCTTGCCCGTGCCGCTCTCGCCGGTGAGCAGCACCGTAGACGCCGGACTTGTCGCCACACGCTTCACCAATGCCTTGAACTCCCGCAACTCCGGCGACTCGCCGATCATGCGATCGAGGCTGTACGGCTCGGCCTGATTGGCGCGCAGCAGGCGGACCTCGCGCCTGAGCCGGGTCGTCTCGAGCGCCTGCTCGACCATCGTGGCGAGCGCCTCGAGATCGAATGGCTTATTCAGGAAGTGGTAGGCGCCGAGCTTCATGGCCTCGACGGCGGTCTCGACGCTCGCATACGCGGTAAGCAGGATGACCAGCACGTCCGGATCCATCTGGCGGATCTGTTTCAGGATGGTGAGGCCGTCGAGATCGGGCAGCCGGTAATCGAGGATCGCGAGGTCCACACCCGCCGCCGCACGCTCGATCGCGGTCTTGCCGTCTTCCGCTTCGAGGACGGTGTAGCCGGCCACGCCCAAACGCTTGGAGATGGATCGGCGGATGAGCTGCTCGTCGTCGATGACCAGAACCGTCTCGTGTGCCATGTCACTCCTCGGGCGCGGAAAAGTTCACGCGCAGTGCGAAAAAACTCTGGACGTCTCCGTCCGTGCTGGCAGAGCCCGCGTAAAATCAGCGCCTGGGCACCGGGCCAACTGTATTATCAAGAACCGCGCCAGGGAGCACATGCCCGATCGCCAGTCCCCCCCGCCGATTTCTCCGTCGACCAATGAGCTCGAGCAGATCCGGTACGCGCTCGATCAGTCTGCCATTGTCGCAACGACGGATGTGACCGGCCGTATCGACTATGTGAACCAGAAGTTCTGCGACATCTCCAGGTACTCCCGCTCTGAGCTGATCGGGCAGGACCATCGGCTGCTGAATTCGGGACTCCATCCGGCGACGTTCATGCGCGACCTGTGGCGGACGATCGCGCAGGGCCACATCTGGCGTGGTGAAATCAGGAACCAGGCGAAGGACGGCACGCTGTACTGGGTCGATACCACGATCGTGCCGTTCCTCGACGACCGGGGCAAGCCCTGGCAGTACATGGCCATCCGGTACGACATTACGCAGCGCAAGGAGCAGGAAGATCGCTTGCGGGATCAGGCGGCCCTGGCGACACTCGGCGAGATGGCAGCCGTTGTCGCCCACGAAGTCCGCAACCCGCTCGCGGGTATTCGTGGCGGCGTCCAGGTGCTGGCCTCGCTGTACCCGGATGGGACGGACGGGCGCGAGCTCATCAGCGAAATCGTCGCGCGCATCGATTCATTGAACGGCGTGGTCGGCGACCTGCTCACCTTCGCTCGGGTCCGCGAGTTGAAGCGGACCGACCTGGATGCGGCAGCTTTCCTGTCGGACCTTGCCACCTGGCTGAAACTCGATCCGGCGACGAAGGGTGTGGATCTGCTGGTGCGCGGCAATGCGCGAGGTCTCATCAGCGCCGATGTCGATCAGCTCCGCATCGTGTTCACGAACCTGTTGCTGAATGCGGCCCAGGCGATGGGCAACAACGGCCGCATCGAGGTGGTCGTCGACGAACAGGGCGACGATCGGCTCTGTTTGACCGTGGCTGACACGGGCCCCGGTATTCCACACGAACTGCGAGAGCGGGTGTTCGAGCCGTTCTTCACGACCAAGCACCGCGGCACGGGGCTCGGCCTGCCCACCGCCAGGCGCATTGTCGAGGCGCACGGCGGAGAGCTGACGCTCACGTCCGGTGGAGGCGGAGGCATGGTCGTAAAGGTGACGTTGCCCCGCCGTCCCCTCTGAGCAAACGAGGGACCCCGCCCCATTCACCCAGCGTTGGGACACGCCGTTCGGGTTCGGCTGTGACGCGGAACGGTCAGGACGCGGTGCGGGAGAACAGCAGCCCAAGCCCGACCGCCACGGCGAGGCAGAGCCCGGCGCCCAGCGCGCACACCGCCGCCGCGCGGGCCGTGCTGCGATAGTCGAGCGCGTGCCGCACGGCAATGACCATGGCCCCGAAAATCCATGCCGTGGTCACCACGAAGACCGGGACCGCCACGGGAGGCAGCAGAGCCAGCACCTGCAGCATCCCCGGCGCGGTGGCAAAACCGGTGGTGCGCAGTAATTCCCCGAGGTTGGTGTCGGTCTCGGCGGTCGGAAGGACATGCGACCCGATCTGGAACATGAGCACGGCCCATGCCGCCCATGTCAGCAGGGCGAGGGCCGCGGTCACGACGAGAACCCCTGGCCGAAAACCAAACCACGCCGTGGCGCCGATGCCCGTGGCGAGGCTCGAGAGCACCACGGTCAGGGCCGCTTGAGACGTCACCGTGCGGTCGCCCTCGATGCCTTCGTACATCGACGCATCCAGCGAGGCGGCGCCCAGAAGGCGATAGAAGTAAAGGCCCATCTCTACACTGATTCTGTCATGGCGCGGGCGCCATCCACATGGATGGTTGAGGATCGGCGTAAGGTCAGTACCGGACAGTCTGCGTCCCTGACAACCTGCTGCGCGACGCTCCCCATGAACAGGTCCGCAAACCCCCTGCGACCATGGGTGCCCATGACGATGAGATCGATCATCGACTCTTTGGCGTATGACAGGATGACCGGTGCCGGCCGACTGCCGGTGAGGATCTCGGTGACAACGCCCTCGGTTCTCATCTGAGGGTCGAGCAGCCCATCCAACGCCTCACGGGCAGAGTGCTCGTAGGTACGTTGCAGCTGGGCAACGTCGAAGGTCTGAGATAGCGGCGGTGTGCCGTGCGCGCAGGCATCGTCGATGACGTGCACGATGTGCAGCGTTGCCGCAAAGACGCGGGCGATGTTGCGTCCATACGTCACCGCGGCGTCGGACGGTTCGCCGAAATCGGTTGCGACGAGGACGCGTTTGAGTGTCACCACAACGCTCTCTTTCTTCGGCGTAGCATCGCGGCACGAACCACCCGGTCTGCCACGCCACCCGACCGATGTCTTCTGCGCCGCAATCAGAAGTTCGACACGGCCGCTTCGGACACCGGACTCGGCGTGACGAAGTCGCGCTCCGGATGCCGCAGGGTCAGCACGGGACACGGCGCGGTCCTCATGACCTTCTCGGCGACGCTACCCATGACCAGATGTGACAGCCCCCGGCGGCCGTGCGTGCCGATCACGATCAGATCGATGTGCTCGCTGGCGGCGTAGTCGACGATCGCGTGTGCAGGCGTTTCGAGCGTACGGAGCACAGCTCTCGCCCCCACCGCGCGTTCCTCGGCCGAGACAAGCTGGTCGAGCCGGATGCGCCCTGCCTGCTCGATCTCGATCTGCAGTTCAGGCGAGGTGTTGAGATAGGCCTCGGTGGCAAATCCGGCGGTCATCCTCGTCTCGACGACGTGCAGGACGTGCAGCCGGGCACCAAACCGTTGTGCGAGCGCGCGTCCGTATTCCAATGCGGCTGTTGAGCACTCGCTGAAGTCTGTCGCGACCAGAACGTGATTGATTGCGAACATGAGACCCTCCACTCCTGCCCTTGTGCAAGGGGTGTGCCCGCCGCACGTTGCCGTGACTGACTCCACTCGCCGAGCGTCATGCCGTTCCCCGGCCCGGAATCCCGCACCGCTGCGGAGTTTTCCCGGTACCGGAGGCGTTGCGCTCCGGGGCGCGACCGCCGGGCGTGGTCCGGGTCGCTCGCCGCGCGGCACCACACTTGCCTCAGGCACGCTTGCCGGAATCAGCCGGTTCGGATGCGAGGCACGACCGATGGCCACTGCTGTTTCACTCACCGCGGCCAGGCCCGCAGGACCTGCGTGGCAGACGCGCGACGCGCTGATCGCGGCGCTGGCAGTCGTGGCTATCGCCCTGCATCTCCTGCTGCGCTACGGGCTCGCCGCATCCCCGCGCGCGTCGTCGATCCCGTTGCTCGTTACGCTGGTTGCCGGCGGGCTCCCGCTGGTCGTCACCCTCGTCCGCCAGCTCGTGGCCCGTCAGTTTGGGTCGGATCTTCTGGCCGGGCTCGCCATCGTCACCTCGGCCTTGCTCGGTGAATACCTCATCGCCGCGGTGGTCGTGCTGATGCTGTCAGGGGGACAAGCACTCGAGACCTACGCCACGCGGCGCGCCTCGTCGGTGCTCGACGCCCTGGCCAGGCGGAGTCCGAGCATCGCGCACCGTCGGTCTGCCGACGCGCTGGTCGATATCCCGCTGGCGGACGTGCGTGTGGGAGATGTGCTCGTCGTGCTCGCGCACGAGACATGTCCGGTCGATGGTGTGGTCCAGGCGGGCACGTCCACGATGGACGAGTCGTACCTGAGCGGCGAGCCATTCCTCATGCGAAAGACCGTCGGGGCCACCGTGATCTCCGGCGCATTGAATGGCGAAGGGGCGCTGACGATCGTGGCGGAGCGGCTGGCAGTCGATTCCAGATACGCGCGAATCATGCAGATCGTGCGCTCCGCGGAGGAGAACCGGCCGCGCATGAGGCGTCTGGCCGACCAGCTCGGCGCGTGGTACACGCCCCTGGCGGTCAGTGTCGCGGCGGCCGGCTGGATCGCCAGCGGCGATCCCTCACGCTTTCTCGCGGTCCTCGTCATCGCAACCCCGTGTCCGTTGCTGCTCGCCATTCCAATTGCGATCATCGGCGCGATTTCGCTCGGGGCGAGGCGGAGCATTCTCATCAAGGACGCGGCGCTCCTGGAGCGCATCGGATCGTGCCGGACGGTGATCTTCGACAAGACCGGCACGCTGACGTTGGGCCGCCCTGCTTTGACGGACGTGGCGTGCCTGGGCGCGTTCGAGCGGCGCGAGGTGCTGCAACTGGCCGCGAGTCTGGAGCAGTACTCCCGGCATCCGCTCGCCGAACCTATTGTGGCCGCCGCCACGCTCGACCATCTGGATCGGCTGGTCGTGACGGAGGTGAGCGAGCGGGCTGGACAGGGCCTCTCCGGGCGTGTCGCCGGACGGCTGGTCGCGATCACGGGCAGGCAGGCACTGACGCGGGATGCTGCCTCGGCGCTACCGGCTGAAGCGGGTGGGCTCGAGTGCGTGGTGCTGATCGAACGGATCCCCACGGCGGTCCTGCGATTCCGCGACGTCCCACGGGGTGAGAGCCAGTCGTTCGTCCGCCATCTCAAGCCCCGGCACGGCGTGAGCCGCATCCTCCTGGTGTCAGGGGATCGGCAGGCCGAGGTTCAGTACCTGGCAGATGCGGTTGGCATCTCCGAGGTGTTCTTCAGTCAGAGTCCGGAGCAGAAGGTCGCGATCGTTCGCGAAGAGACGCGCCGCCAGCCCACGTTGTTCGTCGGCGACGGGCTCAACGATGCCCCTGCCATTCTTGCCGCCACCGTCGGGGTGGCGCTGGGGCAGCGCAACGAGGTCACGGCCGAAGCGGCTGGCGCCGTCATCCTCGACGGCTCGCTGTCGAGGGTTGACGAGCTCATGCACATCGCGCGCAGGACGCGCCGCATTGCCCTGCAGAGCGCCGGGGGAGGCATGCTGCTCAGCGTCGCCGGCATGGCGCTGGCCGCCCTCGGCTGGTTGCCCCCGCTCTCCGGCGCCATTGCGCAGGAGATCATCGACATCGCCGCGGTGCTCAACGCCCTTCGTGCCGCATTCCCGACGTCGGCGCTCACGGATTTTCCGGTCACGAAGGCGACCTGAGCCGCCATCGTCACGCCAATGGCTAGTAGCGGACGCGGCGAGGGATTCCCGCCCCTGTCGTGGAGCAAACGGCTGCGCGGGAGTCGCGTGAGTTGCAGCGCCGCGAGCAGCTGTATCGCGGCGCCCGCGGACGACCGGCCGTCACCGGACGGACGGTAATCGTCGTCGACGACGGGCTGGCCACAGGTGCCACGATGCACGCAGCGGTCACGGCGTTGCGGCACCTGCACCCGAGCAGGATAGTGATCGCGGCACCTGTCGGCGCGCCGGAGACATGCCAGCGTCTGCAGCAGTATGCCGACGAGGTCGTTTGCGCGCAGATGCCTCGCGAACTGCGAGCTGTCGGTCTGTGGTACCGCGAATTTACCCAAACCAGTGACGACGAAGTGCGCGCGGTGCTCTCCCGCTTCTCTGCGCAGAGGTCGTGGGCGGGTGCCACTGACACCTCGACCGATTAACCGCCGTGAATACCGCAGAGCGTCTGGTATATTTCGAACGTGTTGAATCTGGTGCTCGGCGTGTTGCTCCTGGCGCAGAGTGCCCCGGCGGCGCCACGCACGGACACGCGGACCTGGTATCAGGCCTACGCGGATGCGCAGCGAGCGGTTGAGCAGCGCAACTGGGCCGCCGCAGTGGCGAACATCGAGGCAGCGTCGCGTGCTGGGGCGCCAAAGCCCGGTCGCAACGTGCTGTTCTACGGAGATGTTTACCGCGACTTCAATCCCGATTATTACCTTGGCGTGGCCTACCTGAATCTGGGGCGGTACGATGACGCCGATCGCGCTTTTGAGCGCGTGAAGCAAGCGCAGCTCGTCGCTCCGAAAGACTCACAGTACGCCGAGCTCACACGCCTCGCCACTCAGGCGAAGGGCATGGTGAGCAAGGAGGCGGCCGCATTGGCGGCAGCGGCACCAGGTGCGAAGCTGCCAGATCCTGTCGTGCCGGCCCCATCAATTACAGCGTCGGCGCCGATGGCAGTGCCGAACGCCTCGCAGGCAGCGCCCATGGGCCTCCCTCCCGCGTCGGCGGCGCAATACTCGTCTCCGCAGGCAGGGGGCTCGTCATCGATGCAGTCGAAGCTTGCGCAGGCGGCCAATCCGAAGTTGCCGAATCGAAGCGGTTCGAACAGCGCCGTTGCTCAAAGCCTCGGTGCACGGCCGCCTGATATGGGTCAGCCGGCCGCAGGCGAGGAGCGCGCCGCGCTCATTGATTTCTTTTCCGGCCGGTACGTCGAGGCTCGTAACCGCCTCACCAAACTGACGTTGACAGGGCGTGGCTCACAGCGAGCCCTGTTCTACCTGGCGTGCAGCCGCGCAGCGCTGGCGTTGACCGGACAGCCCGATGCGGACAACGCCATCGCCGAGGCGCGGGTGCAGCTCCGGCAGGCCGGCGACCTCGCGCAGTTCGCGCAGGACCGGCCGCTCATCTCTCCTCGTGTGCGCCAGGCGCTGGAGATGCAGCCCTGATGCAGATGCCCCGCTCGTGGCTGGCGGCCATGATCGCGGGCGCCGTCGCTCTATGTCCCGCGGTGGTCAGCGCGCAGACCAGCCTGCAAGTCCCGCTGCAATTCGATTTCCTCAACCCGGGCGCCAAGAGTTTGGCGCTCGGTGGCGCATTTGCGGGAGTCGCTGACGATGCGACAGCGTCGTTCGCCAATCCTGCAGGCCTCACCCTGCTCGGCACGCCCGAGTTGTCTGCCGAGTTGCGAAGTTCTCGAACCACGTCGCTGTTCCTTCAGCGAGGGCGGCTGTCTGGACCGGTGATCAATCAGGGCACCGATACGATCCAGGGGCCGGTCTTTGGAGAGAGTACCGGGGTGCATACAGGGCTCGGTTACTTCTCGCTGGTGTATCCGCATGCATCCCACCGCTGGGTCATCGCCGGGTACCGGCACGAACTGGCACACATCGACCAGCAATTCTTCTCCGACGGTGTCTTTCAAAAGGATCCCACCGAGTTCACGTCGCGTCGCGACGCGCCGCAGGAGGGTATCCGGAGCTTGAGCATCAGCGGGTATGGCGTGTCGGGCGCCTATCAAGTTCGACGGCATGTCGCCGTCGGCGGTGGGCTGGCCGTCTACACATTCGCCCTCGATTCTCTGTTCCGGCGGTTCGATGTGGACGGGTTTCTCGGAGCACCCAAGCGCGACGTGGAGTTCGGTCGGTCGACGCAACGGGGCCGACGCGCGGGCCTGGCACCGACCATCGGTGTTCTGCTCGACCGTGGTGCCGCACGGCTCGGCATTGTCTATCGGCGTGGCGCCTCGTTCGACTACACCACCGTCGACGGCAGCGATCCGGCCCGCACCGCTGTGTTCCGGGTGCCTCACACGCTGGCGATCGGTGCGTCGGTCCGCGTGCGGCCGTCGCTCCTGATTGCGGGTGAGATGACGCGGATCAACTACTCGCGTCTGGTGCAGGACTTCGTCACCGATCAGGCGCGAGCCACCGGCCGGCAGGCGAGTTTCAGCGTCGACGATGGCACCGAGTGGCACGTCAGCGCGCAATACGCGTTGCGCTGGCGGCAACATCCACCGATTCGTCTACGCGCCGGCGTCTGGTACGACCCGGATCATTCGGTGCACTTTGCACCGGCGGTGCAGCCGGTCACCGCCACCGACAAACTGTTCGATGAGCGGCTCTCGACCGCGCTGTCGACAGGCAGGAGCCAGGCGCACGTGGCGGGCGGCGTCGGCTTCACCGTGTCCCGCCAACTCGAACTCAATGCCGCGGTTGATGTGGCTCCCCGCAACCATGTCTTCTCCACGTCGCTGATCGTGCATCTCGGTCAAGGGGGGCTGCCGTGAAACTCTTTCCGTATCCGCGTCTGGTAGTAATGCTGTTGGTGAGTACCGCTGTCGGCTTCGGCTGCTCGAAGAAGACTCCGTCTGGCCCCTCGGCCACGCTCGCGAGCCTGACTCTGAGTCCAGCGACGATTGCCGGTGGCAACCCCGTCCAGGGGACGGTCACGTTGAGCGGCGTCGTCAGCGACCCTGCAGCGGTCGCGCTGGTCAGCAACAACGCCGCTGCGACGGTGCCGTCTTCGGTGGGGGTGAGTGCTGGTTCCTCGACCGGGACGTTCAGCGTGACCACCACGACGGTGGCGACCTCTACACCTGTGACTGTGTCCGCCAGCTTCGGAGGCACCACGCAGACAGCCGCGCTCGTCCTCACCCCGCCCGCCCTGACGGCGAGCTTCACCGTGGCGTCGCTGTCTGCCGCGCAGAGGAAGCTGGGCAGTGACCCCACGCCCGTGACGCTTCTGCCAGCCGGGAGCGCCGACGCCTGTCCCCTTGTCAACAGCGCAAACCCGTCCCTTGACTGTCAGTTCAACGGCACGGCGTCCACGCCGTCCGCGTCAATCACGGCCTATGTCTGGACGTACTCGTTTGGCAATCAGACGAAGACCGAGACGAGCACGAACCCCATCTTCAAACCGACCATGAGCGGTTGCGCGTCGTTTGGAGGCCAGTCGGGGTCGAGCTCAGGCGGTCTGCAGTTCATCGCCATGCGAGTGGACCTCAAGGTGAGAAACGCGGCCGGTACCGAGAGTGCCGTCACCACGAATCAGAATGTGAGGATCTTCCCGGCTGGGATTTGTGGCTACGGCTTCTGACGCTCAACGCTTGCTCTGCCCGGGGCGCGGCATCAGCGAGTCGACGGCGCGTGCCGCGTCGAAGCCAGGCATGGGGACATAAAGCGTCGTTCCGCCGACCGGCACCTCGAGCGTCCGGTCGGTCGACGACGGCACCCCCAGATCTGGGTTGTCGAAATGCACCTGGTAGGTCCCTGGCAGCAGCGCCGCCGTGAACGGCGTCTGTTGCGGTGCGGTCTTCGTGGTTGGGCTCGAGATCGTCGCGTTGGCCCAAGGCGAGGCGTCGATCAGCACGTACGCCAGCCTGTCTGACGTCACCCACACGGCCTTGCTCACGGCGAGGTTGGACGTCGGCAGCGTCGCGCGCACCTGGTAGTACTTCCCCGTGTCGTCCGATGTCAATGGCACGACCGTGGGCGCGCCGTCGGTCAGCGCGAGGCCCGACCGGTACAGATGATCGTCCTGATAGAGATCGACGCGCCTTGGCAACCCGTCATTGCGCCAGCGTGGCGAGAGGCTGAGACGAGGCGTCGACGCGGTGGGCGTGGCCTCGTAGTCGAGGTTGTACGCATCCAGCACGTGTTCGACAGGACGCACAGGCAACGCGTGCAGTCCGACCGCGGCCCCGAGCACGAGCGCCGCGGCCGTGGCTGCGGGGACCAGCTCGCGCAGACCAGGCCACGACCAGGGAATCGTTGCGTCTCCGCTCGTGGAGATGTGCACGGGTGGCGCGGTGCGAGGCCCGCGGTCTGACGTGACGCCGGCAATCATCCCCCGTACGGGAGCGCTGGCGGGCACGAGAGTGAGCGCCTGCTGCACCTCTTCCCACATCGGGCCACGTGCCAGCGTCGCCAGGGCCGCGCTCGCCGTGGCGACGTGTTCCTTCGACCCGCGAACGTCAGCGAGCAACAGGCGCTGTGTCTCGACGGCGATTTCCCATCGGGCGTGCGCGGTCGAGTCTGCCGCCGGCTCGGAGTCCATCAGCACCGCGAGCACCATTTCCCTGACGGCGGCTTCCAGGTCGGGCGTTTCGCGACGCACAGCGGTGAGGGCGCGCTGGACCTCCCCGTCGCCGAGTGCGATGAGCGGAGCTGACGGCCCTTCGGCCTGCAGCATGAGATGAAGGATTGCCGCCATCGGGATGTCGGGCGCGAAGCGGAGGCGGAGCAGATCGAGCAGGTCGGGCGATGGGTGGGGTACGAGGCTCGCGAGCCGTTTCAGCCGTTCGATGTCTGCGAGCCCGACGTGGCCCTCCGCGCCGATTCGGGCACGGACGTCGGCCGTCATCGGGGTGCCCGCGTCGAGCGCCGAGAGTTGCCGTGCGGCGTGTGCGAGTCCGAGATGTGTCATCGGCCAGACATCCAGCGGCAGGCTCAGCAGGGACTGCGGCCACAGGGCGACGTCTGTCACCGGCGTCAACCACGTTCTTCGGGCTCTGGCCGCGACCTGAGCGATCCAGGTCGACGTCGACGATTCGAGACTGGCCGACAGACCCGCGCCGCTGCTGATGATCAGAATCGGCGCGTCGGGGCGCGCACGCAGCACACGATCGATCGTCGTCACCGGACGAAACGGCCGATCGGAGAGCCGTGTGGGGTCGGCGTCGAAGTACATGCGATCGAGTGCAATCCCCTGACGCCGGAGGTCGGCGAGGAAGCCCTCCACAATCGCCTCCCACATCTGCATGTCCTGCGAGATGTCCTGCAGCACGAGAATGGTTTCCGCGCGACGCCGGGGACGCGTGATGATCGTCGGCATGAGCCCCCGTCGCAGCGTGGCGCGCAGACTGCGTGGGACGTCGAGCTCGCGTGTCCGCGACGTGCTGCTGAAGACGCGGCCGAGCAGCGTCGCCGCGTCCTCCACGTCGGCCTTCGGCAGCCGTGCCGGGCGATGACGGATGACTTCCGAGTAGTGGTAGGGTCCAGGTAATGCCCCGCGCAGTGACGACCAGACGCGGGTTCGCCACGTTCTGCGATCCTCTCGCGCCTTTATCGACCAGAACAGCGCCAGCGCCGCGAGAAAGCCGCCAGCCAGCACCTCGGCGAGCGGGCGGCGCTGGATGTGCTGCGGGGGAGGTGGGAGGGGCGGCGCGGGCGGGGGAGGAACACTCACCGCCGTGACGCCTGTGGAGGTACGCACGGGCGACACCTCGATCGGCACGCGCGGCTGGGGCTCTGGTCTGGGAAACAGCGCAAGGGCCGCCGCGATCACCATCACCACGGCAGCGATCAGAGCCGACGCCCAGATGTGATGCCGCACCGGAGCGAGCGGATCCACGTGCGTGGGGACCGGGGTCGGCACCGGAGGTGGCGCCGGTGCGTAGAGCGTGTCGAAGAGCCGGCGGATGCCCGCCACCTCGTCTTCGTTCCGACCGATCAGCGCCGACAACGCGTCGCCGAGCTCCGCCGCGTGGAGCCGATCCCAGTGCTCGAGCAGATTGGCAGTCGCCGCGTATTCCTGGAGTCCGATGCCGTACCCCTTTGCACGAAGCAGTTCCAGGAACGTCTCGAACGGCAGCGTCGAGGACGGCGCCACGGTCAAGCCAGCTGTCGTCCGAGGACGGCGCTGTCCTGCTCGGACTTGACGACCGCGCCGCTGAACGGCAACTCCGAGAGGCGGCTGTGCTGCAGCGCGTCCGGATCGATGCCGGAGGCGTGCAGCACGCGAACCCACGCGATCAGCTCCGCCGTCGAGGGTAGCTTCTCGAACCCCGGTACCTGTCGCAGCTGCTCGAAGCGCGCCGTGGCCACTTCGATGAGCCGTTGCGGGAGGTCGAGGTGCCCGAGGCGCTCACGCAGAATCGCCTGGAGTCGATCGCCAGTCGGGAACTCGAGTCGATGGAAGATGCAGCGACGCAAGAACGGATCGGGGAGCTGGCGTTCGCTGTTGCTCGTGACGATCACGATCGGACGATGGGCAGCCTTGCAGGTGAGGGCGAGCTCCGGCACGTGGAACTCCATGCGATCGAGCTCATCGAGCAGGTCGTTGGGAAAGTCGCGCGGGGCCTTGTCGATTTCGTCGATGAGCACAACGCGCTGATCGGGCGACCGGATCGCCTCGCCGAGCGCCTGCCACCGGATGTAGGACTCGAGCTGCTCGGCGCGGGCGTCGTGTGTCTGTGCGTGGTAGAAACGCAGCAGGTAGTCGAAGTCGTAGAGAACGTCGCGCGCCTGATTGTCGCTGCGCGTATGAAACTCGAGCACGCTGCCGAGCCCGAGCTCCGACGCTATCGACCAGGCCAGCATCGTCTTCCCCGTGCCGGGTTCGCCCGTGACCAGGAGCGGCTGACCGACCGCGAGCGCGGTATTCACGGCGGTGACCAGTCTGGAATCGGCGAGATAGCGGCCCCGTTCGCCGCGTGTCTCGGGCGGCCGTCCCTCGGGAGCGTTGCCGTCTCCGCGGTACCGCATCCAGCTCGTTGCCTGGCTCATGTGACGCTCCTTGCATCCGGCAGGAAGGCGTCGATCGCCTCCAGCACTTCTTCCGAGTTCCTGGGGCTTCTCGACTTCATCTTCGTGAGAAGCCATGTCTTCTGAGTGGTGGTCAGGTTCTCGGTCTGGCAGAACTCTTCGAGATCCGCAGGTGTGATATCCGCCAGGTCCTGCAGTCTGATCGATCGCAGTCTCGACGCGGTGCCGTTCCTGATCTGCTCGATGAAGCGCTCCGCTTCGGGTTTACCTTCGTCCGCCGCGCCCGGCTTCAGACGCAGCCACGACAGAACCGTTGACACGGTGCCGGCCTCGCCCGGCCACTCGACCGGCTGCACGCACTTCAGGCTCATCCGGGGAGCGACTTCTTGCAGCAGGCTGGGCAGCCAGTCTGTGTAGTAGCTGATGAGCGCGGCGTCCATGAACCGGGCACGCAGGCACGGATGCAGCAGCACGAGGTTCGAGTCGCTCATCCGTTCGGCCAGTTCGCGGGGCAGGTAGTCGAGCGACACCTCGAAATCGTCGGCCAGCGCCGAGAAGAACTCGTTGCGGCTGGCCGGACGCTTGCGCCAATGCACGGAGACGATGCTCCGCGGCGGCGCAGCCGGCAGCATCTCGCGGATGCGCCGGCTGAAGTGATCGTGCGCCTGGCCGGCCGCGCCAGGGACGAGCAGCAGATCGTGTGACGGCTCGGGCTCGACGTCGGTCACCCGGTTCCACTGCAATCCCCGATCGCAGCGTAACGACGCGAGCGTTGGCGTGACCGGCCGGACCATGGGTGGCGGCACAGAAGCTTGCGTGAGAGCCGCGCTCTGGGCGGCCCACTGGTCGGCCGGCCCCGGGTCTTTGTCAGTGACCGCGCAGTAGACTTCCCAGAAGCGGGCGTCGTGATGCGGCTCCTCTTCGAGCCAGGTGATCCCCTTGAGGTCGATCAACTCCATCGGCAGCATGAGCCGTTCGCGAGGCAGCCGGAAGATGGGAATCCGGCGTACCCGCGATCGATCGCGATGATCGAACCGGTCGACCTCGAGGCGGCTCCAACGGCTCGAGAGCCAGAGCTTCGATACGAGGAAGATGGCATGGTCGCTCTCCCGGATGGCTTTTTCGATGTCGGCCTGGAGTGACTCGCCAGCCGCCTGCGACGACTCGTCCTGCCAGACCTCGACGCCAATGGCGCGGAGCCGGCCCGCGAGGTAACGGGCCAGGGGCGTATCCGATGCGTTGTGTGAGTAGCTGATGAAGACCTGCACACGCTTCAGCCGGATTCTAGTGTCTCGCGTCCGGAATTCAGTGAGATATTTTGGCTGCGCGGTGGTCGACGGCACAAGACGCAGGCGTCCGGACACCGCGGCCACATGCCGAGACTGAGCGGAGAGAGCATGAACATCATCCTGAACCTGAGCGGTATCAAGACCGAGCCCTGGGCGGCGGCGTTCCAGGCGTTGATGCCTGACGCCACCGTCCAGATCTGGAGCCCCGGCGCGCCACCGGCCGACTACGCGGTCGTCTGGGCACCTTCGCAGCAGTTCCTCGACGAGCAGTCCCGCCTCAAGGCGCTGTTCGCCATCGGCGCCGGTGTTGATGCGCTCGTGAAGCTGCGGCTCCCGGCACACACGCTGCTCGTGCGCATCGACGACGGGGGGATGGGCGTGCAGATGGCAGAGTACGTCACGCACGCGGTGCTCCGGCACTTTCGGGAGTTCGACGTCTACGCGCAAACGGTGGCCGAGCGGCGCTGGTTACCCCGGCGGCCGAGGGCCAGCGCGGAGTTTCCCGTGGGTATCATGGGACTTGGGGTGTTGGGACGATGCGTGGCAGGCGCCCTGGCGCGCTTCGACTTTCCGCTGCGGGGGTGGAGCCGCACTGTCAAGTCACTCCATGGAGTAGAGAGCTTTACCGGCCCCGATCAGTTGGCGGCGTTTCTCGCGGGCACCCGCATTCTCGTGTGCCTGCTGCCGCTCACCGCTGAGACGACAGGTATCCTGAACCGCGAGACCCTCTCGGCGTTGATGCCGGGTGGTTATGTGATCAACGTGGCGCGTGGCGCTCATCTCGTCGACGAGGATCTGATTGCACTGCTCGACAGCGGCCATCTGGCAGGCGCCACGCTCGACGTGTTCCACACTGAGCCGCTGCCGGCCGATCATCCGTTCTGGGCAGACCCACGCATCACGATCACACCCCACATTTCGGCTCGCACCGTCCGCGACGAGACGGCCTCTCAAATCACAACAAAAATTCGCGCACTCGAGCGGGGAGAGTCGATCGCAGGCGTCGTCGACCTGGCCAGGGGTTATTGACGTTGGCGAACCTGCCGCGCTGGATGCGGGCCGCGTTGATCACGTCGGCGGCGCTGAACATGGTCGGCGCGGCGACGTTCCTTCCGCGTTCCGAGGCCCTGCGGCGGTTGGGCGGACTGCCCGTCGGGAGCCACGCGCTCTATCTCTCGGTCATCGCGACGTTCACTGCCATCTTCGGCGTAGGGTATCTCTGGCTTGGGCTCACCGGTCGCGATGACCCTCCGTTCATCGCGGCGGGTGCGGTAGCGAAGCTGGCATTCGCCGCTCTCATCGCCGGGTTCTGCTGGGCCCGACAGCTGCCGCCGCGCGCCGCGATCTGGGGCGCGGGAGATCTGATGCTCGGTGCGACTTTCGTCAGCTGGTTGTGGACCGCGCGCGCCAGTCGGTCCCGGCGCGCCGCTCACGACGCATGATGCGTGTCGCCAAGAGGCCCGCGTCTGGCACCCGCCGCAAGTGAACCGAAGTGCGGTAGCATCGATCGTCACCGTCAATTCCTCGGGCCTGCACGTGCAGGCGGGCTCCCTCCGATGATTGTCGTGTTCGAGGAGGTTGAGATGGATCGATTAGAAGAGTTGAAGCAGAAGTACGATCGCGCGTTGAAGAAGATCACCGAGACTGGTTCGCACCTGCAGAATCTTCACGTGCAAGACAACAAGTTGTTCGTCCGTGGAGCGGCGCCCAGCGAGCAGGCCAAGGCCGAGGTATGGACGGCCATCAAGGCCGTGGATCCCTCCAACGCGGACCTGACACTGGATTTGACCGTCGACTCGAGTCTGGCTCCTGCCGCGCGCGAGCAGACGTACTCCGTGCAGCCGGGCGACACCCTGTCGAAGATCAGCAAGCAGTTCTACGGGGACGCGAACAAATACAACAAGATCTTCGAGGCCAACCGGGACACGCTGAGCGATCCGGACAAGATCAAGCCAGGACAGACGTTGAAGATCCCGGCCGCGTGAGGCCGGGCCGCTGATGAAGTCGAGGTGCTGCTCGCCCGGTCGGATCGCGCGGCGGGCAGTACCTCGATTGACTGAGGCCTGCTATTCGCGGGTGACGGACGGCTTGCCAGCGCCCACCGCGAACATGATGCCGACACCGATAGCCACGATGGCTCCAATGCCGATCCAGGCGCCGGACACATGCGCGAGCGCGCCCATTTTCCAGAGCGCGAGCACGACGCCCAGCACGAAGACCACGTAGCCGATCAAGTACAGATTGATGAAGCGCATGTCGCCTCCAGTGACGCGATGTGGCGGTAGACCCTGACGGGCCAGCAGCAAATGTCAGGCCAGCATGGCCGTAGACCCGCGTGAGAATTCACGTGTGAAACTCCCAGCACAACCGGTTGCCACCATCCGCGCCCTTACCTACAACGGCAACAGGCCCGGCGCCGCGGGGGGCTGTATCAGCTACTGCGGCCGACGCTGCGCGGCGGCTTCGCTCTCGAAGCGACTGGCGGCTTGACGCTGCGAAGTTCGGCCTGCGCGCCAAGGTGCTTCGCGACTTCGCGCCCAGCGAGGGCCACGGCGTCCTTCCTGGAGAGCGCATAGATTCGCTGGGGCAGCAGCGACTGCACGGCCGAGGGGCCGGCGCCGTTCTTCTTGCCGCTGTCCCCGATTCTGGTGATGGCGGCCACCGTCCAGAGGCCGTGACTGTGTGTGCCGGAGACCAGGAATTTCAATCGGCCGGCTTTGAGCTTCTTGCTCCAATCGTGTTTGGCCATACCGCTTTCCCTCCCGAAGGATCCTGGGGATATCCTCACTCTACGTCACTTCCACGTGTTCATGGGGCGACCGGCGCCACGGGCGTCAATGCATCTTTTCCCAACACGGTCGTCCACTCACGCACGCTCCAGCCCGTCACCACGCCGTTCACCACATAGGGGTCGGCACGCGCGAAGTCCTCGACGGTCCGCCGATCGGTCACCTTGAACACGAGCACGCCGAGCTGCGGCCCGTCATCGGTACAGGCGCCCGCCAGGAACAGATCGCCGCGGGCGGCTGCCGCCTGGGCGAGCGCAAAATGCGCGGGACGATAGGGGGTGCGGCGTTCGAGATAATCGGGGACGTAGTCGTAGATGAGCAAAAAGTGTTTCATCGGCACTCCAGCGGGCGGCGTCCGGTGAAGCCGGGCGCACGGGCCCATGTTATCCCCACCACGCTCGGCCTCACGATCCTGTCTGCTGTCGTGCAGTTATGGTCTGGTCGTCGGCGGTTGGCAAAGGTGGCAGGTCATTTCGTGCGGTCGTTGGAGGCATATGAGTTGCCATGTGTAGGCCCATGGTGCGGCTTCATGTTCGTTGCGGGGCCGCTCTCGGGAGTGGTGCCGCAAATGCTCATCGACAAGTTGATTGACGCGGTGTCTGTGCCCCCGCTCTCTTACTTCAAAGCGAGGTGCGACGCGCCGCTCCGGCGCGGTGTCTTCGGCCAGCTGCGACTGACCCCGGCTGGTCTGCCCGTCCTTACAGATCGAAGTGGAGCTTGCTCGTCAGGGGCGCGACCGCTTCCTCGATCGCACTCTGGGTGGCTTCGTCACCATTAGCGGCCCAGCCGCTCGCATAGCCCGTGGCCGACCGTGGCATCGGCGTGCAATAGACCGCGCGTGCCGAGACCAGCCGGCCCTCCTCGCCGGGCTTGCTCAACCAGAACAGGTAGAACTCATCGGGCTGCACCTGCTGTGCGGTCTGAATCGCGAACCCACCCAGGCTGATGTCCATCAGCCATGCCGGATTGTGGCCTTCGGCGAAGGCGATCAGGAGACGCCCTTCGACCTGCAGCCGGGGGAATGCGCGCTCACTCGTATGAGCAGACGTCGACGGGGGGACGGAACGGCGAGGCATCGCGAGCTCCTTCTGTTGGCAGGGGAGCTTAACACCGAACCGCACCATTGCGCCGCCGTGAGCCGCCATCCGAATCAAAATTCGAGGCGCAAACGGGCGCAGCGCCGATCAAGTTGCGTATACTGGGATTCCTCCCCATTAACGCCGAAATTCCCGGGCTTGATCGACAATGCACCAGTTCTGCCTGACTGTTCCGACCCTCTTTCGGCGGCTGCTCCCCGCGGCGGCCGCCATCCTCATCGCCACGCTGCTGACGATGGTCGCTGCGTGCAGCAAGTCGTCCAACACGTCGGTGGGCCCCTCACCGACCAAATGCCAGCTCTCGGCCGCTGGGCCCGTTGACGCGCTCGACGCGAACGGCGGCACGGCGGCCATCACCATCTCGGCTCAGCCCGAGTGCGCGTGGACCGCGACGGTTGAAGGCAGCTGGATTTCCGGTCTGACCCCTGGAACGGGTCAAGGTGACGGCCGGTTGGAGTTCCGGGCCGCGGCCAATCCCAGCGCGACCATGCGCGAGGCTGTGATCGTCCTGAACGGCCAGCGGGTGACCGTGCGGCAGCAGCCCACCGCGTGTCAGTACGACATCACCCCGCGGACGCGCGCGGTGGATGCGCGCGCCGGCAGCGGATCGGTGTCGGTCGAGACGGCTGGCGGGTGTGCGTGGTCGGCTTCGAGTTCGGCCGGATGGATCACCATCAGTGCGGGCGGCACCGGCTCTGGCGCAGGCACCGTGTCGTACCAGTTCGCCGCCAATGCGGGCGAGGCGCGCACGGGGCAAGTCACCATCGCGGGGCAGTCGTTCGCGCTCAGCCAGGTGGCCGCGGCCACTCCCAATTGTCAGTTCGTTGTGACGCCGTCGACCTTCGATGTGCCGGGGGGGGAGACCACGGCCACCGCGGACGTCTCGGCCGGAGCCGGATGCGGCTGGAGCGTGATCAGCAACGACCCGTGGGTGTCCCTCGTGACGCCCTCGCAAATGACCGGTTCGGGCGCGGCGACGTTCCGCGTGAGTGCGAATCCCGGGGGCGGTCGCTCCACCACGCTCATCGTGGCGGGGCAGACGGTCACGGTGGACCAGGCGGGGACGTGCAGCGTGTCGATCGCCCCTGCGGCACAGTCGGTAGGAGGCGGAGGCGGCACGACCGCCACGGCAGTCAGCACACCGCGGGGATGCTCCTGGGCGGCCGTGAGCAACGCCAGTTGGTTATCCATTACGTCAGGAGCGAACGGGTCGGGTGTTGGCTCGGTGGTAGTGGCGGTCCAGGCCAACACGGGCGCTGCGCGGAGCGGCACCATCAGCGTCGGGGGCCAGACATTCACGGTGAATCAGGATTCGGCCGAGTCGAGCGGTTGCTCGTTTTCGCTCAACCCGGCGAGCCAGTCACTCGGAACCGGGGCCGCAGCTGGGAGCCCCATTGCCGTGACCGCCCCGAACGGGTGCTCGTGGGCGGCCAGCAGTGGCAGCACCTGGATCTCGATTACTTCTGGCGCCGCCGGGTCTGGTAATGGCACGGTCGGATTCACCGTCACCGTGAACACGGGGCCCAGCCGAACTGGCGTGCTCATCATTGCGGGCCAAACTGTCAACGTCACTCAGGCTGGAGGTTGCACCGCGAGCATCAACCCGACCAGTCAAAGTCTCGGTGCCTCCGGTGGGGCAGGGACGTCCATCGCTGTCACGGCACCAGCCGGTTGCGCCTGGACGAGCACGAGCAACGACGCGTGGATCACCCGCACGGGAGGCGCCACCGGGTCTGGCAATGGGACGGTCACCTTTACTGTCGCGGCGAACAGCGGGCCGTCCCGCACGGGCACCCTCACTGTCGCCGGGCAGACGTTCACGGTGAATCAGGCCGGCGGCTGCACATCGAGCGTCAACCCCACGAGCCAGAACATAGGTGCCGGCGGCGGATCGGGAACCGGGATTGCGGTGACCGCAGCAGCCGGCTGCACATGGTCGTCGGTCAGCAACGACTCCTGGATCACGGTCACCGCGGGTGCAACGGGGTCCGGGAACGGCAGTGTCACATTTACCGTCGCGTCCAACAGTGGGGCGCCCCGTACAGGCACGCTCACCGTGGCCGGTCAGACGTTCACGGTAACGCAGGCCGGAGGATGCGCGTACAGCATCGCGCCGAGTTCCAAAACCGTCGCGCAGGGCGGCGGAACCGGTGGACCAGTGGCAGTGACCACGGCGGCGGGATGCACCTGGACGGCTGTGAGTGGAGTCAGCTGGGTGACGATCACGAGCGGGGCGACAGGTAGTGGCAACGGGAGCGTGGGTTTCTCGGTGGCGTCGAATCCGGGTGCGCCCCGTAGCGGAACCCTGACGATTGCCGGTCAGACATTCACCGTGTCACAAGGGGGTACCTGCTCCTTCACCGTGGCTCCTACCACTATCAGTGTTGGTCCCGATGCGGGGGCTGGCCCGGATGTCACCGTTACCGCGACGACCGGCTGCACCTGGACCGCGACCAGCAACGACTCGTGGATCACGATCACCGGCGGCGCGACAGGCAACGGCAACGGCACGGTGACAGTTGCGGTGGCGGCAAACCCGGCCGGCGCCCGGAATGGGACGATCCTCGTGGCGGGTCAGACCGTCACCATCAAGCAGGCAAAGCACTGAAGATGCGTCTGAACCCTCGTCTCGTCTGTCTGTTCGTACTCGCGCTCTGGCCGCAACCGGCCCAGGCGCAGCAGTCAACCCGTGACGTCCTCGGCTTCCTGCTGACGAACCGGTCCATCCCGACCGATGATTTCGAGCGCGACGCCCGGGCCACGGCGCAGACCCGCGACGCGATCTCGGTGTTCCTGGCCAACGAGCTCGGCCGGCTGCCGATCACCTCCGGTGCCGGAGGGTTCACCTATCGCCTCAATCCGGCGCTGGGTGTCATGGAACGCTCGAGCGACAGCTTTGGCCCCTTCTATGTGGAGCGGTCGCTGACCACAGGCAGCCGTCACGCGTCGCTCAGCGTGGTGTTCGAGTCAACCAGCTTCAAGAACATCGACGGGCGCTCGCTCCGGGACGGCACGCTCGTCTCAACGGCCAGCCAGTTGCGCGGCGAGACGGTGCCGTTCGACGTCGAGACACTCACGCTCCAACTGAAGACGTCGACGGTGGCAGTGCTGGGCACCTTTGGCATCACGGATCGGCTGGATGTTGGTGTTGCCGCTCCATTCGTGAACGTCAGCCTGAATGGTCAACGCTACGACACCTACCGTGGCCAAACGACGTTGCAGGCCTCTGCCACCTCGTCCAGCTCGGGCCTGGGCGACATGGCTATTCGTGCCAAATACAACTTCCTTCGCCGTCAGGGTGTGGGCCTCTCCGCTGGTGCCGAGGCGCGCCTGCCGACCGGGCGCTCCGACGATCTGCTCGGAGCGGGCTCGGCGAGCGTCCAACCCAGGTTGATCGTGTCGGTCGAGAACTCGCGAACAGGCGCGCATTTCGTGGTCGGACCTGTCTTCGGCGGATCCGCAAACGAGCTCGACTACGCCGCCGGCCTCACGGTGACAGGTTCGGCCCGTCTCACGCTCGTGACCGAGATCATGGGACGACACGTCTCGCTTGGAGGGTTGACGGACACGACCGAGCCGCATCCGTCGCTCGCCCTGGTCGACACGATCCGCCTCAGCTCCGTGAGCCGGGACACCAACCGCGTACTGGCCGTGGTCGGGGTGAAATGGAACGTGGCCGGGACGTGGCTCGTCGATGCGCACGCGCAGCGGTCGCTCACTTCCGCAGGCCTCAACGCCGGGTGGAGCCCGAGCGTCACGCTTGATTACTCGTTTGGGCGCTGAGGCCATCGTGACTGAAACCGATCCGCTGCAGTCGTTTCCATCAGAGCACGTCATGCCCCCTGGCGCGGGCATGGGCGACGAGGGCCCGATCGATCCGCTCGAGTTGTTCGACCCCGAGCCGGTCCGATCAACCCCACCGGTCGTCCTTCGGAGCCCGGCAGTTCAGCCCGTCGCGCCGCCGGTCCAGCGACCGGTACCCGACCCGGTGCCTCGGGCCGCTTTCATCGCGCCGAGAACTCCCCCGGCACCCGTGGCCCAGCTGCGGCGATTCGATCTGTCGCGCTCGCCGGCACGACTCGCTATCGCCGTCGCACTGTCGCTCGGCCTCGGTGTGCTCGCGGGCCATGCCGCGTTGCGCTCATGGCTGACGGCCCCGTCCGTCTCGACGGCACAGGGTGAACCGCATCGGGCGGAGCCGGTACGGCCATCGTCGGCCGCCAGCCGTCCAGTCACGCGTGCTGATATTCCGCACGAGATACCGCGCCCTCGCCCCGAGCCGCAGTCCGTGACGCCGAGCCCGACTCCGCGTCCCGTGCGGCAGGAGCCAGTGCTCGTCGACAAACGCCCAACCCCGCCCGTGCCGTCATCGCTGTCGTCGCAGCGCCCGCCCGTGGCAACGGTTCGGCCTGCGCCACCACCACCGCGGGCTGAGCGGCGCCCTGAGCTTCCCGTCACCAATGCCGCCATCCCTGGAATCGGGAGTTCAGCCATGGTTGCCCTGCCGCCACCGGCCGCGGGGATACCCACGCCTGAAGCGGCGCCGCGACGAGCGGCAGACGTGGGTACGGAACCACCGTCGGGCGTGTCACGAGGCGCGGAGCTCACGGTCGCCGCGCGCGACAGGCAAAACGTGGAGCTCGTGCTCGAGCGTTATCGGAGCGCGCTGAGCCAGCTCGACGCCCCGAAAGCCGCGGCCGTGTGGCCCGCGGTCAACGTGAAGACGCTCGAGCGCGCCTTTCAGCAGCTCGACACTCAGCAGCTGCAGTTCGATGGCTGCAACGTTTCCGTCGCCGGATCACATGCGACTGCGTCTTGTCGCGGCACCGCGCACTACGTCCCGAAAGTCGGTAACAAGACGCCGCGCACGGAGTCGCGCACCTGGGCGTTCACGTTACAGCAGAGCGGCGAGCGCTGGGTCATTCAGCGTGTCGAGTCGCGCTGATCGCAATCCTGCTACTTACCTCGCCTTGGTGTCTGTACTGACCTTTCTCCAAGAGACAGGGAGGTTCCGATGTCGCAGGCTGGTCCCGTGATTGCCGTCGTGCTCATCGCCGCCGTCGGCATCGGGGTAATGGCTGGCACCCTGCGAGGGTGAGGTCGGGCTGCCGAGACACAGACGTCCGTTGATGACACCCTGTGACGCGTAGTAGAGTCCGCAGCCATACCCCCGGTCCGAACACACGCTGTTCGAGGAAGCTGATCCCATGAGACTGTCGATCGCGCTCAGTGTCGCCCTTCTTCTGCCGAGGCTCGTCGCCGCTCAGCAGCCGCAGACGCTCACGCCGAAGACCTTGCAGGCGGCGCTCGCCGCCAGTCCTCGAGGGGTCGACGCGGAGCGGCTCGCCGAGCAGATTCGGACCTACTTCGGTGGGGCACAGGCACTGACCACCGGAGCTGCCGCCAAGGTCGATGAGTTACTCGTGGCATTTGCGGTGGAGGTGCCCGCGCCGCACGCCACTGCGACGCCGACCGGCCCGCGCGTGGCCGGCGACGTGGGCAACGGGTTCATCGTTCCGTTGAGCCGTGTCGGTGCGACGGATGTCTACGCGGCGGTCACGACGATCGCGCATGGGACGGGGGTGACGTGGCACTACGAGGCGGACGGCCGGCGGTTCGGTGGCGGGCAACTCGAGACGTACGAGAGCCATCCCGACAGCCACGCGCAGCCCGGGGTACCCAAAGGCACGGTGAAGCAGATGCCCGCGTGGGAGAGCAAGATCTTCGCGGGGACCAGGCGCGACTGGTGGGTCTACGTCCCCGCGCAATATCGCGCCGAGAGCCCCGCCGCGGTGATGGTGTTCCAGGACGGAGCCGGTCCGAGCGGGTACGTCCCCGTGGTCTTCGACAACCTGATTGCCAAGGGAGAGATGCCCGTCACCGTCGGCATCTTCATCAACCCGGGGACGTTCGCGGACGGGCGCGCGAACCGGAGCTTCGAGTACGACCGGCTGTCGGACCAGTACGCGCGGTTCCTTCTCGAGGAGATCCTCCCGGAGGTCGAGAAGACCGTCCGGCTCGAGCACGATGCGGCCAGCCGGGCGATAGCGGGCTCGAGCAGCGGTGCCATCTGCGCGTTCACCGTCGCATGGGAGCGTCCGACGGAGTTCAGCAAGGTGCTCTCGTGGATCGGCAGCTTCACGAACATCCAGAGCGGGCCGACGCTGCGCGAGGGCGGTCACAACTATGCGGCGATGATCCGGAAGGCCCCGCGCAAACCGATTCGGGTGTTCCTGCAGGATGGCGCCAACGATCTCGACAACGCCAACGGCAACTGGCCGCTGGCCAACCAGACGCTGGCGCGGTCGCTGGCCTTTGCCGGCTATGACTACCGGTTCGAGTACGGCCAGGGATTTCACAGTGCGAGCCACGGGCGCGCGATTCTGCCCGATACGCTGCGATGGCTCTGGCGCGACTACCCGAAGAGCGCAGCCGGTGCGGCGACCGCGAGGTAGCGGATCCTGGCCGGCGCCATCAGAGACGGCGCACGTCGCGGTCGCGTAACAGGGCCACCATGATGACGCGGTTGCCAGCTTCGGCGATGTCGAGCGCCGTCTTACCGGCGAATCCAGGTGCACCGGTTCCGCGGAGAGATCGATCGGCGCCAGCATCCGCCAGAATGCCCACGATCGCGTCGCGTCCGTTGATGACCGCCAGCATCAGCGCCGACAGGTTGAACTTGGCGGTGTGATTGAGGTCGGCGCCGTGTGCCACGAGCCAGCGGACGACAGACGTGTGACCGTCTCGAGCGGCGATCATCAGCGCGGTCTGGCCGTGTTCGTCGCGGGCGTCGACGTCCCAGCCCGTGTCGGCGAGCACTTGAAGCGCGGCCGTGTCACCAGCCTTGATCGCGGCTCTCCACGCAGATGTCACGTCCCGGGCGCCTCCGCCTAAATTCAGTTGCCGGGCGCGAAGCAGTACAACAGACCGCCGCCACCGGTGGCGACCAGGTTTGGCTGACTGCATCCCCGGCTCGCGTGTGCAGAATTCCACGATCCGTTTGGTCCGCCGGTCTTGTCGTGGTGGCCCAGTTGCACCGAGCCAGCGCCGTCCGCGCCGCTCGAATAGTTGCCACACGTGTGGTCGGCCGTGTCGGTAAAGGCGCGCCCGTCAGGCCGCGAACCCGTCAAGATGTCGTGCACGTTCGGCGTGTCGCCGTTGCCGTTCACCCGTTCGCCCTTTTCGTTCAGGGCGTTCACCTTATTGATCCGGTTGCCCACGCGAGCGATGTCGAGGGTGTCGCCGTGCAGTTCGTTCTGGTCGGCCGCAACCATCTGACCGCGCGCGTTGTGCCACGGTCCGGCCCCGATGCGGTCGCGCGCATTCACCGCGTTCGCACCCTGCGTGCTCAGGTAGGCGACCCATTTGACGTTGCCGCGACCGGCGGCGCCCGCGAGCGCCTGGCAGTGTGCGTCGGCTCCTGCCAGCCCTCCGTAATTGGCGCCTTCACCCTTGGCGGTGCTCGCGACGAAGAACGACATAGGGGCCGCTGCAGCGGCCGGGCCACCTTGGCGGGCACCGGCCGGCGGCGCCGCGGGTGCGGCAGGCTGCTGGGCCATCACGTAGTCGACGCCGAACGGCGCGGCGAGCGCGGTCACGGCAAGTACGGCTGCAAAATGCTTCATGGCAACTCCCTTTGCTTATCAAGAGCGATCGCGTCGCAGGCGACGCTGGCTGTCTGGGCGGGAGGATTCTATCAGGCACTGTGTGCCGGCCGACGCGTTCGAACCCCGCCGATACCACCGCACAGTGCGCCGCCCTGTCCTCGATGACGCATTCACCGAACACCAGGGGCGAGCTAAAGCGTCGGATAGACTGCTCACGCCGCCGCGAATTCGGCTGTCGAGTTTCACGGTCATCATGGCAATGGTAAAGGGGCAACGACTATGGCGAAGTTCTTCCCGCACCCGACGTCGCCGGTGTGATGGCGCTGACTTCCTCTCGAGTAGGATGGTTGCCCCACAGTCAGCAAACCGGCTGAAGAGGCAGTAGCCGACGAGGGCCGCGTCAGCTACTTCTTCATCGGCATTGTGGCGGCGGCGCTCTCCTGGTGAAACAGCGCCACCCACTTCGCGCCGCGTTTCGTCCAGACCGTTGACGCATACGCGGGGCTTGGCACCGGCTGGCCCATGGCCGTCCCCTTGCCCGTCCACGTGTACGAGACGACAACCGTGTTGGCGTCTACCCACGTGTACTTGAAATTCGCGAGGTTCTGCTCCGAGATCTTCACGTCCATTGTCGGCAGCTGCTTGAGCGTGTCGGCGACCGGTGTGTACCCGGTCATGTCCACCCCGACCGCCTCGTCGGCAATGAACGTCTTCATGGTCGCCGCGTCACGCTTTGCGAAAGCCTCGTTGATCTTCTGTTCGTTGGCCGCAATGGCTTTCTCGACTGCCGCGCGGTCGGCCGGCGCGACGCCCTGGGCGGCGCCCTCGATGACGGCCTGACCCACGATGATTGCAAACGCTGCTGTGACTGCGATGACCATCTGCTTCATGACGTCCCCCTGGGGTGGATTCGAGCTGCGTGCGGTTTGTGGAAGCCGGAACAATACCATGGCGACCGGATAGTTCCTGGACGCGAAAACGTAGGTGACTCTGTCGCCTAATCTTAGGCGACAGTAACCGTCGCGAAGCAGCCGTAGCCGGGTTGTTGTCATTGCGGCATGGCTTCGCGGTCATGCCGGCGCGGTGACCGCATCGCTCAGGTCAAAGCCGCGATTGGCCACTGATCGCCTTGCCTGTTCATTGAATGGCACGCTGATACCTTCCGTGAGCGCCCGGCCCCTGAGTGGTTCCACGCCGCGCCTGTTTCCTGTGAAAAGCCCAGCAGAGATCACGTAGGATCCGGACTCGCCATTTCAGAGGGACACACCATGCCGGACGGGCGACAGCAGTTCGACCAGGTCTTCCGCACCGAGTTGACGGAGATCGAGCGGCGGCGGGACCAACACACCACGTCTGCTGACGACAGTCGGGACGCGAAGCCGAAAGACGCAAAGGACGCCCCGAAGACCGAGAGGACTCTGGTCGGCCTCGCCTTCTCCGGCGGGGGGATCCGGAGCGCCACGTTTGGGCTCGGTGTTCTCGAGAGTCTCAAGGCGTTGCAGTTGCTGAAGCACGTGGACTATCTGTCCACCGTCTCGGGCGGTGGCTATATCGGCGCGTGGCTGAGCGCCAACTGCAAGCGCGCGGCCGACCAAAAGCCCCTGAAGTCAGCCGCTCCTGACTGGCTCGATGCTGGATCGGATTGGACGGCGTCCATTGCGCACCTGCGTCGCTACTCGAACTACCTGTCGCCGAAGGTGGGCTTCCTGAGCGCCGACACGTGGTCGATGGGCGCCATCTGGATCCGCAACACGCTCCTCGTGCAGTTGACCGTGGTGATGGCCATCGCGGCCGTGCTGCTGCTGCCGCGTCTGCTGTTCGACGGCTTTCTTCTCTGGCCGGCGACCGGCCATTGGCGGTGGTTCAGCGTCCTGCTGTTCGTCGTGGCGATCACGGGCATCGCCGGCAATCAACGGCGGCTGAACAAGGGGCCGTGGGACTGGCTTCTGCACGCCGGGCGGTGGAAGACCAGTACCGCGCTCACAGGGGTTGCCCTGACAGCGGCGATCCTCATCGGACGCCACTGGCAGTTCCAGCCGTTCGGTAGCGATCCGGTCAATTACTGGGTGGCGTTCCCGATCGCGGTCTTGCTTCTGGCGGCTGGTTTCTTCGCGCAGCCGCTCGTCCTCGAGGCCGTGGGTCGTGCCTTGCCCGCGCGTCATATAGAGGAGATCAACTACACGCAGGGCTGGGTACAGTTTGCAGTGGTTATTCCGTTGATGGGGGTCGGTTACTTTCTGGCCGCCGTCCTCTGGGGACAGGCGGTCGATGCGAAGCACACGTTCTCCGGGATGAAGACATTCGGGGAGCTTTTCCAACACGCGTGGCTGTACTGGCCGCTCCCGCTCTCGCTGGCGTTCGCGTCGCTCTGGGTTCTGTCGCTGGCGTCCTTGCGGAAGTATGACGGGTGGAGCGTCGTCGTCGCGCTTGTGGCCCCCCTGCCCGTCATGGTCGTGCAGCATGCCCTGCTCTGCGGCCTCATGCTCCTGCTGCACGTGTGGGCGGCCCATCCGGTCTCTGGCGCGTGGCACGCGTTCGTCTGGACGCCCGCCCTGGTGCTCTATTCATTCGCACTCACGGTCAATCTGCTGATCGGCATGATTGGCCGAAATTCGAGCGAGAGCGTCCGCGAGTGGTGGAGCCGGCTGGGAGCGTGGCTCGGCATTTACGGGCTCGCGTGGATGGTGATGACCATCACCGCGGTGTACGGGCCGCGCTGGGCCTTTGCGCTGATGAGTGGTCCTTTCTGGACGCGCGCATGGACGATCGGCGCATGGCTCGCGACAACCGCCGCCGCACTCCTCGCCGGCAACTCAGGCGCCACCGGCGCGGACGCCAAGCGCGTCAGACCGCGCACGACCACAGAGCGCATCCTCGGCGTGGTGACGAAGGTGGGTCCCTTGGTGTTCATCGCGGGACTGCTCGTCGGCGTGTCCACCGCCCTCTACCTGATCGTCCTCAACCTCTCGCTTGATACCTTTCCGCCACTCGCGTCGTTCCGGACGGCGGAGTACTGGACGTTCCTGAACCTCTCCACCTTCTGGATCGTCGTATCGGTGCTCGTGGTGGCCACCTTCTGTCTCCTCCTGCTCGCCGGCCGCGTGGATATCAACGAGTTCAGCCTCAACGCGTTCTATCGTAGCCGGCTCAGCCGTTGTTATCTCGGCGCCACCCGGTGTTGGCCGCAGGTGCGCCATCCCCAGAATTTCACCGGACTGGACGACGAGGACGACATGCAGATGGCGAAGCTGCGAGGTGATCCGGAGAGACCGGCAGCCGGCCCGCTCCACGTGGTGAACTGCGCGCTCAACCTGGGTGGATCCACCGATCTCGGTCTCAACACGCGGCACAGCGCGTCGTTCATCGTCACGCCCTATGTGAGCGGCAGCTCGTACCCGCCCGGTGACGGGGCGACGGCCGATCCCATCGGCTATTGGCCGACGAACACGTACGGGGGCGCGGACGGCCAGCCGACGCTCGCTCAGGCCATTTCGGTTTCGGGCGCGGCGGCGAGCCCGAACATGGGGTATCACACCTCGGCCGTCGTGGCGTTTCTGCTCACCATCTTCAACGTTCGCCTCGGGTGGTGGTTCCCGAATCCACGCATGGCTGCAGCCGGATCACCCTCGCCCTGGTTCGGGTTGCGCTACCTGCTGAAGGAGCTGTTCGGAGGCGCGACTGACGCGTCGAAATTTCTGATGATCTCAGACGGTGGGCACTTCGAGAATCTTGGCGCGTACGAGCTGGTGCGCCGCAAGTGCCGGGTCATCGTGATCAGCGATGCCGAGTGCGACGCGGATTTGCACTTCGAGGGCCTCGGTGCGCTGATGCGGATGTGCGAGGTCGACTTTGGCACGCGTATCACGATCGACGTCGGGAAGATTCGGCGCCAGGACGACTGGAGCGCCCGGAGTTGTGCCGTGGGCCGCATCCACTACGGCGGCGACACACCGGACGGGACGCTGATTTATCTGAAAGCCGTGACCACCGGCAAGGAGGATACCGACGTGCTGCAGTACGCGTCCTGCCACCCGATGTTTCCTCACGAAACGACAGGCGACCAGTTCTATGGCGAAGACCAGTTCGAGAGCTATCGCCGCCTCGGCCGGTACGTGGGGCGACAAGCGTTCGGCGCTGCCGCACCCGTCGGAGGGACGCGCACCATCGTCACGATGGCCGAGGAGCTGCTCGCCGCGGCAGAGGCGGGCGGCCCCGGTTAAGTCCGATGAGCCGATGCGAGGAACTCGCGCAGGATCGGCCGAACTTGCGCAGGCATCTCTTCGTGAGGCACATGTCCGCTGTCGTCGAGGACGATCAAGCGGGAGCCGCCGATCGCCTGGTGCAGCCGCTGGCCGATCGCGAGCGGGACGATCGCATCGTGCCGGCCCCAGATGAGCAACGTCGGGATCTGGAGCGACGGATACCGCTCGGCGATCGCGTCGATGTCCGTCGGCACGATCTGCCTGGCGGTTTCCCGAAGCGCGCCCTGGGCGCCGGGTGTGCGCAGGGGAGCGGCGTAGGCCGCGACCACGTCATCGGTGATGAGGTCGCGCCGGTGATACGCGAGCCGCAGCACAGTCCTGACTTGAAAGGACACTGGTGTCAGCCGCTGAAGCAGGGGACCAAGCACTGGCATCCTCAGCCAGCGAATGAACGCGGGGAACCGTTGGCGATAGGCCGGGCAATCGAACAGAATCAGCGACTCGAGCATGCCCGGCTCGGCGGCAAGGGTTAGTGCCGTCAGCAGGGCGACGCCCCCGCCGAAGGAATGACCCACCAGCGTGACGTGCGGCAGACGACGCTCCGCGATGAGCTCGAGGACGAGCGCCGCCTGGTCGTGCATGGTGTAACGGCCGTCGCGCGGCTTCGGTGATCTTCCGGAGCCCTTGAGATCCACCGCGTACACGTGGTGGGTCTCCGCGAAGGTGCTCAGGACGTCGCGCCATGTGTAGGTGGACGCCCCGAAGCCGTGCAACGCGATGAGCGGCGGGCCATTGCCGGCTTCTTCGATGTGAAGCGGGACGCGCACGTTCGAAACATAACAGGTCTGCCGGCGCTCTGGGGCCGTACCCTTGGGCGGGACGACTGCATGCAGAGATCCGTGCGGCCCCCGCCGCTTGCGCGTCTGGCTACGGCGTCGTGACCACGAGCGCGTGGCAGGGGCGCGCGCCGCCGCGCTGATAGGCGTGCGGCACGTGCGGATCGAAGTACACCGAGTCGCCTTGACCCATCCGGTACTCGTCCTCAGCTACATGGAGGACCAGAGTCCCTCTCAGTACATAGATGAACTCGGCGCCGCCATGCTGGTGCCGGCGGAGCGTCGTGGGCTCCGAGGCCGTGAACTCGGCATAGTACGAATTGAACCGTCGCTCGGTGGCCGGAAAGTCCAATGACTCGAAGTGGAACGCCCCGACCGCACCCTCGCGCTCGGGGAAGCGAAGGCGATCTGTCTTCCGCACCACGGCCACGACGGGTGCCTCTCGCGGACCCGAGAAGAAATACTCGAGTCCGACGCTGAAGACCAGCGCGATCTTCAGCAGCGTGGGCAGCGTGGGAAAGAGCAGGTCACGCTCGATCTTCGATAGCAGTGCCGGTGAGAGCCCGGCATGCTGCCCGAGCTCGACGAGTCCCATCTTCTTCTTGAGCCGCAGCGCGCGGATCTTCTCGCCGATTGCATAGTCCGCCAAACCGGCTTTCAACGTCGTCGACAGCATCGTTTTCACCCTTTTTTGATTCTCGTGCAAGTTCGACGCGATTCTTTGCGCCCCGCTCACTCGACTTTCACGACGTGTCGCTATTTTATGTCTATTCACTCTACATTTCTCTACATTCAATCACAGGTGCTGTGCGGCGTTCGCGCGGCGCCCCGTTTCACACCCGCACCGAGGAGCACAGATCGATGTTCAAGACACGAATCGTTCGCACAGGCATGGGATTGGCGTTGACGCTCGCGCTCGCAGGTACCGCACAGGCACAGGGTAAGGACATTGTCGACACGGCGGTGGCCGCCGGGTCGTTCAAGACGCTGGCGGCAGCGCTGCAGGCCGCTGGTCTGGTCACGACACTCAAGGGCGCCGGGCCCTTCACCGTCTTCGCTCCCACAGACGAGGCGTTTGCCAAGCTGCCGGCCGGCACGGTCGAAGACCTGCTCAAGCCCGAAAACAAGCAGAAGCTGACGCGGATTCTCACGTATCACGTCGTGAGCGGCAAGGTGATGGCCGGCGACGTGGTGAAGATGCAGTCCGCAAAGGCGCTCAGCGGCGATACCATCGCGGTCGTGACCAGCAATGGCGCCGTGAAGGTGAACCAGGCGAATGTCGTCAAGACCGACATCGCCGCCTCCAACGGCGTGATTCACGTGATCGACGCCGTCATGCTTCCTCCCGCAGGCAAGTGAGCACGACGGTTTTCCTGACGGGAGCCACTGGCTACATCGGCGGCCGCCTTCTTCGGCGATTCGAAGAGGGCGGTCGCCCGGTGCGGTGCCTCGTCAGGAATACCAGCAGGCTCGCGAGTCACGCGCCCACCACCGAACTCGTGCAAGGTGACGTGCTCGACGAGGCTGTGCTCGATGCCGCGCTCGGCGGCATCGAGACCGCGTACTACCTGATTCATTCCATGGGCGCCGGCGGCGACTTCGAAGCGACCGATCGCCGCGCCGCGGAATGCTTTGGCCGCGCGGCACACAGGGCCGGCGTGCGCCGCATCATCTATCTCGGCGGGCTCACCGATGAGTCGGGCCCGGTCTCCGCCCATCTGAAGAGTCGCGCCGAGACCGGCGACATCCTTCGTGCCAGCAGCGTCCCCGTCGTCGAGCTGCGCGCATCCATCGTGATTGGGGCGGGCAGTTTGTCGCTCGAGATGATCGCCGCGCTTGTGGAGCGGTTGCCCGTGATGGTGTGCCCTCGCTGGGTGTCTACGCTCACTCAGCCGATTGCGGCTGACGACGTGCTGTCGTATCTGGAGGCCGCAGCGAACCTGCCCGATCGCGGCAGTGAGACGTTTGAAATTGGCGGACCCGAGGTCATGTCGTACGGCGATCTCATGCGCGCCTACGCGCGGTTGCGCGGGTTGCGTCGATGGCTGATCCCGGTCCCTCTGCTCACCCCACGGCTGTCGGGCTGGTGGCTGGCGCTTGTCACGCCCGCCCAGGCGCGGGTCGGACGAGCGCTGGTCGAGGGACTCAAGAATTCGACAGTGGTTCGATCGACCTTGGCGCGTGAACGATTCGACGTTGTGCCGCGCCCGCTTTCGACGGCTCTCACCGACGCCATCGAGAACGGCACGGCGGCCCGGATGTTTACCGACACGCGCGTGGCTCTGGTCGACGTGCCGCCCGCACAGGCGTTTGGTCCCATCCGCAGAATCGGCGGGTCGGCCGGCTACTACTTTGGCAACGCGCTCTGGAGGGTGAGGGGAGCGATCGATCGCTGCGCGGGCGGTCGCCGCATCAGCTGGACGAGACGCGACCCGGAGACGTGCGTGCCCGGCGATGCAATTGATGGCTGGACGGTCGAGGCGTTCGAACCCGACCGCCTGCTTCGACTCGCCGCCACGTTCCGGCTGCCGGGCCGCGGATGGCTCGAATTCGAAGTGACGCCCGGGCCCGACCGCTTTTCAAAGATTCGGCAGACGGCCAGCTTCGATCCGCGCGGCGTGCTGGGCCGGATGTATTGGTACGGCATCCTGCCGCTGCACGGGCTGATGTTCGGGGGCATGCTCGCGCAAATTGCGAAGCGTGCGCGCCGGCCGGCCACCAGCAAGTGACGTTGCGGGCGCGGCCAGCTGGCACCCGACGGCCTGGACCAATCGCGCACGAGCCCGGGCGGCCTGTTACCATCCGCCATGCCCTCGGAACCAGACCGCCCGGCTGGCACTCCGGTCGGGCCTCCGGTTTTCGAGACCGTCGGCCTGACCAAGATCTACACCATGGGCGAGGTGGAGGTCGCGGCCCTTCGCGCGGTCGACCTGCGGTTCGAGGCTGGCGCGCTGATCGTCCTGCTTGGACCCTCAGGCTCGGGCAAGTCGACGTTGCTCAACATCCTCGGCGGACTCGACGTGGCGACGAGCGGCACCGTGCTGTACAACGGCGTCGATCTGACGGCGGCCGATGATGCGGCGCTGACGGCCTATCGCCGGCGCCACGTCGGCTTCGTGTTCCAGTTCTACAACCTGATTCCCAGCCTCACCGCCCGCGAAAACGTTGCGCTCGTCACCGAGATCGTCGACCACCCGATGAGGCCCGAGGAGGCGCTGGCGCTCGTCGACCTCGGCCACAGACTGGACCACTTTCCGGCGCAGTTGTCGGGGGGCGAGCAGCAGCGAGTGGCCATTGCGCGCGCCATCGCGAAGCGTCCGTCGGCGTTGCTCTGCGACGAGCCCACCGGGGCGCTCGACCTGGCAACAGGCGTCGTCGTGCTCGAGGCTCTCGCCCGAGCCAACCGTGAGCTCGGGACCACGACAATCGTCATCACCCACAACGCGTCGATCGCCAGCATGGCCGACATGGTCGTGCGTCTCGCGGATGGCCAGATCGCGTCGGTCGAGCACAACGTGACGAAGCTCTCGGCGCGCGAACTGATCTGGTAGCGCCATGGTCCCCTCAGCCCTCAATCGCAAGCTGCTGCGCGATCTGGTCGCGATGAGAGGCCAGGCACTCGCGATTGCCTGCGTGATCGCCGCCGGCATTGCCATGTTCGTGGCGTACCTGTCGAACTTCGGGTCGCTCGAGAACACGCGTCAGGCGTACTATGAGCGACAACGCTTTGCAGACGTCTTCGCGACCGTAACGCGTGCTCCCGCTCGCCTGCGCGATCGCATCGCGGCCATTCCCGGCGTCAGCGTTGTCGAAACGCGCGTGGTGGCCGACGTGGTGCTCGACGTGCCAGGTCTCGACGAGCCGGCCACGGGGCGCCTGCTGTCCGTACCCGCGGCGGGTCGCCCGCGCCTGAACGATCTACACATGCGCTCGGGACGATGGGTATCGGCCGATCGAGCAGACGAGGTCATCGCGAGCGAGGCATTCGTCGAGGCGCACGGATTCGCGCTCGGGACGCGGATCTATGCGGTGATCAACGGCAGGCGCCGGGCACTGACCATCGTGGGCGTGGCACTTTCGCCGGAGTACGTCTACAGCATCCGCCCCGGCGAACTCGTACCCGATCCTAAACGATTCGCCATCCTCTGGATGGAGCACGATTCGCTCGCCAGTGTGTTCGACATGGAAGGCGCCTTCAACGAAGTGTCGCTGGGTCTGGCCCGTGACGCCTCGGCGGATGCCGTCATTGCGGACCTCGATCGGTTGCTCGAGCCCTACGGCGGGCGCGGCGCCATCCGTCGCGCGCAGCAGTTCTCGAACTGGTCGGTCGAGAACGAGCTCACGCAGCTACGGACATTCGGCTTCTTCGTGCCGTTGATTTTTCTTCTGGTGGCCGCGTTCGTGCTCAACATCGCGCTCACCCGCGCACTGGCGCTGCAACGGCCGCAACTGGCCGCCCTGAAGGCCCTCGGGTACAGCAATCGCGAGTTGGCCTGGCACTACATCAAGTGGGCGCTGGTGATTGCTGGCGCGGGCGCCGTGCTCGGCATCGCGCTGGGCATCTGGCTTGGCTCGGCGATGTTGCGACTCTACAACCTCTACTTCAAGTTTCCGCTGCTCGCGTTCGACCTCTCGGCCGGCGTGATGCTGGCGGCGGTAGGCATCGCGCTGGCCTCGGCGGCGATCGGCGCCTTCTCGGCGGTGATCCGCGCCGTACGTGTCTCGCCGGCGGAGGCGATGCGCCCGGAGATCCCGATTCGGTACCGGCACAGCGCCATCGAGACCGCCTGGGTTCGACGTCGGCTCTCCACGACGACGCGGATGATTCTGCGGAACCTGGAGCGCCAGCCCGTGCGCGCGCTGACGACCATCGTCGGCATCGCGTTCGCCGCCGCGATTCTGCAGGTGGGCTTCAGCCTCCTGGATGCGATGGATCGGCTGATGACGAACCAGTTCTCGGTGGCGGAGCGGCAGGACATGACCATTACGTTCGTGGAGCCGCTCTCTCCCGCCGCGCGCTTCGCGGTATCGCGCCTGCCTGGCGTCCTGCGTGTCGAGTCCGAACGCATCGTGCCCGTGCGACTACGAGCGGGTCACCGGGTGCGCACACTCGGCATCACCGGCTTGCCGCCCGACCCCGACCTCAAGCGGCCGATGAATCGTGACCTGCGAGTGATGCGCCCTTCGCGTGAGGGGCTCGTGCTGTCGGCCATCCTGGCGCGAGTGCTGGCGGTGGCGCCCGGTGACGTCGTCACCGTCGAGGTCCTCGTCGGCTCGCAGCCAACGCGTGAGGTGCGGGTGGCGGGCGTGGTCGACGACATCTTCGGGATCTCGGCGTACATGGAATTGGATCAGCTGCACAGCTTTCTCCGCGAAGACGCGTTGCTCTCCGGCGCATCGCTCATCATCGATCCCGCGCGCGAGCGCGAGCTGACCCGAGCGCTGAAGCAGCAGCCGGCGCTCAGTGGTATTGCTGCGAAGCACGTCGTGCTCGAGAACTTTCGCAAGACCATGGCCGAGAACATGGGACTGATGCTGACGTTCAACGTGGCGTTCGCCGGCGTGATAGCGTTCGGCGTGGTTTACAACGCCGCGCGTGTCTCGTTGTCCGAGCGCAGCCGTGAACTGGCGAGCCTGCGAGTGCTCGGATTTACGCGTGCGGAAATCTCGATCATCCTGCTCGGCGAACTGGCGATTCTGACGTTGATGGCCCTGCCTGTGGGAGCGGTCATCGGGCACGTGCTGACCGCGCTTTTGGTGCGCGCCTCCGAGAGCGAGATCTACCGGTTTCCAATGTCCCTGACGCCCCGCATGGTGGCGCTTTCAGCCCTCACCGTTGTCGTTGCCTCCATCGTGTCAGGCCTCCTCGTCCGGCGCCGGCTCGACCGGCTCGATCTGGTCGGCGTGCTCAAGCTCCGGGAGTAGCGATGGTGCGTCTGTTGCGCAACGGCAAAGCGATCGGCGGCGTGCTGATCGTCGGCGTCCTGGTAGCGGTTGCCGCATGGCCGAGGGCTCAGGAAGTGGACACCGCCGTCGTCACGCGCGGGCCGCTGATGGTGACGCTCGATGAGGACGGCGAAACGCGGGTCCGGCACCGTTTCGTGGTCACCGCGCCGATGCCTGGGGAAGTGCGGCGGATCGAACTGCAGGCCGGCGACCGGGTCAAAAAGGGCATGGCGGTCGCGACGCTGCGCGCGGCGGCTCCCGTTCCGATCGACGCCCGCTCACGGGCGGAAGGTGAGGCCGCGGAGCGCTCGGCCGAAGCGGTCGTCGGGCGCGTGCGCGCGGAATACAACCGGGCCGTCGCCATGCGGGATCGCGTCGGGCAGCAGACCGCACGCACGCGGACATTGGCGGGGGGCGGTGCGCTGCCACGCGAAGAGCTCGATGCGCGTGAGGCCGAGTTGCAGACCGCTGTGGAGAACGTCCGAGCCGCCGAGTACGCCATCGCGCAGGCCGAACATGAGGTGGAGGTGGCGCGTGCTCGCCTGGCGCCGCGCGCGCCGATGTCGGCAGGACGCGAGTACGCCATCGTCTCGCCGGTCGACGGCGTGGTGCTGAAGCGGTATCGCGAGAGCGAGAGCGTCGTGCCGGCGGGGGAGCCGCTTCTCGAGATCGGGGACGCCTCGGCGCTCGAAATCGTGGCGGACTTCCTCTCCGCCGATGCCGTAAAAATCGTTCCTGGTGCCGAAGTGCTGATCGATCACTGGGGCGGCAGCCACGTGCTGCACGGTCGCGTGCGTCGCGTTGAGCCGGCGGCGTTCACCAAGGTGTCCGCGCTGGGCGTCGAAGAGCAACGGGTCAACGTGCGTATCGACTTCGACGGCACGTCCGAGGTCGCCGTGCTGGGAGACAACTTCGGGGTGGAGGTGCGGGTCGTGCTCTGGAAGTCCGACGCCGTGGTCAAGGCTCCGCCGGGCAGTCTGTTCAGGCAGGGCGAGGGTTGGGCCGTGTATGCGGTCGTCGACGGGCGCGCGGACGTGCGACCGGTTGTGCTCGGACACCGCAACGATGCCGAAGCAGAAGTCTCGAGCGGCATCGACGAGGGCGCCGTGGTCGTCGTGTATCCGCCCGATACGTTGCGGACCGGCGTGCGGCTGACGACGAGGCGCCGGTAGCGTTCACCGGGCGAGTCAGATCGTGGTTTTCTCAATGGGCCGACCGTAATTCAGGGTGCGCCAGTTTCACTGATGTCTCGATCTCTCGCTGATACAGCACGCCTGAGCGCGGCCCTCGCTGCGCTTGCAGCCGTGACGGCGGCGCTCGCGATACTTCTCTGCGTCTCATCGATGGGGTGCAGCCGTGCCAGTCAGCCCGCGGCGTGTTGCGTCGACCTGCTGACCGAGCTGTCTCGCGCGGAGGTTCGGCCAATCAACCGCCCGCCCGGTGCGGTGCAGGTGGTTGTCGCATCGCACGGAGGCGACGCTCGACGCAGCTTGTCGGTCCGAGTCCCATCCCGAATCATTTTCCACGTGCGTATCCCGCAAGGCGCGACGTTGGCCTCCGCGCTCGCCGTCGAAGCCGGAGCAGACTCACCGTCGACCTTGGGCGTGGCGTTCCGTGTGGGGATTTCGGATGGGCGCACCTACGAGCAGCTGCTCGACCGCACGGTCCTCGCCGGTGACAGCCCCGCATGGCAAGCCGTCGAACTCGATCTAAAACGGTACGCGGGTTGGCAGTGGAGTCTGTTCTACCGTCCCTCGTCGCTGGCCTGGGAAATCGTGCTGAACGCCTATCCAACGGCGCCGACGAGCCCAGACTCACTGCGCGCCTTGTGGGCGACACCGCAGATCAACGGGGCGGGCCGATGACACCGCCCCACCCGAGGGGGGCGTCGTCTCACCGACAGGCGTGGCTCTTTCGGGCCATCAGAATCGCATTCGTGTGCCTGTTCCTTGCGTGGTTCGCGTCGTTCTATCGATCGGGCTTCGGCTTCACGTATGTGCTGCTCTTCACGCAACGCAGTGCTGACCTGCGGGTGCATGCAATGCATGACATTCCGGTCTACGTGCACCCCGGCGGCGGTTACGACGGACAGTATTACGCGCAGCTCGCGGTCGACCCGCTGCTGCGCGATCCGTCGATAGACACGGCTCTGGATTCCCCACCCTTTCGGGCGCGCCGCATCCTGTTCTCGTGGACGGCATGGCTGCTCGGGCTGGGCCGGCCGTTCTGGGTGGTGCAGGCCTACTGCGTGCAGAACGTGCTGTTCTGGGCGGCGTTCGCCATCTGGCTGCGTCGGCGGCTGGCGACCAACACAGTGGAGGATCTCCTGGTCTGGGTGGCCTGTCTCTTCACTCCAGGCATGCTCGACTCCACGAGGATGGCGCTGATTGACGGTCCCAGTGCCCTTGTCCTCGCTATGGGTGTCGAGGCGATCGAGCGCGGGCGGCCGTGGCTCGGGTCGATAGTGCTCGGCATCGCCGGACTGGCGCGAGAGACGAACCTGTTGGCCGGCGTGTCCATCCTCCCGCGCCGCTTGGCGCTTCGAACGCTGCTGATCGCAATGGGCGCCGGCCTTCTGGTCGTTCTACCGACGCTGTTGTGGCTCGACTACCTGCGCTCGATCTACCGTTCTCTGGTAACCCAGTCACTGGATCAGTTGACGATGCCTTTTGTGGCGTACCAGGAGGCATGGCACCGGCTGTTTCGCGTAGCTCGCCGCACCGGGTTCATCTCGGTCCGCGCGCTGCCCTGGTTCGCGTTCGTTGGCGTGACCGCACAAGCGCTGTATGTCGTGGCCCTTCATCGCTGGCGCAGTGCGTGGTGGCGCGTGGGTGTCGCCTTCGCGGGCCTGATGCTGATCATGAAGGGCGAGATCTGGCTGGGCGCCTACCTCCGAGTCCTTCTGCCTCTCACTCTCGCGTTCAATCTGTCGCTCCCTCGCGACAGGTCGTTCTGGCCGCTGTTCGTGGTCGGAAATCTAGGTCTCGCGACCAGCGTGCAACTCATCGCGTCGGCGTTCTGATCCGACCGCCCGACGGGCAAGAGAATGACATCGGCCGTTTCGGGTGGACTGGATCAGGCCGAAGGGCTACCTCACCGCCGAGCGTTCCACTCGTCGGCCGTGATTTCCCAGACCTCCGTGGCCAATCGGCCCGAGACGTAATCCCGCTCGTCGGTCGCGACCAGCCGCATCCCTTGGTGTTCTGATATCCGTCGCGACGCGATGTTAGCGGCTGCTTTGGGTGCGCGAAGCAGCGGGAACTTCAACACCTTGAACCAATAGGTCGTCACCGCGTCACAGGCCTCGGTCATTAGTCCGAGCCGCTGCAAGCGCGGACCGATCCAGAATCCCCGGTTGTTGTCGGAGCCGCGCATGAGATGGATCAAACCAATGACGCCTTCGGGATGGGCCTTCAGCCGGATCGTCCAGACCCACTCATCGCCGCGCTCGATGGCTGGTAGTGCGTGGTCGCGACAGAACGACAGCGCACCGTCTCCCGGATAGGGCCACGGGACCGTGGCCGCGAGAAACCGCACGACGTCCCACTGCGGAAAGATCTCCTGGATTTGGCCAGCATCGGCAACGGCCAACGGTCGCAGCAGCAGTCGCGCCGTTTCGAGAGCTGGTGTCACCGCGACAGTATGAGGCGGCCTGCATCAACGAACAATCCAAGCGCCGCCATCTCATCCGCTCCGCTTGGACGTAGCCAGCGCCGCGACGGCCTCCGGCACCTCGTCAATGCTCTCGAGCACGCGGAGCGCGCCGACGAATGCGCAGCTTCGGGTCAACGCGGTGGGAATGACGAGACAGTCGAGGCCCGCGGCAATGGCCGCCTGGAGACCACGCTGGGAGTCTTCGACAGCCACGCAGCGGGAGACATCGAAACCAGTCCTCTCGATGGCGCGGCGGTAAGGCTCAGGATCCGGTTTGACGCGAGTGCAGTCGTCGGACGTGATCGCGAAGTCGAAGTACTGCAAGAGATTCGTGTTCCGATGGATGACGTCGAAATGATCGCGGCGCGAACTCGTGACGACGCCCATCGTGTAGCGGACGTGCAGACTCTCGAGCACCCTGTCGACGCCAGGGATCAGTCGAGGTGCGTCGGCCAACCATCGTCCGTAAAGCGCGTTGCGCTCGTCACGCAGCCGATCGAGATCGCCTGCGGGCACGCCATGCGCCTCGGCCAGATGCCACGCACCCTTGCCCTGCACGAGAAACAGATCGAGGTAATCCGCTTCGCTCAGCGGCACGCCCACCGAGCGCAGCACATGCTGGGTCGCCTGGAAGTAGACGTGTTCGGTGTCCACCAGGATGCCGTCGTTGTCCCAGAGAATGGCGTCGATCATCTGGGCGATGATATCGAAGGGGAGTCGGCGTCGCGTGACTTGGTGCAGAAGGCCACGGGTCCCCGCGTAATCGCGTGAACACTGGGTTGGTCGAGGCGCGCTCAGGGCGGCGATGCACACTCTATCGCGCTGTCACCTGGCGGGATGATCCGGTCCCCAGGAGTCACGGGCGATGCGCCATTTGCCATCCGTGTCGTGGTGGTAGATCACCAGGCCCCAGCCTGTGTCCTCAACGGCGGCACCACCGGCGAGCGGGGTGTCAGTGGACTTGTACGAATAGCGCTCGAACGCCCAGTCGCCACTGACGATGAATTCCTGCACGGGTTTGTCCCAGTGCGTCAAGAATCGGGCGCCATGCGGCGCCCGATTCCATCGTCGTTACTTCTTCAGGTGACGGCTGGCGAACGTGTAGAACGTCTCCCAGGCCGGACCAGAGACGTGGCCACCAGGATGCTGGTGAAATCCGATATCGCCGGTGATCACCTTGGTGTCGACGGCAGGGAAGTCTTTGATGCCCAGTCCCTTCTTTCCGAGCAGCTCGTATACTGGGGCGGCGGCCGCGGCAGCCAGAAAGCTTCCTTTCGGGTCGGCCCAGGCGTCGTATACCTGGGCGACCACCGTCTGACCCTGCGCGTTCACACTCGTGGCGATCGTGCCGTCGAGATTCTTCTGCGGATCGTTGCCGACGCTCAGGAACACCGGACGCGGCGCCATGAGCGCCACGAGTTCGTGTGAATCAACCGGAATCGAATCCCACTTACCTGCGTATTTGATGTAGTTGCCGGCCATCCAGTAGTAGAACGTGCTGGCGACATTATCGACCGTCTCACCGTACTTGCGACGGTGCAGCTTGGCACCGCCCTGGCCCGACGAGCTGACGTAGGCAATCGCGAAGCGCGTATCGAGTACCGACGCGAGCAGCGTCGCCTTGCCCCAGCGCGAATGCCCATACATCCCGATACGCGTGGCGTCGACCGCCTTGTCGGTTTCAAAGTAGTCGAGCGTCCGGCTTGCGCCCCAGGCCCATGCCGCGAGCACGCCCCAGTCGTCCACCTTCCTCGGCTGCCCTTTATTGACGAGACCGATGATGCCGCACGTCAGGCTCTGCGCGTTGTCCGCCTGGACCGACGCGGTCTCGAGAGACGCGTATCCCCAGCCGAGGGCCAGCGCCTGCTGTTGGTTGGTGGGACCCGAAGGTGCTGCGGGACCGCGTGCGGCTCCGGGCGCCGCCGCGACTCCACCCGCCCCTGGCCCGGCTGCCCCTCGTGCGGCTCCGGGAACGGCGGCGGCCCCTTGGGCGCGTCCTGCTCCGGGCGCGCCGGCGGCAGGGGTGGGTGGCGGTGCCGTGACGCCGCAACTGGACGTTAGCGGGAATGCAGGCGGCGGCGCGGCATCAGCCCCGCCGCGGCCGCGACCGAAGCCGCCACCGGGTGTGAACGAGAGAATGACTGGCACCGGACCCGTTGCACCTGCGGGTGTGCTGACGGACGCCTTGAGGTTCACCGTAATGCCGGGAAAGGCGGAGTTGTCGACGTGGCCGTTGAGCTGCTTTGTGATCACCGGTACGTTGCCGTTCATCTCGTTCGCCGTACTGAGCACGGTCCAGGTCACCTTGGGCGTCACCTTCGGTGTGCGGCCGTAGATCTCCCGCTCGAAGACTTCAATCAACTCGGGACGCCGCTGGTCGCGCCACATCGCCGCGGATGTCACCCGCTGTCCGTTGTTCATCTTCAAGGGATCCGGCAGAGTCGGAAACGGATTTGCGACCGACTCGTTAAAGGTGTCGGGGCTGGAGCTCACCGCGCCAGCCGGCGGTGGCGTGTCGATGCCGAGCAGACCTCGCGTTCGCGCGAAGTCCTCATCGCGGCTGAGCTGTACTGGGCCGGACGCCGCAGGTGCGGCATTTTGCGTCTGGACAGCGGGCACAACCGCCATCCGCACCATCAGCACTCCAGCGACTCCGATGACGGAGCGGGTGATTGTGCGGTTCATGCGTAACCCTCCCTCGGGCATTGAGGACTGCAGCCGCCAGAACGGAGCGTGCAAGCTCAGCGATTCAGGCGCGCCGGACCTTTGCGACTACGGATCGTCAGGATAGGGGAAGCCTACACCAAGCGTTCGTTTTCAGTACTGCGGGATATCAAAACGGATATCTTGCGCAATCTGCATTCGCTCTTTTGCGTCGCCGCCCTCGCGGCGTTCTGGTCCACGGAGACCGTCGGAGTCTGCGCGATATCACCCCTGGGAACGATGGTGATCGTGAAGGTTCCTGCCACGATTGAGGTGCCGGCCGAGGTGCCCCCGTCAAGTCCACGTCGATGTTCCAGTAGCGGGTGGCTCCGTGAGCAGAACACCTCTTGAGAACACCTTGCTTAGTCTAGTCAGTCGGTACCGAACGGACGGCCATTCGACTCGCTATCGCCTTTAGGCTGCTCGCCTAATTTCTGCCGCAAATATTCCAGAGCAAAGTGTATAGCCGGTGCCGCAACAGCGGTCTCGAGTGCTCCGAATATGACGTACAACAGCCATTCCGGCGCGGACGACGGGTAGCGAAAGGAGAAGTCCCAACCCGTGAACATCGTGACTGCAAAGTACGAAGTAAGCGATCCGCGCAGTGTACTTAAGAAGCGACGTTTTGGCTCGCGATGCCCGTCGCTGAGATTGTTTGGAGCGTGTACGTTGGGCAGTTCGCGCCCCCACTTGTCGATTTCTGCGCGGCAGACAGGGCACGTCCAGCCGCCCCAAAGCTTCTGGCGAAGACCGTTTGGCTCCCGGGTGCGAGGCAAATGCGTGGTGCATCGCGGGCATACGACAGAATTGATGTTGATGCCGAACCGGTTCCTGGCCAAAGTGCCGTAGGCCATAACCGCGAGCGCAGCACCGAGCGTGCCAAATGTTACGACAAGCGCCCAAGAAGAAGTCGTCATTCGGGCCTATACGCTCCAAGCAGCAGAGAGCACCCACCGGCTCGGAAAGAGCCCATAATGGCTCCGCTGCCGGCGCCGAGCGCGCCTCCTACGCCCCCCCGCACCGCCGCGCCGAGGGGCGCGCCTAGGATAGCCGAGCACCAACACGAAGGCGGAGAGCGCCGCGTCCCGCGGCCGATGCGGACGTGACCGAAGTGTCCCCTATTGGAGTTTTGCTCGGCATTGTGAATCGCTCGGGCCGAGTCAGCGCACGGTGAACTTAATGTCCCGCCGTTGGACCTGTTTTCCGGCCGCGGCTTCAATGGTCAGAAGATAACCACCGCTGGCCAGGTTTGCGACCGGCAGCCGAAACCGGTAGTCCGCCGTGGCCGGTGAACCCGCCATGTCTCGCCCATCGATCGCACTGGCATCGGTGATCAACGCCCGGCCCTGTTCGTCTGTGATGTGCAACGTGACGGCGATCGATTTGGGCGTGCCCGTCTGATGCAGGCTGAGAAATCCGGTGACCCGATCGGTTCGCCGAAACGTCCGCTGTGTCGTAGGCACGATCGGCAGATCGCTGAACAGGGCCGACGGGCCTGCCGCCCAGGCCGGTTGCGCAGCGAATAGGACGCCCGACAGAGATAGTTCGCTCTTGAGGAAGTTCGGCACGTCGACGTAGGTGTAGACACTTCCTGTGCGGTTCTTCGCACGATCCCGAACCGCAGCCCGAATCTCGTACATCCCGGGCTTCAATGACAGGCGCGAGAGGATCTCGGAGGGTTCGCCCTTCGAGCCAACGAGCTCGACCTGCTGGCGGATGCTGCCCACCGACGTGCCGCGAGCATCGAAAGCGGTGACGCTGACGTCAAATTGATTCGATGAGACGCCCGTCGGGTCTGGATCAACGGCAACCACCACCGCAACGGCACCAGTCTGTCCACCCATCTCCGCCACGGGCGTCGCAATCGCGCGGAGCGCGATGTCATCGCTTGGCAGTTGACGGGACACGGCCGCGGATAGCAGCTCGTCCGACGCCGGCACTGCCGGCATGTGGGCTGGCCGTGCGTAGTATCCGCGTCGAGCATGAACACTGACATCACGGCGGCGGACCTTGACGTCGATCGAGTGAAACTCGCCGTCATTCGCGGCATTCGCGCGCTCGAAGCCAAGGAGATAGTACGAGCGGCTCTCGTCGAAAATCGTCGGCACGAGCTGTCCCTGCCCATTCGTGTTAGCAACCAGCCGACCACCGGTCCGATCCGGCAAAACAGCCAAGTTGTCCTGTCGTTGGAGCAAGGCGGCCCGTAGTTGCGGCTCGACGTACTCCAACCCCGACGGATCGATGGCGTGGACCGTCACATTCGCCACGTCCACCGCGCGAAAGGCTCGTTCGCGCGCGGTCTTCAACCGCAGACCGCAGGGACCGAGAGCCATAAAGCTCAGCGTGCGCGCAATAAGGAACACACTCTTGCGGCGCTGGGGAATCTCGGCAAGCGATTCTGCGACGTGAGCAATCGTCTCCAGAGCTCGCGTGTGACATTCATCGGCACCGGAGGGCGTCGCGTCGATCTCCGGCCCCGGCGTCATTCCGAAGAATGGGTGATTGACGGCCGCCAGCAGCCTGGCGCGGTCTGTCGTGAAGTTCTGCGGCGACGGCGTGGACGAGAACGCGCTCGAGTAGACAACCGCACCGACATCCGTCGGGCCCATTTGAGCGACGATGGCCTGCCCAATCGCACGCGCGTCGGCCTGCTGCACCCAGGTGATGGAGTCGTCCATCAGGATGACGACCACCCGGCCCTCGTCCGGCACCGTATTCGACACAACGTCGGGCGCCACCGTGCGCACCCAGGGCGCTGCACCCGAAAGCGGCTCGGGAAGCTCGACGGCGGCGAACGTGACGACCGTTCGTCGCTTGCCGTCTTCTAGGATGGTGAAGTCGGATGCGGTCAGACCTCGCACCGGCGCGCGCTTCTTGTCGAGGACAGAGACGTCGGCGACGACAAGCTCGACCTCTGACACAAAAGCGGCGGAGGGTCGCGGCGGCGTTTGCTGGGCCTGAAGGGCGAGCGCGGCCGCCATCCCAAGACATGCAGTGAGCGCGGGGCGATGCATGACTGAACAGCGTAAATCAGGCAGCGCCTCGTCGCTCAGGGAAAGCGGCGCACGTCGTCGATGCCGGTGGCGTGACGTGACCGCCGCGTAGTCGAGACTCCGAATGCCGGATCTTGATTTAGTACCCATCAGCGAGCAGGCGGAGCAGCGGACGTGCCGCGACTGCTCGACCGTGTTCTCGCTGGAACCCTCAGAGATCGATTTTTTCGGCCAGCGGGGTTTGTCCCTCCCGCGTCGTTGCCGACCATGTCGCCATCAGCGGCGCATTGAGCGGCAGAGTTGGCCCATTGATTTGGACGCTCAGCGCATGTAGTTGTACTGGATTCGCTTGCGATTAATCCCATCCGTTTCGTCGGAGTTCTTCCAAGTCCGTTCGCACGAGCGAGCCCCGCCGCGGGGCTCCTAACGGACCATCGGGACCGGCCTTAGCGTCTGAGGTTGTGGCGAAAGGCGCAGATCACGAATCGTACGTGATACATCGATATGGCGGGCAGGTCGCCTTCATACTTGCTGCGAGCCGCTAAGGAGGATTCCACCTAGACGGCGACGCGCCTCATCGGCACATTCGCACCACTCACTCCGAGAGCGCGGGCCAATGCCGGGGAATGGTAGCCTTCAGCGACCGCCTGGTCTCACACCCTCCGGATGAAGGCGATCGCGCATCAAGAGAGTAGCGCCGGTGCGCGCGTCAATCACGACGTCCCACTGATGTGCGCCGTCGTCGCTGGCGAAGGTCAACCAGCGTCCCCGCCGAAATCCTTGATCGGAATGAACCCATACGTCTTCGATCGCCGCCGTCGCGACGTTTGCGGCGCGCCCTCCAACTGCCGAAAGCGCCTTCTTCCGGACATCGGCTGGCAACAGTAACCCTGCTGACCCCGCCTGCCTGACGAAAGCTAACGGTTCGGGATATCTCTCGCGGACTCGGATCTCGAGTGAGCTGTCGACGTCCGCAATCGCGTTGATTCCGTGCACACGCGCCCCATCGAGGTAGAACTCGAATACGTACTGCCCAGGTTGTGGCGTGGGAGAGTGGACGGCCTTCAGGACAAGCTGTGGTTCGATCGCAAGGAGCTGCAGGGGCTTCTTTTTAAGGAAGTCGACAACGGCGGCCTCGCTGTTGGCGGAGACCGTGCCCGAGGCCGGACCTCTGCCACGCGCACTTCCAAACTGACCAGGGAGACCCGCCTGACCGAAGCCCGCGCTGAAGACTAACAGGGCAAAAAAGAGCAAGCGTCTCAGCACGCCGGGTGTACGACGCGAACAATTACGAAAGCTCATTTAGACCTCCTCGCGCAGAGCATCAACAGGATCTAAGACTCGCAACTTCCAGGCACCAGCAAGCGCTGCCGTCACGGCAGCTAGGAGAAACGCGAGAGCCGGAAGCGCATACGCCAGCCAGTTACCCGGCGGAATTCCGACGAGCACGGCAGCAAGCCACCTCTCGGCCACCAAGGCAATACACAAGGCAAAAACGACACCACCTATGACGGGCTCAAGGGCGTACCTCATCGCGGACCTCGTGATTGCAGTCAAGCTCGCGCCGATCGCCAGCATCACACCAAACTCACGACGACGCGTCCTTGCGACAAAACTAACAAGTCCGAATATGCTTCCGACGCCCAGGACCCAAGCGGAAACCGACACCCCAACGAGGAAGATCGCCGCCATTCGCTCTCTGCTCAAGTCTGAGTCAACAATCTCGCGACCCGTTCTGACCGTGACACTTAGGGCGCCGGGAAAGGCCTCCCGCACCGCGCGGCGGACATTCTCCTTCAAGGTGTCAGGCGCGTTCGCTGACAGCGTGATGTCTAAACGCGCCTGGTCCAACTGGCTGGGCAGGGTGCCATCAGCGTTTAGTTGATAAATCACGGCCGGGCGGCCCAGATGAATTGACGCGTAGGCTATATCGACACTGCCTGTTACGACCCCAGACACAGATCCCCACCGCAACCACCGTCCGACTGGGCGCTGTCCCGGCCACAATGCTGCGGCCAGTGACTCGCTGATCACCAACTGCTCAGGCGTTCCCGTGCCGCCCTGCCGAAAATCCGTGCCGATCGCAGCAAAATACTGCGGTGAGACAGTAACTGGAGCAACTCTCGCTCCGAGGGCAATATCTTGTGTCTCTACTGGTGACTGATTCGCGATCCCACCGCCTGGCGTCAGACCGATCGGCGCTGGTCCAAGCGATACGGCAGTCACCGAAGGCATAGCCCGGAGTGTGGCGAGAAGAGCACGGGCCGTCTCGCTATCCTGTTCGGCTTGAATCTGTCGCCGTTCGGCGGTCCAACCCCGAAACGACCGTGTCTGCACGGATAGAAAGAGTGAGCTGTCCGTTCTAAAGCCTGGTCCTTTCGCTGCCGCCAGATAGAACGTGCGAACGCATGTCGCGGCAGAGACGAGCAGCGCCAGTGTGACGGAAACGTGGCCGAACAAGACAACCCTTCTCAAATGAGTCGAGCTGCGTGTCGTCGACGCACCCTTCGCACCAGCCACGCCGTGCGAGATCGTGCCAAGGCAGTGCCCAATGCATACAGCGCCAGTAGCGCCAACCACCAACAGCACTGCAGCTGCGGCCACCAGAAGGACGCGCCAGTCCACGACCAGCGACAAGCGCGACAAGTCCACTCCACCCTCTAGAATGAGTGCCGGAGCGTTATTAGCGACCGTGACACTAACAAGGAGCGCACCACCGAGACCAACAGCAGCAATTGCTGCCAGTTGTCTCACAAGCCTGCCGGCAATTCCAAAAGGCGTGTCGCCGAGCGCGACCCGAATCATCAGCTCTCGACGGCGGGTGTCGTAGTGCACCAATAGCAGCGCCAATAGAGTGGCGGCTCCAGCAGCAAGAAGTAGCGCGGCTAAGGAACCAACAATGGCGAGTAGCCCGCCGTCCTCGGCAACGACAAGCGGCAGGTCGGGTGCAGTGAACAGCCGACTGGCGGCTGTGAGTGATAGATGGTCGCTTTGTCGCCCATTCGCTGCATGAGCCTGTCGAAAAGCCCCTGTCGCCTGTGCGACCGTAAGGCCGTCTCGCAGCCGGCCGATCGCGATCATTGGCATGGGCCCACTTGAGTCCACAACTCCCGACGCGAGCCGAGGCATGATCGCCTCAGGCAGCCACAAGTCGACGGTCTCGCCGCGGAAAAGACCGCGAAAGTCGCTCGCCACCACGCCGACAATCGTAATAGGCTCGGGTGTTGCGGCGATTTGGCGGCCGAGAACTTGTGGGTCGGCGCCAAACCCTTCTTGCCAGAGGCGGCGACTTATGACCGCGGCGGCGGGGGCCGCAGGGAGGTTGTCCATCGCCTCGATCCCCCGGCCGATTAGGGGAACGCCCAGTACCTTGAAATATGTGTGAGTAATGCCTAAGATCGCCGGCCGTTCTGCGAGGCTTGGAAATCCAATTGAGACGGAGAGATCTCTGCCCCCGTCACGTGCAACAATCTGTCCAGCGACGCCCTCAAACACGGGAATGGCGGCGAAGTCTTGCAGGGCTTGTGGTCCCCATCTGGAGCCGTCTTGGTAGCGGGACGGCTGGAGTACGACTACTAGTCTTGCCGGGTCATGTACGTCTGGCGGCGACAACCACAGCGCATTAACAAACATGAACACTGTGACAGTCGCGCCCGCCGCCGTCGCAACGACAAGACCGCAAGCTAAGACAATGCCGATGCGGCGCTTCTTCACCATGCTCTCCCCTCGTCAATCTCAAACGCGTCGAAATCGTTCCCTGTAGTTGTGACCGCAACCTGGGATTGGGCGACTGCGAGTTTTTCCACCTGACTTACGACGCACATACATCAACTCTGAACACAGGTATATCCTGCAGGCCGGTTGGGTCAACGTGCGCGAGAGGATTATTTCTGGCGTACGCGTACCGGTTCCACTGTTGCGGGGTCAGTCATCGCCGCACCCACGTGCAGCGGGTCAACCCGCGAGAACCGGCCCCAGCTATTTCGGAGATACCGGGCCCCCAAATTCTGCAGGGCCGTCTCCGGATCCAGCTCCTTCCCAGTAAACCGCATCGGGTCGCCGGTCATCGGTGCCGCGTCCTCACCGAAGGGCAGATAATCGTGGCGCTGCAGCACCGCACCCGTGGCGTCCGTGAGCGCCCGGACCGAGCCGATCACGTCCGTGTGGTAGTACGTCGTGTCGATCGCGGTCGGCACCCTTGCGAAGCTCGCCGATGCAAACCGTGCCCCGGCCATCATGGCCTGACACGCCCCCGTCCCGCTACAGGCGCCCGTCCACCCGCTGAACGTCGAGTCCGGATCGGGCTGCGGGATCAGCGTCACCACGGTCTGGAGCGGATACGTGGCGCCGGACGGAATACCCTGCGTGTTCGCTCCGCCAGCGCATGAGAGACCGCTCGCCGTGATACCTCCCGTGCCCGTGCTGCCTCAGTCCAATGTCAGCGGCACCGTCGCCAGCCCGATGTACGCCACCCGGCTGACGCCAAACCACCCGCCCGAGAGGGTGCTGTACGCGTAGGTGGTCGAGAGCTCCATGCTGCTCGGGCACGCGGAGATTCGTACCACCGCGGATCTCTACTGACATCTGGTGAAGCAGACCGCCGCAAAAGCGGCGACGCGTATGGACGCGATGCTTGGCTGAGAGCCTCAGGGGGTCAGTTAGGGGGTCAAAAGTCCGGGACCTGACGGTCGGCGCCAGGAATACGCAGATTGGCTAGGAAAAAATGGAGCCGGCGATCCGGATCGAACGGACGACCTGCTGATTACGAATCAGCTGCTCTACCAACTGAGCTACGCCGGCTTAGGCGGAAGGGCCTTCTGGCACTTTGTCACACGGCACAGGCTGCAAGCGGGACGAACAGGACAGCCGGACTCGCGCAACGCCAGCGGGCGCTACAACTTGAAAAGCCTACCACACTGGCGGCTCCCCCTTGAGCGCACTGCCCATCGTCGCAGCAACGACCCCATGCGCTGCCGCTCCGCCCGCTTGATCCACGCTCTTCCGCAAGCCGCAAGCCGCAAGCCGCAAGCCCGCAAGCCCGCCGTACAAAAGAAACGGCAGCGGCCCGGGCAGGACAACCGCTGCCGTCTTGGCCTGTAAAGAAGAGGCCGAAGACAGGACGAATGGAAGAATGACTGGGCGGGATCTGGAGAACTCCGCCCGGAATCGAACCGCACGCCACCAAGACGTGCGGCTCGGCTCCGGCCGGAAACTCTCGTCTACACTAGGACGCGAATGACGACGCGGCGGTTCTGCGCGCGGCCGTCACGAGTCTTGTTATCGGTGGCGGGCTTCTCTTCGCCGTAGCTGATCACGTTCATCTTGTGCAGCGGAATCTGGTGCTGCTCGTAGAGATACCGCTTCACCGTTTCGGCGCGCTCCATCCCGATCTTCTCGTTGGTGGTTTTGTCGCCGACATTGTCGGTGTGGCCTTCGATTTCGAAGTACGCCCCCTTGGGGTCGGCCTTGAGCTGCGAGACGAGCTCGTCGATCCGAGCCTTGGCCTGGTCGGGCAGGTCGGTCTTGCCGAACTTGAAGTTGCCCTGATTTTCGCTCAGCACCACTTCGTAGACGATCCGGCGTGAGGCCTTTTCCACCTCCTCAGCCTTGGCGCCCGCCGCGCTGGCTGCGGTGTTGGCCGCCAGCGCCTTCTGGTCGGCCGCGCTCGCCGCCGAGCCGGCCTGTGTTGCCGACGCCGCCGCCGCGCCGGCCTTGGAGTCGACTTCGCCAATGCGCGTCTCGTTCTGCTGCGTGCGCTGCTGCGTCTGCTCCAAAGACTGACCCAGCGTGTCGACCTTGCTGCTCACCTGGCCGACCTGCGTTTTGACGTATCCCTTGGTCGCGCAGGCCGACGAACCTGCCGCGGCCAACGCGAGTACCGTGCACACTACCAGTGACTGTCGCATACCAACCTCCTCGAAAGTAGAACCCTACCGGCCGTCTACGACGTATCCGCTTCGCGTGCGCACGACATGATTTTCGTCGCGCGTACGCACCTCAAGCGGATGCCATCCCGCCTGGCGACCGGGTTCGAACGTGATCACATACTGCTGCCGGAGATCCGTCACAATTTCCTGAGCGGCCTTGCTCGATTGCAGTGGAGTAATGCCGGCGTAAATTTCTCCACCCGTCCATCGCGCCAGGTTGCCGAGCGGCCCCTGAATCGCGCCGTCCACCAGACGCGCATCGTCTACCGTCCCGCGTCCCGCCCGATCGAACGGCGAGACGACCACGATGATGTAGACCGGCACGTCGATGCTACTGGCCAGCGCCGACACCTCTTCGGGCGTCATCTTGCTGGCGTTGTCTGCGCCGTCAGTGACAGCCACGAGAGCGCGACGCAATCCGCCATGGGCCGCAAGCTGCTTGCCCGTTTCCGCAATGGCGTCAAAGAGCGACGTGACGCCGAATGGTCGTTCGACACGATCGAGCTGTGCCAGGATGGTGCCAGGCGCGGGCGCCACCGGCTGCAGCTCTCTGAGCTGCTTGTCGAACACATACAACCCAGCCTGGTCCGTTCCAGGGGTCAGACAGTCCAGCAGCTGTTGCACAAGGTCTCGCGCGCTCGTCCGCCGAGAAGCCACATCCATGCTGCCGCTGAAGTCGACCAGAAATGCGAGACTGACCGGAGTGGGGTCGGCACGAAATTCGGTGACCTGGCGCAGAATGCCGCTGTCGTACAGCTTGAAGTCGGTCGCCTTGAGATTGGGCACCTGCCGGCCACGTGACGTGCGCACACTCACCGACAACGTGACCCGATCGACCGTCGTCCGGAATGTCGGCCGGCTCTCCTGCGCGGCGCCGAGCACCGGCAGACTGGTGAGCAGCCCCATCACGATTACGACGCCAAGACGCATGTATCACCATTGTTCAATTCTCTTGCCAAGGTGGGGCACGTCGGACACGCCCTGAACCGCTGCAGTGCTGGCGCGCCATGACACCACTGTGTAAGAGTTACTTGACTTGGGCCGTTTGGCCGACGTGCAAGGAGAATCGCGTGTGTCACTCCACTCCCTTCCGTGCTGCGCTCCTCGCGTTGTGCATGTGCGCCACGATGGCGCAATCCAAACCGCCCACGGTGCTCAGCCAGGCCCGGCAGGCCTACAACGACCAGAAGTACGACGATGCGATTCGGCTCGCGGGTGAGGCGCGGGCGGCCCGCACCCAGCCCGCGGCCGCCACGGTCGTGCTCGCCCGCGCGCATCTCGAACGCTACCGCCAGTCGTCTCAACCCGACGATCTGGCCGCCGCGCGCGACGCGCTGAAGTCGGTAGAGGCCTCGGCGCTCGATGGGCGCGACCAGGTGGAACTGCTCATTGCCTTTGGCGTCTCCTTGTATCTCGACGACCAGTACACCTTTAGCGATCGCTTCAGCGCAGCAGCCGAGCAGTTCGAAGTCGCGCTCGGGCGTGCGAGTCTGCTCGACGCGCGCAGCCGGGATCTGCTGTTCGATTGGTGGGCTGGCGCGCTCGACCGTCAGGCCCAGCAGGGGCCTGAGGGTGGGCGCCGCGTCGTCTACCAACGCATCATCGACGGCGCCGAAAAAGAACTGGCGAGTGACCACGCCTCGGCTTCGGCTTCCTACTGGCTGGCTGCGGGCGCACGCGGCATCGACGACCTCACCCGTGCGTCAGGAGCAGCGGTCGCGGCCTGGATCCGTGCCGGGTCGCTCGGCACGCGCGGTGCGGCGCTCCGCGTGGACCTCGACCGGTTGATGGTGCAAGTTGTCTTGCCGGAACGGGCGCGCGAGCTGTCGTCGAATGCGGATCCGCGAGCCGCGCTGACGTTGCTCGAGGCGCAATGGCGCGAGCTGAAGGAGAAGTGGGAAGACTGACCGCTATTCCTTGGCGAGCTGTGTGGCGACCGCGTCGGCCTTGCTGGCGAGCTGCTCGGCAAGCATGTAGTTCTTGATCTTGATGAGTTCGGACGCCATCCGCACGAACCCGATCGCTTGATCGTACTGCGCCCTGGCATTCGCGCTGAGCGAGTCGGGCTTGAGGCGGGCGAGACCGCGCTGGGCGACGCCGAGGAGCGCGTTCGCGTGTTGTTCGAGTGCGCTCACATTACCCGTCTGCAACACGGGCGGTGCCGGGGCAGGCGTGGGTTCGGGCGGCGTCGCGGCGGGCGCCACCGGGAGCGGACGTTCTGGAGCGCTCCGGACCGCAGCCATCCCTTCACGCGGCCTCGCCGCCGGAGGCGACGTCGCGGGTGGATCGGGGAGCGCGACAGCAGTGTCTTCTGGCTCTTCCAGCGGCACCGGCACGAGCAGCCGGGCTGGGGGCAGCGGCATCTCGAGGGCGGCCAGCGGCACTGGCGTGCGGGCGTGGATCCGCGTGCATGCAGAGGCGCCGACGAGCAGCACGACCGCGAGCGCCGCGCGACCGGAAACTGGCATCCGATAATTATGACCGAGAAGCGGGCCGACTCTGATTGAAAGATCCGGCCTCGCGGAGGCCTAAAATGCCCCCGTCGCGCGTCCAGCCGGACGACACCGGCGCCTCGCGCAGCAGGACACGAAACGTGGTCCCGCGTCCCGGCACCGACGACACCTCAATCTCGCCGTCGTGCAGCTGCACGGTCCGGTACACCAGCGAGAGCCCGATGCCGCTGCCGTGCTCCCGCGTGGTGAAATAAAGGTCGAAGATCTTGTCGAGATAGTCGGGCGGCATTCCGACCCCGTTGTCCTCGAAGGTGATCTGGATGCGGCGGTCTGGCGTCAGCGCGCCGGCAATCCGCAAGCGTCCGCCGTTGGGCATCGCCTGACAGGCGTTCAGGGCCAGGTTGAGGAACGCCTGCTGCAGCAGGCCGGAGTCGGCGCTCGCCGGCGGCAGGTCGGCGGGGAACTCGAGGCGCACGTCGACATGGTGCGCGCCAGCCTCGGCGGCGATGACCGGCATGATGTCCTCGACGAGCGGTCCGATATCCACTGGTTGCAGCTGCAGATCTTCAGGCCGCGTGAACTTCAGGAAGCCCTGCACCACTTCGTCGAGCCGCCGCACCTGCGCGGCGATGACCGCGACGTGCTCGAGTGCCCCAGGCGAGTCGGACACCTGCATCTTGAGCAGCTCGAGATGAATCATCGTCGCGTTGAGTGGATTCTTCACTTCGTGCGCGATGCCAGCCGACAGCCGACTGAGGGCGGCGAGTTTACGCGAGTAGCTCAGCGTTGATTCCACCTGCGTGAGATACGTCAGGTTGCGCGCGAGCAGCAGCACGCCGAGTAGTTGACCATCGGGATCGGCAACCGGGTGAGCGAGCACGAGACGCTCACCGCCGCCCGGGACGCGCACCGTGGTCGGCGCCAGCGGAGCCCCGGTCGCCATCGTCGTCTCGACCGCCAGCCGATACGGATGCGAGGGCGGCAGCAGTTGCCCGAGCGGCCGCTCGGCGGCGCCGAGCACGATGCGCATGGCAGGGTTCGCGAACAGCAGGGCGCCGGTCGGCGAAAAGAGTGCGACCGCGTCCTCCAGATTCTCGACGACGGATTCCAGCGTGGCGCGCTGCCCGGCTAGCTCGGATCGATCGGCCGCGAGACGTGCGGTGACGGCCCTGAACGATTCGCCGAGCTCGGAGAGCTCGGCGTCTTCCGGCAGATCGACGCTGACGTCGAGCTCGCCGCGCCCGAGTCGCGCCAGGCCTGTGCGCAAGACGTGGATTGGGCGCACGGTCAGCTGCGCGAGCAGCATTGCCGTGAGAGACGCAATCAGAATCGCCACGGCGGTGGTGACGAGCGGGGTCTTCATTTCCTGGTCGAGCTTCTGCCGCAGGAACAGCGTGGAGATCCCCACGCGCACCGATCCGAACTCCCGCTCGCCGAGCAGCAGCGGCTTGCGCAGTTCGAACGACTTGCCGCCCTTGGTGTAGATGGCCCGCGCCTGAGCGGACGGGCCCTCGGCCAGCAGGCTCGAGAGACCCTCGACCGCCGGCGCCTGGCGCCCCACGCTATCCGGATCGCTATGCGCGATGATCTGGCCCTCGTTATCGACCACCGACGCGTATTGCACGTTGGGATCGTAGAGGCTGGCTTGCAGGATCGACCGCAGGCCGCCGTCCGACTGCAAGGCGGCGACCGGGTCGCCGCCGGCCAGCACCACGTCGAACGCCCGGTTGTAGATGGCTTTCCAGAGCAGCTCGGCGCGGGCCTGCGTCTCCGTGAGCCAGATGCCGGCCAACGACGAGATGTACCAGCCGCTCAGCAGGATGACGGCCGCCCCGACGATGAGCGTGACACCTGCGACCTGCTTCGTCTTGATGCTGAACACGATGCTGCCGACTGGCTACTCGGCCGGCGACGGGTCGCTGAGCGCCTCGTCCTTCATGCGGTTGAGCTTGTTGTGCAGGGTCTTGAGACTGATCCCGAGCATCTCGGCTGCGCGCGTCTTGTTTCCGCCGGTATGCGTCAGCGTGACCTCGATGAGCTGGCGCTCGATTTCGTCAACCGTCGTACCCGGACGCAGTCCCGATCCGTCCGCGCCCGTGCCCCGCGCCAGGGGCGTCATGTTCGCCGACAGATGGGGGAGGTCGGCCGGCTCGATCACGTCGCCCTTGGCGACAATGGTGGAGCGCTCGATGACGTTGCGCAGCTCACGGATGTTGCCGGGCCAGTCGTGCTGGGTGAGAATCGCCATCGCCCGGTCGGACACGCCCGCGATCGTTCGGCCGTTGCGGGTATTGAACTCGCGCACGAACGCCTGAATGAGCAGCGGCAGATCTTCCTTGCGCTCGCGCAGCGGCGGCAGGCTGATGGCGAAGACGTTGAGCCTGTAGAAGAGATCTTCGCGGAGCTTGTTCTGCCGGACCGCGTCGGGCGGATTGACGTTGGTGGCCGCCACGACGCGGATGTCTACCGACTGCTCACGCTGCCCACCGAGCGCGCGGAACGATCGCTCCTGCAGCACCCGCAGCAGCTTGGCCTGCGTGGCCGGTGTCATCTCGGCGATCTCGTCGAGGAACAACGTGCCGCGGTTGGCGAGCTCGAAGGCGCCCTGCCGGCGGGTGATCGCGCCGGTGAAGGCGCCCTTCTCGTGACCAAAGAGCTCCGACTCGAGCAGGGTGTCTGGAATGGCGGCACAGTTCAGCGGCACGAACGGGTGAGGCGCGCGCGGGCTGAGCTGATGAATCGTCTGCGCCACGAGCTCTTTGCCGGTGCCCGACTCGCCGCTGACGAGCACCGACGCCGCCGTCGGGGCCGCCTGTTCGAGCAGCTGATAGATCTTGCGCATCTGCACGCTGCTGCCGATCATCTTGCCAAAGCTGCCGCGCTCCTGCAGCTGCCGCCGCAGCGCGCGCACTTCGCGCTGCGTGTCGTGACGCTCCACGATCTGGTCCAGCAGAATCTTCAGGCGCTGTGGTTCGATGGGCTTGGTGAGGTAGTCGTAGGCGCCGAGCTTGATGGCCGCGACCGCCGTCTCAACCGTCCCCTGGCCGGTCATCAGCACCATCGTGAGGTCGGGATCCTCGGCACGCAGGGCCCGAAGCAGGTCGAGGCCTCCCACGCGGGGCATGATCAGATCGCTCAAGACGATGGTCGGACGCAGCGCCGGCGCTTTGTCGAGCGCATCCTGGCCGTCGTGCGCCACATCGGCCGTGAATCCCCAGCCCTTCAGCAGCTGCTGCAGCCCGCCTCGCTGTGCGGCGTCGTCTTCGACGACCAGCACCCGGTCGACGTCTGCCGCTCCGCGGTTCGTCATTCCTGCCACGTTACTCCATCCGGCGTGCAATCGTCTCCGTGCACGTGGGACCGAAACGGCACCCCGCGCGTGGCGACGACGTCTGTGAGTCGCTTCAGCCGCCGAGTCCGATTCTGAATCCGATCGCGACAGAGGCGAGACTGATGCCGACTTGGCCGGCCATATTCAATATCGCCAGACCGACATGTCCGGAGCGAAACAGCGTCAGCGTGTCGAGGCTGAACGACGAGAACGTCGTGAACCCGCCGAGCACACCCACCACCAGAAACGTCCGCGCGTCGGGCGACAGGTGCATGCGTCCACCACTCACGATTCCCGCCATCAGGCCGATGAGGGCCGAGCCCAGCACGTTGATGGCGAAGATGCCGAACGGAAACACGGCGCCGAGCGCGCGCTGATGCACCAGCGCATTCAGTCCATGACGCGCCATGGCGCCGAGCCCGCCGCCGACGCCGACGAGAACCCAGATCATGCGAACCGCTCCTGTGCACTTGCTCGCGCGGCATCCTGCACCGTGGCCCACAGGCACGCCACGTGCTCGCGCTCCGTGGTCAGCGCGCCGATCGACAGGCGCGCCATCCAGCGGCCGTCGAGGATGGCTGGCGTGATGTAGGCCTGCCCCGATCGGTTCACGCGCTCGACCCAGTCGAGCGTGTGCGCATCGAGTGCGTCGCCTCGAGCGCCGGGCGGGACGTGCTGCACGCACAGCGTCTGCAGGATCACCGGCGCGAGGACCCGCCAGCCCGCTTCGGTCCGGACCTGTGCTTCGAGCCAGCGCGCGTTGACGAGATCGCGTCGCAGACGGGCGGCCAGCCCTGCGACCCCCTGGTCTCGAATCAGGTACCACAGCTTCAGCGCGCGGAATCGTCGCCCGAGCGGCAATCCCCAGTCGCGCAGATTCCGGGCCGTGGCGTCCGTCGACGAGGTGAGGTAGCTGGGCGAGGTGGCCATGACCGTGAGCAGTGTCGCAGGGTCTCGAACGTAATAGACGGAGCAATCGAAGCCGGCACCCAACCACTTGTGCGGGTTGATCACGACCGAGTCGGCCTGTTCGATGCCGTCCCACATCGATCGGCACTCCGGAAGAATCATCGCGCTGCCGGTCATCGCCGCGTCCACGTGCAGCCAGATCTCGGGACCGGCCGCTCCCACGGCCTGACGCGCGCGGGCGATCACGTCCACGACAGCGCGCAGCGGGTCGACGGCCGTGGTCAGGGTCGTGCCGACCGTCGCCACAATCGCGCAGGGCACGCGGCCGGCTTGTCGATCGGCAGTCACTGCTGCCTCGAGTGCATCGACGCGCATCCGCCCATCGGCATCTACGGCAATGGTCCGCAGGTGGCCGGCGCCGAAGCCCCCGAGCCGGACCGCTTTCGCGACCGAACTGTGACTGTGCTCCGACGCGTAGACGACCAGCGGGGCGGACCCTGTGAACTGAGCGCCACCGGGGACCGCGGCGGCCAGTGCGCGCTCGCGCGCGCAGATAAGAGCGACCAACGTGCTCGTGGACGCCGTGTCCTGGATGACACCGCTCCACGCGTCGCTCAGCCCCACCATCTGACGCAACCAGTCGGTCGTGACGTCCTCGAGCTCCGTGAGCGCCGGACTCGCCTGCCACGAGACCCCGAGCACACCCAGACCGGAGCTGGTGAGGTCTGCCAGAACGCTTGCAAGGTCACTGTTCGACGGGAAGTACCCAAAGAACTGTGGATGTGTCCAGTGCGACAATCCGGGGACGATGGTCTCCTCCAAATCGCGCATCACTTCGTCGAACGGTTCCGGAGTCTCAGGCGGTGTGCGGGGCAGCGCGCGTCTGACATCGCCCGGAGCGACGCGACTCATCACCGGCAGAGCATGCACGTTGGCGCGGTAATCGGCGATCCAGTCCACGAGCGCATGACCGTGCTTGCGAAAGTCTTCGGGCGTCATCCGGCGCGTCCCGACAGCACGTCGTCGTAGTACTGCTCGTAGCGCGGGACGACCACTCCTTCACAGAAGCGCCGCCGCACGTCGGCCGCCGCCGCCTGCCCGATGGCGCGGCGCCGACCGGGATCCCGCAGCAGAGCGATGCCGCACTCTGCCATCCCCGCGATGTCGTCCTGATCGCAGATGAAGCCGGTCTGGCCGTCGGTAATGACTTCCGGCAGACCGCCAACGCGCGATGCGATGACCGGCACTTCACACGCCATGGCCTCGAGCGCGGCCAGGCCGAAGCTCTCTTGCGACGAGGGCAGCAGAAAGAGGTCGGCGGCCGAGAGCCATGACACGACGTCGTGCTGCTCACCGATGAAGTCGACGACGTCGGTGAGGCCGTATTCCTCGGTCTGGCGCTCCACGGCCGGCCGATCGGGGCCGTCGCCCACCATCACCAGGCGTGACGGTACGCGTGAGTGAATCCGACGGAAGATCTCGAGCACGTGCGCGACGCGCTTCACGGATCGAAAGTTGGAGACGTGCGTGATCAGCGCTTCGCAGCGATCGGGCGGGCAGAGGCGCGCGCGCAGGTCCGGGTCGGGGCGCCGGCGGTACTCCTGGCAGTCGAGAAAATTGGGAATCACCTTGATGTCCCGCCGTACGCCCAGCGCGCTGGACGTGTCGCGCTTGAGGCTCTCTGACACCGCTGTGACGCCATGTGACTCTTCGATTGAGAATCCCACTACGCTGGCGTACGACGGGTCGCTGCCGACCAGGGTGATGTCGGTGCCATGGAGCGTGGTTACGGTCTTCGGCGGTGTGCCTGGGTCGGCACTCAGAATCCGGTGCGCCAGGTAGGCCGCTGTCGCATGTGGCACCGCGTAATGCGCGTGAATGATATCGAGGCTGTGGCGTCGAGACACGCGGACGAGCGCGTTGGTGAGCGCAAGCAGATACTGCGGCTCACGGAAGATCGGATAGCTCGGCAGGTCGACCCGTTCGAACGCCAGGCCAGGCGTTCCCCACCGCCATCGAAAGGGAAGATCCGCGCTCACGAGATGGATGTCGTGGCCGCGGCCCGCCAGCGCGTGCGCAAGCTCGGTGGCAACGACACCGCTGCCGCCGACGGTGGCGTAACACACGATGCCGATTCTCATGAGACGGTCCGCAGCAGCGTCGATCGGGAGATCGGTTCACGCACGATGATGCCCTCGGCGAACTCCACGCCAATCGACGCGCCAAATTGCGCGTCGCGACTCTCAATCAGTCGCGAGAATGAAGAGGCCGTCAAGCGTGTCGGCACCGCATCGGCGGACCCAGGAGCAAATTGCGTACGGTGGCAGGCAATCGCGTCACGTTTGATTTGGTAGAAGCGCGACACGTCGACCACGAAGGACGGGTCGGCCGAGTTGTTGATGAAGTAGTAGCAGATCCAGTCGGGCCGCCACGCGGCGCCCCCGAGGTCCGTCAGGTACCTTCGCAGGCCGCTGCGAAACGTAGCGAGCTGCAGTACCTGACTGGCGGCGACGTGGTCGGGATGACGATCGTCCCAGTACGGAATGGCAATCGCCTTGGGTTGGTGACTGCGTAAGAGGTCGACCGCGGACGGGATCACGTCTGATGTGATGCCGCCATCGGGCCACCGGAGATTCACGCGCCAGCTGACCCCGAGAATTCGGGCTGCCTCCTGAGCTTCCTCGAGCCGCTCGGCGGGCGTCCCGTTGCTGCCGAGCTCGCCAGCCGTCAGATCGCAGAGACCGACGCTGTAGCCCTCTGCGACGTGACGCGCGATCGTGCCGCCCAACCCGAGTTCGATGTCATCGGGATGCGGCCCGACGACGAGCAGATCTACCGACATCAGCAGGGACTGTATCGCAGGCGGGGCGGATCGGACACATGCACAGGCGGGCGGCGGCGCGCTTATGACGAGGAGACAGGATTGACGGCAGGCAGGGAGCAGGCGAGGGGGCGAAAAAAGGAAAAGGGCGGCAGGGCCGCCCTTTTCCCTTGGTGACGTGCGAAGTTACCGAGCGTTGCGCGTGACCGTGACCCGGAACGCGCCGGAGTTGTCGTCGAAGATGGTGTCGTTCACGCCGAGGTAGAGCCGGCCGGGATTGCCCATGCGGAGCAGCTCGGGGGCCGATCCGATCGGGAAGGCGGGACCGTTTGCGCCGATCTTGCCGATGAGCGCTCCGGCAGGGACGTCAGCCACTGGAAAGTCCTTGTTACGGAAGTTCCCGTTGCCATCGGCTTCGGCCGCCGCGTCGTTGGCTGCGGAGAAGAACACACGTCCGGTCGTCGTGAAGCGGATGCTCTCGCCCGTGCGCACCGTGATCCCCGTGTCCATCCACGGGACGTTGCCCCTGACGGTTACGACCTCCTGGCTGCTGTTGGCGGCTGCCGCAGGCGCTCCCTGCGTGCCGAGTCCGCCGCGTCGCAAGACCCGTGGGTCCTGAACGGCCGGTGTGGCCGGAGAGGCGCCCACGCCCCGAGCGACGCCACGGTTTCGCCCGCCGCGACCCTCGAACAGGTCGCGCGCGCGCCCGACGTCGAGGTAGATCCGCCGCACATCAGAAATGGGGATGTCGACGCGTCCGCCCGTGGCCTGCTCCCAGCGCACCGTGTCGCCACCGATCAGATCCACCAGCCGACCTCGGCGCATGTTGCCATCGCGCAGAGTCAGCAGATGGCCACTCGTCGGCAATGCATCGAGCTCATCGGTGCGGGGCTGCCCGCCGATGAAGTCGATGACCGCTACCTGGCCGAACGGAATCGGCATCTCCGTTCCGTCGGTGACCTTCAGGTTGAACTCGTTCTTGTCGGCGCGAATGTTCGTCCGCTCTTCGGTGTGAAAGACGACCGTGCCACTGACACGCTCGCCGTTGGTGAGAATGAATGTTGCTCGCTCGGCTGCAACCAGCGTGCTGGCTCCGAGGGCGAGCGCGACGACTGTGGCCAGAGTGTATCCGTGCCTCATAAACTGACTCCTTCTTGAATCACCCCGTGCGCAGGAACTGCTGGGAAGAGACGCAGATTTGCGCAGGCAGAGGGCAATGCCTCTGTATCCTGCAAATGCCTTGCCGGCTCTGGATGGGCTGCCTCGATAGTAGCAGGTGAACGAGGGTGAGCCCAGCACGGGTACAATCCGGTACTACCTGTGACTCCGGATAGAAACCTTCGCCCACTCGTCATGGGGACACTGGTGGTCCTCAGTTTGTGGGGCATCACCTCGGCGCAGGCGCCGCAACCGGCGCGCGTGGATCGACCGCGGTTGCTCGAAGACTTGCGCGTTCTCGCCGCCGACGACATGCAGGGACGAGAGCTCGGAACGGCTGGAGGCGACAAGGCGCGGGCCTACGTCCTGCAGCGCTTCAGAAGCGCGGGACTCCAGCCGCTCGGCACCAGTTACGAACATCCATTTACCGCCACCACCCGAACACGGGGTGGTCAGTCGGCGGAACGTCACGGTGTGAATGTCGTCGGGGTCATCAACGGCACTGCCGCCCACAATCGGTACATCGTCATAAGTGCTCACTACGACCATGTGGGTATGCGCAGGGGCCAGGTGTTCAATGGTGCCGACGACAACGCGTCTGGCACGGCGGCGCTGTTCGAGCTTGCCCGCTACTACCGGGCCCATCCGCCCTCGACGTCGCTCCTCTTCGTGGCGTTCGACGGCGAAGAGGAAGGGTTGCTTGGCTCACGCGCGTTCGTGCGCGCGCCCCCCGTGCCTGTGTCGAGTCTTCTCGTGGACCTGAACGCCGACATGATTGGCCGCGACCCGGACAACGTCCTGTTCGTGGTGGGTCTCGCGAGACACCCCGCGCTGAAGCCGTTCATCGATCGGGTCGCGTCACGCGCGCCCGTGAAGCTCCGCATCGGCCACGAGCCGCCTTTCGGTCGGGGTGAGGATGACTGGACCGAGGACTCCGATCAGTACGCCTTCATCGAGGCCGGGATTCCTGGGTTGTACTTCGGTGTCGAAGACTACGCGCACCATCATCAGCCCACCGACGATTTTGAGACCATGACGTACGACTTCTACGTGCGGTCGGTCGAGACGTTGATCGACGTCATCGAGGAATTCGACAGAGGCGCTGAGGCGCTGGCGTCCACGCGCGCCGCAGCGACGATCTCCCGGTGAGCAGCGACGCGCTGGAGACGTGGTCGGAGGTCGATCCGCCCGCGCAGATTGTGCTGAAGCATGCGCGCGATGCCTTCGTCGATCAATCGAGCATCGAAGCTCAATGGCGCGATCTGAACTTTGCCGCACCTCCCAATCTCACACGTGCCGTCGACGAGTACGACACATTTGCAGACATCCTCCGGCAGTGTGGCGCCGCTCTGACATTCTTGCCCCGCACACAGGAGGTGGGCCTCGACTCCATCTACGTGCGCGACGCGTCCGTGTCGACGCCACGCGGGATGGTGATGTGTCGAATGGGCAAGTCTCAGCGCGCCGGCGAACCGGCGGCTCAGCGGCGGGCCTTCGATGCGGCAGGAATTCCGGTGCTCGGTTCGATCGTGGCACCCGGCACGCTCGAGGGGGGCGACGTCGTGTGGCTCGACTCCTCAACCGTGATCGTGGGGCACGGCTACCGGTCGAACGCCGACGGCATCAGACAGTTCCAGAACTTGCTGGGCGATCGGACCCAGGTCACCGTCGTGCCCCTGCCACACTGGCGCGGACCGGGCGATGTGTTCCATCTGATGTCGATGCTGAGTCCGGTGGACCACGATCTGGCGGTCGTGTACTCCCGCCTGTTGCCCGTGCCCTTTCGCGGGTGGCTCCTCGATCGGGGCGTGCAGTTGATCGATGTGCCCGATGAGGAGTTCGACTCCATGGGGGCGAACGTGCTGGCGATCAGGGCCCGCGTCTGCGTGATGGCAGACGGCAATCCGCGCACACGCCGGCTGCTGGAGGCGCACGGCGCACAGGTCTCCGTGTACGACGGCTCCGAGATCAGCGTGAAGGGCGGGGGCGGCCCCACCTGTCTCTCGCGGCCGATGGGGCGCCGTACGCCCGGTGTGCCAACGGCATAACTGACCGATCGCCGCACTGTCGTCCGTGATCGTGTTCAAGCCGCTGCGTGGTCGAAGAGTGGTTTGCTCCGTTTACTGAACAGTACCCAGAGCACGTAGGCACCTAGCTGTCGCCCTCTTCGTCGGCCGCCTTTGATGCGATGTCGTCGAAATCGGTGAGCGACTCGGGCTCCGTCACCTCGTCGGTGGGATCGTCGTAGAGACCTCCGAGGCGCCCGGTATAGCGCTCCTTGATCGGTCCTTTCGGTCCGCGTTCTTTCGCGTCCCAACGTTTTTCATTCCCGGCGCTCTTCTTCTTGGGAGGACCGAAGTTGCGCCCTGGCGCAGCGGATCCTGCTCCTGGAGGGCCGGAGGAGCGGAACGCACCCGGGCCTCCGGGACGCGGCGGACCCGAGAATCCGCCACCGCCTGGGCGGGGCGGGCCGCCAAAGCCGCCGGCGGGGCCTCCGGGCCTCGGGGGATATCCACCGGCACCGGGTGGCCGAAAGCCGCCGGCCGGCCGTTCCTCACGGGGCCTCGCTTCGCTGACCGACAGGCTGCGACCCATGAAGGGCTGCTGATCGAAGCGCTGGACCGCCTGCTCTGCGAGCCCGCGATCGAGGAACTCCACGAACGCGAAGCCGCGAGGGCGGCCTGTGTCGCGGTCGACCGGAATGACGATATGGGATGGTTCGCCGACAGCCGAGAAGTGGGTCCTGAGATCGGCTTCGGTCGCCCCATAGGGCATGTTACCTACGAACAAACGTACAGCCACTGACTATCCTCGCACCTGGAATCGGGGAGACTCATGTTGAAAGTGAGATCGAAGCTCACGCGATTGCGCTACGTTGGCTGTCACGGGACCAGAATACGCGGGTAGGGAATGGTTTGCGTCGCTACACTGAGCCTGAACTGAGACAGGGAACTTGGACCTTGGCCGCAGGATAGCACGGGCGGTTGCCGGAGGCAAAACCTCTGGTTGAAGGTGCTACGATATTCGTTTGGGCCACACGCCTGAGACCTCACCGTCGGTCCCGTCCTCAGACGGGGATGCTCTGATGCGTCCGGCCCGGGAGCCGGGCACGCTCGTGGTCCGGGGCGCGCGCACGCACAACCTCAAGGGCGTGGATCTCACGCTGCGCCATCGCCAGCTCATTGTGTTCACAGGGGTGAGCGGCTCGGGCAAGTCCTCGCTGGCCTTCGACACCATCTACGCCGAAGGACAGCGCCGGTACGTCGAGTCGCTCTCGGCCTATGCGCGTCAGTTTCTCGAGCGGATGGAGAAGCCTGACGTCGACGCGATCGAAGGCATCGCGCCGGCCATTGCGATTCGCCAGAAGAACAGCATCCGCAACCCCCGTTCCACCGTCAGCACGACGACAGAAATTCACGACTACCTGCGGCTCTTGTGGGCTCGGGTCGGCCATACCCGCTGCCGGCAGTGTGGTCGCGAGGTCGAGCGCGAGTCGCCCGACATGGTGGCAGACAGGCTGCTGCAAGGCGCGGCCGGCCATCGCGTGCTGGTGGGCTTTGATTACCCGCTCGTCGCCCCGGCCGTACCCTCCATGGGTGCGATGGACGACCCCCTCGACGAAGCAGCCGGCGGCGACGACGACCGGCTGCCGTTTGGGCCCGCGACGGTCGTCGGCACGTCGCCGGCCGAACGCGACAGCGCCCCCTCGGCAGGTACGACCGATCCCCTGGGCGCCACGCTCGAGGCGCTACGGCGTCGCGGCTTCGGTCGCTTGTGGCTTGGCGGACAGACCGTCACGCTCGAGGACGCCGCGGCCGATCCGGGCCGGCTGGCGGGCGCCACGTCCCTCGCTGTTATCGTCGATCGCCTGCGGCTGAGCGCGGACGTGCGCACCCGGTTGGCCGATTCCATTGAGACCTCGTTCCGCGAAGGTGACGCCTGTGCGTTTGCGATCGAGATGGGGGATAGCGGCGACGTGCTGGCCACGCACCGGTTCAGCGAGCGGTTCGAGTGCCGCACATGCGGGATCCCATACGAGCTGCCGCAGCCGCGACTGTTCTCTTTCAATAATCCCTTTGGGGCCTGTCCTACGTGTCACGGGTTCGGCAACGTGATCGAACTCGACGTGAAACTGGTGGTCCCCGATCCCGCGAAGACGCTCGCGGGCGGCGCCATCGAGCCCTGGACCAAGCCGCACTACCGAGCATCATTGACGCAGCTGAAGCGCGCCGCGAAGCTGCGCGGCCTCGAGCTCGACGTGGCCTGGCAGGACCTGTCGGATGAAGAGCGCGCTTTTGTGTGGGCCGGTTCCGGGGAGTACGACGGCATCGCGGGATTCTTCGAACGTCTGGAGCGCAAGAAATACAAGGTCCACGTGCGTGTGTTCCTCAGCCGCTATCGCGCCTACCAGACGTGTCCCGACTGCCTGGGCACACGCCTGCGCCGCGAGGCGCGCGATGTGCGTGTGGGAGAGCAGACCATCGATGCTGTGTGTGCCCTCACGGTCAGCGAGGCGCAGGGGTTCTTCGACCAGCTCGCGCTTGGCGAGAAGGACACCGTCGTCGCCGACAAGATCTTGCGAGAAATCCGCCGACGGCTCGGATTTCTGTCTGACGTCGGACTCGATTACCTGACGCTCGACCGTCTGTCGTCCACACTCTCTGGCGGCGAGTCGCAGCGAATCAGCCTTGCCACGTCGCTCGGCTCGGCGCTCGTGGATACGCTGTACGTGCTCGACGAGCCGTCGATTGGGCTTCATCCCCGCGATAACCAGCGGCTCGTCGCCATCCTGCTCAAGCTGCGCGATCAGGGCAACACCGTGATCGTGGTGGAACACGATGCCGACATGATCCGCATTGCCGACATGGTGGTAGACCTCGGACTGGGCGCAGGGGAGCAGGGCGGGCGGATTATCTATGCCGGTCCGCTCGCCGGACTGCTCGAGGAACCGCGTTCTCTGACCGCCAAGTACCTCCGCGACGATCTCGCCATTCCCATCCCGTCGACGCGACGGCGCGTCGGACCGCAGCGCATCAGGGTGTGCGGCGCCGCGGCCCACAATCTGAAGCAGATCGACGTGACGATTCCCCTCGGCATGTTGACGTGTGTCACGGGCGTGAGCGGTTCGGGCAAGTCGACCCTCGTGCACGACGTGATCTACGCCGCGCTGAAGCGCGCCAAGGGAGATTGGGATCGGCCCGTTGGTGCGCACGAGATGTTGGAGGGCGCGGAGTTCATCACCGACGCCGTCCTCGTCGACCAACAGCCCATTGGCCGTACGCCGCGGTCGAATCCCGTGACCTACTTGAAGGCGTTCGACGCGATTCGCGAGCTGTTCGCACAGACGAAGGAAGCGCGCGCGCGCGGGCTGACGGCCAGCCACGTCTCGTTCAACGTGCCGGGCGGCCGGTGCGAGGCGTGTGAAGGCGAAGGCGTCATCCGGGTCGAAATGCAGTTTCTCGCCGACGTGTTCGTGCCCTGCGACCAGTGCGATGGCAAGCGGTTCCGCCCGCAAGTGCTCGAGGTGCGCTACAAGGGCAAGAACATCGACCAGGTGCTCGATCTGACGGTGCGCGAGGCGCTCACATTTTTTGCCGGCGCCAACAAGGTCACCCGCCGGCTCCACGTCCTCGACGAGATTGGGCTCGGCTACCTTCACCTGGGACAGCCGGCGACGACACTGTCGGGCGGCGAGGCGCAACGAATCAAGATCGCGTCGCATCTTGGATCGCAGAACGGCGACCGGATGCTCTACGTGCTCGATGAGCCCACCACCGGCCTGCACTTCGACGACATTGCCAAACTGCTGAGCGCATTTCGGAAGCTGCTCGCTGCCGGTCACAGCCTGCTGGTGATCGAGCACAACCTCGACGTGCTCAAGACCGCCGACTGGATTATCGACGTCGGACCTGAAGGGGGGGCGGCGGGCGGCGAACTGGTGGCGGCAGGCACGCCCGAGCACATCGCCACCATTGAGCGGTCGTACACGGGACAACACCTCCGGCGCGTTCTTGCGGCAAGCCGCGAGCAGGCGTACGCTGATCAGCCATGAAGGGCGGATGGGGAGACATGGCTTACGGTTTGCGGCTTATGACTCACGGCCTACGGCTTACGGCTTACGCGGACACAGCGGCGGTCGACGGAGCCACAGCCGGCGCGCGGCGCCTCCGCGCGCACCGCGGCGCGGGACTGTGGGGCGCGTTGATGGTAGTACTGGCCACCGCGTTGACCGCCTCGCCGCAGGACCAGTCAGCGCCCCAGTGGCAGGACGTCGTGCGCAATCTGCGGCATCCCAAACCAGAAGTGCGGCTCGAGGCGGTCGAGCGTCTGGGTAGTGCCGCTTACGTCACCGCGGCCGAGCCCGTCGCGTTACTGCTCCTCGATCTCGACCCACGCGTGCAGGCAGCGGCCATCGACGCCGAGCTCTCGTTTTTCCTGGCCGATCATCCGGATAGCGGGTTCAAGAGCCGCGCGCAGGCCGCCTTCGAGACCGGCCCGCTCGTGCGCGGCGCAGCCCCCGCCCCAACGGTCGTGATCGACCGGCTGATTGCGGCGATTCGCGACGAGACGCCTCGGGTGAGCTTCGACGCGATCCATGCCGTCGGGTTCATCGCCGAGACCCCGCTCTCCGCCGGCCAGGTGCAGGCACTCTCTGCCGAGCTCCACGATCATTACGACCCGGTGATTCGCGCGGCCATCGCGCGAGTGCTCGGACGGTTGCGCGCGCGCGAGGCCAGCGATGCCCTCGTCGTCGCGCTCGCCGACTCGAGTCCGATCGTGCGCCTTTACGCCACCGAGGCGTTGGGCCTGCTGCGTGAGCCGCGCGTGGCAGACCCGGCCAGAGGTGTCGTCGCCAGGGGCAAGGGCGAGATCGTGGCCGCCAGCCTGCTCGCGCTCGCGCGCGTCGGCGATCGAGACGACGTCGAGCTGTTCAGGCGGATGCTGAACGATCGCAATGCGCACCTGCGGCGCGCGGCCGCCGAGGGTCTGGGCCGGGCCGGAGACGTGGACTCTGGCGACAAGCTCACGCAGGCGATGAGCACGGATCGGGCCGATGAGGTGCGCCTGGCGGCGGCGTTCGCGCTGCAGCGTCTCGGCCAGACCGAGTCGCACGTGATCGCCGCCATGCTCGTGCTTCCAGATCAGCGCGCGCAGGCGCGCGATTACCTGCTCGAGCTTGGCCACTCGGCTGCTCCGGGCGTCGAGTCGGCGCTCGAGGTGGCGACGAACGCACGGCACCGCGCCGACCTCGTTCGCATGCTCGGCTACGTGGGCAGCGAGGAGAACCGGCCCACGCTCGACGGCCTGCAGCAGGATCGCGACGAGCACGTGCGACGAGCGGCCGCGACGGCCATCGCGCGCTTGCAGCGATAGGGCGTGGCGGCGCTTCCCCGTGAGTTCTACGAGCGTCCCACGCTCGATATCCTGCCCGAGCTGATCGGAAAAGTACTGGTGCACGAGGCGCCTGACGGAGTGGCGTCGGGTGTCATCATCGAGGCTGAGGCCTACATTGGAGAGGATGACCCGGCGTGCCATGCCGCTCCGGGCCCGACGGCGCGCAACGCGCCGCTCTACGGTCCGCCAGGCCGCGCCTACGTCTACCTGAATTACGGCATGCACTACCTGGTGAATGCGGTCACCGAGCGGGCCGGATCGCCGGCGGCCGTGCTCATCCGCGCCCTCGAACCGGTGCAGGGCCTAGACCTCATGCGGCGGCGCCGCGAAGCCCGGCGGGTTGGCCGGTCGCTGACGTCTCCGCTTCAGGATGCGGATTTATGCCGCGGACCGGGCAACCTGACCGTGGCGCTCGGTATTGGCCCCCAGTGCAACAACATGGATCTGACGTGTGGCCGGCTGCGTGTCGAGGATCGCGGTGTGGCCGGGCCGAAGGTCAGCTACTCGAAGCGGATTGGAATCCGGGTGGGGACCGGCCGGCGCTGGCGATGCTGCTGGCGTGGGCACCGCGGTGTCTCGGGCTGATGAGCCCGCTCCAGGCTAGCGCGTTCTGCCGGCGGGTGATTCGCGAGCCACGATCGGCACCGCGAGCGCGACAGTCCGGCCGTTTGCTTTCTGAACTTCCAACCGCACCTGCGCGCCGACTTTCTCTCGGACGACGATGCGTTCGATTTGATCGACACTCGACACTTTCTGGCCGTTGACCGTGAGGACGGTGTCACCGGGCTGCAGGCCCGCGCGGAACGCCGACGAGTTGCGCGAGAGACTTCGGACGACGGCTCCAGTGACGTTCAACCCATAGCGTTCGGCCATCGCTCGGTCGAGGTACACCAGGTCGACAGCGCCGATCGACCCCCACGTCACCGAGCCGTTTTCGATGAGCTCCGTCATGATGCCACGGGCCGTAGTCGATGGAATCGCGAAGCCGATACCCTGATAGCCACCGGTCTCGGAGTAGATCATCGTGTTGATGCCAACCAGTTCGCCGCGTGCATTCACGAGCGCTCCGCCGGAATTGCCGGGATTGATCGCGGCGTCGGTCTGGATGAATTCCTGGAACGCGCCCGTCTGTTCACCCGACCGTTTGACCGTGGAGATAATGCCCAGCGTGACGGTGCCGCTCAACTGGAAGGGGTTGCCGATCGCCAGCACCCATTCGGCGACGCGGAGCTTCGTCGAGTCGCCCCACGGCAGCGTCTGTAAGCGCTGTTGTCCGACATCCACTTTGACCACTGCCAGGTCGGTCAGATCGTCGAGCCCCACCAGCCTGGCCGGGCGCTCCTGGCCGTCCGGGAGCGTCACACGGATCTCGGCGCCGGCATTGCCAATGACGTGCTTATTCGTGAGCACATAGCCGTCTGGCGATACCACCACTCCTGATCCGAGGCTCTGTGACTGCTGTGCACGGTTGCCGTAGAAGAACTGCGAGAACGGGTCTTGGGGCGGCTGAATGATGATCGTGGACGAGATGTTGACCGAGACTTTCAAGGCCGCTTCGGCCACGCTCGACAGATCGGGCAAGACGGCAGGCAGGGACGCGGGGCGCGCAACCTGCGAGGCCGACTGCTGGGACACCGCCTCGGCACTCGAGGGGCTCGTCCATGACATCCGGCCCGAAAGCACTAATCCGCCCACGAACCCCGCGAGCAGAATCGACGAACCGAGAGCCAGGGAGTGACGCTGGATGTTCATGGTGACAGTTATCCGACGACAATACGATGGCGACCGGTGGTGGTCGTCTTCGGCACGATGACGGTGAGGATGCCGTCGGCGAACTCGGCGCTGATGCCGTCGGCCACGACGGGGACCGCGAACCGGAACGATCGCGAGAACGGCCCCTGGCCGCGTTCGAGCTGTTGGTAGCGCTCGGGACAGCACTCCTGGCCAGGCCTCGTGCCCCGGATGGTGAGCACGGGCTCGAGATAGTCCAGCTGCACATCCTTGCGACTGAGACCCGGGAGTTCGATCGTCATGACGTAGCGATCCTCGAGCTCGGCGAGATCGACGGCTGGGACCCAGCCGGGCGTGGCCCGCCCGAACAGGCTTTCGAGCCGTTCCTGCATGGTGAGCAGGTCACGGAGGGGATCCCAGGGCATGAGTTCAATCCTACCTGAGTGTCGCCACAACTGGAGCCGTGAGAGCGGTCGGCCGCTCAACTCGGGGACGGCGGGGTGACCTGGTCGTCGGGGACGGCCTGCGGAGGCGTGTCGAGGAGCCCGTGACGAACGGCATAGACGCCCAGTTCGGCGTTGGTCGACACCTTCAGCTTGTCGAGCACACGGCTGCGGTAGGTGCTGACGGTTTTCACGCTGAGCGACAGGCGCGTGGCGATGTCCTTTGACCGCGTGCCGGAGGCGAGCAGAAAGAACACCTCCTGTTCGCGGCCTGAGAGGCGCGTGTGAGGCGGAGCCGACGCGCCGCCAACCGTCGAGAGCTGGCCCGCCAGCCACTCGTTGACGTGTGTCTGGCCGGCGGCTGCCTTGCGAATGGCTTCGAGGATTTCGTCGGTAGGACTTTCCTTGCCGAGGTAGCCGGCGGCGCCCGCGCGCATGGCCCGCACGGCCAGATCGGGATCCCGCCACGGGCTGAGAATCAGAACCGGTCGCGCAGGTGCCTGTTCCTTCAATTGCTGGAGCACTTGCAGCCCATGTGCGTCTGGGAGTCCGAAGTCGAGTACGACGAGGTCGGCCTCGACGGCGGCGCTCTGCTGCAGGGCATCACGCGCAGACTCTGCATGTGCCGCCACTTCGATATCTGCCTGATCTTCGACCAGGTGTCGCAGTCCGGCGACAACAATGGGGTGGTCATCAACGACAAGAACCTTGATCATTTGCTACTCTCCGGGGTCCGAACGCGGTGAGCCACTCCTCGCACCCGACGTGTCGCATCGATCCGGGTGCGGTCACCGGTGTTTCTGAGCGTGTTGGGCGGCTCTGCCGCGTCAGTGTTCGGAATCGCAAGCGCGCGGATTGGGGCGGTCGTCGTCGTCCGAACGTACTCCGTCGGGATGGAGCGCCGACCCCTCATAACTACACTACAATACGAAGTTCTCGGCCGCCAGTAGACACACACGTATGAGTTCAATTCAAGCGACCCGTCTCCGCAAAGGCATGTTGATCAGCCATCAAAGCGGCCTCTATCGGATTCTCGAACTGCACCACATCACGCCCGGGAACAAGCGCGGCCATGTTCTCTGCAAGATGCGCGACGTCCGGTCGGGGCGTCTGCTCGACCACAAGTTCCGTTCGGAAGACGATGTGGAGCGGGCCAGGCTGGTCGACCATCAGATGCAGTTTCTGTATCGGGATGGCGCCATGTTCTATTTCATGAACACGGAGAGTTACGAACAGGTGCATCTCACCGACGAGGTGCTCGGTGACAACGCGCTCTACCTGTTGCCCGAGGCGTTAATCAGCGTGGAGTTCTACGAAGCCGAGCCGGTGGGTATCCAGCTGGCGCCTACGGTCGACCTGAAGGTCACCGACACGGTGCCCGGCATAAAAGGGGCCACCGCGGCGGCGCAGGTCAAGCCCGCCACCCTCGAGACTGGCTTGGTGGTCAACGTGCCTGCCTTCGTCAACACCGGCGACGTTGTCCGCATCAGCACAGAAACGGGCGAGTACCTGTCAAGGGCGTAGGGTCACGAGACCAGGGTCTCCCCCGAGTCAGGACGGAGCGCCCAATCTCATCTGGACACCCAGCCACTGCAGGAAGCCCCGGCCGCCGACGGCCATCGGATCGCCCAGCCAGTCTGGCGGCGTGAGCCAGACGAACGCCAGAATCGCAATCACCCAGAGGTCGTAGGCGAGCGTAGCCCGATCGTCGGTCCAGTAGAACGCCCGCACGAACCAGCCGAGCGGACCGCTGCGGCGGGGCTGGGGCTTGCCGCTGAGCTCGAGATACGTGTAGTGGATGCGATTGATGACGGTGACGATCGATAGAACACCGATGACCCACATGACGGCGGCCATCCGGTTGGTGAAGGCGCCGATCATGAAGAGCACGATACGCTCGGGCCGCTCCATGAACCCGACCTTGCAGCGCGGGATCAACGACTCGGCCCTTGCGCGCGTGTAGCTCGTCATGGTGGCGAACACCATGGCCACCGCGGTGATGAGCACGTAGTCGGTACGATGATGCGACGAGTAGAGTGCAATCAGGCCGACCGAGAGCGCGAGGTCGGAGAAGCGGTCGATGACGGAATCCCAGAACCCGCCGAATTCGCTCACCGCGCCGCTCTCGATCGCCACCTTGCCGTCGATGAAGTCGAAGATGTTGGCGACGATAATGATGCCGCCGGCCGTGAGGAAGTGTCCTCGGGCGAGGGCCCATCCGGCCCACACGTTGATGAGCAGCCCGATGAACGTGAGAAGATTCGGATGGATCCGCAGCGCGACGCACACGGCGATGATCAGCCGGAGCGGGTAATTGCACACTCGGCCGATAGCGCCAGTGAAAGTCACAGGGGTCAGGGAAGTCAGGACAGTCAGGCCCGCGCGCCGGAATGCGCGCGGCGCAACTCGCCAGGACAGCGCGCAATCGTAGCCCATGGCCATTCAGGATCTCAAGGGGCAGATCGCCCGGTTGCCCGAACAACCCGGCGTCTACATCTATCTCGGCGCCTCGGGCGAAACCTTGTACGTGGGCAAGGCGCGGGTATTGCGCGACCGCGTCCGCAGCTATCTCGCCGCGTGGGGCACCAGTCCGCGCATCGACGCGCTCCTGCGTGATGCCACGGCTCTCGAGGTCATCGTCACCGACTCGGTGGTGGAGGCACTGGCGCTCGAGAACCGGCTCATCAAGCAGCGCAACCCGCGATTCAACATCCTGCTGCGCGACGACAAGACGTATCCGTACCTGCAGCTGACGACGGCCGAACACGCGCCGCGACTGCTCGTCGCTCGCCGGGTCGAGCGCGATGGCAACGTGTATGCCGGCCCATTCATGCCCGCGGCAGTGGCCCGACGAACGATGTCGCTGGCCCATCGACTCTTTGGCATCCGCTCCTGCAACGAGATCATCGACGGCAAGCGGGGCAGGCCGTGCCTGGAATATGACATCAAGCGATGTCTCGCTCCGTGCGTCGAATCGATCTGCACGATCGAACAGTATCGGCACGGCGTCGACCAGGCGCAGTTGCTGCTCGAGGGGCGCCAGGACGAACTGCTGGAGAGCCTGCGCGGCGAGATGACGCAGGCGGCCGATGAAGAGCGTTTCGAACGCGCGGCGCAGCTTCGTGACGCGGTGCGCACGGTCGAGACCCTGCGTGACCGGCGCAACAACGTGGAGACCCCGGGGATGGGGGACCGTGACGCGTTCGGGGTGAAGATCGGCGCGCTCGGGGCCATGGTGCAGATTTTCCAGGTGCGCCGCGGACGCGTGGTGGATCGACTCGAGCTCGTGAGCGACGAGCGACGTGAAGAGAGAGCCGACACGATCGCTGAAGAGGTGCCCGCAGACGAGACCGCGTCGGTGTTGACCGCCGCGATCCAGCAGTTCTACGCCGATCGGCCGGCCCCTCCCGAAGTGCACGTGCCCGTTGATCTGCATCCCGACGACGTGGCGGCACTCGAATCGTGGCTGTCGCAGGTCGCCGAACGGCGCGTCCGCATCTCTGTGCCGCGCCGCGGCGACAAACGAGGCCTGCTCGACCTGGTCGTGCGCAATGCGACGCTCGCATATCAGTCCCATTTCGGCGAGGGCGCATCGACCGCGTACGAGGCGCTCGAGACGCTGCGATCGGTGCTGAATCTGCCGGCGCTCCCCAAGCGAATCGAATGCTTCGATATCTCGACGCTACAGGGACGGGACACGGTGGCCTCGATGGTGGTCGCTCTCGAGGGACGGATGCGTCGCAGCGACTACCGCAAATTTCGCATTCGTGGCGCGGGCGCGCAGGCCGTCGCCGGCCGTGCGCCGGTGTCGCATGCCGGCAGACCGGCCGAGGTCATCCTCGATGACTTCGCTTCCATGCGCCAGGTGGTGCTACGCCGCTACCGTCGGCTCCTGGAGCAGGGGGGGCCCTATCCGGACCTGGTGTTGATCGACGGCGGGAAGGGGCAACTCACGGCTGCCTACGACGCGCTGGCCGAAGTCGGACTCGAACGGCTGATTGCCGTGGGGATTGCCAAGCAGGAAGAGTTGCTCTTCACGCGCGACCGCGTCGAAGGCATCGCACTGGCACCAGAATCACCCGCACTTCGACTGTTGCAGCGCATCCGCGACGAAGCACACCGGTTTGCCGTCACCTTCCACCGCCGGGCGAGGACGATGCGTGACCTTCGATCGGAGCTGGATGAGATTCCGGGAATCGGCGCCAGACGCCGCAATCAACTGCTGACGGCATTTGGATCGGTCGCCGGCGTCCGGCGCGCCAGCCGCGCGGACCTCGAGGTGGTCGTTGGCGCAAAGGCGGCCGCAGCCGTGCTGACGCACTTCGGCGGCTGACCGTTGACTCTGGCGTGTCCGATGCGCCCTGAAGCGAGCGAACCTTCGGCCCCGGGCGCCGGGCCGTCCGTTGACGCGTGCTAAAGTCTTATTGCGCTTGGCCTCCCTGCAACTCGTCCTTCCGCTGTTCGTCGTCTTAATCCTGTCTCTGTCGTTCCACGAAGCCGCTCACGCGTGGACCGCAGACAAGCTGGGAGACCCGACCGCGCGCCAACTCGGCCGCCTGTCGCTGAACCCGCTGGTGCACATCGATTGGATCGGCACGGTGCTCGTGCCGCTCGTCGCGCTGTATTCGGGATGGCCGCTCATCGGTTGGGCCAAGCCGGTGCCGGTCAATCAGAATTTCCTGCAGTCGCCGCGGCGAGACTTTGCCATCGTCGCTCTGGCCGGCCCCGTCAGCAACATCCTGTTGGCCATGGCCGGCGCCGTCCTTATCAAGACCCTGGTACCCGCGGGCGCCGCCGATCCGTCCTTCGCCGAGAACATGCTGACGAGCGTCGTCTGGCTGAACGTGCTGCTCGCGGTGTTCAACATGATCCCCGTGCCCCCCTTCGATGGCGGCAACGTGCTCGCCGGTATGTTGCCCGAAGCCGGCAGCCGACTGATTGACCGGCTGCGGCCGTTCGGTATCGCCATCGTGTACGTGCTGATGTTCTCGGGCTTTTTCAGCTACGTCCTGTTTCCCATTCAGCATCAGGTGCTGCGATGGTTGCTGTAGGGCGGCGGCCGCGGGTCGTCTCCGGGATGCGGCCCACCGGACAGCTCCATCTGGGGCATCTGGTCGGCGCCTTGCACAATTGGGAACGCCTGCAGCAGGACTACGACGCGTTCTATTTCGTGGCCGACTGGCACGCGCTCACGAGTGAGTACGCGTCGACGAGCGCCATCAGCGGCTACGCGATCGACAACGCGGCCGACTGGATTGGCGCCGGCGTCGACCCGGAGCGCAGCGTGCTGTTCGTCCAGTCACTCGTGCCAGAGCACGCGGAGCTGTATCTGCTGCTGCAGATGATCACGCCGGTGTCGTGGCTCGAGCGCGTCCCGACCTATAAGGAACAGATCGAGCAGCTGTCCGAGAAGGACCTGTCGAACCTGGGGTTTCTGGGCTACCCCCTGCTGCAGACGGCGGATGTGGTGATCTACGACGCCGACGTGGTGCCCGTCGGCGAGGACCAGGTGCCGCATCTCGAGCTGTCTCGAGAAGTGGTGCGGCGGTTCAACAATCTCTATGGCGATACGCTCGTCGAGCCGCAGGCGCTCCTGACGCCCACGCCCCGGTTACCAGGACTCGACAATCGGAAGATGAGCAAGAGTTACGGGAACACCATCGACCTGTCTGACACGCCCGATGTCGTGCTCAAGAAGGTGCGCCAGATGTACACGGATCCCAAACGTGTACGTGCCGATGTGCCGGGTACCGTCGAAGGGAACCCGGTGTTCGTCTACCACGACGCGTTCAATCCCAATCGGGAGGAAGTCGACGACCTGAAGACGCGCTACCGCGCCGGCAAGGTCGGCGATGTCGAGGTGAAGACGAAGCTCGCCGGCGCCATCAATGCGATGCTCGATCCGCTGCGTGCGCGGCGCGACGCGGCACGGGCGCGTCCTGGGTATCTGCGCGATGTGCTCATCGAGGGATCCCGCCGCGCACGGGTCGTGGCACAGGAGACCATGGCGCGGGTACGCGATGCCGTGAGGCTGCGCTACTGATGGCCGCTCTCCCCGATCAGCCCCAGCATCCCGGGTTCGAGTCGATTCTCGACGACTACCCGGTCCGGCTGCAGAATTTCGAAGGCCCGCTCGACCTGCTGCTCCATCTGATCAAGAAGCACGAAGTCGACATCTACGACATCCCCATCGCGCTCGTTACCAAGCAGTATCTCGACTACCTCGACCTGCTGGCCGAGCTGAACCTCGATCTCGCGGGCGAGTTTCTCGTGATGGCCGCAACGCTCATCCACATCAAGTCCCGCACACTCCTGCCGCGTCCCGACCCGACCCAGGACGATCCCGAGGAGGATCCCCGCGAAGCGCTCGTGCGGCGCCTCATCGAGCATCAGCGGTTCAAGGCGGCGGCCGAGCTGCTGCACGAAAAGGAAATCGAGCGCAGCGCCCAGTGGGGCCGGCCCGACGAACGGATCGCCGATGTCGTCGGCGAAGCGCCGGAGCCGGAAATCGAAGTCGATTTGTTCAGCCTCATGGCGGCATTTCGGCAGGTGCTCGAACGCGCCCGTCGCCGGCCACAGGTTCTGCTCCCGCCAGAGCAGATGTCGATTGAGACGCGCATCGAGCAGCTGCTGGCCCGGCTGTCGACCACCGAAGCCTGCGGCTTCGACGAGCTGTTTGCCGACGTGCAGACGCGCGCCGGCATGATCGTTACGTTTCTCGCCGTGCTCGAGCTTATTCGCCTGAAGCGCGTCCGCGTGTTTCAGCAGGGGGCCTGCGGTCCCATCCGTGTCTACCGCCGGGAGCGGCTCGACGGTGCCCCGTTCGGCGAGACCAGCTAGAGTAGCCGGAGCATCGCTGTCCCTATGTCTGACCTCAAAGCCATCATCGAAGCGCTGATATTCGCCTCGCCCGATCCTGTTTCCACCAAAGCGCTCTCGAAACTGCTCGACACCGAGACCGCCGACGAGATCGCCGCGGCGATCGACAGTCTCAAGGCGGAATACGACGCGCCGGGTGGGCTGCAACTCGTCGAGGTCGCCGGCGGATATCAGATCGTCACCCGACCCGAATTGCACGAGTGGGTGCGCCGGCTCTTTCACGAGCGCACGACCCAGAAGCTCTCGGTCGCCGCGCTCGAGACCCTGGCGGTCATCGCGTACAAGCAGCCGATCACGGCGCCAGAGATCACGGATGTCCGGGGCGTCAACGCGGCCGGAGTCGTGGGCACGCTGATGGAGCGCAAGCTCATCAAGATCGTCGGCCGCAAGCAGGTGGTGGGGCGGCCCTTTCTCTACGGCACGACGCGCGACTTCCTCGATCGGTTCGGCCTCAACGATTTGAGCGACCTGCCGAAGGTCGAGGACATGTCCGAGCTGCTCGGGTTCGATCTGCCGTCGGCGGTGACCGAGCCGGCACCACAGAATGCGCTGCCATTCGATCCCGAGCCCCAGGAAGACGGGAGCGGCGAGTTCGTCGATCCGGACGTCGATCCCGGCGGAGCCGTACACTGAAGATCGTCATTCGCCGACCCCGCAGCACCCCACATGCGGTGCCACGGTTCACGCCGCCTCACCGATAGATTCCATGCCTGATATCCGTCTGAACAAGCTGCTGTCGCAGTGCGGCGTCTCGTCGCGCCGCCTGGCCGACGATCTGATCCGTCAGGGTCGGGTAGAACTGAACGGCCAGGTCGTGACCGAGCTCGGCACAAAGGCGAACCCGGAGCGCGACGATGTGCGGGTTGACGGTCGGCGGCTCAAGACGGGCGGTGACCGCCGTTACCTCCTGATGTACAAGCCGGCCGGAGTCGTGAGCACCCGGTCGGATCCGCACCGCCGGAAGACGGTGATCGATTTGCTGGCGACGGCGGGCATCCGGGGGTATTTCTATCCGGTCGGACGGCTCGACTACGAGTCCGAAGGGCTCATCCTGCTGACCAACGACGGGGAATTCGCCGAGCGGGTGACCCACCCGCGTTACGAGATGCCGCGCACCTACGAAGCCCACGTGACTGGGGTGCCGGACGACAGGGATCTGGAGCGCCTGCGCCAGGGGATCCTCATCGACGGAAGGCGCACGCTGCCAGCGGAGGTGCGGCTGCTGCGGGTGATTGAATCACGCGACGGGCCCCAGGCGTTTCTCCAGATCACACTGCGCGAAGGTCGTAACCGGCAGGTTCGCCACATGTGCGATGCCATTGCGCATCCCGTGGAGCGACTGCGGCGCACGCATATCGGCCCGCTGACCGACCGCAACATCAAGCCGGGGCAGATTCGCGATCTGACACCGGCCGAGGTGCGCGAGTTGATGGACCCAGCTGGGCCGGCCCGTCCGGCAACCACCGGACGCAGAACGACGATGCCGAAACCGATGCCACCGGTGCCTCGGACCGGCACCGCGCGAGCTGATAGTCGGCGCTCTGGTGTCCGGGCCAAGGCGAAGGCGCCGCGCCCGGCACGCGACGGCTCGTCGCGCGATCGCCGCACACCTGGCCACAGGCCGAGCGGACCTCTGGCGCGCCGTCCCGCGGTCGGCACACGCGGCAAGCGCGATCGGCGCAGTTAGTCGGTCGATCGCCGCGCCGCCATGTCCATCTATAGGGGATCGCAGGCGCGTGCCGCGCGCCTGCGGCCAGGGCAGCGTCGCGCGTGCCACATGTGGAGGTGTTGGGCCGGCCAGGCCTCATCAGCCCCTGTTCGACGCCGCACCTGTGACGACATCGCCACCAGACGGGCTGGCACAGCCCCTGCTTAACCGATCGTTGCCGCGAGATCGCTCGGTGGCGGGTGCCGGAACGGACGCCGGTCTGATTCTCCCGGCAAAGGAGTGCGCATGGCAGGGAAACCGTACATGGTAGGGGCGGTCATCGGAGCCGCGGTCGGCAGCGCGGTTGGATATCTGTACTTCACAGACGAGGGGCGCCGCCGGCGGGAAGATCTCGGGCACCTGCTCGATCGCGCCGTGGTGGAGATGCACGAGGCTCGCGGGCTCTGGCAGCGTCTGCTCGCGATCGGCGAGCAGTATCAGCACGCCAGACGCGAAGCGCTCGATTCGGGCGCCGCCTCGCTATTCGGTTTTGGCCAGGACCAGTCCTCCTGACCGCTTAGTCGAGGGCCGCGCGTAACAGGTTCCAGAAATGGACGAGGGCCCACGCATCCCTGATGGTGACGCCGCTCTGCAGATGCGCATGGGTCAGGAGCGGAGTCAGCAGCGCGCGAACCGGCACGTGACCACGGCCCAGATAGTCGGCCAGCAGAGGCGTTTCCGATGATGGGATGACGTTGTCGTCTCTGCCATGGAGCAGAAAGACGGGGGCCGCCGGCCTCGGGGACCGCTCCGGCGACAGCGCTGGATCCGACGACAGGACATCGATGAACGGCTCGAGGGCGTGACCGAGCGAGGGGCGATCGCGATCGAGCACGGCCGTCAGCAGTGAGCGCGACGGCTCGGCGAGCTCGTCGCGCAATTTGCGCGCGGCGCCGAGAAGAGCGGTTGCTTGGGGTTTGCCGGGGCTGTCGTCGAGCGACGCCTGTAAATAGAGACGAATACCCGTCTCGAGACCTCCCGCCTGCTCGGGCGGGACGAGATGTGGCACGGCCCCGAGCGCAATGACCGCGAGCCCGTACTCATGAGGGATCCGCGTGCTGCCGTCCGGCATCACGCCCGTGCAGAGAAAGCGCAGGACCCGCGGCAAGTCTCCATATCCGCCGATCGAGACAATGGCCTCCACGTGCTCGGCAAGCGACGGACGCCCAGCGGCCACGATTGCGAGGCCTCCCGCAAAGCTCACTCCCACCAAGCCGAGTCGGCCTTTCGGCGCGAGGCTCGGCTGCTTCGCGGCCCACACTGTGACGTCCTCGATAGCGTCAGTGGAATGCGCGGTGATGAGAAACTGTCGGAGTTCCGGTAACGGCACGCAGAGGACAGTCAGGCCGGTTGCCGCCAGGCGGCCACAGAACAACGCCAGCCGTGGCTCGTCGGGCCCGCCCCCGTGAATGCCCGGAAACACCACGACGCCGTGGTCCGATCGGGCGGCCGAATAGAGGCGGGCGGCCACACCGCCGTACCTGGTCGGGACAAGGACGTCGGTGGTCGTGAAGCCCTGCGTGCGGACGGGCAGCACGGATCTGGCCCGGCCGGTGACGCCAGCGATGTCGAGCAGGAAGGCGGCGGTCCTCAGTGAGGGCCAGGCCGCCCATGCTCCCATCACGAGCACGGCGCTGGCGATCCCGATCAGCCGTATCCACCGGGAGGGCATCCCGCAAATAATAGTGGACGAGATGTCGCAGCGCGCGTTGGTGATCGCAATCGATGGCCCGTCCGGGGCGGGCAAAGGCACGGTCGCCCGGACCCTTGCCGCTCGTCTTGGTTACCGCCATGTCGACACAGGCGCGATGTACCGGGCGGTTGCGTGGAAGGCTGTCGAGCAGGGACTGGACCCGGCCGACGCCGACCGGCTTGCCGCCATCGCCCGGGGAGCCCGGATTGAGATGGACAGCACCGTGCGAATTGACGGACACGACGTCACCCAGGCGATCCGAACACCGCAGATTGATCGCGCGGCGGCGATTGTGGCGCAGCATCAGGACGTGCGTGCCGTGCTCGTGGCCCTCCAGCGGCAATGTGGCGAGGGCGGCGCCATTGTGATGGAAGGCCGCGACATCGGGTCGGTGGTATTTCCGGCCGCCGACGTGAAGATCTACCTCGACGCGTCGCCAGAAGAGCGGGCCAGACGGCGGGCGGGCGACGCCGCCCACACCGCCAGCCGCGAGCCGGAATCCGCGGCCGGCGTGGCTGAGGCCCTGGCGGAGCGCGACAACGCGGATCGAACCCGTGCGGCCTCCCCCCTGACCGTGCCCGCCGATGCCGTGTATATCGATACGACCGGTCTGGCGATCGAAGAGGTCGTTGGTCGCGTGCTCGCGCTCGTCGAAGCCCGCGCCCCCTCGGTTGGGTAGGCTCATCCCGCCAATTTCCTCAATAGACCTCCTCGTACCCCCAAGCTGGGTGGCCGATGTCTCCACGTCCGTCCGGACGCTCCGGCCAATTCCAGCTGCATGGGGCACGGGCCTTGCTAGCAGAGAGGCAGGGCACTGATATGAGCTGTCTTCCCGCGAACTTCCTGGTGGGATTCCTAACCGGCCTCTCATTCATGGTCCTGGGCGTGGCCCTGACCGGCAGTGGTCCCACAGGGCTCGTTTGGGTGTCGCTGGCCGGGTTCGTCGGCGCGGCGGTGGCCTGGCGCTCTGTGGGGCGCAAATCCGCCGAGTGGCAGTTGCACCAGTCGGGGCTGGCGGTGGCGCCGGAACTGGCATCTTCCGACGTTCTGGATCAGCTGCGCGACGACTTCCTTGCCACTCTTTCGCACGAGCTGCGCACCCCGCTGAATGCCATGGTGGGATGGGTGCATCTGCTGCGCATTCACGCCCCGGTCGATCCCGAACGCGGCTTCGACGCGATCGAACGCAATGCGGCGCAGCAGGCGCAACTCATCGACGATCTTCTCGATGTCTCGCGCATGCTCAAAGGGGGGCTCGTGCTCGCAGCCCAGCCCATCGACTTCGATCAGGCCGCCAGAGCCGCAGTGAACGGGATGAAAGCATCTGCGGCCGCGAAGCACATCACGCTCGTCTACCGAGCGGCTCCGGGGACAAGCGTCGTGCACGCCGATGGCGACCGCCTGCAACAGGCGATTCGGAATCTGGTCTCGAACGCGGTGAAGTTCACACCAGAGGGAGGTCGCGTCGACATCACGGTCATGCGCGCCGACGCGCAGGTACGGCTAGAGGTGCGCGACTTTGGGCAGGGAGTCGACCCGTCGTTCCTGCCTCACATGTTCAAGCTTTTCCGCCAGGGGCCGTCGACCGGTGTCAGGGCTGGCCTCGGCCTCGGGCTCTCGATTGTCGAAGCGATTGTGCAGCGGCATGGCGGCGACGTCTGGGCAGAGAGCGCCGGGCGTGGGCAGGGCACCTCGCTCACGATGGCTCTCCCGCTGTTCGATCACGCCACTCACGCAGCACCGCCGTCGGCCCGCCCCGAACCCCCTACGCCTAGCGCGATCGAGGCAAGGCGCGTGCCTGTGATTAGGAGTACCGGCCCGGCGGCGGAGGTGGGGGAGGATCGCCCGGAATCGGGGCCGTTGGCGGCGGATCTGGCTGCGGTGGCTCTACGGGCGCAGGATCTCCCACCGGCTGCTCCGGAGGCATGGGCTCGCCGAGAGGGGGTGCCGCCGGCTCGTCGTAGCTGGTGCCCGTCATCAGCGACCTCCTCCCGCCCCCTGGCGGGCTAGCACGACCAGGTTACTCATTCGGCGCACTGATCCCGCATTCCTTCATCTTGTTCAGCAATGTCTTGTAGCTGACCCCGAGGAGCTGAGCAGCCTTCCGACGATTCCACCTGAACTTGTCGAGCGCCTGCTGGATGGCCTCTCGTTCGGCACCGAGCGCCGCGCGCCGAGCCAGCTCTGGCAGTTTCGATGGGCCCGACACCGAGTCGACCGAGCCGTCCATCGCCCCAAACGCCGGATCGCCCGACGCCGACTCGTGATGATGGTGATCGGGCCGGTCGGCACGCACGTCCGGCTCGGGATGCGCGGCTTGCGCCGGAGCGCCATTGACTGGCGAGGACTGCATGTCCATGACCCGGGGCCGTTCGAGCTCAGTCAGGACGAGATTTTCGTCCTGCAGGATGACGAAGCGCTTGATGACGTTTTCGAGCTCGCGCACGTTGCCCGGCCACGCGTAGTTCTGAAATGCATCGCGCAGCCGCTGTGACGGTTTGGCCGCGGGCCGCCCGTACCGTGACGCGTACTTGATCAGGAAGAACTCCACGAGCGGAATGATTTCGTCGCGCCGCTCGCGCAGGGGTGGCACCCGGATCTCGATCACCTGCAGCCGGTAGTAGAGATCTTCGCGGAACTGGCCCGCCCGAATCATCTGCTCGAGCTCGCGATTGGTGGCCGCGATGATGCGCACGTCGACCGAGACGGCCCGGTTGCTGCCGAGTCTCGTGAATTCACGGTCTTGCAGCACGTGCAGAAGTTTGGCCTGGAGCGAGGCCGGCATCTCGCCGATCTCGTCGAGCATGATGGTGCCTTCGTTGGCGAACTCGAACTTGCCGATGCGGGACGCCTGCGCGCCGGTGAACGCGCCGCGCTCGTGGCCGAAGAGCTCGCTTTCGAGCAGGTCTGCCGGCAGCGCAGCACAGTTGACTTTGACGAAGTTGCGCGTGCGCCGATTGGATCGCCGGTGCAGCTCGCGCGCGATGACTTCCTTGCCCACACCGCTCTCGCCAGAAATGAGGACGCTGACATCGCTGTCGGCCACCCGCTCGATCATCGTGAGCACGTTCCGCATCGAGGAGCCGGAGCCCCAGCAGGGCTGCGCGCCATCAGGATCGTCTGCGACCTGTGCCCGGAGCCGGGCGACCTCGCTCGTGAGGCTGACTTTCTCGACGGCGTTTCGGATGGCCGCCTCGAGCGCCGCCTCGCCAATCCCTTCCGGGTCGTCTGGCTTGATGACGTAGTCGACCGCGCCCAGCCGGACTGCGTCGACGATGGTCGACGGCACCTGGGTGCCCGACAGCATGATCACCTGGAGGGCTGGATGCGCGCCGCGCGCGGCCCGCAACGTCTCGAGGCCGTCCATGCCCGGCATGAGGACGTCGAGCAGCACCACGTCTGGCGATGGCATGCGGCCGAGGGACCGCAGCAGATCGGCGCCGCTCGTGAACGTGCTGACCTCGTACCCCCGCGAACCGAGCAGGGTGGACAAGTACTGGGAAAACGCGGGGTCGTCGTCGACGATCGCGAGTCGCGCTGGCGTCACTCGGGGCCTCTCTCTTTCTGCAATTGGACTTCCATCATAGACGACCCGCCGGTTGTCACCTGCGCGTTGTGTGCGTCGAGCACGTACGAGGCGAGCACCAGGCTCAACCCCATGCCGCCGCGATCGAATGCCACGGTCGCGGGAACGGTCGCTGGTGCACCGGCGGCAAGCGGCTCGTCGGGATCGAATGTGATGGTGACGGCCGCGCCGATTCTGGCCCGAATCTGCACCGGCACGTTGCCCATGTCGCGCGAGAGTGACTCCGCCAACGCGCCGAGGGCCGCGGCGAGCAGGCCGGCGTTGGCGGTCAGCAGCCAGGCGTCTGCCGCGGTTTCGTCGTGGGCGGCCACACGCACGCGGTCGGAGCCAACACGAGTCTGTACGTCTGCGAGCAGCGCCAGGACGCTCACCGGCTTGATTGCTGGCGTCTCGCGTGGGTCGAGCCACACGGAGAGGTCGGAGGCCTGCCTGCTGAGCGTCGTGATGCGGCCCGTGGCATCGAGCATGGCTCTGAGCATGGCGGCTTCCGGATGTCCTTCTTCGCGCTGTCGCTGCATGAGACGTATGTAGCCCTGAAGCACACTGAGCGGGCCGCGAATTTCGTGTGCGAGGACCGAGAGCAGCCGGGGGAGTTCAACTCGCGTGCCAGCTCGTCGATCACGCGAATCCTGAGAATGAGTGGATTGCTCCGGGGTTGGTACGCTCATTGAACCGATGTCTCCTTGTCGCGACATCGACTGCACAAAGGGAGCCGGGCGGGATGACACAGAAAAACCAGCGGGTCTTGTTGGTCGACGATTACCCAGACGCGCTTGAAATCTGGAGTCTCTACCTCGAGATGCTCGGCTACACCGTGATGACAGCTGACGATGGAAGAAAAGCGGTGGAGATGGCGGTGACCAGCCGTCCGCACCTCATCGTGATGGACCTCGAACTGCCGGGTTTGACGGGCTTCGAAGCCGCCCGGCAGATTCGCGCGCATCCAGACACGCACGCGATTCCTTTGATAGCCGCGACCGGGTATTCGCACGCCCATCAGATCGAAGAAGCCCAGCGCGCGGGCTTCGATCTCATCGTCATCAAACCTTGCGATCCGGAGACGCTCGCCAATCATATCGGCCGTCTGCTGGATACTGAGTCATTCGAGCACGGTAGGCAGCCTGATGCCACTTTTAAGGAAGCTTCTTCTGAGCGCTCATGACCGCACGAGACGCAGATGCACATCGGAGTGTAGTGAGGCACATGAAGTCTCCGTTAGAGGAAAAGCTGAAGTCATGCTCACGTCTCTGGTGCTGCTCGTGACGCTCTGGGCCATAGGTGTCGCAACGACCTACACCCTTCGCGGCGCGATCCACCTCCTGCTCGTTTTTGCCGTCGTGCTGATTGTGATGCATGTCTCGCGGCGCCGTGTCGCGTAGGGTGGCGATGCCAAAGGGTGCGCGGATTCGTGGTATTTGGCTGGGGGCCGTACTGGGCGTCGCTGCCCTTGCGGCCGCATGCCGAGATCCGGGCAATATTAAAGTCACAGCGCTGACATTCAAGGGTAACGAGGCCGTCTCCTCCAAGCAGCTCGACGCGGTGCTGGCTACCCACGCGAGTGGCTGGCTGCCATGGTCGGAGAAGCAATATTTCGATCGGCGTGAGTTTGAGGCCGACCTCGGGCGCATTCGACGCTTCTACCAGGACCGGGGCTATCCCGACGTGCGCGTCACGAACGTCGAGGTGAACCTGAGTCCTAAGGGCGACACCGTCCGGCTTGGCATCACGATCGACGAGGGAAAACCGCTGCGCGTCGAAGGGGTAGAGCTCACGGGATTCGAGGTGCTGCCTGTGGCGTTGCGGCCCCAAGCCGACGGGCTGCCGATCAAGGCAGATAGCCCGAGAGACCGCGGACAGGTTTCCGCGGCCCGTCAGCAAGTGCTGGACCTGCTGCACGACCACGGGTTCGCGTATGGCGACGTTCAGGCTCGCGAAGACCCAGGCACGAGCGGCGGCGTCGTCCTGACGTTTGCGGCCGAGCCGGGACCGGCGACCACCTTTGGCCCTATCACCGTGACAGGACTCTCGACGCTCACCGAGCGGGTGGTCCGTCGCCAGCTGAGCTTCACGCCCGGAACGCCGTACCGCCGCAACATGCTCCTACAGAGTCAGCGGCGGCTCACGGCGCTCGAGATCATCCGATTCGTCAACGTCGATGCCAAGCCGCCGGCTGGTCCTCCCGTCACGGCCATTCCGGTGACGGTCACCATCGCCGAGAATCCGCCCCGGCGTCTGCAACTCGGAGCCGGCTACGGCACCGAGGATCGGCTGCGCGCCTCGGCGGAGTGGTCGCATCTGAATTTCTTCGGTAACGCCCGGCAGGTCAGCGCCACGACGAAATGGTCGTCGCTCGATCGAGGCGTCCGCGCCAGTCTCACTCAGCCGTACCTCTATCACCGAGGGCTGTCGCTCGAGGCGAGCGCCTCGAGCTGGTGGACGGCGGAGCAGAATTACACCTCGCACAGTTACGGCGGTCAGATTGGCGTGAGCTACCGAATCGGCGGACGCCGCCGAGGTGCCAGCCGTGCTCCCGGCGATACGCTGCGCGCGGCCTATGTGCACGAGTTTCTCAACTACACGATCAAGCCCGCGGCCTTGGCCGATCTCGGCAACTTCAACCAGTTAATCGCACTGGGGCTCGATCCGATTACGGGCGCCGGCAGCGGCACTCGCGCGGCCATAACCGTAGATTACCAGCGCACCACCGCCGACAGCCTGTCGAATCCCAAGCGGGGCTACACCTGGACCACTCACGGGGAGACCGCCCGACCGGGGCTCGGAGGGACATTCCGGTACAACGAGCTCACGACCGAGGCGCGGGCGTATCTGCCGATTGGAAAGGAAACGATCATCGCCCTGCGCACGCGCGCGGGAACGATCGCCGCGCGGAGTGACGCCGACGTGCCGTTCTCGCAGCGCTACTTTCTTGGCGGATCCACGAATTTGCGAGGGTGGGGCCGGTATCAGGTCGCGCCGCTCAATGGAGGGCTGCCGGTGGGCGGCCGGAGCACGGTCGACGGGACGGTCGAGCTGCGGATGCCGTTGCGCGGCGGGTTGGGAGGCGTCCTGTTTGTCGACTCGGGAAACGTCTGGCCGCGCAGTCTCTCGGCCACGGCCACCGGCCTGCGGTCTGATGCCGGAGGCGGGCTGCGGTACGGGACCCCGGTCGGGCTGATTCGCGCCGACGTCGGCCTGCAGCTCAATCAAATCCCGGGCCTGCTGGTGAACGGCAAGCCCGAAACGCGTCACTGGCGCATCCACTTCAGCATCGGGCAAGCCTTCTGACGCTCATGACACAGCATCCATGGTTGCGCCGCGCGCTGATGGGGCTTGTCGCCCTGGCGGTGCTCGTCGCCCTGCTGCTGGCGGTGGTGTCCACGGCATGGTTTCGGGAACAGTTGCGCGATGTAGTGGTCCGCCGGGCGAGTGCGGCTATCAACGGCGAGATCACCATCGGTCAGATCACCGGGTCGCTGCTGCACGATGTCACGCTGCACGATGTCCTCGTACAGCAGAAGGGCCAGCCTGTCATCCGTATTGCGTCCCTGACAGCGCGGTTCGACGCGCTGCAGCTGGCACTTGGCCACTACGTCATCGACGATATCGTCGTCGAGCGCCCGATGATCCTTTTGGTGCAGGACGTCACCGGGTGGAACCTGGCCGCGCTGGTCAAGCCGCAGGAACGTCAGACCAACACAAAGCCGCTGGACCTGACGCTGCGCCGCCTGACGATCGATGACGGCACCGTCCGTGTGGAGCCGCTGAACCAGAAGCCGCTCGAGTTCGGAGCGGTGAATGTCGCAGGCGGCTTGCGATACGCCGCCAATGCGTTGGGGATCGACATCAGCCGGGGGACCCTCGTCGAACGGCGCGGCAATCTGCTGGTGTCCGAGCTGGCGGGCCACGTCTCGTTTGCTGAGACGGGCCTGACGTTGTCAGGGCTCAGGGTCGTCTCACCCGGCCTGATTCTGACTGGGCAGATCGCTCTGCCTGCGGCCCCGCAGGTGGCGGCCATCGACTTGGATGCGGCGCTATCCAACCTGCAGCTCACCGTGTTCAACCCCTATCTGCCGCAACCGCTCCCGAGGGAATTAGTCCTGTCCGGTCGGGCGCACGGCAAGGGGGCTTTCGATCAACTCGCTGCGACCTGGCAGCTGCAGTCGGACGCGGGCGCATCCGAAGGCGACGTGGTACTCGACACGACACGGTCACCGTTGCCCGTGCGTGGCGCAGTCCGCGTGACCCGTCTGGACATCAATGCCCTGACGGGACTACGGGATTTCGGGGCGCCCGTTACGGCACGGGCGACGTTCGACGGCGTCGTCGAGACCGCAAACCCTGCGTTGTCGCGCCTGTCATTCACGCTCTCGAGTGGTCCGCTCGCGCTGGTCGGATATCGGGTCGACGCTCTCGATGGCAAAGGCACGCTCGACAAGGGCACCTTGAAGGCCACGGGGCGCGCCTCTGCGTACGCTGCCGCAGCGACCTTCAACGCCGTGATCAGACGTCTCGATCGGCCCGGCGCTCCCGCTGTGAGTGCCGCAGGCAAATTGAGCCACCTGAACCTGCAGCGACTGCCGGCCGGGCTGCACGCGCCGGCGCTGCAGACGGATATCTCCGGGGACTATGAGGGGGCTTTCGACCGCGGCGAGTGGAACGCCCGGCTCGTCGCTGCCGATTCGGTGATTGCAGGGGCCGAGGTGCGGGCCGGGGCGCTCGCGACCGCGCAGGGACAACAGGGGGCGCTCAGCGCCTCGTTGGACGGGGAACTGGCCAATGTGCCCGGCGCTCTGCTGCGGTTACCCGAGACCCGCCCCACGCTGCTGAACGGCACCGTTCACGCCACTGTTGCCATTGCGGATGTCTCTCAGCCATTGACGCCCGATCGAGTGAATGGGACGGTCGTGCTCGCCCTGGGCGACTCCACGGTCCAGGGCACTCGAGTGTCGCGGGCTGATGCCACTGTCTCACTCGAGGCGGGCCGGCTCGACATACGGCAGCTCGAGATCCAGAGTCCCGGCTTGTCGGCCACGGCTCTGGGCACGATCGTGTTCGAGGGCGCAGAGGCGGCTCAATCGGACCTCACATATCAAATCGACGCGGCCGACCTGTCTGCGCTGGCCAGTCTCGGAGTGCCATCGCTCACAGGTGCCGCGCACGTCGAGGGACGCGTCACCGGACCTGCGGCGCAACCTCAGACGACCGGGACCTTTTCGGCCCAGCGTCTGGCCTACGGCACGACCGCTGAGGCGCTTGTCTTCAACGGGACCTTCGAAGCCCAGATGCCCAACCTCGACGTCGAGAAGGCAACCGGGAAGCTGAACGGCGAAAGCACGTTCCTTACAGTGAAGGGGCAGGACATCGATCGGCTGACGGTCGCCGCCGAGTACGCCAATCGCAGCGTCGACGTGCAGGCGAAGATCGAACAGAAGACCCGATCAGTCGAGGTCGCCGCGGGGCTCCTGCTGCATCCCGATCATCGCGAGATGCATCTGCGACGTTTTGTCCTGGGCGGGTTTGGCGATCCCTGGACACTGGTGGGCGGCGAACCGGCCATCGAATATGCGGACGACCGCGTCGCCATTCCAGAGCTCACGCTTGCTCGAGGGGATGAGCGGCTCACGGCCGCGGGCACCATCGTGTTCGCGGGAAAGCAGGGCGGCTCTGACTTCAATCTCCGCGCATCAGGGCTGCAAGTGGGTGATGTCTACACGCTCGTCACCGGCACGGCGCGCATCAGCGGCACCGCTGACGCGGATGTGCACCTGACCGGATCCATTGAGAATCCGGTGGCGACCGGCACCATCTCCGTGATCAACGGAAAGATCGCAGACGCCGCCTTTGCGCGGATCGCCGGTGACGTGGCTCTGAAGGATCGCCGCGTGACGGTCGACGCACGCGTGGAAGAGCCGACGGGCAGCGCGCTGACGGTGACTGGGACCGCCCCCATTGCCGCCGACGCAGGTCCGCTCGATTTGAACGTCAAAGGCGCCGACATCAGCCTGGCTCTGGTACAGGCCTTCACCACCCAGATCGAGAAGGTGCAAGGCACAGCCGGTCTCGATCTGCGCGTGACCGGACCGCTGGCTGGGCCGACCGTCGCCGGTCCAATCACGATTGCCAATGGCGGCTTCCTGGTGAGCGCCACCGGCGTGATGTACCAGAACTTGAACGCCGCCGTCGACTTCGATGGGAGGCGCGCAGCCATCCGGCAATTTGCACTCACCGACGACGACGGGCACTCGCTGCGGATGACCGGCGCGGCTGATGTCATCGCGGAGAACGGCGCGCGGCAACTCGACCTGAGCATCCAGTCGGATGCGATCCACGTGCTCGAAGGTGAACTCGGCGATGTGGAGGTCAGCGCCGATGCGCGCATCGGCGGCACGCTTGCCGCACCCCAGGTGACTGGTCAGCTGGTGGTGAATCGTGGTCGGATCGAAGTGGACCAACTGCTGCGTCAACTCGGGGCGGCGAGCACGGCGCCTGTGGAGGCCGAGCCCGATCCGGCCCTGCAAACCGCGCTGGCGCAACCCGCAGCCGCAACCACTCCGGCACCTGGTCCACCGCCAGCGCCGGCCGAGTCGGCGATTCCCGCACCAGACCAGGGCCTGTTCTCGAACGCCACCTTGCACGTGAATCTCGTCATGCCCGACGACGTGGTCCTTCGCGGGCGCAATTTGAAGACGGGCGCCGGCGGCGTCGGGCTGGGCGACATGAACCTGACAGTGGGCGGCACGCTCGAGCTCCGAAAGGACGCGGGGGCCACTCCCATCGTGATTGGCGCTGTCGAAGTGATTCGCGGCTTCTACGAGTTTCAGGGTCGTCGTTTTCAGGTCACGCGCGGCAGCTCGCTCCGCTTTCGGGGGGTGCAGCCCTTGAACCCGTCGCTCGATGTCACTGGAGAGCGCGAGGTGTCCGGCATTATGGCGCGCGTACGCGTCACTGGCACCGCGCGGCAGCCGGCTCTTCAGTTGACGAGTCAACCTCCGCTGGATGAGGGCGATGTCCTCTCCTTGATCGTATTCAACCAGCCGGTCAATCAGCTGGGCGAAGGCGAGCAAGTCACGCTGCTCGAACGTGCGGGCGATCTGGCGGCTGGCGCTCTGGCGACCACGCTGTCTGATTCGCTCGGACGCGCGCTCGACGTCGACCTCTTCGAAATCCGCGCGCCAAGCTCAGGGCAAGCCGGCGAGGTGTCGGTCGGGAATCAGGTAAATGAGCGGCTGTTCATCGCATTCCGGCAGCAGTTTGGCGCATCGGAAGGCACGCAGCTCTCCTTTGAGTACCGCCTCACGGAGGCGCTCCGGCTGTTGACCACAGTCGGTCAGGGGGGCAGCCGCACGGGTGCCAGCCGCACCGAGGCTGCCGGACTCGATCTGGTCTACCTGATTCGCTACTGAGTCCCGAACCCTGCGCCAGCCTGCGTCGGTGCACGGCCTCTCGATATGCACAACCTGTCCCTGGGTGCGCCTGATTTGACCCGTCGCGGCACTCCCCCGTGGGGCAGGCTGTCCAGGAACAGATCGATTCCCCGTTTGGCGCTGGCACATCGCTTGTATTAGTGACTCCCGATGCAGCCTACCGGCACCGCGGAGATGTGGCTGGGTGTGATCGCCATTGCGCTCTCGGTAATGGTGCTCATGCTCATGGGCGCGGCGGTCGCGGGATTTCGGCTGTACCGCCGAATCTCGGCCGCCGTCGAGTTGTTCGAACGCGACCAGATGGCGCCGATTGTCCGCCGCCTGAATACCGCGCTCGACGACGTGCACGATGTGCTGGGCCGGATGAAGTCTGCGGACGATCACGTGCGACACGCGCTGGCGCGGACAAGCGAAAAAGCCGGGAACGCTGCGTCGAAGGTTCGCGCCGGGTTCTGGCCAGTCGTGGGTTTTGGACGGGGCGTGTGGGCGGCGCTCGCGTCTTTCAGGCGACGTCAGCCACTGCCGCCGGGCTCCGGTGCAGACGGCGGCGAGGCCCGTTTTGCCTACCAAGGAGGAACCAGTCATGTACGGAGCTGAAACTTACAACGACACGCAGTACGACCGCACCAGCGGTGGCGGCAATGAGTTTATGATCGGGCTGCTGTGCGGCACGGCGGTGGGCGCGGCGATAGGCCTGTTACTCGCGCCGAAATCGGGTGCCGAGCTGCGCACGCAGTTGGCCGACTCGGCCGATCGCCTGCGCCGCAAGGCTGGCGAGACGTACGACCAGGCGAGCGGCACGGTCAACGATCTCGTCGACCGCGGCAAGAGCGCGATGGACGACGTTGTGGACAAGGGCCGCGATGCGGTGCGCCAGGGCCGGGAGAAGTTCGACGAGGCTCGCAGCGAGTTCAAGTCCGACGTGAAGACCACGACCGGTACTTCGTACTAACGACGGTTCGGCGTCGTCTTCGGCATTGCCGCGGTGGCCTCACGGCCCTGCGGCTCATACGGCCGAAGACTGGCGGCACGCTGATCGGCACGATGGCGGGATGCCCTTCCTCGTATCGGCCGCGCGGCGTGCCGCCCTTTTTTCTGCGCGCCGACCTGTCTCTCCTCTGCCGATCCGGCGGTCGGGTGTCGAACCGCAGCGGCGCCCTCGCCTGCGTCCTGATGCGGCCGAGGTGGTTCCCATTCGCAGGTCCGTCCGTTCGTGAAGTAACCCTGTCCACGCGAACCAAGAAGTCACCAGGTGGAACCGCCTTTGCAGCTGATGCTGCAATGGTTCACGTTCCGGTCGCCAAGCCCGCCGTTGGTGCTCCATTTGGTGCTGCATGATGGCACCGGTCGTTCCGACGCGTGTGCTCATGACTGCCGACCCGCTCGGCGGAGTGTGGACCTACGCGATTGAATTGGCGCGCCAGTTCGATCGGCTAGGCATCGAGCTGGGATTGGCAACGATGGGCGCCAAGCTGACTGGGGCCCAACGGCAGGAGATCAGCGGCCTGCGGCGCCTCACCCTGTTCGAGTCCGAGTATCGAATCGAGTGGATGGACAATCCCTGGGACGATGTTGCGCGCGCAGGCGAATGGCTGCTCGACATCGAAGCGCGCTATGCACCCGATGTTGTGCACCTGAACGGCTACGTCCATGGCGCCCTTCAGTGGCACGTCCCGCACATCGTCGTCGGGCACTCCTGCAAGCTGTCCTGGTGGGAGGCGGTGCAGCGCCGCGCGCCTTCGCTGGATGTAGACGAGTATCGCCAGCCAGTCACGGCGGGCCTTCAAGCGGCAGATATCGTCGTGGCGCCGACGCGCGCGATGCTGGCTGCTCTGCGTCGGCAGTACGGCGAGCTGCCGCACGCAGCCGTAATCTGGAACGCACGCACCACCGACGCCTTCGCTCCAGCCAACAAGTGGCCTATCGTGCTCGCGGCAGGGCGCGTCTGGGACCAGGCCAAGAACATGGCCCTCCTCGACGGCATCGCGCCAACGATTCCGTGGCCGGTGTTCGTGGCGGGCGAGACCACGGATCCGAGCGGTCGTCAGGTGAGCCTGCGGCATGCCACCGCGCTGGGGCCAGTGGTGCCGACCCGGCTCGCGACCCTGATGGCGCACGCAGGAATCTATGTACTGCCTGCGCGCTATGAGCCATTCGGCCTGTCCATCCTGGAGGCGGCCCTTTCGGGTTGCGCACTCGTGCTCGGCGACATCGACAGCCTGCGCGAACTGTGGGACGGCGTGGCGCTCTTTGTGGACCCCGATGATGAAGTTGGACTCGGGGAAGCCATTCGGTGGCTGATCGAAAGCCCTCCTGCCCGTGACGTGCTCGCGCAACGAGCCCGCGCTCGCGCGCTCGGTCGCACGCCAGAGGCCATGGTCACAGCCTATCTGGCCACCTACCGTGATGCGGGCGGGGTCATGGTGGCATGACGACCTCTCACCGGCGGCAGCCTGGTCTGCTTCCTGCAGCGTTTGCGCCGCAGGCCGCCACTCGTGCGTACGGGCAGCGCGGGAGGCTTGTGAGGAGGGACGTCATGACAAGAACGATAACAGCCGTCTCGATTGCCGCAGCATGCGCGCTCGTCGGACTGGACGCGCAGGCCACGACTTCGTCACAGCAGCCAGGGTCCGGCGGCCAAGGCAGCGCCCAAACGGTCACCATGACCGGCTGCGTGCAGAGGGAGACCGGTACCGGCGGCACCACTGCCATGTACCGGCTCACGGAAGTCGAGCGCGTCATCACCAATAGCGCCGGCGTCGCGCCACCTCGTTCGGAAAGTGGCGTCACAGGCGCGAGCACCAGTGGCATCGGTTCGAGTGCTACCGGAACTGGAGCGAGTTCGGCTGGCAGCGGTGGCGCGACGAGCACGAGCGGCAGCGCCGGAGCAGCTGGTTCCGCGGGGAACGCGACCGCAGGACCGCAGAGCAGTAAGACCGCCCAGGCGACCGCGGCCGGTGCCCACGGCACCGACGAGTACCGGTTGGTCGCGGCGTCTTCAGTCGATCTGTCGGCTCATGTGAACCACAAAGTGCAGGTCTCGGGCACGATCGCGAATGTCGGCGGTCCGGCCTCCGGGACGCGCGCTTCGACTGTGACTCCAGAGCTCCATGTCGCGGGGCAGGGCACGACGGGCTCCATGGCGTCTGGCTCGACGGGTGCGGGCACCACCGGTGCCGGCACGGTCGGCGCAAGCACGACTGGCAGCGAGCCGGGTGGCGCGTCTGGGGCACGCGGCGCGGGCTCGTCGCCTACCAACAGCCAGGCAGGCGCGACGCCGACCTTCATGGTGTCGGCCGTGCGCCTGGTCGCATCCACATGCAACTAGCTGACTGACGTCACGAAGGGTGGGGTCGGTTCATATCGACCGCACCCGGCGGCACGCATGCCATCATCTCAACCCTCGGTCAACGCCCCGCTCTCGGTGGACGTCATCACCCGCAACGTCCGCCAGATTGCCGACCTTGAATCGAAGCGGGCCGGGACGCTGTCACGTACAGATGCCATCGGCGGTGCGGTGAGTCGTTTCGTGGGGAGTCTGTGGTTCAGCGTCGCGCATGTCGCCGGCATGACGCTGTGGGTTGTCTGGAACACCCGCGCTGCCGCGCAATTCCGTTTCGACCCCTATCCGTTCGGGGCGGTCAACCTACTGGTGTCGCTCGAAGGCGTTCTGCTCGCCACGTTCATCCTCATCGCTCAGAACCGGCAGGGCCGTGAGGCAGATCGCCGGAATCACCTTGCGCTGCAGATCAGCATTCTGGCCGAACAGGAAATGACGGCCGTGCTTCGCCAACTCGACACCATCGCCCAGCACGTCGGCGCCCGTCGCGAAGAGGTGCCTGAACTACTGATGGCTGACACCGAGGTCAGCGAAGTGTTGCGCCAGATTGACGAGGAGATTGCCGGCGAGTCGTGACGGTCGGATGCCAGGACCGCCGCGGCTGGCGAGGTGCTCAGTCTGACGCCGTAATCCCCCCGATTGGCACTCGACTCTGCGCTCCGCTGCCGCGGTCCATAGCTCACGACGCTCACAAATGAAACCTTCCACGCACCGCGTGGTACTGCTCTTGCTCCGCATCCGGGAATGGGGTGCTACGCTCGGCTCGCCGGGTGAGCACACTGAGGATCATTGGAAACGAGGGGAAATTGACATGGCGGAATTGATCACGGACTCTGAAGAACTCTGGCTCACGGCTCCGGGCGACAAGCTCGAGGCCGACGAAGATGGCGCCGTCGAAGATGACGATCTCGATGATGACGAGGACGACGACTTCGACGATGACGATGAGGAAGCTGACGATGAGACCGAGGAAGACACAGAGACGACCTGATGGGCGCCGGTGTTCTGACGACGACGGTCGTGAACCACCCGCCAAGTAGGAAGCGGGGGAGCACCGGCGCCGCGCACGGCGTCGGTGCTCCCCACTATGTGCTTCGTGGGTCGACGGCTCAACCCTTGTGCGGCCAGTCGTCAGATGACGCCGGGTCGAGCTCCCAGCGCCGCCGATCGCGTTCGATGATCTTCTCGCTGCCCTGCAGTTCCTCGTTGTCCTGGTAGGTCACCCCGAGCGCCTTGCCGATATCGTCTACGCGATCCTGATCCGGAGTGGGGTTGTCGCCGCCGGGCGACTCGTCGCCAACCGCGTATGCGTCGTCCCACTTGGCGTCGATGTCGCCGGCCGTGAGCGCCGGGCTGCTCTCGGTGTGATTCTGCAGCTTCTGCCGCAGCTCGTCGCGGCCAGCGCGGACCGACGACAGCATGCGGGCATCGCTTTCGTTTGGCGCGCTGTCGTCCATCTCGCTCTCGCGACGGCGGTCGCGCTGCGGCGGCAGTGGGCGCGTCGACACAATCTTGTTCCGCTTTTCTGCCGGCGCGGGCTTGCGCCTGGCCACTGGGGTGGCAGGGGCGGTCTTGCGCGTCGTGGAGCGCTTGCGCGAGGGGGCTCCCTTGGACGCGGAGCGTGCTGGCGGCCTGCTGAGGCTGCGGCGCGATGAGGGCGCGGGCTTCCGAGCCGCCGTGGTCTTGCGCGCCGTTGCCTTCTTGCGCGCGACGCTACGCGAGGCTGTCGGTTTGCGCGTCTGTTTCCGGGCCGAGCTTCTCCTGGACGCGCGACGGGCCGTGGCCTTGGCTTTCGCCTTCGGCTTGGGCCGTGCCGCAGGGCGCGCCGTGCGCCGGGCACCGGCTGGTGTCCGTCTGGACTTGGCGGCTTTGGCCGTCTTCCGGGCCTGGCCCGATCGGGGGCCGCGGGAGGCGCCTGTGCGGCCCGACGACTTGCGGGCAGCGGTCCGCGCCTTGGTCTTGCGCGCAGGGCGGGAACGTCGTGCCGATCGGGATGCTGCTTTCTTTGCTGCCATGACCCCTCTTCCGGCGCCCGGTTGACCCGAGCCCCTTAAATGTCGGATACTGAAATGCTTATCGCTTTCCCTGCGAAGCTATCCTACAGCCAGCCGAAGCTGCAATTCGGCACAATCGTTTGAAAGTTTGAGGAGGATCGGGACCGAATGGGCAACGCAGACTTGACCAAGAAGACACAAACCAATCAAGGAGGTGTGAAGATTCCAGTTGGGTTCTCGACATTCTCCTCGTCGCAGGACGGTGATACCGACCCTCAGGAATATGCACGCCTGCTGGACTTTTACGATACCAGCTTCCGCAATCTGGCGGAAGGCGAAGTTGTCAAGGGCACGGTCGTCAAAGTGACCCCGACAGAAGTGATCGTAGACGTCGGCTTTAAATCCGAGGGCATCATTCCCCTCGAGGAATTCATCGACGAAAACGGGCAGGTCTCGGCGCAGCCGGGCGACACGGTGGATGTGCTCCTCGAGCGCACCGAAGATCGCGACGGCTACGTCGTTCTCTCGCGCGAAAAAGCCGAGAAGATGAAGATCTGGGACGAGGTCGAGAAGGCCTACCAGGACAAGAAAGTCGTCATCGGACGCGTCATCGAACGCATCAAGGGTGGGCTGGCCGTCGACATCGGCGTGCGCGCGTTCCTGCCCGGATCGCAGATCGACGTGCGGCCGGTGCGCAATCTCGACGCACTGCGCGGGCAGGAACTGCGCATGCGCGTCATCAAGGTCAACAAGAAGCGCGGCAATATCGTCCTCTCGCGCGAAAAAGCCGAGAAGATGAAGATCTGGGACGAAGTCGAGAAGGCCTTTGCCGAGCGCAAGGTCGTCATCGGCCGCGTCATCGAGCGCATCAAGGGCGGCCTCGCCGTTGACATCGGCGTGCGCGCGTTCCTGCCCGGCAGCCAGATCGACGTGCGCCCCGTGCGCAACCTCGACGCGCTGCGCGGCCAGGAACTGCGCATGCGCGTCATCAAGGTCAACAAGAAGCGCGGCAACATCGTGCTCTCGCGCAAGGTCCTCCTCGAAGAGGAGAACGCCGAGAAGAAGAAGGTCACGCTCGATACGCTGGCCGAAGGTAAGGCGCTGCGCGGCACGGTCAAGAATCTCACCGACTACGGCGCGTTCATCGACCTAGGCGGCATCGACGGCCTGCTGCACATCACGGACATGTCGTGGGGGCGCGTCACCCATCCGTCCGAGGTGGTACGGGTTGGCGACGAAATCGACGTGGTCGTGCTGAAGTACGACGCCGGCACCGAGCGTGTCTCTCTCGGGCACAAGCAGCTCGTGCCCGATCCCTGGAGCAACGTCATCGAGCGGTACCCGGTCGGCATCCGGGTTTCCGGGAAGGTGGTCAGTCTCACCGATTACGGGGCGTTCATCGAGCTCGAGCCTGGAGTAGAAGGGCTCATCCACGTGTCCGAGATGTCGTGGAGCAAGCGCGTGAAGCACCCGTCCAAGCTGCTCAACGTCGGCGACATGGTCGAAGCCATGGTGCTCGGCGTCGACCCGGGCGCCCGGCGAATCTCGCTCGGCCTGAAACAGGTCGAGACCAATCCGTGGCATGAGCTGGCGAGTAAGTACCCGGTGGGCACCACCATTACCGGCAAGGTGCGCAACCTCACCGAGTTCGGTGCATTCGTCGAAGTGGAAGAGGGCATCGACGGCCTCATTCACATCTCCGACATGTCGTGGAGCAAGGTCAAGCACCCGTCCGAGGTGCTCAAGAAGGGCGACACGGTCGAAGCGCAGGTGCTCAGCATCGACGCCGACAACCAGCGCCTGTCGCTCGGGCTCAAGCAGTTGCAGACCGGGATCTGGAAAGAGTTCTTCGAGAAGCATCACGTCAGCGACATCGTCGAAGGCAAGGTCGTGCGGTTGACCAACTTCGGAGCATTTGTCGAGCTGGCGGATGGCATCGAGGGGCTCATCCATGTCTCCGAATTCGATTCGTCACAGGGCGGAGAGAAGCTCGAGCTACGGGCTGGAGAGAACTACCAGATGAAGATCATCCGCCTCGTGCCCGAGGAACGGAAGATCGGCCTGAGTATCAGGGCCCTCAAAGACGCAGAGTTCCGCGCCGACTGGGAAGCCTACGCCGAGACGACCGGACGTCCCGAAGTGACGCTCGGCGATCACTTCAAGCATCTCAAGTAACGCACCAGGTCCCGGGTTCCAATCCGCACGCCGTGGATTGGAACCTGGACCGGCTTCGCTGAACGAGAACCTTGTGCCATTCTCGATGACCAAAGCCGAACTCGTCGAAGAAGTGTCACGCGTGTCGGATCTGACGAAGAAGCATTCCGAGATCATCGTCGACACCGTCTTCAAGAGCATCGTCGATGCGCTGCACCGCGGCGAGAAGATCGAGCTGCGAGGATTCGGCAGTTTTCGCCTCCGCCGTCGCGAGCCGCGCAAGGGCCGCAATCCGAAGACCGGCGACAAGGTGGACGTGCCGACGAAACAGGTGCCGTATTTCAAGCCTGGCAAGGAATTGAAAGACCTCATCAACAAGGCGGGCGAGCAGCCAGCCGAGCTGGCCGACGCGAGCCAGTCGGACCGGGATCGCGCCGTCGACTGAGACCGCCGAAGGGCGAGCTCAAAGAACAGGCGCGCGTGGAGCGACTCTGGACGCCGTGGAGACTGGCCTACGTGACTGACGCCAGCCGTGTTCCTCCGGACTGCATCTTCTGCGCGGCGGCGCTGGCGGCCAGCAGCGAGCCGCTCGTGGTCCACACCGGACGTCACGCGTTCATCATTCTCAACAAATTTCCGTACAACAACGGCCACCTCATGGTGGTGCCGAGGCGGCACGCGGCACGACTGGCCGAGCTCGAGCCAGACGAGTTGCTCGAGGTGATGACGCTCGCGCAGGCCGTCGAGCGCGCCCTCATGCAGGTCTACCGGCCACACGGCTTCAACATGGGCATCAACCTCGGCAAGCCTGCCGGGGCGGGCATCGCCGATCACCTCCATCTTCATGTCGTCCCGCGCTGGGACGGCGACACGAGCTTCATGACCGTGTTTGGCGAGACGCGTGTGCTGCCCGAGGAGTTGCTCGTGACGGCCGGCCGTGTGCGTGAAGCACTCGGCCGCCTGCTGAACGCCCCGGCCACCTGACGCCGATCGTGCGATGCAGATTCTCGCGTCAGCCGCCGAGTGTCTGTTCCGCCAACCACCTCCTGCGATGACACCGCGCGCGAGGAGCGTTCAGCCATGGCTGTTGCGATGCGCACTGCCAGTCGGTTCGTAGCCGGTGGCACCGCCGTTGTGGCGCTCGTGATGAGCAGCGCATGTCGCGCGCGGCCCGAACAGGGCCAGGCGCCACGCGTTTTCGCATCGCGGTAGAGCTTCTCGACCGCCTCACCGCAGGCTCGCGTTCGGGCCGGTCCATGGGGCCGGATGTTATCATTGGGTTCGTCAGCCCCCTGCCGCGTCGCACGCGAATACCGTGAGGATTACCGCTGTGCCCACCCGACCGTTCGCTCGCGAGCTCGTTCTGCTGGTCGTCGCGGCCATCGTGCTGCGCGTCGGTGTCCCGCGGGCGCAGGAGCCGGCCGGCGCCCCGCAGCAGCCGACCTTTCGTGCAGGCATCGACTCAGTCAGTGTCGATGTCATCGTGACCGACAAGCAAGGCAAGCCTGTGACGGACCTCGCCAAGGAGGATTTCGACATCCGGGAGAGCGGCAAGCCGCAGACGGTGGAGACCTTCAAGTTCGTCAAGATCGACGATTCGATCGACGAGCAGCTCGAAGGGCGCGAGATTCTCTCGTTCGACGATCAACGGCGCGAAACCGCGCGTGAGGAAAGCCGCCTCTTCGTCGTGTTCCTCGATGACTATCATGTCCGGCGCGGCAACAGTATGGCGGCTCGCGAGCGTCTGGCGCAGTTCGTCGTGCAGCTGTCTCCTCACGATCTGGTCGCGGTGGTCACGCCGTTGTCGATCATGGCCGGGCTCACGTTTTCGCGGAGTCACATCAGCACGGCCAGCGCCATTCGCGACTTTGAAGGTCGCAAGTACGATTACACGCCGCGCAACGCCATCGAGCAGCGACAGGAACTGCAATCTCCGGAGGCGCAGGAACAGTTTCGCAACGACCTGGTCAGTGCGGCGTTACGCAATCTCTGCGAGCAGCTGGGATCGATGCGCGACGGACGCAAGACCATCCTGTACGTGAGCGAAGGCATGACGGGCTCCATTCCGGCCGGCGTACGCACGAAAGGCACCCTCGTGCCTGGCCGCCCAGGCGGCTCTGCGCCGTTGCCGAACCAGGATAGCCGCGAGTTCTTCGATTCATCGTCGCTGCTCAACCAGATGCAGCAGGTATTCACAGCGGCCAACCGCAACAATGTCGCCATCTACACGATCGATCCCCGGGGTCTCGGAAATTTCGAATATGGCGTTGAAGAAGACGTGACCTCGGCGGCCGACAGGCGCATTCTCAACGAAGCCGTCGACTTCATGCGCGTGCTCGCGTCCGAGACGGATGGGCGCGCCATCGTCAACCGCAACGACCCGATGCCCGCTCTCAAGCAGATGGTGACCGACGGGTCCACGTACTATCTGCTCAGCTACACGTCGTCGCTCGCCCCCCGCGACGGCAAGTTTCATGAAATTCAGGTGCGCGTGAAGCGGCCGAATGTCGAAGTCCGGGCGCGCAAGGGATACTGGGCCTATACCGCCGACGATGTCGCGCGCGCGTCAGCGCCGCCGAGGGCGTCGGCGCCTGAAGAGGTCACGACCGCACTCGACGAGCTCTCGACCATCGCGGATGGTGGCCGTGCGAGGCTGGTCAATACCTGGGTGGGCGCCGCGCGGAGTGCCTCGGAAAAGACCGCGATCACATTCGTCTGGGAGGCGGCAACCACGACGCCGGGCAATCCGGCCGATACCGTCGAGCGGGTCAGCGTCATCGCCAATGCGATCACGGGCGAGGAACTGTTTCATGGATCGGTCCCGCGCGAGACGGCCCTCGGACGCAGTGGTGGCCAGGTGACGTTCGACGCACCGGCGGGAACGGTGCGCATCCGGCTCACGCCCGAAGATGCGCGCGGCACCCGGCTCGACAGCGACGAGGCGACGATCACGGTTCCCGATCTCACCGGCACCGGCCCGCAGATTACGACCCCCTTCGTGTACCGGGGGCGTACAGCCCGCGACCTGCAGCAGGTGCGGGCTGGCGGTACCGCGGTACCCGTGGTGCGCCGCGTGTTCTCCCGAACCGAACGGCTGCTCGTCCGGTTCGGCGTGTACGGGCCCGGGGGCACCACACCGGCCGTCACGCTGCGGTTGCTCAACCAGGGCGGCACCGTGATGGCGTCGCTGCCCCCGCCGACGGCGGTCGCCAATGCCGCCGCCACGCTCGAAACGGAAGTGAGCCTCGCGTCATTTCCACCGGGCGACTATCTGCTCGAGATCACGGCCGATTCCGCGGGTGAGACCGCCAAGCAGCTGGTCGCCATCCGTGTCACCGGATAAGGCGCCGCCAGTTCCTCCACAACGGCCTGTCACGACGACGAGCGGATTCGTCGTTGCGCCCGTTTGCACGTTTCCGCCCATGTCGACCCGTTCGGCGGCTCGTGGTGGCTCGAGCGGCTGACGCTCAATCTAGTAAGTACAAATTCGGTTCGAGACCGGCGCGCCGTAGGGAGCCGTGCCGTGTGCGTGCGCCGCTACGTTTTGTGAAGGCCCTCGCGGGGGCACGCTGCTTGCAATACAATGACGCCTCCGTGCCGCGAAGCAGGAGTGGACCGCCGGTGCGCAAAACGCGCGTAATTATCGCCAAACCGGGTTTGGACGGCCACGATCGTGGAGCGAAGGTCATTGCCAGGGCCCTGCGGGATGCGGGGATGGAGGTGATCTACACAGGCTTGCGGCAGACGCCAGAGCAGATTGCGACTGCCGTGGTGCAGGAAGATGCAGACGTCGTCGGGCTGTCGATCCTGAGCGGAGCCCACATGCACGTGTGCAGTCGCTTGATGCATCTGTTGCGAGAGCAGCAGGTCACGGACGTCACCGTGCTGGTAGGGGGCATCATTCCGGAGGCCGACATCCCGGCTCTCGAGGCCATGGGGGTTCGAGGGGTGTTTCCTCCGGGCAGTCCGATGCGCGATATCGTCGAGTTCATTCACCGGAGCGTTCGACCGAGGGCCGAGATTCTCTGAAGACAGCATGTCCAGCACACTCCTGCTTGCCGACGACAGCGTCACGATTCAACGCGTGATCGAGCTTACTTTTTCCCATGAGGACGTCCGCGTGGTGTCGGTGAGCGATGGACATCGCGCCATGCAGTGGCTCGAGGGCGAGTGGCCCGACATCGTGCTCGCCGATGTCGGGGTTCCCGGCGTCGATGGGTACGCCCTGGCGGCACACATTCGATCGTCGCCGCGGCTCAGCCAGGTCCCGGTGTTGTTGCTGGCGGGTGCGTTCGAGCCTGTGGACCGCGCTCGGGTCCAGCAAGCCGGCTGCGATGGCGTGCTCATCAAGCCGTTCGAACCACAGCAACTCGTGAGCGTCGTCAAGGACCTCCTGGCCAAACGGCAGAGTGCGGGCCCTGCCGGACCGCCGTCGAATGCCTCGGTCCCAGGCAGCGAGACGTGGGACCGCCGAGCCGCGCAGGCCGTCGGCGTGCCTGAGCCGGAGCCAGCTCACGTCATGCCGTTCCCCGGGCCGGCACGACCGGGTGAAATGGCGGCGCGGTCCGTGCACGCGTCGTTCGATCCCATGGGCGGCAACCCGGAGCCGCTCGAGCCGCCCACCCGACCGGTGTGGGAACTCGGTCTGCCGGCGCCCGCCGCGGCGCCGCTGTCACCGGCGCCGGCCGCGCCCAAGGTGTCACTCGTCAGCGCGTTCTCGGCGCTGCTCGCCGCCGAACAGTCGAGCCAGCCCGCAATGCCCGCGCCCGGGGCGGCGCCGATCACCGAAGCGACTGTCGAGGACGCCGTGCGACGCGTGCTCGTCCGGATGACCGATGAGCTGGTTCGTCGTATCGTGCTCGAAACGGCCGAACGGCTGATCCGCGAAGAGATCGAAAAAATCAAAGCCACGCCTGATTAGTCCAGATGCTTGACACTGTCCCGCAAAAACCTGCGCTCGAAGGCCTCGAAGAAAAATGGAAGTCACGGTGGGAAACGGAGGGCACGTACCGATTCGATCGCGGAGTTCCTCGTAGCGGCGTGTACTCCATCGACACGCCGCCGCCGACCGTCAGCGGCTCTCTTCACGTCGGCCACGTCTTCTCCTATACCCACACGGACATCGTTGCGCGATTTCAGCGCATGCGAGGCAACAGTGTGTTCTACCCCATGGGGTGGGACGACAACGGCTTGCCGACAGAGCGCCGCGTGCAGAACTTCTATGGCGTCCGCTGCGATCCGTCGCTGCCCTACGATCCGGCATTCGAGCCGCCGGCCAAACCCGATAAACAGGCGATTTCAGTGTCGCGGCCGAACTTCGTTTCGCTCTGCGTCCGCCTCACCCAGCAGGACGAACAGGCCTTCGAGCATCTGTGGCGCCATCTCGGATTGTCGGTCGACTGGTCGTTGACCTACGCCACGATCGCGCCGCCCTCGCAACGAGTCTCCCAGCGTGCCTTTCTGCACCTGCTGGCGACGAAGGCGGCCTACCAGCTTGAAGCGCCGACCCTGTGGGACGTCGATTTCCGCACCGCGGTCGCCCAGGCCGAGCTCGAAGACCGTGAGGTACCAGGCGCGTATCATCGCATCCGCTTTGCCCGCGCATCGGGCGGTGGCGCCGTAGAGATCGACACCACCCGGCCTGAGCTCATCCCGGCCTGCGTCGCGCTCGTCGCGCATCCCGATGACGCGCGCTACCAGCCGCTCTTCGGCACCAACGTCATCACGCCACTCTTCGGCGTGTCGGTCCCGGTGCGTCCGCACCCTCTGGCCGATCCGGAGAAGGGCACCGGCATCGCGATGATCTGCACATTTGGCGACGTGACCGACGTCGTCTGGTGGCGCGAGTTAGGACTGCCAGTCCGAACGATCATCCAGGCCAATGGCACGTTGCGTCCCCTGGCGTGGGGTGCCGACGGATGGGACACCCGCGATGTCGACCAGGCCCAACGTCATTACGACGCACTGGCTGGACTGTCGGCGTCCAAGGCCCGCACCCGGATCGTCGATCTATTGCGTGAGTCGGGTGACCTGATTGGTGACCTGAAACCCATTACGCACAACGTCAAGTTTTTCGAGAAGGGCGATCGTCCGCTCGAGATCGTCAGCAGCCGACAGTGGTTCATCAGGACGATGGAGTTGCGCGACGTATTGCTCGCTCGGGGACGCGAGTTGCAGTGGGTGCCATCGCACATGGTGTCGCGTTACGAGAACTGGGTGAACGGGTTGAATGGCGACTGGTGCGTGAGCCGCCAACGGTTCTTCGGCGTCCCCTTTCCGGTCTGGTACGTGTTGCGCGAGGACGGCAGCGTCGATTACGGCGCGATGCTGCTGCCGTGCGAGGACCGGCTGCCGATCGACCCGTCCACGGATGTGCCGGAGGGGTACGAGGAACGTCAGCGCGGCCGGCCCGGCGGCTTCGCGGCCGATCCGGACGTGATGGACACGTGGGCCACATCGTCGCTCACACCGCTCATCGTCTGTGGATGGGGACGTGACGAGGACCTGTTCCGACGCACCTTTCCGATGGATCTGCGGCCCCAGGCGCACGACATCATTCGGACCTGGCTGTTCTCGACCGTGCTGCGGTCGCACCTCGAAGAGGGAGTGCTGCCCTGGGCGAACACCGCGATATCGGGATGGGTGCTCGATCCGGACCGTAA
>JBDSZL010000072.1:0-21025 GCA_039925145.1 Vicinamibacterales bacterium | reverse complement strand
GGCAGCGGTCGCGGCGCAGGCGCAGAGCACGCGCCGGCCGGACATGAATCTGTTTGGCCGGGCCCTGCGCGATCCGCAGCAGAGCCTCGCGGTGCGCGGCAATCTGGGCGCGACCTTTTACGACGCGCTCGGCAAGCGCCTGTTCGATCCCAACGGCGTGCCGGCCCCCGACCACGGGTGGGGCAGCTTCGCCACGGGGGCGCTCATCTACAACTTGAGTCTCGCCAACATCACCTTCGACGGCAGCCTGGGCGGGTTCGCGACGTACTACCCGAACCAGGCCAGGAAGTTCCGCACCAACGTCACGCCGGGGGCAGGTGCCCATACCGGCTGGACCCGCAACCTGAGCGATAAGACCCGCCTGAATGTCTCGAGCGGCCTGAGCCTCGGATCGCTCTCGGCCGAGGCGATCCTGCCTGGCGGGCCCGGCGGATTGGGGATCGATACGGGCTTTGGCAGCTCCTCTGACGCGACGTCTGCATTTCTCCCTCAGCAGGCCGCCTTTGTGAAGGGCACGCGCCTTTCCCTGTTCACTGGAGCTTCGCTCACCCATGAGCTCTCACGCCGGTTCAACCTGACCGGCGACTACCAGATCCGCAAAGACACGTCATTTGGAGGCGAGGGCCAGCCGCTTGGCCTGTGGGGCCAGACGGTGGGCGCGGCGCTGCACTTTGCCGTCACCAGGAACCTGTCGGTTCGGGGTGGCTACATCTATGGGGAAACCCACCGCAAGAACGACGATCGGATCGGCCGCACCCACTCGGCCGACATTGGGGTCGACTACAACCGCGGGGCGGTGCTGCAACTCACGCGGCGAACAACGCTGGCGTTCAATGGCGGGGCCTCTGGCTACGTCGACAGGGCTGGCACACAGCACTACCGGCTGATTGGCAACGCGTCGCTCAACCATCAGATGGGCCGGACCTGGATTAGCGGTGTGGATTACACCCGTGGGCTCGACTCCAATCAGTTGCTGTTCCAGGAGCCCCTCCTGAACGACACCCTAACAGCCCGCATGAACGGACTGATCTCGCGGCGGCTCGGATTTCACTCCGAGGCCTCGGTGCAGCATGGGTCTGTCGGCTTTGCCCGCGGCGACAACGACGTCGTGCGCAGTGTCGCCGACGCCGGCCTCCAATTTGCACTGGGTCGACATTATGCGCTTGGGGCCGATTACACGTACTACCGCTACAACTACTCGGCTCAGGTTGCGCGTCCGCTCGGTCTGCCCACTGTCAGCGCGAGCCAGGGCGTGCATGTGTTCCTGAGCGCGTGGGCGCCAATTTTTCAGCGTGGAGGAAGAAATGCTTCCCGGTAAGACGTTTTCGCCCGAAGAGGTGCTGCTGATCTTGCGGCGGCGCATCTGGTACATCCTGGTGCCCTTTGCCATCATCTCGGCTGCGACAGCCATTTACGTCCGTCGTCTGCCGAACGTGTATCGCTCGTCGGCGCTCATCGCGGTCACTCCACCGAAAGTGTCCGAGTCTGTTGTGCGATCCACCGTCGCCAGCGTGAAGATCGAAGACCGTATCCCTGCGATCAAGAACGAAATCCTGAGCCGCACGCTCCTCGAACGCATCATTCAGGATTTTAACCTTTATCCGAACGAGCGTCGGGTCGAGATCATGCAGGACATCGTCGAACGGATGGTTGGCCAAATCGGTGTAGACCCGGTCGGCGGCTCGGCGATTCGCGTGCGGTTCGATAGCCCGGATCCGGTCACGGCGCAGCGGGTAGCGCAGCGCCTGTCGGCCTTGTTCATGGACCAGAGCAACCGGGTCCGGAAGAACCAGGTCGAAAATACCGATCAGTTCCTCCAGCTCTCGGTGAAGTCGGCCGAAGATCGACTGGTCGAGAAGGAGAAAGCGCTGCAGCTCTACCGGCAGCAACACAACGGCGAATTGCCCGATCAGCAGAGCTCGAATCTGCAGGCGGCCCAGAACCAGCAATTGCAGATTCAGGCGTTCGTCACCGAAATCAATCGGGCGTCCGAGCGCCGCGTGGCGCTCGAGAAGGCCATCCAGGATATCGAAAGTCGCTCCCCGTCAGATTCGGAGGTGAGCGCGCCGGCGGGATCCACCGCGCAGCAGCTCAACCAGGCTCGCGCGCGTCTGCTCGATCTGCAGGTCACGAAGCGGGCCGATCACCCGGAGGTCCAGCAGATGGCGAAGATCGTGCGCGATCTGCAGGCGAAGCTCGACTCGGAGGCCCGTGAAGCGCCGCTGTCGGCCAGCTCGAAGACGAACCCGGCCGAAGCGGCGCGGCAGCGGCAGCTCGAGGAAGCGCGCGCGCAGCTCGAGCAGCTCGACAAGCAGACCAAGGCCAACCAGGAATCCCTGGCGGCGACGCGCGAGCGGGCAGCCGAGTACCTGCGTCGGGCCGAGGCGGCGCCCGTGCGCCAAACCGAAATGACCTCGCTCACGCGCGACTACAACACCATTGGCCAGCTCTATACCGGGCTGCTCACGCAGAAGGAACAGTCGACCATCGCGGCGAGCATGGAGCGGCGCGAAATCGGCGAGCAGTACACCGTAATCGATCAGCCTGTGGTGCCGGGGCGCCCCTCGAGTCCTAATCGATCGCGCATGAACCTCATGGGCATGGCCGTGGGCCTGGCGCTCGGCGTCGGGCTTGCGGGGTTGCTCGAGTACCGCGATTCGACGTTCCGGACCGACGACGACCTGGTGCGCGTGATGGGCATGCCGGTGCTGGCGGTGGTGCCACTGATGCAGTCGGAGGTTGAGCGCCGCCGAACGTTCCAATGGAAGGTCGCGTGGGGCACGGTGCTCGGGGGCGGTGTCCTCGGCTGCCTGGCGATTGTCGTCTACACGTTCGTTCGCTGAGCGGCGCCATGTACGAGCGATTCTTCGGCTTTCGTGAGCGGCCGTTCGACCTGACGCCGAACCCCCGCTTCCTGGTCCTCACCGATTCGCATCGCGAGGTGTTGAGCAACCTCGAGTACGGGATCTCGAGCAAGAAGGGCGTCACCCTGGTTGTCGGAGAGGCGGGTTCTGGCAAGACCACGCTCATCCGCACCGTGCTCGAGCGTCAGCCACAGCGCGTGCACAGCGTCCACCTCAACAACCCGATGCTGTCGCGCGACGAGTTCGTCGAGACGCTGGCGGGCAAGTTCGGCCTCTCGGACCGCGCCGCTGGGTCCAAAGCGGTGATGCTGCAGGAGCTCGAAGTCCTGCTGGCCGAACGCCACGCACGTGGCGAGACAACGGTGCTGATCGTGGACGAAGCGCAGAGTCTGTCGCTCGAGTTGCTCGAAGAAGTACGGCTGCTCGCCAACACCGAGACGAACGAAGAGAAGCTGCTGCCGGTCATCCTTGCCGGACAGCCCGAATTGGCCGACCGGCTGAACGACCAGAACCTGCGGCAGCTGAAACAGCGCGTCGCGCTCCGGTGCGAGCTGCTGCCGTTGAGCGATCGCGACACGGCGGCCTACGTCGCCGGCCGCATCGCGGTCGCCGGTGGTGTGGCATCGCAGGTGTTCACGCGCGAGGCGGTCTCGCTGATTCACAAAGCGTCGCGTGGCGTGCCGCGCATGGTCAGCGTGCTTGCCGACAACGCCTTGCTCGGGGGCTTCGCCCGGGGCGAGAAGCCTGTCGGCAGCCGGATCGTCGCGGAGGTCTGCCGCGATTTCGACCTGTTGATGCCCGTCGAGAGCGCTCCGCCACCGGTGGCCGTGGCGGTGCCCTCCCAGCTGATTGCCGAGCGAGCGGCTGTTGAGCCGCAACGCGCTCAGGTGCAACCCGGGCCGACGACAGCAGAGCCGTCGGGTGGCCTCGTGACGGTCCCGGCGCATCCAGGCCAGGGCCTCTTCGCGCAGTTTGCCCTGAAACGTAAACGCTTCTTCAACTGGAACTAGGAGATCGGTCACATGGGTCGGGTAGAAGAGGCATTGCGACGAGCCGCCGAAGGGGCGAACGTCGAGTCGACGGGAACCACGGCGGCAGACGACACTCAGGGCGGCAGCTTTCCGGCCGAGCTGCCAGCGGAGGGTGCCGCAGCAGAGATGTCATCGGCGAATGCGCTGGCAGGCGCGTTTCCAGGCGAACTTGCGGACGGAGCCACCCACGCTCGGCCGACACTCAGCCCATCCGACGATCCAGTCGGCGACGCCGTCCTTGCCACACCGGCCGGGCTCGCGTCGGAGGGCAAGCACGGAGGATCGAACGACGCGTCGGTCAGGCTTTCCACCAAGCTCGTCGGCGACGACCGCATGCTGGTCAGCTCGCGCGAGCAGTACCGGAGACTGGCGGCGACTCTGCATCACCTGCAGGCGACGAGCGGGCTCAAAGTCATTCTCGTCGCCAGCGCCGTGGCCGGCGAAGGCAAGACGCTCACCGCGGCTAACCTGGCACTCACCTTCAGCGAGTCGTACCAGAAAGAAGTGCTGCTCATCGACGCGGACCTGCGGCGTCCGTCCCTCGCCCGAACGTTCAATATCCCGGGCGAACCGGGCCTCAGTGAGGGGCTGATGCCGGGCCACGAGGGTCCCCTGCCACTCCAGCACGTGTCGTCGCGCCTCACCGTGCTGCCCGGTGGGCGTGCGACCTCGGATCCGATGGCCGGGCTCACGTCGCAACGGATGCGTCAACTGATTGCCGAAGCGCGCCAGACATTCGACTGGGTCATCATCGACACGCCGCCGATCGGGCTGATGTCCGACGCGAATCTCCTTTCGGCCATCGCCGATGGCAGTGTGCTCGTCGTCAAAGCCAACTCCACGCCCTACCATCTGGTGCGGCGCGCCGTCGATGCGCTCGGCGAAGGGCACCTGCTCGGCGCCGTGCTGAACCGCGCGGCCGTGCCCGCCGCCAGCAAGTATTACGACTATTACCACTACGCGCCCGTCTCCGAGGGGTCGTCGACCCGCTGACATGTGCTCCGAGACCGCACTTCTCCGCGCGTCGCGTCTCGTGGTCACGACCGTCGTGAGCGGCCGGTGACCGGCGTCTCGTCCGGTTCACGTCCCTGGGTGTCAGGACACCCCGGCTTCGCGACGAGCCGCTCGTCGAGCCATCTCGACATGGCGCGCGGCCTCGCCGCGGTCGCGGTGCTCATCTACCACGTGCGCTACAGGTTCTTCCTCGACTATGGCGATCTCGTCGTACGAGACCGGATCACCACCGCGTGGTACTTCGTGACGGCGTTTGGCCACGACGCGGTGATGGTGTTCTTCGTCCTGAGCGGGTTTCTGATTGGGTCCAGTGTCCTCCGTGCGCATAAGGCCGGCCGATGGAGCGTGGCGGAATACGCCACGAGCCGCGCGGTACGGCTGTCCGCGGTGCTGATCCCCGGCCTGCTGCTCACCGCCCTCTGGGACCGTCTCGGGCTGACGTTCTTCGGCCAAACGATGATCTACACCGGGGCGGCGCGCCCGTTCGTGCACGACTTCTTCGATGTCGCCGCGCGAAGCGGCCTCGGCACGCTCGCCGGCAACCTGCTCTACCTGCAGACCGTGCTGGTGCCACCGTTCGGATCCAACGACGCGCTCTGGAGCCTGGCGTTCGAAGGCTGGTACTACGTCCTGTTTCCGCTCGGCATCGCGTGCGTGATGCCCGGCCGGTCTGTGCTCGTGAGGCTCGCGGCCGCTCTGCTCGCGGCCGGCGCTGGCTATCTGCTTGGGCCGACCATCGTCCGCTACATGCTGTTCTGGCTGGTGGGGGTCGGGGTGTGCCTCCTGCCGCATGTGCGCCTGATCGCCGCGTGGCGGCGTGTCGCCGTGCCCGCTGCGCTCCTCGCGTGCGTGGCGCTCATCAGCCTGGGCCACGTGGGCACCGTGCGCGCTGCGCTCGGTGGAACGCTCTACGCGGCCGACACGCTCACGTCCGTCAGCTTTGCGGTGCTGCTCTACGTGCTGCTGCACGACGGCGCGCCGGCTGGCGCTGGATGGTATCCGCGCGCGGCGGCGGTGCTGGCCGGGTGTTCCTTCACCTTGTATCTCGTGCACCTGCCGCTACTGGTGTTTCTTCGTGCCCTCGTCAACCCGGGCCGCTCATGGGCGCCCACGCCGGCGACCATCGGGGCGTCGCTGGCTATTGCGATCGCAGCGTGGATCTACGCGTATGGCGTCGCGCAGGTCACCGAAGCGCGGACGCCCGCGTTGCGGACCGCAGCGCTCAGATGGCTTGGTCTGCGCCCTCACGCACGACAGCCCGAGTGGAGCGCCGCTGACGGCGCGGACGGCGGCGCGGCAATGACGTTCACACGGGGGGTCGTCGAGGCCACGCCCGCGACGATGGAGCGCAGACGGTGACAAGCATTCTGGGACTTTCGGCTTTCTACCACGACAGTGCGGCCGCCCTGGTCGTGGACGGAGACATCGTCGCGGCGGCGCAAGAGGAGCGGTTCACGCGCAAGAAGCACGACCCCGCGTTTCCCTCCCTCGCCGTGGAGTATTGCCTCCGCGAGGCGGGCCTGACACTCGACCAGATCGACTACGTCGTCTTCTACGAGAAGCCGATGCGCAAGTTCGAACGCCTGCTCGAGACGTACTTGAGCGTGGCGCCGGCCGGCTTCAAGAGCTTCGCGATGGCTATGCCCGTGTGGCTGCGCGAGAAGCTGCGCCAAGGCAAGATCATCAGGGAAGGCCTGGGCGGATCCACGAAAGCGCCGCTGGTGTACACCGACCACCACGAGAGTCATGCGGCGAGCGCATTCTTTCCCAGTCCCTTCGACGAGGCAGCCATCCTCACGCTCGATGGCGTCGGCGAGTGGGACACGACCACGTTCGGTGTCGGGCAGGGCAACAAGATCACGCTCACGCGCGAGATGCAATTTCCGCATTCGCTGGGCCTGCTGTACTCCGCATTCACCTACTACTGTGGCTTCCGAGTGAACAGCGGCGAGTACAAGCTCATGGGCCTGGCGCCGTACGGCCGGCCGATTTATCGCGACCTCATCACGAAGCACCTCGTGGACATCAAAGCCGACGGCAGCTTCTGGATGGACATGAAGTACTTCAACTATTGCCAGGGGCTCACGATGACGAGCCCGGCCTTCCACGACCTGTTCGGCGGGCCGCCGCGCAACCCGGAGACGGAGATTCAGCAGCGGCAGATGGATCTGGCGGCCAGCGTGCAGGCCGTCACCGAAGACTTGATGCTCTCCATGGCCCAGCAGGTGTTCAAGGAGACCGGGATGAAGAACCTGGTCCTGGCGGGCGGCGTCGCGCTCAATTGCGTGGCTAATGGACGCCTGCTCCGCGAGGGGCCATTCGACGACATCTGGATTCAGCCGGCCGCTGGCGATGCCGGCGGTGCGCTGGGCGCCGCGCTCTTCGCCTGGTATCAGCTGCTCGACAAGCCACGCGCACCCAAAGGCCGCGACACTCAGAAGGGCAGCCTGCTCGGGCCCCGCTTCACGAGTCAGGAAATCGCCGACTGGCTCGACGGCCAAGGTGTGCCGTACCACCGCGCGGAGAATGAAACGGACCTAATGGATCGGGTGGTCGATCTGCTCGTCGAGGAGAAGATCGTCGGCTGGTTCCAGGGCCGCATGGAGTTTGGCCCGCGCGCGCTCGGCGCGCGCAGCATCATTGGCGACCCCCGGTCGACGAAGATGCAGACCACCATGAACGTGAAGATCAAGTTCCGCGAGAGCTTCCGTCCCTTCGCGCCCTGCGTGCTCGAGTCCGAAGCGCACCACTGGTTCGATCTCGAACCGGGCCAGACCAGTCCCTACATGCTGATTGTCGCGCCGGTACTCGAACAGCACCACATCCCGATCGACGAGGCCGCGCAGCAGACAATGTCGAGCGATCCGGATTTGCGCAACCGTGTCAACGTGCCGCGCTCGGTCATCCCGGCCGTCACGCACGTCGACTACAGCGCACGCGTGCAGACCGTGGATCGCTCACGCAACCCCCGCCTGACAGCGCTGCTCACGCAGTTCTTTCAGCGCACCGGATGTCCCGTGCTCGTCAACACCAGCTTCAACGTCCGCGGAGAGCCGATCGTCTGCACGCCCGAGGATGCCTACCGGTGTCTGCTGGCGACCGACATGGACGCGCTCATCCTCGAGGACGTGATTCTCTACAAGAGCGACGTGTCCGGCAAGGTGGACGTCGCGGCGCGCGAGCGGCATCTCGCGCAGTTTCAGCTGGACTAGTGCCAGGTCACTCTCACGCCTCGGCCTGATGGCCGGGCGAAAGGACGCAGTCGATGCAGTGGTCCGAAGTCACGAAAGCTCCGTCGCAGAAACACCTCCGCCAATTCGCGGGACTGTTTCTCGTCATTTTCCTCGGCATGGCCGCCACCCGCTGGTTCGGCGGACGCCACGACCTCACCGCGCGCGTGCTGGCCGTGGCCGCCGTGGTGGTGGGCGTCACGGGCCTCGCAGCGCCGTCACTCGTCCGGCCCATCTACACCGGCTGGATGATTGCTGCGTTCCCCATTGGCTGGACGGTGTCACGCCTGGTGCTGCTGGCGATCTTCTTTCTCGTGGTGACGCCGATCGGTCTGGCGTTCCGTCTCTTCGGACGCGACGCGCTGCATCTGCGTCGTCACACCCCGACGACCTACTGGACGGCCAAGCCACAAGCGAAGACCGCCGACTACCTGCGCCAGTCCTGAGTGGACCGGATGACTTCGGCAACGATCGGCGCGCCCCGGCGGATAGGACTTCGTGCGAAGTTGCTCGCCGTGCTTGTCGCGCTCGTCGTCAGCGCGGGCTTGTGCGAGCTGATGGCGCGCGCGGCCTTCACCGCGCCCCCGTTGCCTGGCCGCGAGCCGGCGGTGCTCTACCGGATCGAGCCCGGCGTCGGGTTCATCCACGCCCCCAGCCAGCAGGGGTGGATCGACGACGGGTTCGTGACGATCAACGCGCTCGGTCTACGCGGCGAGACGCCGGCCGTGCCCAAGCCGGCCGGCCTCGTGCGCGTGTTGGCCGTGGGCGACTCCACGACATTCGGCTGGGGTGTGAACGACAACGAGACCTACGTCGTGCAGTTGCAGGCCCGGCTGCGGGCCGCACGACCGGGCCTGCCCGTCGACGTCGTCAACGGCGGCGTGAGCGGCTACGATCTCGAGCGCGACAAGCGCCTGTTCCAGCACTTCGAGCCGACCCTCAAACCCGACGTGGTGCTGATCGGGCTTCTCTGGAACGACCTGCCATACGAGGCGATCTCGCCCGACGGCGTGGCTCAGCCCGGTCAGAGCGCGTCGCCAGCCGCCATTGGCGAGGCCGGCAATGCCGAGGCAGGATCGGCGGCGGCGTCGGGCCGTCCGTTCCGCATCGGCAACCAGGCGCCGACCGGCTTGAACAGGCTGCTCAGGCAGAGCCGGCTGCTGTTCGTGCTTCGGCATGCGTGGCTCGCGGCGCTTGCGCCCACCGCGGCGGCCAACAACCAGGTGCGATGGGAGATGGCGCTGCTCACGGGGCAGCGCTCACGAGCGATCGATGACGCCTGGGGCACGCTCGAACGGACGTTCGAGGACATCGCCGCGTTCGGCAAGGCAAACGGCGTCGATGTTGGAGTGATGGTGCTGCCGATTCGCGCCCAGGTCGAGCAGTCGTACCCGCAGGCCGAGTTTCAGACGCGCGCGCGAGCGATTGCCGAGCGCCTCGGCCTGTTCGTGGTCGACCCGCTGCCGCGATTCATGGCGGAGAAGGATCGCGGCCGTCTGTTCATTCCATACGACCGCATGCATTTCTCGGCGCGAGGGAACGCATTGCTGGCAGACGCGGCGTTCGAAGCGCTCGCCCGCCGCCCCGCCCTGACGGGCTCTCATAACGACGAAAGTGGAGGACAGTGATGGAGAAGTTCGAGCAGATTGCAAGGACCGACAAGCGGTCGGGAGTCGTCACCGAGTTCTGGTTCTTCCTGAATCAGACGAAGAAGTGGTGGCTGATTCCCATTGTGATCATCCTCCTGGCGTTTGGCGTGCTCATGTTCCTGTCGAGCACCGCGGCTGCGCCGTTCATCTACACGTTGTTTTAAGCCGCTCGTGAAGGCCTCTGCGACAGCCGGAATTCTGTGGGCCGTGGCGTTCAGCGTCGCCGCGGCGTGCGCACAGCGGAGCACCACGGGCTTCGTGTCCTCGCACCCGTGGGCGGCGAGCGGCCAATGGCTCAGGGCCGACACGCACATGCACAGCCGCTTCTCCGATGGCGGGCAGGAGATCGGGCCGCTCGTGGCCAAGGCCAAGTCATTCGGCTGTCAGGTCGTGGCGGTGACCGATCACGCCGACAGCAATCTGACTGGTGCCTCGCCCGAGTACAGTGCCGCTGTGCGTGCCGCCCGCGCCGAGAACCCCGACCTCCTGATCCTGGCGGGGCTCGAGTGGAACGTGCCGCCATTCGGCGGGAAGGAACATCTCTCGGTGCTCGTTCCCCAGGGCCCTGGCGAAGGGCCCATGCTCGCCGAGTTCAAACAGCGGTTTGATGACTACGGCCGGTCGGACGGCAGCAAGCCGCGCGCGGAAGAGGCCCTGAGCTGGCTGGCTGAGACGACGCGCGATCTGCCGGTAAAGCCGGTGGTCATCTACAACCATCCGTCGCGCAAGGACACATCCAGCCGTCTCAACGTGGACGACATCGTCGGCTGGCGGAACGTGAACGACGTCGTCATCGGTTTCGAGGGCGGGCCTGGTCATCAGGGCAAGCTGCCTATCGGCGATTACACGCCGGCCGAGCCGGCCATCGATCGCTGGGACCCGGTCGTGGCGCGGGCAGGCGATGCGTGGGACACGCTGCTGCAACGTGGTGTCGACGTGCACGGCGCCATTGCATCCTCCGATTTTCACAACGACAACCCTGGTGACTTGAACGACTTCTGGCCCTGCCAGTTCGCCGAGACCTGGTACTACGTGCCGGAGAAGACCACTGCGGGCGTGTTGCGAGCCATGCGCGCCGGTGCGTTCTTCGGCGTCCACGGCCGCATTGCGACCAACCTCGATCTCACCATCGTGGCCGACGGTCTGCCGCGGGCGGCCATGGTCGGCGAGACGATTCAGGTGCCGAAAGGCACCGAGGTCACTGCGGCGCTCGCGGTGGATATCCCGGAAACGGACTGGCAGCAGCGGCCCAACCACATCGATGCCGCAGAGGTCTTCGTGATCACCCCAGACAAGGTCGACGTGAGGACTCACGCGCTCGCAGGCACCGGAGTGAAGGTCGTGGGCGAGAAGATCGTCGTGGGCGAGGGCGGCGTGGTCGTGCGTGCGCGCGTCCGGCGTGTCGTGGCCGATGGCCCGGACTTGATGGGGTATACCAACGCCATCCGGATCCGGGCGCGTTAGTTCGCCACCGATGTCCGATCGCACGCTGCGCTGGTGGTGGATGGCGGGCATCGCCAGTGTGGCGTTTTTCGCCGCGTACATCAGTCTCGTGCCGTTCCGTTTCGTCGCGCCGCCATCGGGTGTGCCGCTCCTCGATTTCATCCGTACGAACCTCGAGACCAACATCGGGTCAGGGAGCAACTTCGCCGCCAATGCCGTGATGTTCATGCCCTTCGGGTTGTGCGGCATGGCAATTGTCGTCGACGACCGGTCGCGATGGTGGCAGTGGGGCCTCGCGTTCGTGGTTGTGCTCGCGGCCGCCATCACCCTCAGCATTTCCATCGAAGCGGCACAGGCATTTGTGCCGGGACGCACGCCCTCGTTGTCGGACCTGGTGGCTCAGACAATCGGGACGATCGCCGGAGTGGCCGTCTGGGCCGTGCTCGGGCGCGAGATTCGGCAGTTCGCATCGACGTATGCCTCTGGACAGCGGCGCGCGCTCGAGACCGTGCTGCTGCTGTACGCGGCGGGGCAGTTCTTACTGCTGCTCGAGCCGTTCGATGTCTCTGTCGAGATCTCCGATCTCGCCCACAAGTTCAGAAGTGGCGGCATCGTGCTCAACCCGCTGCACTCGCCGACGTTCTCACTCGCCATGCTCACATCGATGCTGGCCGACGTGATTCTGGCGGTGCCGGTCGGCGCGCTGGCCGCCATCGGCGGAAGACGTCCCGGCACGCGACGTAGCGTCGGCGCCGCGCTGGCGATCGGCATCGTGTTCTACAGCGCCGGCGAGTTCGCACAGTGCTTCATCCGCACCCGCACGGCTGATGTCGTCGATCTGGTGGCCAATCTGCTGGGGATGGGCATTGGCGTGGCGGTCGCTGTCGCGTCCACGGGCGTCGACGCGCATGGCGATCGCGCCGATGAATCAGCGCCATCGTGGTCGATGCCCGCCACCACGATGTGGTGTGCCGGCGGCCTGATCGGAACCGCGCTCCTGTACGCCGTCTACAACCTGGCACCGTTCGATTTCGTGTTCTCGCACGAGATGATCGCCACCCGACTGGGTCGGCTGAGAGGCGTGCCGTTCTTCGGCTACTACCAGAACCCGGAGTTCAAGGCGTTGAGGGATCTGTTCGTGAAGCTGGGACTGGCGCTGCCATTTGGCCTGCTCTACCAGATTGGCTTCGAGCCCGAACAGAGCGCCTACCGCAGAACACTGATCGCGGTGTGGCTGGTCGCCACCGCAGCCTTCTTCAGCGTGGTCGAACTGGGCCAGGTGTTCCTGCCGAGCCGCTACCCGGACGACACAGACATCATCATCGCCACCGCCGGAGTGTGGATTGGCGTCCGCATTGCCAGGCCATTTGCCGCGCGTCGCGGCGCCGTCGGCGCGCCTCGCGACGCATCATCATGAACGCAGCACCACTGGAAGATCGCATGCTCAGAGCACCGGTATATGTCGCAGCACTCCTGGCCACCGCAACGGTGTTTGGCCAGACTACGCCCGTCTCTGTTCAGCCCGATCTCGTGCTCACGAACATCGGCACGATCGCCAGCGGACCGCCTGCACAAATGGTGCTGGGACCGGACGGTCGGCTGTACATCAGCCTGGCGACTTCGGGCGAAAACGCGCCGAGCGTCGTGAGCTACGCCTACGATCCGGCCGGCACTCTCACCGCACCCGTCGTCGAAGCGTCAACGGGCGGCGCCATCGGACTCGGGTTTGGACCGGTGACCCTGGGCCGCCCCGGATCGGCCGAGGCGGTTGCGACGACAGGGCTGTACCTGACCGACATGGCCCGCAACGGCATCTCGAACCTGCGCGTGCTGACGCGTGGCCGAGGCGCGACGTACGGCGGCGCGGGAGGCACCAACACGGTGATCGTGCAGAACATCCCAGGCGGGTATCACCAGGCGGATCAGATCATCATCAAGGACAACACCCTCTATGTGGGCATCGGGGTGCGAACCTCGGATGGGGTGACGCCGCATCCGACGCCGCAGAGCGCTCGCGACAACGCATACGGCGGCACGATCAGCCAGATTCTGGACTTGCGTCTGGTCAACGGGCTCGTCACGGACTCAGCGGGGTTCGGGCTCACCGGCGACAGCCGCAGCAACACGGCGCCCGACTACCACAATGCCGGACCCTACACGTCGACGGCGCCCGACAAGCTCATCGTGCACTCATCGGGCGCGAGAAATCCGTTTGGCCTCGCACTCGATCGCAATGGCGATCTCTGGTTCACGAATAACTTCAGCACCACGCAGTCGCACGGGACGTTCGACGGCACCATCGACCCGGTGACGCACATTCTGAAGGGGTTCGATCCCGGAGACCTGGACCTGCCGGATGCAAAGGCCCCTGATCTCGAGAACAACGTGTACGACCAGTTGTTCAAGGCGCGGCCCCGCGGCGATTACGGGTCGAACAATATCAACTGGCGCACCGACGCGCGGCACAGCAATCCGGAAGCGACATCGGACGCGGCGGTGCAGGCCGGTTTCTTCAACTTTGCGACCAATGGCGTCAGGTCGGCCACCTTCGACAACCTGCGCCCCCGCGCCGGCGGCTTCACCCAGTACGATCAGTCAGACATCAATCGCATTGTCGGACTGGGGCCCGGTTCCTCGGCAGACGGGTTTGTATTCTATTCCGGCACGACGTTCCCGGTGGCGTATCGCGGCAAGGCGTTCATCACGCGGTACACGGGCAAGACATCGGACTCGAACGGCCATAGCGTGAGTTACCGCGACCTGGTGGCTGTAGACGTCGCGACCGGCATCGGGCGACTGATTGCCAAGGACTTCGTGCATCCACTCGCGGCGCTCGAAGATGGCCACGGCAACGTCCTGATCGCGGACTACGCCACGAGGACCATGTACCGCCTCAGCCCCGCACCTGCCCGCGGGACCACGCCGGCGCGCGGGACCACGCCGGTTCGGTGACGGCCGCGTAGCCTCACACGGTGAGGAGCGGTTCGGCGGGCGTCTCACCAAGATGCGGCCTGGCGGCGCTTCGAACGCCAGCAAACGGCCGCTCGCAGACGAGGTAGAACGGGTAACAGAGTGCGAGCGTCACCGCGAGCACACCGGTGTCGCTCACAAGCGAGTGCTCATCCACCAGCTGTCTGACCAGTTGCAACGACAGGAACTGCAGCCGGCCGTGGAGCAGATACACCGAGTACGACATGGCGCCGAGGATGAGTGGCAGTTTCAGCATCAGTCCTGCTGCGCCGCGGCTGCTGCCGACCATCCGCTGGAACGGGCCATCGACACCTTCCGCTACAAACAAGAACGCGCCAAACAGAAACGCGAACGGCAATTCGTGGACGACGCGTCCGGTCGCGGCGTACATGGCAAGCGCGGCGACCCCGGCTGACAGCGCGGCCACCCAACATGCCGCTGCGCGGCGGGCACTCCACAAAGCCGTCGGCGCCACGCCCCGCTCGAAGAGCCAGTAGATGACGCCGCCCACGGCAAACATCGGCCAGTACGGCAGGAACAGTCCCGTGCGATACGCCTCGCCGCTCAGCGCAAATGGGATTGAGAGTGCCGTGACCACACCGAGCACGCGGTAGAAGTGGCGACGGGCCCACACCGCAACAGCGACTGCGAGGTAGAACTGCACCTCGATAGCCAGCGTCCAGTACACGGCATTGATTGTCGTGAACTTGTACTGCAGCGTGGTGGCGGCGGGGTCGGGGGCGAAGACCCGGGTGAGACTGAGCACCGATACCCAGTCCCACAACCCGTATCGCATGAAGCCGTTGTTGATGTACTCGGCCGACGGCGCCACATAGTGTCCGGTCTTCAGCGAGCTGATGAGCTCGATCGCGAACGGCAGCGCGGCGACGACGGCGACGGAGGCCCAGTAGGGTGGATAGATACGCCTGACGCGCCTGTAGACGAACGTGAGTACGGAGCCGGCGCGCGCAGCGGATCTGCCCGCGCCCGTGATGCAGAAGCCGGACAGGACGAAGAACATCGGGACGCCCATGTCGCCCAGACGGCCGAGCGCGTGCAATCCGAGCGCCGCCCACCAGGGATCTGAAAAGTCGGCGTGGTAGAGAAATACCCAGAGCGCGGCGATGCCGCGGAGCGGGTCCAGCAGCGCGAACCGGTGTGTCGCACCGCGTTCGGGTGTCGACTGGCGATTGACTGTGGAGGCAAGACCTGTGCGTGCGGTAGGGGATGTGTGTGGCTGCTCCCGAGCGCGCTCGAGAATCTGCCGTAGCGGCGCCAGTTGACGTGGCCACGCCAGCGCGCCGACACCCGACGCCTCTGCCGTGGCACGGCGTGCCGCGCCTGTCTGACCGAGCAGCGTCACAACAGCGTGCGCGAACTCATCCGGCGCATCGGCCACGACGCACCCGCGGTCGACTCCCGCCGGCAGGCCCGCGTGCACGGCAGAGCACACGACCGTGGGCACGCCGGCGGCCAATGCCTCGAGCACTTTGTTCTGCAGTCCGCGCGCGACGCGCACGGGCGCGACCGACACCGCGGCCTTCCAGAGATGAGGCTGAACGGACTCGACTCGCCCCGTCACCGTGATGGAAGGATCGCGTTCGGCCAGCGCGTGAACAGCCGCGACTGGGTTGGCGCCCACGATGACGAAGCGCGCATCTGCACGAACCTGACGCACACGAGGCCACACCTCTACCGCAAACCATTCGACGGCCTCGACGTTAGGTTCGTAATCCATCATGCCGCTGAAGACGACGGTCGGCAGTTCGTCGGCGTCGGGCGGCCGGGTGAATGACGCCACGTCCACTCCGTTTGGGAGCACCAGGACGTTGGCCGCCGGCGCCAGGGCTTCCATGGTGACCCGCTCGCGGTCGCTCACGACGGTGACCGCTCTGGCGCGCATCGCCGCGTGGGCTTCGAAGCGCGCGAGCGTGTGGGCTTCGCGCTGATAGATCCACCGCCGAGGCGGTGCCGTCTGGCGGCTGAGGTCGGCCCACTTCGCCGAGTCGACGTCGACCATGTCCAGGACGAACGGATACGTAGACAGTGGCGGCTCGAGCGCAAAGCGCGCCATGCCCGAGCAGTAGGCGAGCACGACATCTGGCGGGCTGGTCCGCACCAGCCGGGCCAGGGCCTCGCGCGTCCCCGGGGCATCGAGCAGGCTGTGGGTCAGCGGGGCAGAGGTCGGCAGCCGCAGCGCGCCGCGCGCGAGATTGCCGAGGCGCGGCACCAACGCCGTTTCGACGCGGGTCGCGAACGGAACGTCCTCAACGTGAGAGCGCTCCTCCTCGTCGTGCACGAGGGAGAACAGCGACACATCCGCAAATCTGGACAGCTCCTGGAGCAGGTAGTAGGCACGAATGCGGTCGCCGCGATTCGGCGCATACGGCAGGCGATGCGTGAGAAAGAGCACGTTCACGACGTAATCGCACCAACCCCCGAGCCCCGAGCCCCGAGCCCCGAGCCATCGGTCTCCGTCCCCGAGCCCCGAGCCTCGAGCCCCGAGCCATCTGTCTCTGCGCCCGAGCCTCGAGCCCCGAGCCCCGAGCCATCGGTCTCGGTCGCCGAGCCCCGAGCCTCGAGCCCCGAGCCGTCGGTCTCCGTCGCCGAGCCCCGAGCCTCGAGCCCCGAGCCATCTGTCTCCGTCGCCGAGCCCCGAGCCCCGAGCCCCGAGCCATCGGTCTCCGCTCCCGAGCCTCGAGCCCCGAGCCCCGAGCCCTTACGCGTCCGGATGATCGTTGCCGGAACCCCGGCGGCGATGGAGTAGTCGGGAATCGGTCGGGTGACGACCGAGCCGGCGCCGATGACGCAGTGCTTGCCCACGTCAGCCATGACGATGGCGGCACTGCCGATCCATGTACCTTCGCCGATCGTCACGAGGGTGCGGGCGCCCGGCTGATCGCGAATGGGTGTGTCGGGATCAGCGATGCCGTGTGTGGCGCCTCCGCTGGGCACGTGGACGCCGGCTGCCAGCAGCACGTCTTTCTCGAGGTGCACGAGGCCGAGATGGCAGCGTGGCCCGATGTAGACGCGGTCATCGATTCGGGATCCGACCTGGCTGAACAGGGCGCCGAACTGAATTGTAGCCGTGGGAGCGCACCCGGCGAGCACCCGCGCCAGAAACGCGCGACGCAGGTATTCGCCGACGATGCCCGAAACCTGGCTCAGCGTCTGGGCGGAGCCTTCGAGGGCGCGGTCGCCACCGAGCAGTACGCGTCGAACGGCGTACGAGAGCAAGAGCGGCGAGACACCGATCGTCGCCACGGCTCTGGCGACGGCCTTGAGCGTCTCACGCACCCGTGACCCCGACCGCCGTCGGCGTGTCGCGCACCGCGTGCGAACGGCCGTGGTCGATCATGAGCTGTTCGTAGATTTCCTCGAGCCGGCGGGTGCGGCCGGCGAACGACAGCTCGTGCTCCACACGCTCGCGACCGGCGCGCGCCCGCTCGCGCGCGGCACCAGGATTGGCGAGCGCCGACGCCATCGCGGTCGTCAGCGCTGGCACGTCGTGCGGCGGCACAATCAGCGCATGGCGGTCGGGCAGCGCGAGCTCGCTCGTGCCGCCGACATCAGTTGCCACGAGCGGTGTCTCCATGGCCAGCGCCTCGAGCACCGCGTTGGGTGTGCCCTCGTATTCGGAGGACTGCACGAAGAGGTCGAAGGCGTCGTGCAGGTCCGCGATGTCGAGCCGGTGACCGAGGAAGCGGCATGCTCCCGCAAGGCCGAGCCGTGCCGCCTGCGCCTCGAGCGGCGCTCGCAGACTGCCGTCGCCGACGATCGCGAGCCGGGCGTTGGGCCACTCGTGCCGCATGGCGCCGAACGCGTCGAGCAGCAGGTCGAAGCGTTTCTGGGTTTCGAGCCGGCCGACGGCGCCAATGACCTGATCGGTGGCCGAGAAGCCTAGTTGATGCCGGATGCGATCGCGCCGTGCGCGGCTGCGGCGGAAGGCGCCGGGGTCGATGCCGTTCAAGAGCACGGTCACGCGTGAGGGGTGGGCGCCCGAGCGCACCAGGGTCTCGCGCACCTCCGACGAGACGGCGATGACCCGTGGCAGGCGCCGCAGAATCTGGCGATCGGCGGGGTAATAGAGCCAGCGCTCCCGCGCGCTCTGTCCCGTCCAGCCGTGCGAGGTGGCGAGCGCGAGAGCACCCGAACGCCGGCCGAGCAGAAACGCGAGCAGGTTGGTCTTGTAGTCGTGCCCGTGGATGATGTCGAAGCGACGCGCTTCGGCCAACGCGACCAGTTGCGCCCAGATTCGATGATCGAACGAATGGCGCTCGCGCACTTCGACGTAGTCTACGTCGAGCCGCCCGGCGCGCTCGTCGATGCCGAAGACCAGGTCGCGCATGTCGCGGATGTAGCAGACGGTGATCGCGAAGCGGTCGCGGTCGTGCTGTTCGGCGCCGAAGAGAATCGTTTTCTCGGGACCGCCGCCGGTACCGCGCACGCTGCGTAATTCGAGCACTCTCGTCATGACGATCAGGCCAGGGCAGCCCGCCGTCGTCGGCGGTAGCCAAAACGGCCAGTGACGGCCAGCGCGCGACCCGACTCGTAGGCGGCGGCCACGGCGCACGCCTTCGGCCAGTCGGCAATCCCGGCGCGGCGAATCATCACCGAGGCGCGCACCGCGATGGCCATCAAGATGTAGCCGAGTGCGGCGGCGGCAATCAGTCGCCCCGATCGGGACCCGGCGACGAGCCCGACGATCATCATCGTGCAAGCGATCAGGTTGGCCAACGGGAGCGCCGCGCTGACGAGCGTGCGCAGCGACCAGGGCGGACGCAGACTGACGCGGATGTTGTCGCGTCCGCGCCAGAGCTCGCCGAAGAACACCTGCCCGAGCGTCCGCGGGTCGCCGTGATGGATGTTGCGCATCCGGGTGTCTGCGATCAGCCCGTGGCCAGCTGCGCGAATCTTGCGGCAGAGGTCCACGTCTTCGCAGGTCTCGAGGCTGATGTCGAATCCGCCGACGGCCTGGAAGACGCTGCGGCGCACGGCCATGTTGCCGGTCCCCAGCCAGTCGACCGGCTGGCGGCCGACCGGATGGTCTCGCAGCCGATCGTAGAGACGCTGCACCCACGTCCCGGGTGACGGTGCGTGGTACGGGGCACCGACCGCGCCGATCTCGGGCTGGTCGAAGGCCTGCATCGCCGAAGGGATCCACGCCGGAACGATCTCGTGGTCGGCGTCGAGAAACGCGAGGATCTCGCCCGTGGCCGCTGCCGCGCCGCGGTTGCGCAGTTCGCCCAGCCGCAAACCCGGCAAGAGCAACACCTTCGCGCCGAGGGCCCGGGCAACGGCCGGCGACTCGTCCGTGGAGCCGTTGTCAGCCACGATGATCTCCACGCGGCAGCCGGGCGCTCCGCCTTCGACGATTGTCTGCAGGCAGCGGCCAAGACGCGCGGCGTCGTTGCGGACGGGAATCACGAAGGACAGCGACGAGGCGCGGTCGGTCATTTCCCGCCGAGCGTCCACAGCGGCGCAACAGACACCGACTCGACGTTGAAGAGCCGGTAGAGACCAGGGATGGATGTGAACATCAGCAGCACGAACGCCGCGGTGCAGAGCACCATGTAGGCGAAGAATCCGCGCTGCTTGTAGAGCTTCTCGGGATTCTGCACCGGGCTGTCGGGCAGCATCCCGATGTGCATGTAGTAGGCGAAGAGGCCGGCGGCAAGCGGCGCGAACAGAATCAGCTCGAGGTGATAGCGCACGATGAAGATGCCGGCAAAGAGCGCGCAGGCCGTCGAGTAGAACACCACGCTCACGAGCAGCCGCTCTTCCGTGTAGTACTCGAAGGAGCGGCGGTAGGCCGCGGCGATGCGGCGATCGCCGATGTGCCGGTACTCGGCATAGCGCTTCATCGCCATGAAGAAGGCGCCGATCATCCAATACGACAGCACGAGCGACAGCGGTGGAACGTGGTCGGTCACGAGTGCGAACCAGCCCAGCAGCAGCCGGATGGGGTTGTTCACCGACTCGCTCAGCACGTCGAGGTAGGGCCACTCCTTGGTGCGGATCGGCGGCACGTTGTAGAGCACGCCCATGACCCACAGGAACAGCGCCGACGCGAAGAAGTAGACGTTGATGCTCAGCGCGACCGCGAAGCCCGCCAGGGCGAGGCAAATCCACTCGGTGTAGGCAATGCTCGGTTTGACCAACCCGGATGGCACGGGGCGATGCTTCTTCTCGGGGTGGAGCCGGTCGCTGGGGGCGTCGAGCAGCTCATTGAGGACGTAGTTGCTGGACGCGACGAGGCAGGTGGCAACCACCGCCAGGACGAGCGGCACGGCACTGGACCAGGTGGCGACCGAGGGCTGGTAGAACACCGCCAGGATCACGCCCAGCAGCATGAAGGAGTTCTTGAACCAGTGGTCCATCCGCGCAATTTGCAGGTACGGGCGGATACCCGCCGAAGCTCGTCGTTCAGCAACCGTCACAGACACGAAACACCTTTCCAGCAGCCACGACCAACAGAACTGTCAACGCGCGGACTCTGCCGTAATACCAATCGGCCGCGCCGGCCAGGACTTCTGCAATGGGCAGGCCGACGGCGCCGGCATCGCGCGCGGACGGCCATAGAGCGGCACAGTCCGATGAGTGGCCCGGATGACAGGCCAATGGCCCAGCGGGAGCTGAGGGCCGGAGACTTGAAGTCAGTAGTTTAGTGGACTTTTATCGGCAGCGGCAGGCAAGAGGGGGAGGCTTACGGCTCGCGGCTCGCGGCTCGCGGCTTGGGGCTTGGGGCTTGCGGCGGAGGGAAGAGCTGACCGAAGTGCATCCGCCTCGAGCCCCCGGGGTCCGGACCGGCCCCGAGCCCCGAG
>JBDSZL010000071.1:0-111424 GCA_039925145.1 Vicinamibacterales bacterium | reverse complement strand
TCGCTCGACATGAGCCCATCTTACCGACTTACTCGTGGTCAGTCAAGTATATTGTTACCCTCTTAAGAGACCCGGTCTCCTATAGGCCGTCAGTCGAACGGGAGGTCGCCGACGCGGTTGCCGCGGGCGATCAGACCGTGGACGCCGGCGCCGAGCAGCCTCACGGGGCGCCGGCCCGCATCCGTCTTTGCCAGCAGATCGACCGCGCGCCGCGTCATCTCCGCGGCGTCGCTCGTCGCACGATGGGAGTGGCTGCGCGTCACCGTCGTGAAGTCGTCGTAGCGTACCTTGATTGTCACCGTCTTCGCCAGCAGACCGCGCGTCTGCAGCCACTCGGCGTTCTCTCTCGCCATCTCAGCCACCTCTTCCTGCATCCGGGCCAGATCGGTGAGGTCCTCCGCGTAGGTGCATTCGCTCGACGACGACTTCGCCGCGCGGTGAGGGTCGACCGGGCGGTCGTCCTCTCCGCGCGCGAGCTGCCGCAGCCAGGGCGCGAGGGTCCCGACCGACGCGCGAAGCGCGGCAGGATCGACGTCGCGCACCTGCACGAGCCGCGTGATGCCGCACGCGCGCAGGCGCTTCGCCGTCACCGGGCCCACGCCCCAGAGCGCCTCCACCGGCAGGTGTTCGAGGAATGTCTCCACTCTGTTTGGGGCGATGACGGTGAGTCCATCGGGCTTCTGCCAGCCGGACGCGATCTTCGCCAGAAACTTGTTCGGCGCCACACCTGCCGACGCGGTCAGTCCCGTGGCCTCGTTGATCAGTTGCTTGATGCGTCGCGCGACGTTGGTGGCAAGCGCCTCACCCCACGCGTTCTCGGTCACGTCGAGATACGCCTCGTCGAGCGACAGCGGCTCGACCAGCGCCGTGACGGCGCGGAAGATGCCAAAAACCTGCTGCGACACCGCACTGTATTTCTGAAAGTCCGGCTTGACGATCATCAGGTCCGGACAGAGGCGAACCGCGCGCGACATGGGAATCGCGGACCGGACGCCGAATGTCCGCGCCTCGTAGCTGGCCGCAGCGACGACACCGCGCGAAGCCGGCGATCCGCCGACGGCCACCGGCCTGCCACGCAGCTCGGGCCGGTCGCGCTGCTCCACCGACGCATAGAACGCGTCCATGTCCACGTGGATGATTCGCCGAGGGGCCTGATTCATGGTCGCGGCATTTATGATTCTATCCATGCGCCTTGCGGCGGTCCGGCTGCAGTCCCCAGCTCCGACCGCGGCTGTCTCGCGACCATTCGGCCACGCTCGCGCGACGGCCCTCGCAACGCCGCCACGATCGCGAGGCCGACTGGAGCAGATGTGTCTGAATCAATGTTGGATGCCAGCGCCGAGGCGGAACGGATCTACCGCAATTTGCTCGACGCCTGGAATCGCCGCGACGCCGCGGCATTTGGAGGATTGTTCTCGGCAAGCGGCAGCTGTGTGGGGTTCGATGGCACGCAGATGAACGGCCGGTCCGAGATCATCGCGTCGCTCGAGGTGGTGTTCTCGGGACATCAGACCGCGTCGTACGTCTGTCTGATTCGCGAGATCCGCGTGCTGGCTCGCGACGTGATCCTGCTTCGAGCGGTCGTCGGGATGGTGCCGCCGGGCGCCACGACGCTCAAGCCAGATGTGAACGCGGTGCAGAGCGCGGTGCTCGTGGCCCACGAGACAGGCTTCGAGTTCGCGCTGCTGCAGAACACGCCCGCTGCCTTCCACGGACGACCCGAGCTCGCCGATCGGCTCACCGCAGAGCTGACAGAGGTCTGGCGCAGTCAGCAGATGCGCCGTTGAATCTTCGCTGTGTGGCCGTCGCCCCGGCTGGTCCCTTCGCAGCTCGCCGCAGGTGACGTGAACGACCGTGCTCGATGAACGCACGCAAGCCGGATATCATCGAGCGGTCGTTTCCCGTCCGGCGTGAAGGCACCCGCGGCCTCTACCGGGGCGGCACAGGCTCGCCATGACACCTAAACCAACTCGATGTCTCCGCGCCTCGACAGGGGCAGTGACAGTCTTCCGTCTCATGGGAGGACGTTGATGCTCCGCGCCCAGAACGCCCTCATGCGTCTGCGGGAGGGCAATCGCCGCTTCGCCTCCGGCGTGCCCACGGACAACAGCAACTTCAATCAGACGCGGCGGCGCGAGGTGGCCGCAGGGCAGGAGCCGTTCGCGATCATTCTGGGATGCTCGGACTCGCGCGTGCCGGCCGAGATCGTCTTCGATCAAGGGCTCGGTGACCTGTTCGTCATCCGGGTGGCGGGCAATATCGTCGCGCCATCTCAGGTGGGCAGCGTGGAGTTCGCCGCCGAGCGAGCCGGTGCGCGACTCGTCGTCGTGCTGGGCCATTCGTCGTGCGGTGCCATTCTTGCCACACTCGAAGAGCTGGGACGCCCGTCGACTGCGCAGTCGCGCAACCTGCGTTCCATCGTCGATCGCGTCCGCCCGTCGGTCGAGCCGCTGCTCGAGACGGAGGCGGCCTCCGATCACGACACGCTCGTGCGGTTGGCCGTGCGCGCCAATATCAGGGCATCGGTGGATCACCTCCGCCACGGATCCGAGGTGCTCGAGCAGCTCATTCAGACCGACGGACTGCGCGTCGTCGGCGCCGAGTACTCGCTCGAAACCGGCGTCGTCGATTTCTTCGACCACGTGCCGGAGCTTGGAGAGACGCCGCAACCACCGATGGATGTGCTCGAGTGAATGGACAACCCAACCCCAGGCTGTTTTCGTTTGTCGGCGGCGCCGCCGGAGCCTGGCGGGTTGTGAGCAACCGCGCGGTGGCGGGCGAGGGGATCGAGCCGGTGGAGCGGCTCAGCGTCGAAGCCGGGCTTGTTGCCACGATGGCTGCTGATGCGAGGTGGTGCCTTCGTGGTGTGACAAGCCACGAACGGTACGTCGAACGTGTCGAGAAAGATCAGCTCGTGGCGACGCAAGCGCCGCTGGGCCGACCAGAGGCGATGTGCGCGGCCTTCATCCCGATTCGCAAGAGCTCCGACTGGTGGGCACTGACACAGGACGAGCGCCGCCGCATTTTCGAAGAGACGTCGCACCACACGCAGCTCGGCATGCGGTACCTGCCGGCGATTGCCCGTCGACTGCACCACTGCCGGGACCTGAGTGTCCAGGAACCATTCGACTTCCTCACCTGGTTCGAATTCGCGCCCCAACACGCGGCGGCCTTCGATGAATTGGTCGCGTCGCTGCGGGCGACGGCGGAATGGGCCTACGTCGATCGCGAAGTGGACATCCGCGTCATCCGGGACAGCACGTCGCAGCCCGGGGAGCGATGACGCCATGCGTCTGATTGCCCTGGTGGTGGCGGCCGTGAGCCGGTATGGCTGGCGGCGCCGATGATCGATCACGCGCCGCTCATCATCGGCTTCGGGCTCGGGGTCGGTCTTCTCGTGGGGATGACCGGTGTGGGCGGCGGTGCCCTGATGACTCCGCTGCTTGTGCTCTTCGTCGGCACGCCGCCGGTGACGGCGGTGGGTACCGACCTGGCGTACGGGGCCATTACGAAGACACTCGGCGGCTTCAAGCACTGGCGGCAGAACACCATCGACTTCACGTTGTCTGGCTGGATGGCCATCGGATCCATTCCCGCCTCGATCGCTGGCGTCTATGTGATGGGGGTGCTCGAGCGCCACCTGGGCGGCCCCCGGTTCGAACTCGTCATGCTGTATCTGCTGGCGGGCGCGATTGGGTTCACCGGCGTGGTGACGCTGGTTCGCGCGATCTTTCTCAAGCAGCTGATCGCGCGCGAGCGGCACACGCTCGAGATGACGACCGCCCACAAGATCATGGCCGTGCTGCTGGGCATCTCAGTCGGCTTCGTCCTAGGCATCACGTCGGCCGGCAGTGGATCGCTCATCGCCTTGGGGCTGATCCTGCTGTTCCGGCTCACGCCGCATCGGGTCGTCGGCACAGATATCTTCCACGCCGGCGTGCTGCTGTGGGCGGCCGGGCTCTCACATGTCATCGCCGGAAACGTGGACTACGCGCTCGCGGGCACCATCCTGATCGGGTCGCTGCCGGGCGTGTGGATTGGCAGCCACATGTCCGTACGCCTGCCCGCCGGCACGCTTCGTACTGTGCTCGGTGTCGTGCTCATCGGCGCGGCAATGGGGCTCGGGTCCAAGGCCGGTCTGCCGATTCCGCCATACGCCATCGCCGCTGTCCCCTTCGTGATCGCCGCCGTCGTGCTATGGCAACGCTTTACGCATCGGGTGCCGCGCGCCGACGCCGACACCGTGGCGCAGGAGCCGCGACCCAGGTAGGCGGATGGGGTTCATTTGACGTCGCGCCCAACCCCTGGCCGCCGGCACGCCTCTGCGACCCTGGTCCTTCTGCATGGCGTGCTCTTCGTCCTGCTGGGTGCGGCGGCAGCGTCAGCCGACCTCGTTCGAGTGGAGGTCCTCAGCCGCAAGGATTTTGGGACATACGAGCGTGTCAGTGCGCGGGTGCATTTTGCTGTCGATCCCGCGCTTGGTGCGAATAGGGCCGTCGTCGATCTCGCGCTCGCACCGCGGAATGCGGACGGCATGGTCGAGTTCTGGAGCGACCTGCTGCTGTTTCGCCCCACCGGCGGCCGCGCGCACGGCACGGTGTTTCTGGAACCGGTCAATCGCGGACGCGAACAGTCGCTTGGTCTGCTGAGCGGTGCAGAGCAGGGCGATCTGTTGCCGGAGTCGTGGACGCTCGGTGATCGATTCCTGCTCGAGCAGGGGTTCACGGTTGCATTTCTCGGGTGGCAGTTCGACGTGCGGCCGTCCCAGGGGCTCACGTTCCACACGCCCTCGGTCGCCGTCGAGGGCGTGGTCCGATCGAGCTTCGTAGGCGGCGCCACGTCGCAAAGAGCGACGGCCTTTGGGCTGTCCTACTGCGCAGCCCATCCCACTCAGGTCGATGCGCAGCTCACCTTCCGCACCCGAATCGATCAGCCCGCGCGGCTGGTCCCGCGCGACGCGTGGCAGTTCGGTCCGGGAGGCTGTTCGGTTCAGCTTGCGGCCGGATTCGACAAGGGCGTCTACGACGCGATCTATCAGAGTTCAGGATCGCCCGTCGCCGGTCTCGGGCTCGCGGCCCTGCGCGACTTCGCCGCGTATCTGAAGCATGGGCCAGACGGCGGCCTTCTGCGGGAACATCCCGCTGAGCTCCGATATGTCATGGGATTCGGTTATTCGCAGAGCGCGCGTGTGCTCCGCGAGCTTGTTCGCGACGGCTTCAACGCCGACGAGACTGGGCGGTTGGCGTTCGACGGTTTGTTCATCGCGTCGGCAGGCGCTGGCGTCGGCAGCTTCAACCATCGCTTCGCCGTGCCGGGCGACGCGGGCAACTCCGTGCTGTCCATCCTGCGGCCGGTGGATATTCCGCCCTTTCTAGATGCGGGCCTGCTGGCGAGTTCGCGCGACGATCGGGTCACGCCCAAGATTTTTTACACGTTCTCTGCCACTGAGTACTGGGCTCGCGCAGGCTCCCTCACACACTCGTCAAACGATGGCACGGCCGACGCGAGTCTTGGCGAGCTCTCGCGGCTGTATTTTCTCTCGGGCACCTCACACAGCACGGGACCGTTTCCGCCAGGCCGTTCGGCCCTCTACCAGCACGCGATCAACTTCGCCGATCCGCGCTGGGTGCTTCGGGCGCTGGTCATGGACCTCGACGCATGGGTGACGTTGGGAACCGAGCCTCCCTTATCGCGATACCCGACCATTGCGAAAAAGGAGTTGGTGCCGCTGACGTCTGTCCGGTTCCCGCAGGTGGCGGCGCTCGCGTTTCCGCGTGAGATGCCGCGAGTCTGGGGCATGGACTTCGGTGCGGCGTTCGCCACGACGGGAGTCATCACCCAGCAACCACCTGTGCTTGGTCGACCCTACCGTGTGCTCGTGCCGCAGGCCGATGAGGATGGCAATGACAGAGGCGGCGTGCGTCTTCCTGAAGTCGCGGCGCCGCTCGGTACGTACCTCGGTTGGAACATCAGCGTGCCTGCCCTCCCGGACCTGCAGTACCTGGCCGGGCTGGTCGGGAGTTTTCGAAGCTTTGCGCGCACCGAACAGGAGCGGGACCGGACTGGCGACGAGCGCCTGTCCATCGCCGAGCGTTACGCCGACCGGCGCGACTACCTGGCGCGCGTCGCCAAGTCAGCGGACGATCTCGTGAAGCACCGGTTTCTCCGCGGGGCCGATGTGCGCGCCGTGCTCGAACGCGCCGCAGCGATGTGGGACGCGATCGTCGGACGCTGAGCTCGTCCGCGCAGTCGGTGGTGTGATCGACCACGACTCGGGATTCCGCTGCGCTCGGCTCGCACCTGCCCGACTCAGCGTGTGACCTCACGGGGCCCGGCCCCTGTACAATCCCCGGCGTGTCGAAACGCAGGTCTCCGAAGTCTCCTTCGCTCTTTGACGACGGTGAGCCCGAACCGGGGCTGGCCGCACCACCGCCAGCTGGAGGCGACGAGCGCGTGGCGCTCCACGAGGCGGCCCAGTCGCGCTATCTCAACTACGCGTTGTCGGTCATCACGTCACGGGCCTTGCCCGATGTGCGCGACGGGCTGAAGCCGGTGCAGCGGCGCATTCTCTTCACGATGTGGCAGCAGAACCTGACGGCTGACGCGCGGTTCCGCAAGTGCGCCAAGGTGGTTGGCGACGTGATGGGGAATTACCACCCGCACGGCGACGCGGCGCTCTACGAGACGCTGGTGCGCATGGCCCAGCCCTTCTCGCTGCGCTATCCGCTGGTCGACGGATCGGGCAACTTCGGGTCGCTCGACGGCGACAGCGCTGCCGCCATGCGCTATACGGAATGCCGTCTCGCCCGCATCAGCGACGAGATGCTCACCGAGATCGACCAGGACACCGTCACATTCAGGGCCAACTACGACGGCACCCGCGAGGAGCCCGTCGTCTTGCCGGCGCGTGTGCCGAATCTGCTGATCAACGGCGCCACCGGCATTGCAGTGGGCATGGCCACCAACATCCCGCCGCACAACCTGCACGAGGTCTGCACGGCGTTGATCAAGATGATCGACGCCGATCTGGAGATGTCGCCTGCGCAGCTCTGCCGCTATATCAAAGGACCGGACTTCCCGACCGGCGGCCAGATCATCAACTCGCCGGAGGAAATCAAAGAAATCTACAGGACCGGATCGGGGACGATTCGCGTGCGGGCGACCTGGCAAAAGGGACCCGAGTCGCGCGCGGCCCAGACGATTTACATCACCAGCATTCCGTACGCGCTGAACAAGGCCACGCTCATCGAGCGCATTGCCGACGTCGCGCTCTCACGCAAGCTCCCGCACCTGGTCGATGTGCGCGACCTGTCGACAGACGATGTGCGCATTGCCCTGGAGCTGAAGCGTGACGCGGACCCCAAGATGGTGATGGCGTATCTGTTCAAGCACACGCCATTGCAATCGACGTTTCCCGTGAATCTCACGTGTCTCATCCCCACCGAGAACCCGCTCGTCGGCAAGCCAGAGCGCCTCGATCTGCACCAGATTCTGTGGCACTTCCTGGATTTCCGGTTTCACGTGGTGACGCGGCGGCTCGAGTACGAGCTGAAAGCGCTCGAGCGCCGCATCCACATCCTCGAAGGGTTCGAGACGATCTTCGACGCGCTCGACGAGATCCTGCAGATCGTGCGCAAGTCCGACGGCAAGCAGGACGCCGCGACGAAGATCATGGCGCGCTTCGGCCTCGACGCCGAGCAGACCGACGCGATTCTGGAATTGAAGCTGTACCGGCTGGCCAGACTCGAAATTCTCGTCATCCAGCAGGAACTGGCCGATAAGCGGCGACGCGCCAAAGACATCGGCGCGTTGCTCGGCAGCAAGCTCGATCTCTGGAAGATCATCCGCCAGGAAGTGGAGCTGGTCCAGAAGGCGTATGGCGATCAGCGCCGGACGGAGATCGTGGGCGCGATCGAGGACGAGGAATATTCGGCCGATGATTTCATCATCGACGAAGACAACGTCGTGGTGGTCACGCGCGATGGGTGGGTGAAGCGGCAGAAGGAGGTCAAGGAGATCGCGTCGACGCGCGTGCGCGAGGGCGACGCGGTGCTCGGCGTGATGCCGGGCAGCACGCGCGCCACTGTGGTGTTCTTCACGAACTTCGGCACCGCCTACACCGCGAAGATCACGGACATCCCTGCGTCGACCGGGTACGGGGAGCCGATTCAGAGTCTCTTCAAGTTCCGGGATGGCGAGCGGGTCGTCTCGGCGCTGAGCCTCGACCCCAGGGTGGTCGGGGTGATTGCCGGCAAGAGCCCGGAGACGCCCGCGCCGGTGCATGCCTTGGCGGTGACGAGCGATGGCTACAGCCTGCGCTTCTCGCTCGAGCTCTTCGTGGAGCCCAGCACCCGATCAGGCCGCCGCTTTGCCCGGGTGGCTGCAAGCGCCGAAGTGGTCGGCGTGGTGCCCGTGACCGGTAGCGAGGTGATCATCGCGGCGACGCGCGAAGCGCGAGCGATGCTGTGCAACGTGGAAGAGGTCAACTTCCTGAGCGGACCAGGCCGGGGCGTGATCCTCATCAAGGTGCAGCCCGATTCGGATCGCGTGCTCGGGTTCATCGCGTCGACAGGCGACCGCGATTTGCTGACGGTGGAGACCACCCGCGGGGCGGAACAAACCATCAGCACGACGAAATACGAGGTGACGGGCCGGGGCGGCAAGGGGCGTGAGCTCCTGCAGCGCGGCCAGTTCACCAGGGTGGTCCCGCCCCCTCTGGAGCCGCCCGAACCGGTAGGGCAGGGGTGAGCGCGAACAATTCCGCGCCTGTTGCGAAGATTTTCTCTGTAAGATAAGCACGGACGGACCTCGTCCGTCGTGGAGGATGCGTGTGAGAGCTCAAATTTTACTTCTGTCGTCGTGCGTGCTGTTCGGTGCGGTCACCATGGCGGCGCAGGCCCCCCCCCAGGCTCCTGGTGCAGCAGCGCCGGCGGCGCCCGCCGGGCCCAAGAATCTGAAGGTGCTGCCCAAGACCTGGACCAGCCAGCAGGTGGGCGCGCTGATGAACACGTTTGCCGAGAGTCTCGGCGAGCGCTGCATCTTCTGTCATGCGGAGAATCCAGACGCGCCGCCGCCAGCAGCCGGCCAGCAGCCGAGGCTGGATTACACGCTCGACACGAAGAAAGAGAAAGACGTCGCGCGAGAGATGATCAAGATGGTCATGACCATCAACGACACCACCAAGGCGGTTGGTGACGCCGCAGTGGCCGAGAAGGTCTCGTGCTTTACCTGCCATCAGGGACAGAAGAAGCCCGCGGTGGCGCCAGCCAATGGCTGGTCGCGTGGCAGCTTCACCTTGAGCCAGCAGGGCCCCGCGACTCCGCAGCGTGGCGGCGCCGCGGGCGCACCGGGCGGCGCAGGCGCTCCCCCGGCCGGCGGCGCAGGTGCACCTCCAGCCGGTCGCGGCAACTAGCACGCCCTCGGCGTTCTCACACACCTGACGGGTTCGAGGGGCATCCCTCGAACCCGTTTTGTTTAGCGCTCCTGATTTCCGAGGCACACCGTGTCGAACACCCGCAGAGAAACCGACAGCATGGGCGAGATTGCCGTCTCGTCGGATCGCTACTGGGGCGCGCAGACGGAACGATCGCTCCATCACTTCGCGATTGGACGCGAGCATTTCCCACGGCCGATGATTCGTGCCCTCGGCGTCCTGAAGAAGGCTGCCGCGCTCACCAACGGCGAGCTGGGTACCTTGCCCAAGGACATCGTCGATCTGATCGTCGCCGCCGCCGACGAGGTCATCGTCGGCACGCTCGACGATCATTTTCCGCTGTTCGTCTGGCAGACCGGCAGTGGCACCCAGACCAACATGAACGCCAACGAAGTCATCTCGAACCGCGCCATCGAGATGGCGGGCGGGGTGGTTGGCAGCAAGAAGCCTGTTCATCCGAACGACCACGTCAACCGCGGGCAGTCATCGAACGACACGTTTCCCACCGCGATGCACATTGCCGCCGCCGAGCAGGTGCAGCATCACCTGCTGCCCGCAGTGGATCGTCTGCGCGCCACGCTCAACACGAAGGCCATCGCGTTTGCGGGCATCGTGAAGATCGGACGGACGCACCTGCAGGACGCCACGCCCATCACTCTCGGTCAGGAGATCTCTGGCTGGGTGGCGCAGCTCGATCTCGCGCGGGCGGCGGTTGAAGCGACGTTGCCGGCCGTGTACGAGCTGGCGCTCGGCGGTACGGCAGTGGGCACCGGGCTCAACACGCACCCGGAGTACGCCGTCCGTAGCGCGCGGCAGATCGCCACTCTCACCGGGCTGCCTTTCGTCACCGCCCCGAACAAGTTTGCCGCGCTGGCAGGTCACGAGGCGCTGGTGTCGCTGCACGGCGCGCTCAAAACAGTGGCAGTCGCGCTCATGAAGATCGCCAACGACGTCCGCTGGCTCGCCTCGGGGCCACGCTCTGGCCTGGGGGAAATCACGATTCCGGAAAACGAGCCTGGCAGCTCGATCATGCCCGGCAAGGTCAACCCTACCCAGTCCGAAGCGATGACGATGGTGTGTGCGCAGGTGATGGGCAACGACGTGGCGGTAGGCATTGGTGGGGCGATGGGAAATTTCGAGCTCAACGTCTTCAAGCCGCTGATCATCCACAACGTGCTGCAGAGCCTCCGGCTGCTGGGCGATGTGTGCGTGAACTTCGAGCGGTTCTGCGCTGCCGGGATCGAGGCTAACGAGTCGCGCATTCAGGAGAACCTCGGCAGGAGCCTCATGCTCGTGACGGCCCTCAACCCGCATATCGGATACGACAGCGCGGCGAAGATCGCGAAGAAGGCGCACAAGGACGGCACCACGCTCAAAGAGGCAGCGGTCGCGCTCGGACTGGTGAGCGCTGATGACTTCGACCGGTGGGTCGATCCCCGCAGGATGACGGAGCCCGGCGACTAGCCGATAACCTCGGGAGACACCAGGTCGATTCATGCTGCCCGCCAGGGGCAGCCTGGCCGGCTGGTAGAATCAGGTAGTACCCCGTTTTCGCGACCGGTCGTGCCGTATGTCTCTGGATCCAACAGACTTTCAAGGCGTGAACGAAGGGCTCGTCCTCGAGCTCTACGACAGGTTCCGGGCCGATCCGCTGTCGGTGGACGAGCAGGCGCGGGCCTTCTTCCAGACCTGGACACCACCTGCCGACGTCGTGCACGCCGGTGGCGCCTCGGTGTCGGACGCCAACGCGCACATGGTCGTCGGCGCCGTCGGCTTGGCCAACTCCATCCGGCTCTACGGCCATCTGGCCTCCACCATCGACCCGCTCGGCCGGCGACGGCGGGGCGATCCCATGTTGCTGCCAGACACGCATGGCGTCACCGAGGCGGATTTGCGGGCCTTGCCCGCCCACTTGATTGACGGTCCCGTGGCACGGGGCGCCGCGTCGGTTTGGGACGTGGTGGAGCGTCTGAGGGCGATCTACTGTTCGACCACTGGATACGACATCGCGCACATCTTCGTGCCCGAAGAGCGCCGCTGGCTCCGGGAGGTCATCGAGACCGGCCGGTATCGCGCGCCAGCCGACCCGGTCGATCCAGTCGCGCTGCTCGACCGGATGACGGAAGTGGAAGTGTTCGAGCGGTTTCTCCACCGCACGTTTCCTGGCAAGACCCGGTTTTCGATCGAGGGTCTGGACATGCTGGTCCCGATTCTGGACGAGGTGCTCTCGGAGGCCGCCGAGGCAGGATTGCGCCAGGCGTTTGTCGGGATGGCCCATCGCGGGCGCTTGAACGTCATGGCGCACGTGATGGGTAAGCCGTACGAGCAGATTCTGGCGGAGTTCAAGGATCCCGTGCGGAACGCGCTCGACCTCGAGGGCGTCCAGTGGTCGGGCGACGTGAAGTATCACCTCGGCGCGTCACGCGCGATCAGTGGCGGCGAGCGGGTCGATCTCGTGGTGTCCATGCCGCCCAACCCGAGTCACCTCGAAGCTATCAACCCGGTGCTCGAAGGCATGGCGCGCGCCGCAGGCACCGACGCCAGCCGGCCTGGGGCGCCGACGTTCAATCCCGATGCGGTGCTGCCCATTCTGATCCACGGTGATGCCGCGTTTCCTGGACAGGGCGTCGTTGCCGAGACGCTGAATCTCCATCGGCTGAGCGGCTACAACACGGGCGGCACGATTCACATCATCGCCAACAACCAGATTGGCTTCACAACCGAGCCCGACGAGACGTACAGCACCCTCTACGCGAGCGGGCTGGCGCGCGGCTTCAAGATTCCCATTCTTCACGTCAACGCGGACGACCCGGAAGCGTGCGTCGCAGCCGCCAGGCTGGCGCTCGGCTACCGGATGACCTTTCGCCGCGACGTGCTGATCGACCTCGTGGGTTACCGTCGATTCGGCCACAACGAAGGCGACGAGCCCGCATTCACACAGCCGGTGATGTACGCGAAGATCGCCGTCCATCCGACTGCGCGCGAGCTCTGGGCGCGCACGCTTGAGTCGCGCCGCGTCATCGAAGCGGGTCGTGCGCAGGCCATGGTGCAGGAGCGGATGGAGCGGCTGCAGCGTACGCTCGACTCGCTCGATCCGGAGAAGAGTCTCGCGGAGGCCCCACCCGAGATCGCCGCGCCGGGCACGGCCGCGCAAACGACCACGAGCGTGGATCTGGACCGTCTCCGCACGCTCAACGAGGCGCTGCTTGCTACGCCTGCCGACTTTGCCGTCCATCGCAAGCTGGAGCGCGGTCGCGACCGCCGCCGACAAGCGTTCCTGACACCCGACGAGCGCACCATCGACTGGGCCGCGGGCGAGGAACTGGCGCTGGCGACGATTCTCGAGGACGGCACGCCGATCCGCATGACCGGCGAAGACGTGGGGCGCGGCACGTTCAGCCATCGACATGCCGTGCTTCACGACGCCATCACGGGACGTCCGTTCGTGCCTCTGGCGGCGCTGCCTCAGGCTCGCGCGGCCTTCGAGATCTGCAACAGTCCTCTCAGCGAGGGCGCGGCCGTGGGATTCGAGTATGGCTACAACATCCAGGCGCCGGCGCGGCTCGTCATCTGGGAGGCGCAGTACGGAGATTTCATCAACGGCGCGCAGCTGATGCTCGACGAGTTCGTGCTGTCGGCGCGCGCCAAGTGGGGCCAGGAGCCCTCTCTCGTGCTGCTGCTACCGCATGGGTACGAAGGGCAGGGGCCCGATCATGCCAGCGCGCGGCCCGAGCGATTTCTGCAACTCGCGGCCGACATCAACATGCGCGTGGTCAACTGCACGAGCGCCGCGCAGTACTTCCACCTGCTGCGGCGCCAGGCCGCGCTCCTCGAACGCGATCCCCTGCCGCTCGTCGTGCTCACGCCCAAGAGTCTGTTGCGTCATCCCGAGGTAGCCTCGACGCCGCGTGAGCTGGCAGAAGGCCGCTGGATGCAGGTGATCGACGATGACCAGGCATCGACGCGGCGCGACCAGGTCAGACGGCTGATCTTCTGCACCGGCAAGATGGCTGTCGATCTGCTCGTCAGCCCACGCCGGACAGAGTCGCCCGACGTGGCGATCTGTCGCGTCGAGCAGTGGTACCCGCTGCCGGTCAGCGAGATGCTGGCGTCAATCGAGATGTACGCCAATCTCGAGGACATGATCTGGGTTCAGGAAGAGCCCGAGAACATGGGCGCGTGGGACTTCGTGCGATCGGTGCTCGAGGGTCTGGTGGGCACCCGCAGACTCGCGGTGCTCGCCCGGCCGCGTAGCTCGAGCCCCGCCGAAGGATCGGCCGCTCGCCATGCGCGGAACCAGGAGCGTCTGATCGCCCGGGCGTTCGAGACGGTGCAGAAGGGCGCGGGCACTCGGCTCCGCGCCCACGGCTCGGGTCGTTGAGAGGACATGTCATTGAACATCACGGTTCCTGAGGTGGGCGAGTCCATTGTCGACGCACGCGTTGCGCGCTGGCTGAAGAACGAAGGCGATGCGGTGGCGGCCGGCGAGGCGCTCGTGGAACTCGAAACAGACAAGGTCGACGTGGAGGTCGCTGCGGCGCATGCGGGGGTGCTCGAGCGGATCATCCACGCGGCCGGTGCCGACGTGAAGATTGGGGAGATTCTGGGGACGATCGCGGAAGGTGCAGCGGCCACCACGCCGGCCCCTGAGCCTGCACCCCAGGCAGGCACCGTGACCGAGCCGGCAACCGATACTTCTGGCGCTGCCGAGACGACGCCCTCGACCGGCGGTCAGTCGCCCGCGCCCACCGCGGCCCCTGCAAGCGATCCGGCAATTGCCGCCACGCCGTCGGCTCGCAAGGCCGCCCGCGAGCAGAACGTGACGCTCGCGAGCGTGCGGCCTGAGGGACCTCGCGTGACAAAGGCGGACGTCGAGAAGATCGCGGCGCGTCCCCAGTCGACGCAGGCAGCGGAGGGTCCGGCGGGGCCGTCGGCTCCGGCCCAGCCACATCCGGCCGTTGCTGCGAGTAGCCCACCAGCCGCTTCGCAGCCGACCGCACGCCCGCATGAGCCGGCCGGTGACCGGGTCGAAGAGCGCGTGCGCATGACGCGCAGGCGCGCCACGATCGCCAGACGCCTCGTCGAAGCACAACAGACCGCTGCGATGCTCACGACGTTCAACGAGGTCGACATGAGCGCCGTGATGGCGTTACGCGAACGCCACAAGGAGACGTTCAAGACCAAGTACGGCGTTGGCTTGGGCGTCGCGTCGTTCTTCGTCAAGGCAGCAATCGCCGCCTTGCGCGAGTTCCCGCGTCTGAATGCCGAGATTCAGGGCGACGAGATGGTGCTAAAGCACTACTACGACATCGGTGTGGCAGTCGGCGCGCCCGAAGGCCTGGTGGTCCCCGTCCTTCGGAACGCGGACCAGTCGTCGTTCGCCGAACTCGAGCGGGGCATTCGGACGTTCGCCAAGAAAGCCAACGACGGCACGCTCACGCTCGACGATCTGCGCGGCGGCACCTTCAGCATCACCAACGGCGGTGTGTTCGGCTCGCTCATGAGCACGCCCATCCTGAATCCGCCGCAGGTCGGCATTCTCGGTCTTCATGCGATCAAGGAACGGCCCGTCGGCGTGAGCGGCCAGATTCTGCTCCGACCCATGATGTACACGGCGCTCACCTACGATCACCGGATCGTCGATGGATCGGAAGCCGTCCGGTTCCTCGTACGCGTCAAGGAGCTCGTCGAGGATCCCGCCGTTCTGCTGATCGAATCGTAGGTCCGCAGCGGAGGACCAGCCCGGGACGGCGCGCGTCGTCTATTTCCCAAACCACTTCTTGCGCCGGCTCGCTCCGAACTCCTCCTTCTCAGCGACGAGCGCGGCGGACGCGGTTTGATACGTCCCCGTCGGCTTGGGACCGCTCAAAAAATTCACGTCGACGCGGCCGACCTGGTTGTGACCGAACTCGATATAGCACGAGCCAGCACCGGAGTAGGCCTCGGGCGATGGGCCGCCGCGCAGCTGCGCGATGATCGACGCGGCCACGATACGCGCCGCGCCTTCGGCAAACACGCCCGCTTTCGGCGTGCCCACCCCGTTGACATCGCCCACGGCGTAGACACCTGGACATTCGGTCTCCAGAGTCTTCTTGTTCACCGGCACCCAGTTGTATGGACCGGCAGACAGCCCCGAATCGACGACCACCTGCGGCACGCGATGGACGGGCACACCCAGGAACAGGGCGTACGGCATTTCGGTGCCGTCACTCAAGATGGCCACCTTGCGCGACGGATCGAGCGCTTGCACCAGCTTTTCTTTCACGAAGGCGATTCCGCGTTCGGCGAACGCCGCGAGAATCGCCTGCGAGGTGTCGGGCGATGGCGGAACAGGCGTGCCGAACGGCATGACGAGCGAGATGTCCGCGCCCTCACGCCGGCCGCGTGAGGTGAGGTAGTCGTGCAGCAGCAATGCGGTCTCGCTCGGTGCGGGTGGGCACTTGAACGATTTCCCGGTCACGCCAACGATAATCGGTCCGCGCTCGAAGCGTGGGAGCACGTCTCGCAACGCCACGGCACCGGCAACGGAGTAGAACTCATGTCCACCCTCCGTCAGACCAGGCGTAGCACTGACGTCGTAATCGGCGCCAAGCGCCACGATCAGGATGTCGGCGTCGAACGTTCCCGCATCGGTGACCACGCGCTTCGCTGCGGGATCGAAGGATCGAATCTCCGATTGCACGAAGCGCACGCCTGGCTTGACGATATCGCGGTACGAGTGGCGCACCGCGGCAGGCGACTCGCGTCCGAACATGACATCGAGCTTCGAGAAACCAAAGACGAACGCGTCTCCCTTGTCGATGAGCACGATGTCGATCGCCTCACCGAAGGCGTCTGACAGAAGGGTGGTCAGCTCCAGCCCGCCAAAACCGGCTCCCATTACGACTACGCGCGTCTGTGTCATGGTGTCCTCGAGTATGGTTGCACCGCCGAGCGCGAATCAGATGGCCACCGCTCACAGAAGCAGGGGCGCGATTGGCCAGCGGTGCACCGGCGACAGTGTAGGATGGCTGGTGCCGAGCCGGTGGACAATCTGCGTACCGGCATCGCACAAATGCCATTTCTGAAACGATCCGCCATCGCTGCTCTGCTCGCCGCATTCACACTCGCTGCATGCGTCGATCGTCTGCCCGATCAGGACATGCGGATTCTCGCGGCCACTCCGGTGGCGCGTCTGTCGGCCGACATCCTCTGGAAGGAATACCTGGCCGACCGCGCCAAGGCAGATCGCGCCTATTGGGGCAAACCGATTGTCGTGTCCGGCACCGTAACCGCCGTGGGATCGGATGTGCCGACCGATCGGTACGTCATGTTTGGGCAGGCCGAGAAGCTGGGCGTGAGGGCGAATCTCCTCGACGAACAGGCAGCAGGCATCATGGCAGCGGTGCCTGCGGACAAGCGGCTGACGCTGAAGTGCTTCTGTGATGGGCTGTCAGGCAATGTCGTGCTGAAGAGCTGTGTGAAGCCCTGAGACGTCGCACCTGGACTCGCGGGTCATTCCGATCGCAGGGCGGTGACCGGGCTCAACCGACTGGCCCGTCGCGCGGGAATGGCGCCGGCCGCCGCCGCCACGAGCAGCACGAGCGTGACCGCGGCGCTGAGTGAGAGCAAATCCAGCGGCGCGACGCCGTACAGCAGCGCCTTCGTCAGCCGTCCGAGCGCGAGCGCGACCGGCACCCCCACCGCAATACCGGCGCCAGCCAACACAGCGGCTTCGCGGAGCACCAGCCAGACAACGCCCTGTCTGGTCGCACCAAGTGCCATGCGTATACCCAACTCGTTGGTGCGGCTCGCCACCGCGTAGGCCAGAACCCCATAGAGGCCGACCGAGACGAGCACGAGCGACAACGCGCCAAACGCGACGGACAGCACCGAGACGAGACGCTCGGTCATGAGCGACTGTTCGACCTGTCGCTCCATCGTCGAGACATTAGTGAGCAGGAGAGAGGGCCCGGCGTCTCGCACCGTGGCCTGGACCTGTCGCGAAATTGGATCGGTGTCTCCGGACACGCGGGCGGCCAAAACCAGACGACTCATGCGACCGCGGTCGATGGATTGGGGAATGGGCAGATAGATGAATCGCCATGGATTGCCACGTACGCTGTGGTGCCTGACGTCGTTGACCACTCCGACGATCTCGTAGTCCGGATCGCCAGTGCGCGAGAAGCCGACGCGCTTGCCCAGTGGACTGGCGCCGCCGAAAAAGAACCGTGCCGCGGTCTCGCCGATGACCGCCACTTTCGGCGCGTCGAGGTCATCTTGGTCGGTAATCGCTCGCCCGGCCGTGAGTGCAATCCCAAACGTCTCGAAATATTGCGGCGAAGCGGACACGACGTGAATCTCCGAACCGCGTGGCCCCTCGGGCACGAAGCCTGGTACCTGCAGGCTCGAGCCGCGGTCACGTCCGCTGAGCGGGCTCATGGTGGACCAGCTGACCGACTGCACACCTGGGACCGCGCGCACGCGTTCGAGGAGGCGGCCTTGCAGCGCCAGCCACTGCGGTTGACCGAACCATGTGCGTTCCGGCGTCACCTCCATGACGAGGACGCCATCGCGCTTGAATCCAAGATCGACCGATTCGAGCAAATGCAGGCTGCGCATGAAGAGCCCGGCCGTGACGAGCAGCACGATCGAGACGGCGAGCTGCAGAACCATCAGTATCCGGCCGACGGTGCGGGCCCGGCGACTTCCCGCAACTGTTCGAGTTCCGCGCAGTCCCCTGGCTGGGTCAACGCGAGCGGCCCGCAACGCGGGCACGAGTCCGAACGCTAGGCCGGTCAACACCGAGACCGACAGCGTGAAGAGCAGCAGCCGCGCGTTCACCGACAGGCTCAGGACGATTGGCCTGCTCCCTCCGGCGAAGAACGCCGCAAGCGCGCGCTCACCTTGCACGGCGAGCGCCACCCCAAGGAGCGCCCCCGCACCCACAAGTACCGTGGCTTCGGTGAGCGTCTGCCGGACCAGTCGTCCGTGACCGGCGCCGATGGCCACACGCAGCGCGAATTCCCGCTCCCGGGATGTCGCGCGCGCGAACATCAGATTTGCCACGTTCACGCAGGCGGCGATGAGCACAAGCCCGGCGAGAATCATCAGCGCCGTGAGCGGATTGGCGTATCGCCGGCGGATGTCTCCGACACCCTGGCCTGCCGCAGCCAGTTCGATGTGGTCGAAGGCCACCTTGCGTACCGCTGGACTCAGCGTGGAATCCGCCATGAATGCCTGGAAGATCGCATCGGTTTCCGCCGTTGCCTGTTGGCGTGTCGTTCCCGGCTTGAGCCGTCCCACCACGTCCAGCCACCAGCTACCTCGATCCCTCATGCTGCCCGGATCGGAAAGGGTGATGGGCACGGCCAGATCGACGGGACGCCCGGGCTCTGGCGAAATCGCATTCGCCGGCATGACCCCGACGATGGTGGCGGTGTGATCGAAGATGCGAATTTGGCGACCGATGACGTTGCGGTCGCCGCCAAAGCGATGCCGCCAGAACGGCTCGCTGATGACCGCGACCGGACCTGCCGGGCCACCCGACCCTATCGTGCCGTCGTCGTTTGCCGACAACGTTCGGCCTGCGATGGGCCGCACGCCGAGCAGCTCGTAGAAGTTGCCGGAGACCCAGAGGCCGCGAGCCTGCTCGCGGTTACCGTCGACGATCAGGTCCATGTTCGAGTGGCTGAACGCGGCCAGGGCTTCAAAGCTGGAGGCGTGATCCCGGAAGAGCTCGAAACAGGGATAGGGTGGTCCGCCGTTGGGTCCGTCGGTGCCCGCGGCCCGAACGAACACCAGGTGCGCCGGGTCGCGCACGGGCAACCCCCGGAGGACGACGGCATCTACGAGTCCGAAGATCGCTGTCGTGGCACCGATACCCAGGGCGAGCGACAGCACCGCCACCGTGGTGAAGCCCAGGTTGTGTCGCAGAATGCGGAACGTCAGCCGAAGGTCGGCGTGCACGTCGTCGAGCCACTGCCATCCCCAGGCCTGCCGGCATTCGTCCTTTGTCGCAGCGATCGGACCGAACGCGACACGCGCACGACGTTCGGCCTCCGGACGAGCGATACCCGATCGGACGAGATCGTCCACGTACGTCTCGACGTGAAACCGCAGTTCCGCGTCCATTTCGCGTTCGAACTTCCTGCGGCCAAAGAGTCTCATGACCGCTCCGGCACGGCGTCGAGCACGCCCTTCACCACCTCGGAGAAGCGGTGCCACGCATCCGTTTCGGTCTTGAGCTGGCGGCGGCCTTTGGCTGTGAGTGCGTAGAACTTCGCCTTCCGTTTGTTTTCGCTCTCGCCCCATTCGGACGAGATCAGCTGCTGTCGTTCCAGCCGGTACAGGGCTGGGTAGAGAGAGCCCTGCTGAATCTGCAGCCGATCGTTCGTAAGCTGGTGCAGCCGCACGAGGACGCCATAGCCGTGCAGGCCGCCGAGCGAGACGGCTTTCAAGATGAGCATGTCCAGCGTGCCCTGGACCAGATCGACCTGTGTCTTCATGCCTAGATCCTCTAGGAGAAGACTGTAGCCAATCACTCCTAGAACGTCAAGGAGAGAGCAATCAGGGCGCGCCGAACCGGGAGGCGGCAGTGATAAAAACCGCCGAGAGTGGGATGGGCCACCCGATCATCCCGATCGTGTAGGATGCGCTCGCGGCCACGTGCGTCCGATTCCAGTGCCGCCCAAATGATGAAACCGAAATCCACCGTCGATGAAATCCGCGCGCGCTTCGACAACGACGTGGAGCGCTTCTCGAATCTGGAGACGGGCCAGTCGGCCACGATCGACGCGCCGTTGATGCTCGATCTCGTCGCCGAAGCGGCGGCGGCCATGACGCCGCGGGCCGCGGCGCTACTCGATATCGGCTGCGGCGCCGGCAACTACTCGCTGAAGGTACTGGAGCGCGTGCCCAATCTCGAGGTCACTGTCGTGGATCTGAGCCAGCCGATGCTCGATCGCGCCGTCGAACGCATCGGACGCCAGACGTCGCGCCCTGTTACCGCGGTGCGCGGCGACATTCGGGATCTCGACATCGGCCGAGACTCTTTCGACATCATCGTCGCCGCCGCCGTCCTGCATCACCTGCGGACCGACGACGAGTGGCGTGCCGTGTTCTCGAAGTGCTACGCCACGCTCCGGCGCGGCGGGTCGATGTGGATTGCCGACCTGGTGTCGCACGACGCCGGCGAGGTGCAGTCGATGATGTGGGCGCGCTATGGCGCGTACCTCGAGGCGGTTCGCGGCGCCGAGTACCGCGATCACGTGCTCGCCTATGTGGAGCACGAGGACACGCCTCGGTCGCTCGCCTACCAGACGGATGTACTCCGTGCCGTAGGGTTCGGCCGCGTCGAGATCCTCCACAAGCACGGCTGTTTTGCCGCCTTTGGTGCCATCAAGTGAGCCGGGCCGAGAGCATGCACCGGCGCGTCCCGGAATAGGATCGCGGGCGATGGGGACGGTTGCCCCGATGCTGTCGGTCCGCCATGGTGCGCGGGCGGTGGAGTTTACACGTCGGCCTTTGGCTTAATCGTCTGATGGGCCTGAGCATTCGCGCCCTGGGCCTGTTGAGGGTTCCGAGCGCGGCGTTTGTGATGGCCTAGTCGTGCCGAAGGGCCGAGAGCGGCGTCATGGTGACCGCACGTCGCACGGGGAGATAGGCGGCCGCGCCGATCGCGACAGCTAACACCGTGAGCCCGATCGCGAACGACGGGGCGTCGAGCAAGCTCAGGCCGCTGAACGCCGTCCGAAGCGGACCGCTGAAGACGAGTCCTGCGACGGCGACGATCGCAATAGCGGCCGCGGCGCCGATGGCCACTCCGCGCAACGTCCAGCCGAGAATCAGCACGAGCACTTGCCGCGGTGTCGCGCCGAGCGCCTGATAAATCCCAAGGTCACGCGACCGGCTCGCCACCGTATGCGAGATCACGCCGTGGACGCCGACGGCGGCGACCATGAGCGCGAGAAGTCCGATGGAGCCCGCCACGAGCAGAACCACCTGCGCTGGTCTTGTGCTGTTGGCGAGTCGTGCGTCGAGTGCCGTCACGGTGGCCAGCGCCGCCGGCGCGATGGATCGAAGTTCGGCGACCACAAGGCGCTCCACGGGCACGGTCTCGTCGGCTCGCACGAGAACAAAGGCATGTCCGACCATGCCCGCGTCGAGGGGCAGATAGTACGTCGGATCGTCGGGCACTCCGATCGTGGTCGTCTGGAGCGTTGGTGTCACGCCGACGACACGCATCGGTTGCGGTGACGGACTCTTCGAGAGTGGGATCGGGACGTAGAGCGCCTGACCCAACGCAGCTTGTTCGTTGCCCCAGAACCCACGTGCCAGCTTCGCGTTGACGATCACCACTCCCGTTTCGCCCGGCGCGAACGAGCGGCCCGCCACGATCGGCACGCCGAGGGTTCTGAAGAAGGCGTCGTCCACGACATTGAAGTGCGTGCTTTCGAGAGGCTTGCTCGCGTCGGCGCTGGCGCGGCCGATCCCTGTTCCGAAAAACGGAGCAACCAGGGCACGCCCGGCCGCGTGGATGCCAGGGGTTGCTTTGAGCCGGTCGGCCAGGTCGCCGCCGACGCGAAGGCTCGGGTCGCCGGGATAGCCGGGCATTGCCGAACTCACCTGCGGATCAATCGCGTAAAGCCCCTTGATCGCATAACCGGGATCCACCACCGACGCCTGAGACACGCTTCGGCCGATCAGGGCGGCCACGACGAGGAGCGGCAGGCAGACCGCAACCTGTACGGCAATCAATGCGCGTCGAAGGCGCATCCCAGTGAGGCCTCCGGTCGTCGATCGATCGCCTTTGAGATTGGCCAGGCAGTCCACGCGCAGGGCCTGACGCGCAGGCGCCAGTCCGAATGCGAATGCGACCACGAAGGCCGCCGCGAACGCGAACCCGAACACGCGGGCATCAGGCTGGATGCTCGACAGCAGGTCGCCCATTGGGACAAAAGCCGCCGTTTGGTGCAACGCGCCGACGCAGACGCCCACCCCAACCAGCGCACTTGCGCTGGCGATGAGGACGACCTCGGCGGCCAGCTGCCTGACGATGTGCCCGCGCCCGGCGCCGAGCGCGATCCGAACGGCGATCTCTTTCTGCCGGGCGGCACCGCGAGCGAGCAGTAACGCCGCGGCATTCGATCCGCAGATCAAAAGCAACAGGCCGAGAGACGCTGTCACGATTGCGCCAAGTGTCAGGATGGCGCTCCGAAACGCCTGCCGGTCAACTCTTGACGCTCGACTGATGGCGATCGTGGTCCGTCTGCCCGGATACGACCGGTCGAATTCGGCTGCCACCACCGCCGCTTCAGATTGCGCCGCGCTGACAGAAGCCTGGTCATCTAGCCGTCCCATCACCTGCAGCCAGCTGGCATTCGCCTCCTGAAGAAATGCTTCCCGGCCCTGCGCCTGATACGCCGCTTCGAGTGGCAGCCAAAAACTGGCAACAGGCTGATCGGAGTCGGAAAAGGAAAAGGACTCTGGTCCGATCCCGACGATGGTGTATGCCGACCCGTCGAGCCACATGGTTTGGCCGATGACGCCGGGGTCCGCAGCGAAGGCGGAGGTCCAGAAGCGATGCCCGATGACGATCACCGGCCGGGTCGCGTCGTCAGACACAAGTGCACGGCCGAGCGACGGCGTGATGGCGAGCACCTTGAAGTAGTCGCCGGCAACGAGCACGCCGTGTAAAAGGCGCGCGTCTTTCTCGTGCCGCCAGCCCATCGTGGCGTCCAGGGACCCCGCGACCGCAGACAGCGTGTGGGTGCGGCTGCGGTACGTCTGCAATTCGGGGTACGAAAACAGCGACGGGTGACCCTGCACCCGTCGATCGACCTTGCCGGAAAACTGCTGGGTCATGCGGACGACCCGCTCTGGTGCCGCGACGGGCAGCGTGTCCCACACGACCGCGTAGTAGACAGCGACCATCGCCGTGCTGAGTCCGATGCCGAGCCCGAGCACGAGAATCATCGAGACGCTCAGCATCGGGGCGCGTGCGAGTGACCGTAGCGCCATGCGTCCGTCCCGCGCGAGACTCTCGAGCGAGCGCAGACCGCGGCGGTCGCGATACGACTCTGCTGCGGTTGCGACGCTGCCGAAGTCGGCGGCCGCGCGGCGGCGCGCCGCTTCGGGCGTGAGGCCCGATCGCGCGTACTCGTCGGCCAGCAGCTCACGATGCGCGCGCAGCTCGTTGTCGATGTCGCGATCGCGACGGCCTGCGCCGAAGACGCCCGCCATGCGAAGCACCAGCGCGCGTAGCCGCCTCATCGCGGCACCTTTGGCGCGAGGAACTGCGCCACGATGTCGGTGGCTTTCTCCCATTCGCGGGTTTCGTGCGCTACCTGCTTGCGCCCGGCGCGGGTGAGGCGGTAAAAGCGGGCGCGACGGTTGTTATCCGACGTTCCCCACTCAGAGTCGATATAGCCCTCCTGTTCGAGCTTGAGCAGGGTGGGGTAGAGCGTGCCGGGGTTGAGTGACAGCCGGTGCCCGCTCGTTTGCTCGATTCGCCGGGCGACACCAAAGCCGTGGAGCGGCCCCAGGGTTTCCAGGGTCTTGAGCACCATAAGGGCCAGGGTGCCCTGCCAGACTTCAGCGCGGTCGTGTCGTGTTGTGTCGCTCATTTGGCCTTCCCAAAGGTGACCCCAGTCTGGCATCACTCCTTTGGGAAAGCAACTGGACCAATCGACAGGCTGTCCCAGACACGCGAGCGGCGCCTGCTACTATGCTTCTCCAACGTGTCGACCTATACCGCCAAAGACATCACTGTTCTGGAAGGGCTCGAACCTGTCCGCCGCCGGCCAGGCATGTACATCGGCGGCGTCGGAGCCTCCGGACTGCACCACCTCGTCTGGGAAATTCTCGACAACGCCATCGACGAGGCCATGAACGGACACGCCTCCAACATCGTCGTTGCGCTCCACAAGGACGGTTCGTCACTGACCGTGCAGGACGATGGGCGCGGGATACCGGTGGACAAGCACCCGCACACGAAGACCAGCGCGCTCGAAGTGATCTTCACGACACTGCACGCGGGCGGAAAATTCGAAGGGCAGAATTACAAGACCGCCGGAGGATTGCACGGCGTGGGTGCGTCGGTCGTCAATGCGCTCTCGCGCGAGCTCGTGGCGACGGTGCGACGCGACGGCGCGACGTGGGAGCAGCGCTTCAAGCAGGGCGTTCCCGTCGGCACTGTCAAGAAGCTGGGACCGGCGCGGGGCACGGGCACCACTGTGTTCTTTCACCCCGACCCAACCATCTTTCCCAAGACGGAATTCGACGCGGCCACAATTCGCGAGCGCATCGAAATCGCGAGCTACCTGCATCGAGGTCTCAAGATCAGCTTCGAGAACGAAGCGGCCGAGAGCGGGCAGCCGGCGCGTGAGGTCTTTCAGCACGAAGAAGGGCTGGGCGACTACCTCCGAAAGATCCTGGCGGAGCGCCACGCGACGCCCGTGCACGAACAGCCATTTGCGCTGACGCGCGAACACGAAGAGACGGGCCTCCGCCTCGATCTCGTCCTGCGCTGGACGGAGGCGACCGACGAGCACCTACGCAGCTACGTGAACGGGATTCCGACCGCATCGGGCGGCACGCACGAGAACGGGCTGCGGACCGGGATCGGCAAAGCGATACGCAATTTCATCGACACCCACAACCTCTCGCCGAAGGGCGTGACGCTCACGGCTGAGGACATTCGGGAGGGCCTGATTGGGGTCCTGAGCATTTTCATCAAGGAGCCACAGTTCCAGGGACAGACCAAGGATCGACTGAACAATCCCGAGGTGACCGCGACAATCGACTCCATGGCGCGTCCGGCGCTCGAGCACTGGCTCAACGAGAACACCACGATGGCGCAGGCGATCGTGGCGCGCATCATCCTGGCGGCCCGCGCGCGCGAGGCGAGCCGGGCGGCGCAGGCGGAGGTCACGCGCAAGAGCGCCACGTCGTCTCGGCTCACGCTTCCGGGCAAGCTCAGCGATTGCACGCTGCCTGGCCGCGAGGGCAGCGAGATCTTCATCGTCGAGGGCGACTCGGCCGGAGGATCTGCGAAGCAGGGGCGCGACCGGGCGCGCCAGGCGATTCTGCCGCTGCGTGGCAAAGTGCTCAACGCCGAGAGCGCCTCGCTCGCGAAGGTGCTCGAGAACAAGGAATTGGCCGACCTGGTGACCGCCCTCGGCTGTGGCATCGGCAAGAATTTCGACATCTCGCGATTGCGGTACGGTCGGGTGATCATTCTGGCTGACGCCGATTCAGACGGCCACCACATCGCGACGCTGCTGATGACGTTCATCTACCGCCACATGCCGGGCCTGATCAACGGTGGTCATCTCTACCTGGCGCAGCCGCCTCTGTTCCGCATCGACGCTGGCAAGGAGACGTTCTGGGCGACCGACGAGGGGCACCGCGACATAATTCTCAGGCGCATTGGCGCCAAGTCCAAGACCGAGATCACGCGGTTCAAGGGCCTTGGAGAGATGATGCCCAAGGTGCTGTGGGAGACGACGCTGAATCCGCGTACGCGACGGTTGCTGAAGGTCGAGATCTCCGATCAGATCGTGACGGATCGCGTCATCAACGAGCTGATGGGGAAGGATCCGTCCGCGAGGTTTCGATTCATCATGGAACGTGCGGAAGAGGCCGAAGAACTCGACGTGTAGTCTCGCATCATGGCGCCCGTCATCCCCGATCCCAGGCATATCAAGAGCTTCCGCACGGAGGCGGCATTCGAGCGATGGCTTGCGGCCAACCACCAGCGTGCGCCCGAGCTCTGGTTGCGCATCTATAAGAAGGGATCCGGCCTGCCCACCGTGACTCATGCCCAGGCGATCGATGTGGCGTTGTGCTGGGGCTGGATTGACGGAATCCGCAAGTCGTTCGACGAACAGACGTTTCTGCAGCGGTTCACACCACGCCGGCCGCGGAGTGTCTGGAGCCAGGTCAACCGGGACAACATCAGCCGGCTCGTACGGGCCGGCCGGATGACGCCGCACGGACAGAAGCAGGTCGACGCCGCCAAAGCCGATGGACGTTGGGATGCGGCGTACGCGCCGATCCGGAGCGCCTCACGCGAGACGGTGCCTGATGATCTGCGCACCGCGATCGAGGCAAGCCCTCGTGCCCTGAAGATGTTCCTCACACTCAGCCGTCTGAATCTGTTTGCGCTGACGTATCGTACGAACAGCATGAAAACGCCGGCGGGCCGTGCGCGCAAAATCGCGGCCCTCGTCGCGATGCTCGAACGCGGCGACACCATCGTGGCCGAAGTGCGGCGCTGAAGCCGCCGTGGGCCATCGTCGGGTAAGAGCAGAAGATCCAGGAGCGGGCCCTGGTCAGACGGGTGCCGCGCCGCAGCAGGAGCGATCATGGGACGGTTTTTCGAAGCGCTGAAGGCCGGCGTCTCCGGCTTCAAGGAAGGCACGGCACCGAGCGCGTACGTCGTGGCCGGGCGGCCGGTCCAGTGTCCGCATTGCGGAGAAGGGATGTTCGTTCCTGGCCGCGCGATGCTCAACAGCACCGTTCGCACGCTGTTCAACCTGGACTGGACCGATCCATCCGCCACCATTCTCATCTGTGCCGAATGCGGCCGCATCGAGTGGTACGCGCAGGAGCCACAGGCGGTGCAACGCGCGGATCCATCCGTGACGACCTGAAGGGGAGGCGACCGCGTGGCCATCCAGCTCATCCCTGAGTGCCCCTCGCGCCGCGCCGGGACAGACCGTTGTCCCGCGCGTCACCAGACCACGACTGGTGCGTGGACGCTCGCGATGCGGTTCGTGCTGGTGGCCGCCTGCATCAGTGGATGCTCAAGACCTCGACCGACACCGGCGCCGACCGTCGACGAAGCGCGGGCATTCGTGGACGAGGTGAACATCGAGTCGCTCAAGCTTGACCGGGCCGCGGCGCAAGCGGGTTGGGTGGCCGCCACGTTCATCACCGATGACACGCAGGCGATCAGCGCGCGTGCGTCGCAGGCGTCCACAGACGCGGCCGTGAAGTACGCCAAGGCCTCGACGCGATTTGACGCACTCACGCTTCCCGCCGATTTGCGCCGGTCGATCGACCTGCTCAAGGTGTCGCTCGTCCTGGCGACACCCAACGACCCGAGAGAATCCGAAGAGTTGATGACGATTGCGTCGCGCCTGGAGGCTGCCTACGGCAAGGGCCACTGGTGCGCGGACCCAGCGGTGGCCTCGACCTGCATGGACGTGGAACAGATCACGGAGGTCATGGCCAAGTCGCACGACCCGCGCGAGCTGCGCACCGTCTGGGAGGGCTGGCACACCATCGCACCCGCGATGAAGGCCGACTACGCGCGGCTCGTCGCGCTGTCCAACAAAGGCGCGACGGAGCTCGGCTTTGCCGACACGGGCGCCATGTGGCGGCTGAAGTACGACATGCCGGCCGATGCGTTCACGAAGGAACTCGACCGGCTGTGGGACCAGGTCCGGCCGCTCTATCTGTCGCTGCACGCCTATGTGCGCATGAAGCTGCACGAGCGCTACGGCGACCTCGTTCCTCCTGCCGGGCCTATTCCTGCCTACCTGCTGGGCAACATCTGGGCTCAGGAATGGTCGAACGTCTACGAGCTGGTTGCCCCGCAGGGCGCCGACCCAGGTTACTCGCTGACCCGGATCCTCGAACAGCGCAAGACCGATCCGAAGACCATGGTCGAGATTGGCGAGCGCTTCTACTCGTCACTGGGCTTCGCTCCGCTGCCCCCAACGTTCTGGCAGCGCTCGATGCTCACCAAGCCACGCGATCGCGACGTCGTCTGTCACGCCAGCGCCTGGGATGTCGACTTCGTGGACGACTTGCGCATCAAGATGTGCATCGATCCCACCGAAGAGGACTTCACCACGATCCACCACGAGCTTGGGCACAATTACTACCAGCGCGCCTACAACACGCTGCCACCGCTCTTTCGCGGCAGCGCCAACGACGGGTTTCACGAAGCCATCGGCGACACGATCGCGCTCTCGGTCACGCCGGAGTACCTCGTCAGGATCGGGCTCATCGACAAGGCGCCCGACGCCTCGAGAGATCTCGGTCTGCTCATGTCGCGCGCCCTCGACGGCGTGGCATTTCTACCGTTCGGGCTGCTCATCGACCAGTGGAGGTGGCAGGTCTTTTCAGGTCAGGTGACGCCCGAGCATTACAACCAGGCGTGGTGGGATCTGCGGCTCAAGTACCAGGGTGTTGCTCCTCCGAACCCGCGATCGGAGCAGTTCTTCGATCCCGGCGCCAAGTACCACGTGCCAGCCAACACGCCCTACACCCGCTACTTTCTCGCACGGATCCTCCAGTTCCAATTTCATCGTGCCCTCTCGAAGATCGCCGGATGCACAACGCCCCTGCACCGTTGTTCCATCTATGAAAGCAAGGCCGCGGGTGCGCGGCTCGAAGCCATGCTGAAGCTCGGCGCCTCCAAACCGTGGCCCGACGCGCTCGAAGCGTTGACCGGCTCGCGGCAAATGGACGCCACGGCGATTCTCGACTACTTCGCGCCTCTCAAGGCGTACCTCGATCAGCAACTCTCGGGCAGGCCGGTGGGATGGTGAACAGGATGCGCTGGTTGGTCGGGTTGACGCTGCTCGGATGGGTCGCTGTCGCGATCGCGGTCGGCGCGGGGCGTACGGAGCCGCCAGACCGCACCGGTGAGCCGCGCCAGACTGCTCTGCCACAGCGAACACCTGTCGGCACACCGTCGACGACCACCGCTGCACGCGTCGGCTATGTTGACGCCGTGGCGCCGATCCTCCAAGACAGTTGCCTCGACTGCCACAGCCAGGACAAGCGCAAGGGAGGTCTCTCGCTGGCCTCGTACGCCGATGTGCTCGAAGGGGGCAAGGACGGGCCGATCGTGCGTCCCGGCAACAGCGCCGGCAGCATGCTTCTGCAACGAGTCATGGGCGAGGGTGGCGACCAGATGCCCAAGGATGCGGCGCCGCTCTCCACTGCGCAAATCGCGATCCTGCGCCGGTGGATTGACGAGGGCGCGCGCGCCACTCCCGTGTCGGCTCCCGCGCCCTCGCCCTGGGAACCGGCGCTTGCGCTCGTGCGTCCGAACCCTCCACCGATGGTGTGGCGCTCCTGGTCGTCGTCGCCCGATCGCATCGTCGCGTCCTATCTGCGTGCTCACCGCATGCCAGAACCGCCCCTGGTGTCCGACGCCGTATTTGCACGGCGCGCCTTCCTCGACCTCTGGGGTCTGCTGCCGACCCCCGCGGAACTCGAGACGTTCCAGAACGATCGATCCTCAGACAAACGACGCGTGCTGATCGATCGCCTGCTGGGCGATGCCGACAAGTACGCCGATCACTGGATCTCGTTCTGGAACGACCTGCTGCGCAACGACGATGGTGTGAGCTATTACTCGGAGACGGGAAGCCGCCGGAGCATCACGCCCTGGCTGCTGGAGGCGCTGCGTTCGAACCTGCCGTACGACCGGTTCGTTTCGACCCTCCTCAACCCGGAGGTCGGGGCGGCCGCCGAAGGATTTCTCGTTGGAGTGAACTGGCGCGGCGAAACGAGCGCGGCGGTGACACCGTGGATGCAGGCGGCGCAGAACAGCGCGCAGGTGTTTCTGGGTGTCAACCTCAAGTGCAATGCCTGCCACGACAGCTTCATCAGCAAGTGGAAGCTGAAGGACGCTTACGGGCTCGCCAGCTTCTTCTCGCCCGACGGTCGACTGCAGCTCTACCGATGTGACATCGCCCAGGAGGCATTTGCCGAGCCCGCCTTCCTCTATCCCGAGCTCAATCGGACTCCGGCGACGACGGCGCTGAGCGATCGACGTGCTGCTGTGGCGGCCATCTTCACCGATCCGCGCAACGGCCGCCTCGCTCGCACGGTGACCAACAGGGTGTGGCAGCGTCTGATGGGCTACGGAATCGTGGCCAACCCCGACGACATGGACGGACGTCCCTGGAGTCCGGCGCTCCTTGACTGGCTGGCGGCGGATCTGGCGGAACACGGGTACGATCTCAAACACCTCATCGCAACCATCGTCGGTTCACGCGCGTACCAGATACCGACGGTGGCGCGCGACAGAGAGCCAGCGCCTCGTGACTACGTGTTTGCAGGTCCCGAGGTCCGGCGTCTGTCCGCCGAGCAGTTCGCGGACGCCGTTGGATCGATCACTGGCGAATGGGGCATCTCCACATTGAATATCGCAGGCACCGCGGCGCCAGGCCCAGCCGGACCCGGACGCGGCGCCGGGGCCCCGACTCTGGCTCCCGGTGTGGGGGCAGCGCGCGGGGCCGGCCCAGCGCTGACTCCGTCCGATCCGCTGCGCGTCGGCCGGTACGTGCGCGCATGGAAGATGCCCTCGAACAACCTGTCGCGGGCGCTCGGCCGGCCGGTGCGGGACCAGGTCACCTCTGTCCGCGCCACGCAGCCAACGACCCCTCAAGGACTGGAGCTGGTCAACGGAGAGAGCCTCACGCACTGGCTGTCGATCGGTGCCCGCCGGCTGCTCAACCAGCAGCGTGCCGAGCCAACGAGTCTCTATAACAAGAGCGTCAGCGGCCGCCAGGCCCGACCCGCCGTGTTCGACGTCGATGTGTCGGGCGCCAGGATGCTCTGGCTCATCGTTCAGGAAAACGGGTCGAACGATCCAGCTCGCGTGCTGCCTGTCTGGGCCAGGGCTGAACTGGTAGACGCGGCCGGTGTCGTTACGCCGTTGTCGGCGCTCTCGCCGCGCGATTCCAAAGGGCTGCGCGCCGGCTCTGGCCCCGTCGCGATCGGGGCCGCAACGGCTGATGAGGTGGTCCGCGTCAGCAATCCGTCGATGCTGGTGTACGACATCGGCGGCCGAGGATTCACGAGGTTGCGTGGCGTGATGTGGCTCGAGAATCCCGTCAGCGACATTGGCGCGACGCTCGATCCGCAGACCCGGTTCTACGTCTTTGGCGAAGAGCCGAACCTCGAGCGGTTGCAGCCGCCGATGGCAGGAGCGCCGCTGCCGGCGCCGCTTGCTGTGAAGACCGAGGGCGAGGCGGTCGACGGTGTCTTCAGGCACGCCCTGGGTCGCCGACCGACGGCGGGCGAGCGCCAGGTGGCTGAGGCCGCGCTACGAGATCCGGCGCGGCCCGGCGGTGTCTCTCCGGACGGACTCGCGAACCTGCTCTGGGCCGTGTTGATGAAGCCCGAATTCCAGCTGATTTATTGAGGTCGAGCATGCCAACCCGTTCATCTCGAGAGTCGTCAGCCGACCGGCTGGAACCTGCGGGCAGGAGCTCCGGTGCGTTGAACGCCGAAGAACGCGCGCTGCACGCGCGCATCAGCCGTCGTGGCTTCATCGGCGCGGCTGCGGGTGCGACGCTTGCCACGCTGGCCGCCGGCGAGCCGGCGCTTGCGCGCGCGGCGCAGCTGGCACCCACGGCCGATGCGGTCATCGTTCTGTGGATGGCCGGGGGCATGGCACAGACCGAGACCTTCGATCCAAAGCGCTACACGCCGTTTGCGCCTGGCGTCCGCGTGCACGATGTCCTCAGCACGTTTCCGACGATCGACACCGCCGTCGATCACATCAAGTTCACCGAGGGGCTCGAACGCATCGGAGCGGTGATGGATCGCGGTGCCGTCATCCGGTCGTTCACGGCGGCGGATCTGGGATTCATCCTGCACTCGAGGCATCAGTACCACTGGCACACCGGATACATCCCACCGCAGCCGATGGTCATGCCGCACATCGGGGCTGTGGTGTCCAAGACGCTCGGGCCAAGGAATCCCGATATGCCCGCGTTTGTCGCCATCGGCCAAACCGTAGAGGGTGCCGGCGAGATCGGCACCCTGAAGGCATTTCACACCGCCGGGTTTCTCGGCACCGAGCACAGTCCGTTCCTGATCGTCGATCCCCAGGACGCGGCGTCGGCCGTGCGTCCGCCACAGGATTTGACCGGCGGTCGTTTCGACAGTCGCCGCCAGCTGTTCGAGCGGCTGCTGGCGCGCGAGCCGGTCCTTCAGCACGCGAGCGACTTCCATCGTCAATCGCTGGTGCAGTCGATCGAGTCGGCCGACCGGCTGCTGCGGTCGCCCGCGGCGCGTGCCTTCGACTTGTCGCTCGAGCCTGCGGCGAGCGCGGCGGCCTACAACGCAAGCCGATTCGGGCAGGGGTGCCTGCTCGCACGCCGGCTCATCGAAGGCGGCGCGCGGTATGTCGAGGTGACGTCCGAGTACATTCCCTTCGTCTACTGGGACACGCACGAGAACGGACACGAGCGTGCCGTGGCGATGAAGCGGATCATCGACGCGCCAGTGGCGCAGCTCATCAAAGACCTCGAGGAACGCGGCCTGCTCAGTCGAACGCTGGTAGTGCTGGCGAGCGAGTTTGGACGGGATGCGGTCACCGAGGGGAAGGTCGGCAAGGAAGTGCGTGATCAGGCGATCAACATCCCCGACGTGATGACCGAGCCGCGCCACTACGGGATGCATCGCCACTTCACGGCAGCTGGTTCGGTGCTGATGTTCGGCGGGGGCATCAGACGCGGTTACGTGTACGGCCGTACCGCCGAGGAGCGGCCCTGCACGACCATCGAGAACCCGATGCCAGTGGAGGACTTGCACGCCACGATGTACCGCGCGCTCGGCATTGCCGCCGACACGGCCTACGTCGCGGAGAAACGGCCGGTGTACGTGACCCGCGACGGCAAGGGCAAGGCCGCGATGGCGCTGTTCGGCTGAGCGCGGCATCTCGGCACTTCTGAATGAGGAGCGACATGACACCAACCAGGCGCCAGTTCCTCGCCGCTCTCACCGCCGGGCCCGTCGTGTCGCCCATTCTGCTGGGGCTGCAGGACAAGGCGGGCAATAAGCTGCCAGTCATGGGCCAGGCACCGTATCTGTTCGAAGCCATCCATGACTGGGGCACGCTCCCACCGTCGATTCGCTGGGGCAACACGCATGGCGTTGTGGAGGATGCCCAGGGATTCCTGCACGTCCATCACACCGTGCACGCCACGAGCGCGCGCCCAGACACGGTCGTCGTCTTCGATCCCCAGGGAAAGTTCGTACGTGCCTGGGGAGCCGAATATCGCGGCGTCGCGCACGGCCTGCAGATCCGGCGTGAGAACGGCGTCGAGTTCCTCTACCTCACCGTGAATGCCGCCAGCCCCAGAGCAGCGATTAAGCCTGCGATTCAGGCGGCCCTCGTGAAGACGACGTTGGCCGGCGAGGTAGTGTGGAAGATCGACGGCCCTCCGGACTTCGAGGGGTACCGTCCCGGCGCGAACGGTGTGGTGCCGGCCTACAACCCGACCAATGTCGCGATCGCTCCGAACGGCGACATCTACGTCGCCGACGGCTACGGTTCGTATTTCATCAATCAGTACAACAGCAAGACGGAGTACATCCGGTCATTTGGGGGACGCGGCACCGGCGCCGGTCAGCTCGCCGAGCCGCACGGCATCTGGATGGACACGCGGGGCACACAGCCGGTGCTCGTCGTCGCCGATCGCCGCAACAATCGCTTGCAGCGCTTCACGCTCGAGGGACAGTCGATCGACACGATGCCCGGCTTTCGCTTGCCGTGCCATTTCGACGAACGTGGCGGCCTCGTGGTGATTCCTGATTTGCACGGGCGGGTGACGCTCATGGACGGGGCTAACCAGATCGTCGCGCACCTCGGCGATTCAAATGCCCCCGCTTGGAACAATCCCCTCCGCACCGGTCCTCGCGATGCGTTCATTGCGGGTCAGTTCGTGCAGCCGCACGGTGCCTGCTTCGATCACGACGGCAACATCTTCGTGGTCGAGTGGGTTGAGGTGGGCCGGGTGACGAAGCTTCGCAAGATTGTTTGATATCGGCCTGGCCGTGCGTCGCCAGCGCTCGGTGGCGCGCCCGGTCACTTGCGCAAAGCAGCGCACGAGGCCGCTGCGCAGAGCTTCATGCACTGTGCGCCGCTATTCTACGCATACCTCAGAGAGCGCCACATCCTGGCCGCAACGGGGTTGGCGGATCGGTCCGCTCGGAGCGGTAGACTCGATAACCACGGACCGCCGCTGCGCTGGGAAACGCTCGACGGGTCCTGAAGAAGACGCATTGCCGTAGGGCTATGGGGACCTCATAGATGGTAAAGATCTGCGTCGCTGCTGTCATTCTGTCCGGCGCCGTTCTCTTGGCCCAGGGGGCGGGGACTGGACAGCCCGCGCCGTCGAACGTCCAGGGTGCCGCGTTTCCCAGGATCAATCCCGACCAGACGGTCACGTTCAGAATCCGCGCTGACAACGCGCAAGCGGTTGTCGTCAACCTGCCCGACTTTGGAACGGTGTCGCTCGCCAGAGGCGCAGACGGCGTGTGGGCCGGGACCACGTCGAAGCCCGTGCCGCCCGGCTTCTATTACTACACGGTGAACGTGGACGGGTTCGTCAGCAACGATCTCGGGTCGCAGACCTTCTACGGATACGGCCGGTACGGCAGCGGCCTCGAGGTTCCGGGTCCCGACTCGGCCCTCTCGTCGGCGAGGGCTGTGCCGCACGGCGTCGTGCGCGAGCAGTATTACTTCTCGAAGACCACCAGCGCCTGGCGGCGCGTCCGCGTCTACACGCCCCCTGATTACGACACCAACGCGAGAGCGCGCTATCCGGTGCTGTACCTGCAACATGGGGCCGGCGAGAACGAAACGAGTTGGAGCAATCAGGGTCACGAGGCGTTCATTCTCGACAACCTGCTCGCCGACAAACGGATCCGGCCAATGATCGTGGTCAACGAAAACGGCGTGGCGTTGGCGCCGGTCACCGCGCCGGCTGCGGCATCTCCAGTAGCGCCTGCGACTGCTCCGTCTGCGACAGCTCCACGCGCCGGAGGCCAGGGCCGCTCCACGGGCCCAAATACGTTTGCCGAATTTGATTCCATCGTCGCGCGAGACTTGATCCCGTTCGTCGATGCGACGTACCGCACAACTGCCACCCGCAACGCGCGTGCGATTGCCGGTCTTTCGATGGGCGGCGCCCAGGCTCTGCGGCTCGGCGTCAACCATCTCGATCTGTTCAGCGCGATCGGGCTCTTCAGCCCGGCAGTCGGAAATCTGGATCTGGCCACGCAGTACGAGGGCAAGCTGGCGAACGCGGCGGCGATCAACAGGCAACTCCGCCTGCTGTGGATTGGGATCGGCACAGAGGATCGGCTATATCAAGGAGTGAAGGCTTCACACGAGGCGCTCGCGAAGGCTGGGATCACGCACACGTGGTTCGAGATACCCGGCTCGCACGTGTGGCCGGTCTGGCGCAGGTGTCTCACCGAGTTCGCGCCGTTACTGTTCAGGTAGGCACGGCGGCAGCGGGGCGCCGGGGTCCTGGCGGTTGCCATCCCCCGGTCTGTTGTGATCCGATCTGTAGTGAAAGGGGGCAGACCAGCATGTGTCGAAATATCAAAACACTCGCGAACTTTGCGCCGCCGGCGACCGATGATGAGATCAGGGCGTCCGCGTTGCAGTTCGTGCGCAAGCTGAGCGGCGCGACCCGGCCGTCGCGCGTCAACGAGGTGGCGTTCAACCGCGCGATCGACGAAGTCACGGATGCGGCCCGCCGATTGATTGCATCGCTGACGACCACCGCGGCCCCGCGCAACCGCGAGGAAGAAGCGCGCAAGGCTCAGGAACGCTCGCGCGAGCGCTTTGCCTGATCGGAGCTGACGCCCGCACATTACTGATCCGCTTGGCCATCGCGTGGAATTACTGGAGCGCGTAACGATGTTGCCGCACGATAGGAGCTGACTATCTGGCCGTGCGCAGGTAGAGCGCCACGCCAGCCGCCATGCCCCAGATCAACAGCGGCGGCCAGTAGTAAAGGGGAAGCCGTGCGGCGTGACTCTCGAACGCAACGTCCGGCGTCGCGCCGGCACGGCGCTCTGCGTCTGCACGTTGCGCTCGGTCCCACCGGCTCACGGGCATCGCGTACGATGTCGTGTCCAGTGCAGGGTCGAAGTAACGCTCGAGTATGAGGTTTTCGCGCCAGGCGACCGCCGGATCCAATTCCCACGCGCTGTTTCTCGCCTGCACGTGCCACACCGCCTCTGCAAGATATTGATCCTCGCGTGATAGTCGTCGAACCACTGTGGGCGGTGGGGACGCCTGCCAGCGGACCACTCGATCCCGGCTCAGCTCGAGGAGCTCGGGACCCGTGTATCGGGACGAAAACTTGCCGATGCGTGGATCGTCGATGACGTGTCCCAGGTGAATGGCATGCAGGAATGCGGCGCTGGCCAGCACCAGCAGCGCGAGCGCTGTCGCAACCGCGCGTTTGGTTCCGGGGTGCCAGCGCCATTGCAGCCCGGCCGGCGTGTCCACGCCAAGACTGCAGAGCAGCCCGGCGGCGACGGCGTTGCCGTTGAGCAGAACATCGGGCCACTCACCGATGCGTTCGGGCACGAACCATTGAAACCACTCGTCGGCGATCCCCACCAGCAGGGCATAGAACACAGGGCGCAGGATCAGCGACGGATCGGCTGCGACGGTGCCGTTCGATCGAAGTTGCTCGGCGACGCCGCGGTAGTACAGCCAGGTGATGACGCCGTACTCCACGAAGTGGAATCGTTCGACCGCACTCTGACTCGAATTCGGAGCGGCCGTCGCATAGAGACGCGCGCCGGCGGCCGCCACGATGAGGCCCGCCACGACCAGCAGGAGCGATCGGTGGGTCCGAATGCGGCGCACGGCCGCCACGCCAATCAGCGTGGCGAGGCCCAACAGGACGCCGTTGAGCACCACGACATACGTCCCGGCCGGCAGGGCAGTCCGTATAGCACTCCGGAACTGGCCGATGTACGGGCCTGAGAGAACCAGCAGGAAAGAGGCAATGACCGCGACGAGGAATCGCCGACGCGCGGGCGTGTGGCTGCCGGGCATCGCGGCATCATAGCCGCTCCCGGGCAGGCCCAATCGCAGCTGCAGTGGAGGGCTACCGTGTGCAACTCCGTGCAGTGGCGCGCCCGTGTGTGTAGCTCCCGCCAACGGGCGCCCACATCCACTCACGATTTTCGCTAGCGGGCCGATTGACGACACGTGCAGACCCCCCACCGCGTTCTCTTCGTGAATGAAGAGCCCAGCATCCTGGACGGCTTCCAGGACCTGCTTCACAAGCAGCGGCACCTGTGGGAGATGGTGTTCTCGTTGGGCGAGGCGGCGGCGCTGGCAGAGTTGCAGAAGGGCCCGTTCGACGTCGTCGTAACCGACATGCGACTCCCCGGGCTTCAGGGAGCCGCCTTTCTGACCGCGGTGAAGGAAGCCTACCCGCACATCGCCCGCATCGCGCTCTCCGGTCAGGCCGAACGAGAGGCCCTCCTTAAGGCCCTGCCCGTCGCTCATCACCTTCTGACCAAGCCGTGCGACGGCGAGCTTCTGCGTATCGTCATCGAACGCGCCTGCCGCCTTCAGCGGCTCCTGCACGACGAGACCATCCGGAAAGCCGTCGGCAGGCTCGAAAACCTGCCGTCGTCTGCCACCATCTATCGAGAGCTGACCCAGGCGTTGTCCGATCCGGACGTGGGGTTGGCCGCCGTTGCCGCCGTTGTCGAGAAGGACCCCGCCATTTCCGCCAAGGTGCTCCAACTGGTGAACTCGGCGTACTTCGGCCTTTCGAGGCGCGTCACGTCCATTCTCCAGGCGACCGTGTACCTCGGGAGCGACACGATACGCGGTCTGGTGCTCACGTCACAGATATTCTCCCTGCTCGATCGCTCGTCCGCTCTGGGGCTCTCGATCGAGCGGTTGCAGCAGCACTCACTCATGACCGCGCGGCTGGCCAAGCAGCTGGTGCGCAATCAGCGCGTCGCCGACGACGCGTTTACGGCGGGGCTGCTGCACGACATCGGACAGATTGCACTTGCCGTGTGCATGCGGGAGCAGTTCGCCCGCGTCCTGTGGGAGGTCCGCTCCACAGGGCGACCTTTGCACGAGGTCGAATGCGAGCAACTGGGCGTGTCCCATGCCGAGGTGGGCGCGTATCTGCTGGGCATCTGGGGACTGCCGTTTTCCGTCGTCGAGGCCGTCGCCTACCACCATCGCCCCTCGCTCATCGGGGACGGCGATCGCGAAGCTCTCGCAGCGGTTCACGTCGCGGATGCCCTGTTGGACATGCGCGACGAGATTCCCTCGGCCGAAGCCGGTCTCGATACCGGGTTTCTCGAATGCAGCGGCTGGTCGGCGCTCGTGCCCACGGGACGGGCCCTGATGGCGACCGCGTTTGCCACCGCGCCCGAGGCGCCGGCAACCCGGCCGGTGCCAGCCACCGTGTCGGAATGGAGAAGGTCCTGATGCACCCGGCCACCAGAGGCACCAGCTCGCGCAGCAAGCTCGACGCGCCGTCGGCCCTGTTCGTCGACGATGAGTCCAGCATCCTTGATGGCATCTCGGTTGCGTTGCACGACAGAAACTTTCGCATCCTGACCGCCGGGGGGCCCACCGAGGCACTTGAGGTGCTCTCGCGCGAAACAGTCAGCGTCATCGTGAGCGACGAACAGATGCCGGTCATGTCGGGAACCGAGCTGCTTGGCGAGGTTCGTCGTCGCCACCCGGGCATCGTTCGGCTCGTGCTCAGCGGCAATATGGATCCGCGGACGATCTCGCGCGCCGTCAACGAAGCGGGCGTCTTCAGGTACCTGCTGAAGCCATGCACGCCGAGTGACCTGGGCCTCGCTGTAGAGCAGGCGCTCGAGGCACATTCGGTGCACCAGACAGGCGTGCCGCACCGTCACCTGAATCTGTCTATTGACGACGCGCTTGTGCGCTTGCACATGGCGATGCAGCCGATCTATGCCAGCCAAGGCGGCGGCTTGTTTGCGCACGAAGCGCTCGTGCGGCTGCCTGCCGACATGAAGGCCACAGCGGATGACCTGCTGGACGGCGCCGACGCGCAGGGACGTTTGTGGGAAGTGGAGCGCGCCATTCGTGCGAGCATCGCCACTCGAATCGCCAGTCGGCCCGCTGACAGCTGTCTGTTCGTCAACCTGCATCCGCGATCGCTGCTCGATCCGCAGCTGTACACGGACCACGATCCGCTCGCGCCGCACGCGAAAGCAATCGTGCTCGAGATCACCGAACGCGGCTCGCTCGAGGAGGTCGACGACCTGCGGCCTCGCGTGGAGGCGCTGCGAGCCATCGGCTACCGCATCGCCATCGACGACATGGGATCCGGCTACTCCGGTTTGACGGCGTTCACGACCATCCTGCCCGACTTCGTCAAGTTCGATCGCGAGCTGATTCGCGCGATGCACCGGACGCCATCCAAGCACAAGCTGGTCCGCTCGATTGCCGCCGTGTGCCGCGAGCTGGCCATCACGACGGTGGCAGAAGGCGTTGAGGAGCAGAACGACCTGCTGGCCGCCCGCGAGATGGGCTGCAATCTGCTGCAGGGCTATCTGCTCGGGCACCCCGAGCCTGGTTTCCGGAGCGGGCCATCTGCCCTGTGCCGCGCCAGCCGGCGTGAGCGCACGTCAGCCGCAAGCATCCGGCGGTAAGACGGCACACGTCGCGTCCGCGCGGCTCGCGTCGCCCGTCGCCCGGCCCACACCCCTCCTCAGTCGAACGGCTCGCTCACCGGGTTCAGCGGCAGACGGAGAAAGAACGTTGTGCCGCGCCCCATCTCGGTCCGAAACGTCAGTTCACCGCCGTGTCTCTCGACGATGACGGAGCGTGCGATGGCCAGACCCTGACCCGTGCCCCGGCCGACTTCCTTCGTGGTGAAGAACGGATCGAACAGGCGCGCATGGATGGCCTTTGGAATTCCTCCGCCGGTGTCACTGATCTCCACTACCGCGTAGTCGCCGTCGAGACGGGATCGGACGAGGATGCGTCCGCGCGCCTGGGTGCCCTTCACCACGTCGCCAATCGCGTGCGCCGCATTTACGATGATGTTGAGAATCGCCTGATTGACGTCGCCGCCGTGGCAGGTCACGAGCGGCAGGTTGCCGAGGTCCATTTCCACGTCTGCGACGTACTTGTACTCATTGCGGGCGATGACGATCGTGCTCCGCACCGCCTGGTTGAGATCGACTGGTGTCATCTCCTTCTGGTCCGGGTGCGCAAACTCGTTCATCGACCGGACGATTGTGGCGACCCGATCGAGCCCGTCGAGCGACCGCGTGATCGCCCTGGGAACGTGCTCCATCAGGTACTCGATGTCGGAGGTCTGCTCCGCGGCGAGAACGGCGGCCGCCAGCTCGGTTGAGGGCTGGCCCAGCAGCACGGTGTGGGTCACGGCCCGGTACTGCTCGATGAGACGGGCAAAGTCGATCATCGCGTCCTGCAGGAAATGGACGCTGTCGCTCACGAACTGCACGGGCGTGTTGATTTCATGGGCGACGCCCGCCGCCAGCCGGCCGATCGACTCGAGCTTCTGCGACTGGTGGAGTCCGGCCTCGAGTTTCTTCTGCTCGGTGATGTCCACCGTCACGCCTCGCACGACGCCGGGCTGGTCGGCCGTGTCGCGGTGCACGTTGAGCACGCTCCTCACATAGCCGAGCCGGGCGCCGGCATAGACGCGATAGTCGATCGTCAGGTTCTGGCTCTGCGGCGCGTGAACCAGCGCCTCGAGCACCTCCCGGACGTAGGCGCGGTCGTCATCGTAGACGAGGTCGAGCATCGATCCGGCGCCGACCAACGTCTCGGGGTTCCAGCCGAACACGAGCGCAGCCTGGGGCGAGATGTAGGACAGAGCGAGCGTGCGACCGTCCATCTCCCATGGCACCGCGTGCGTGCTCTCGACGAGCATCTTGTAGCGAGCGAGACTGCTGCGAAGCTCTAGCGTGCGCAACTCGACTGCCGCTTCCGCGCGCGCCTCGAGCGCAGAGCGGTCGGTGCCATCCCAGAACACGCACTGAATTCCAACGATGACGCCGCTGGCGTTCCGCAGTGGCGTCTTGATCCCCTGGATGATGGTCCTGCCGGTGGCCGACTGATACGGATCGAAGAAGGACCACGGCTCGCCAGAGGCCATGACGCGGAGGTCGTCGGTCCGGTACTTGGCGGCAAGATCGGCCGGGTACAGATCGAAGGCGGTCTTGCCGAGCACCTCGGTTGCGGAACGGCCAACGGTCTGGCAGAACCGCGCGTTCACGTACAAGTAGCGGCCGTCCGCGTCCTTGTGCAGGATGTTGTGCGGCAGGTCCTCGACGAGCGTTCGATAGAACTCGAGCGACTGGAGGGGCGCACTCTCAGTCTGGGCCACGAACCCTGTTCCTTTCGTGCCTCCGCTACCGAACGGCCGTCCGCTCATGGCACCACTCCTACACTGGACATCGGCACGACTTGAAAACTCAGCAGGGGGCCACCTGCTCGCCGTGTCGTCATCTCACGCCCCGACGCCTGGGGCGAGAGTGAATACCACCGGGCATGTCGCCTCGGGCGCGAGCCAGCGGCGCGTACCTCGCTGCTCGGCCGCCGACCCGAGTGTCTCGCCGAGGGTATCGGCCACCGCTGCCTGAATCGCGCCGATCTCGACCGTGCAGGGCCGTGCCGCCAGCCGTTGCTGCAGATGGCGAGCCGAATCGGCCAGCAGGTTCGAGACCACCCCGGACAGTTCCACATCAGACAGCGCATCTGCTTCGACGTTCGTGTTGCGGGCGGCAATGCCCAGCGCCAGCGGCATCGGCACGAACAGCCGCAGCCGATACGTGGCGTGCGCACTGTGGAGCTCGACCTGAGCCCTGACGCCGCGCGCCTCCGCAGCCATGCCCGCCGGGGCCTCCCGCAGCGCGAGGCCGCTCACGCGGGTCATCTCCTGACGCGTCCAGTCCAGCGCTTCGACGATGTCGGTGGCTGAGGTGTGCAACAGCAGGCGCTCGGCACTCCTCTCGCTGAGCACATCGAGCAGAGAGTCTGTCGTGAATTCGGCATCGCACCGGCGGACCATCACTGCGTCGAACAATCCCTTCGCGCGGAGTGGCCCGACCTGTTCGGCAGGCGCGGCCGCCACGAGCGCGAGCGGCTTTCCTGTCGTGATTTCACGGACCTTCTGTGCGCAGCCGTCGAGGGGCGAGAATTCAGACAGCTGGCCGAAGACGATGGCATCAGGGCAGGGGCCCTCCAGGCAGAGCGTCAACGCGGCAAATTCGTTAGGGGCCTCGGCAACCTTGGCAATGCGGGCGAGCAGCGTGGACAGCACCGACCGGTATTCGAGCTCGCGGTCGACGACCAGCACGCTCTGCGTCGGAGCGAGGTCGATCATCTTTTGCGTCGATCGCCGGCGGCTTGCCGCCGATGGCGGGGTTTTGATGGCGCCACCGAGCAGGGTCTGAGTGCGATCGCGGAGCGACTCGCGCGTGAAGGGTTTGACCACGATGGCCTGGACGCCGAGCGAGACGGCGATCGAGACCGCTTCTTCGTCGGCGACCCCTGTGACGAACACCACTGGCAGCGACGCCAAGCGAGGCGTTCGCCTGATGGCCTTCAGAGCGTCGATGCCACCCATCACCCGCATCCGCAGATCGAGCATCACGACGTCCACGGGCTCATTCAGCAATACTTCCAGCGCTGTCGTGCCGTCGTCGGCTTCGATGACGTCGAGCTCGAAGTCGAGGTCGAGGAACCTCCGCATGAGGACGCGCATCGGTGCCTCGTCGTCGACGAGGAGAACTCTCAGGCGTGTTCCCATGGCTACAGCGGGCTCCGACCACCGGGCAGCTCCGCACTGTTCGGCAGCCTTGCAGTGGCAGTGGATATATCGGCATCCCTGGGGGACGGCTGTAACTGGTTTACCGCGCGCATCATGCTCAACGCCGCGCGGCCGATAACCAGATCATGGGTTCTCTGCCCGTGGCCGCCGTCCAGCATGCGGGGCGCCCGCAGATTCTGATTGCAGACGACGACCGCGTGTCGCTGACCGTGCTGGCCGCGGCGCTCAAGCGGTGGGACTTCGACGTGCTATCAGCGAACAACGGGATGGAGGCGTGGGCGCTGCTGCTCGCTCACCAGCCGGCCATCGTCATTCTCGACTGGATGATGCCCGACATCGATGGGCCGGATCTGTGCCGCCGGATTCGCGCCGAGCCGGCCTGCGCCCACACACATGTGATGCTGTTGACGTCTCGTAACGAGACCTCGGACCTGGTGCAGGGGCTCGAGGCCGGAGCGGACGATTACCTGGCGAAACCGTTCAACCGCGAAGAGCTCAAAGCACGTGTGGACGTCGGGATCCGTGTCGTCACACTGCAGCGCGAGTTGAACCAGCAGATTGCCGCCCTGCAGGAGGCGCTGGCGAAGGTGACAGCGCTCGAGGGGTTGCTGCCCATTTGCAGCTACTGCAAGCGCATCCGCTCGGACGCGCAGGAGTGGGAGCAGATGGAAAGTTACATCAGCACGCACTCGTCCGCGCAGTTCAGCCACAGCGTCTGTCCGAGCTGCCTCGCTGGGCTTCTCGAAGCCACAACAGACTGAGGGATCGCAGCCTCCCAGGAGGCACGCGCGGGCGCGATCAGCGCGCCGCTTGGATCCAGCCGACAATATCGCGGATGACCTGTTCGGGGACGTGTCCCTGTTTCAAATATTCAGTGGGCATCCCGGGGCCCACCCCTGCCTGGAAGATGTGATTCAGACCAGCATAGGAATGAAAGGTGACGTCTTTCCGACTGGCGAGGGCCGCCTTCCACCGCGCGAACTCGGCCATGGTCACCTGATAATCGCGCTCGCCCTGCAGCACGAGCATCGGCTGCTTCACGTCCTTGGCGGCTGTCGGGGGGTCGTATCCCCGTAGGTCGAGCCAGTATGAAGCTGGCGCCCCCGAATAAGAACGCGAGTTGCCTGCATCGGCCGGCGTCAGTCCTCGAACAGCGTCGAGGCCTGTCTTCATCGTGTCGAGCTGCTTCTGCTCTTCGGGCGTCACTCGACCGTCGAGCTCGGCCAGGTATTGGGCCTGTTCCATGAGCGCCACATCGAAGGATCGCGCTGGGGCCGCCATCGCGATCAGGCCTCTGAGCTCGGGGGTCGCCGCAGCGATGCGGGGCAGCAGCATGGCACCCAGGCTGTGGCCGAGTACGAAGACGCGCGCGCGGTCGATGCGCGGCGTGGACCGAAGCAGCGCCGCCGCCGCAACCGCGTCATCGATCGTCTCGTCCTTCACGGTCAGGGTGCTGGACGCGACCATCTTCGCGGCGTATTGTTTGGTGCGCTTGTCGTAGCGGAGCACCGCGATGCCCTGCGACGCCAGACCGAGAGCGAGATCCTTGAACAGCTTGTTGGGCCCAATCGTCTCGTCTCTGTCGTTCGGGCCCGACCCGTGCACGAGCACGATCGCCGGGAAGGGGCCCGAGCCGGCAGGCATGGTGAGCGTGCCGGGCAACGCCCACTCGCCACTACCAACAGTCACTTCCGTTTCGGCGTAGGAAGGGGGATCGGCGTAGGGGGGCGGGGCGTAGTCAGCGACAGGCACCACCGGCCGAATCGACAAACCGACGACGCGGTCGCCCGCACCCAACGCGATCACCGTCTCGATCCTGCCGCGTTCCATCTGCGATGTCACCGTCACGATACGGACGGCGTCGCGCAGGTCCACACGTGTCTGCACGATGTCTTTGAAGGCTCCCATCTGCTGGAGGAGGCTGGCCCAGGAACTGCGCAGTCGATCCTCGGGTAGCGCAGCCGCGACTGTCGCGTCGAACTGGGCAGCGACCTCGGCAAACTTCTGCTGAGTGAGCAGCGTCATGACGGTATTGGCCTTGGCGCCGGCGTCAGCGGCCTGCGACTGCTGCGCCGGAGTCGCCTGCTGCCGCGCCGAAACGGGGGAGACGAGGCCCCCTCCCAGCAGCAGGAGAAGAATGCGAGAGTGGCGTAAGAGAGGCATGCCCACCCTCGCATTATCGCGCAATGTCCGCCGCCGGCACATGCGCCTATCGTGCTGGACGTTCGACGGTCTTCAACTCATGATGGGGGCACATCATGGGGCGCCTCATTGCCACGTCAACCGCCGCCGCGTCCCTCGTCGCGGCATGTGCGGGCGCACCGTCTCCAGCCGCGGTCACCGGGCCTGCCGTCGCCGCCGGTTACCGCGTCGTGAAGAGTTACCCGCACGATCCTGACGCGTTCACCCAGGGACTGGTGTTCGCGGACGGGAAGCTTCTGGAGAGCACCGGTCTCAATGGCCGTTCCTCGTTGCGCCGGGTCGAGCTCGAGACCGGCCGTGTTGTTCAGCAGCGACCTGTGGATTCCGCATACTTTGCCGAAGGTCTGGCGGCGTGGAAGGACTCCCTCATTCAGCTCACCTGGCAGAGCGGCGTGGCCTTCGTCTACGACCGTTCGTCGTTCGCTCTGCAACGGACCGTGACCTACTCGGGTGAAGGATGGGGCCTCACTCACGACGGCCAGCACCTGTTTCTCAGTGACGGATCCAGCTCTCTCCGCGTCCTCGACCCCGAGTCGTTCGCCGAGCTACGGCGGATTGCGGTCACCGATCGGGGTGCCCCGGTAGCGGACCTGAACGAACTCGAATTCGTGAAGGGCGAGATCTGGGCCAACGTCTGGCAGTCGGACCGCATCGCCCGCATCTCGCCTGACACCGGTCAGGTGGTGGGCTGGATCGATCTTGCGGGTCTCCGGCCAACCGCCGTCCCGCCTGGTTCGAACGCCGTCCTCAACGGCATCGCGTATGACCCCGAGGGTGATCGCCTGTTCGTGACGGGAAAGTTCTGGCCAGCCGTGTTCCAGATCGAAATCGTGGCGCCTCAGGGTGCGCGTCCGCGACCGTGACATGGCCGCGACGCTTCACGTCCGGTGACCTCGCGCTGATGATGCGCTGCGGCTCGGCCCGAGAGCCAGCACACCGTCCCGATGCACGAACAGCCGATGGTATGCTCTCAGCCACCCCTGACATCTGCGCCAACGCCGCGAACTGGCGCGTGGACGCCCCCGGAGGAATCGTCATGAAGCACGCCCCTGTTCTGCTGATTGCCCTTGTCGCTGCCTCAGGACTGTTCGGACCAGTCACGCGCGCGCAAAGCCCCGCGCCGCAGGCCCCGGCCTCTACCCCACCCGCGGCCGCGGCGAGTGCGCCGCTGCAGGTCCCGGCGCTGAAGATCGAGGCCGGGTACACGAACCTGTTCAACCGCAAGGATCTGACCGGCTGGAAGGTGAGCGGCCCTGCGGAGTCGTTCAAGGTGGAGAGCGGCGCCATCGTGGCCAACGGCGTCAGCGGCGCCGGGCACCTGTTCTACGACGGCCCATTCCGGACCCATAGTTTCCGCAACTTCGATCTGAAGCTCGACGTGATGGCCAAGGCGCGCAGCAACGGCGGCGTCTACGTGCTGACCGAGTTTCAGGAGACAGGGTTTCCGGCCAAAGGGTTCGAAATCCAGGTCAACAACAGCCATACAGACCGCATCCGCACTGGCAGCCTCTATCACGTGGTCGATCTCTCGAACATCCCGGCGAAAGACGACGAGTGGTTTCCGATGGAGATCATGGTGCGCGGCCAGACCATCTCGGTCACTGTCAAAGGCGAGCAGGTTCTCCAGTGGAAGCAGCCAGCTGACTGGGCAGGGTCGTACGACACGCCTGGCCGCAAGATCGCGCCGGGCACGATTGCCTTTCAGGCGCACGACCCGAACAGCTTCAGCTACTACACCAACGTCCGGATCAAACCACTCGACTGACGCTCCGTACGTCCCTGCGGCGTCCGATCCGGGCCATGTGCCGATGCTGGACGCGCTGAAGCATTTGTTCGAGACTTATCAGGACGGCGGCAGGGTACGGCTGATGTACGACACAGAGTTGTTCCTGGGCCGCATCCCCGAGGAGAGTCCGGTCTATGCCTGATGTGATTGGGTCCATCCGCACCGAGTTGCTCCGATACAAGGCACTGGCAGAAGGCGCGATAGGGCAGTTGAGCGACGCGGAGCTGTCCGATTCGCGCAGTGACGCTGCCAGCTCGGTGGCGACAATCTGCTGGCACATCGCCGGCAATCTTCAGTCGCGCTTCACCGATTTCCTCACGAGCGACGGCGAGAAGCCCTGGCGACATCGTGAGGAGGAGTTCCAGCCGCGCGCGGTGACGCACGCGGAGCTCGAGGCCAAGTGGGCACTCGGGTGGAATGCGGTGCTCCAGGCACTCGACGCGCTCGATGCACAGACGCTCGACCAGACGGTGACCATCCGCGGGCAGGCGCTGCCTGTTGGCGACGCGTTGCACCGCGCGCTCGCGCACTGCAGCTACCACGTCGGGCAAATTGTCTACGTTGCGAAAGCCATTCGTGGGCGCGACTGGACGTACCTCAGCATTCCACCGGGCCAGTCGGACGCGTACAACCGGCAGCCAACGATGGAGAAGCCAGCCGATCACGCTCGGGTCGTGTCGCGTGGCACCGAGCGGTAGCCCTCTGCGCGGCTGCACGTTGTGGAACTGAACGGAGGGCGCGGCGGCCTGTTGCGCGCGAGATTCGTACGTGCTCGCAGCATCAGCTGCACGGCCGTATGCGCCAGCGTCGTGCTGCTAGGCTCGCTCCCGCAGTCGCCCGTCCCGGTCGAGCGTGAGCCGCAGCACCGACCTGTTTTCGAAAACGCCAGCCTGCGCCTGCTCGATGTGGTGTTGCCTTCAAGCTACGTCAGCCTGTTTCACACCCACTCCAACGACAACGTCTCCGTTCGGCTGGCCACGGGCCCCACGCGCGTCGACCTGCCCGGCGCCGATGGCCTCATTCAGACGCCGCCGGTCGGGAGGGTCGTGTTCAACTCGGCGCACCCGCCGTACACTCACCGCGTCGCCAACGTCGGCGACCATCCCATCAGGATCTTCGACGTCGAGCTGCTGACGCCGATCCGCGCCGATGCGGCACCTGCGACACCGGCCGGCGCCCCCGGCCACGAAGTGGTCGTCGACAACACCCGCGTTCTCGCCAGCCGCATCGTCCTGCGTGCGGGGGAACGGATGCCGGCACATCGGCACTCGGGCGGCTGGCTCGAGGTCGTCGTCACAGGCTCGGAGCCGGGACGTTTCCTCTGGCATGATCCCGGTTCCACCGCCTCCGCCATCGACGCGACTGTGGACACACAGGTGGTCGAGATTGAAGTCCGCTAGCGCACTGAGTGCCCTGAAAAGCCGTCGGCCTGCGTGCTAACATCGGGCGCCCCAACCCGATATGTCTGTTCCCGCGTTGACGTTCGTGATTCCGCTCTACCGAAGTGCCGAGACGATCGGCACGGTTGTGCGAGAAATCGAGTCGCTCACGATCGAAGGTGGTCACGAGATCGTCCTCGTGAACGACGGCAGCGGCGATGGCACCAGCGAGGTCTGCCGCGCCCTCATGCGCGACATGCGCGTACCCATAACGCTGATTGAGCACGCGCGCAACTACGGCGAGCACAACGCGGTGCTGACCGGATGGCGGCACGCGCGCGGGTTGCACATCGTGAACCTCGACGACGACGGCCAGAATCCACCCGCGGAGGCCGCCCGGCTGTGGCGTCATGCCGTGGCAACCGGGCTCGACGTCATCTTCGGGCACTACCCGATGAAGCAGCATTCGATGTTTCGCAATGTCGGCAGCTGGTTCACCAATCGAATGACCGACTGGGCGCTCGACAAGCCCCAGGGGTTCTACCTGTCGAGCTTCCGCTGCGTGACGGCGTTCGTCGCGCAGCAGGTCACCAGCTACGCGGGCCCCTATCCGTACATCGACGGATTACTGCTGCAGGTGACACAGCGCATCGGATCGGTCGATGTCCGGCACGAAGCGCGCAAGGCGGGCACGAGTACTTACACCCTTCGGCGACTGGTGCGGCTCTGGCTGAGCGCGTGGCTCAATTTCTCGGTGCTGCCACTGCGGCTGGCCACGTTCGTGGGGCTCGTGCTGGCGGTCGCGGGGTTAGGCGCGCTCGTGGTCGTGTTCCGGTTGTGGCTGCGCGATCAGGGGCCTGATTACGGCTTCGGCTGGATCATGGCGGCGTTGCTGGTGTTCTCGGGCACGCAGCTCGTGCTGCTCGGGCTGATCGGCGAGTACATCGGACGGATGTTTCTGACGATCAACCAGCGGCCGCAGGCGGTCGTGCGTGAAATCGTCCGCGGCGGTGCCGACGTGCCTCCTGAGCGCCCCACGGGTCCGCAGTCGACCGACCACTCACCCCCGTGATTAGATGGGGGCATGGCCCGGGGCTCTGGCGCGTTTTGGCGAACGAATCACGCGCGTCGAAGTGCACTTCACCGACGAGAACAGCAGCGCCAAGTCCAACGACTTCGACAAGCGCTGCGCGATCGAGGCCCGGCTCGCCGGCTTGCCTCCGATCGCGGTGACGCATCAGGCCGCCGGCGTCGAACAGGCTCTGGCCGGCGCTCTGGACAAGCTGACCCGGTCGGTCGATCGCGCACTCGGACGGATCAAAGACGCGCACTTGCGCGACTCGCCGCGCACCTGATCTGATCGCAAAACCGCGCTTCACTATTGCTCGGACCGTTCACGTATGGTGCAGGACTACGACCCGGACGTTGCGCCACCGGCCGAGGAGTGGATGGGCGCCGATGACAGCGACAAGCTCGTGGCGGTGATGACCTATCATCGCCAGGCTCGGATTGCGGTCGCCAATGCACGGCTGCACGCGGCCATTCACGTGGCTGTCGAAAATCAGCTGGCGCTCGGTGAGCCAGTCGTTGTCGACACTCACGCGCGGCTGCAACGCGAGGGTCTGATGAGGCACGATTCCATTCACGCCCTTGGGTCTGTGCTCGTCAGCGAGCTGGCGGCGGCGCTCGAGTCGCCGACCGACAAAGCCGGGCTGGCAAGTTCGTATCTGTCGGGGCTCGCAGACCTGACGGCGTTGCGATGGCGAAACGGCGGAGACGTCTGACGATCTCTCGACGGGCAGCCGTGTAGATCCGTGATCGCTCCCTACGGCACCTGGAAGTCTCCAATCAGCGCGCGGTCGGTGGGTGCAGGTTCGCTGCGCCTCGGGGCAGTCGCGCTCGATGGTCCCGACGCCTACTGGCTCGAAGGCCGGCCGGCAGAGGGTGGCCGTAACGTGCTCATGAAGCGTGGCGCCGATGGCGCGATTGCCGAAGTCACACCGCCGGCGATGAATGTGCGCACTCGCGTGCACGAGTATGGTGGAGGCGCCTACCTCATCGCGGATGGACAGGTCGTCTTCTCCGAGTTCTCCGACCAGCGGCTATACAGCATCAAAAACGGCGACATCCGGCCGCTCACACCGGTCGGACCCTGGCGGTACGCGGATGGCGACCTACATCCATCTGGCGGGTGGATGGTGTGGGTGAGGGAAGACCACTCGCGCGTCTCGCAGGAGCCCGAGAACACCCTCGTGCGCGTCATGCTCGGTGGAGGCTCGACCGCGCCGCAGGTCCTCGTGGCTGGAGAGGACTTCTATGCGGCACCAAGGTTCAGTGCCGACGGCACCCGGCTGCTCTGGTTGTCGTGGCGACATCCGCAGATGCCTTGGGATGGGACCGAACTCTGGGTGGCCGACGTCCTGCCGGGCGGTGGGACGGCTCGCCACCGCCGGGTGGCAGGCAGCGATCGTGAGTCGGTGATGCATCCGGAGTGGTCCACAGACGGCACGATTTATTTCGTATCCGACCGCAGCGGCTGGTGGAATCTGTACCGGCAGCGAGCGGACGAAAGTTCTCCCGCAGAAGCGATCTGCCCGATGGCAGCGGATTTCGGGCGTCCGCTCTGGCAGTTGGGGACCACGACCTGGTCGTTCGCCGGCACGTCGCTGGTTGTCTCTTACGCGATGGACGGACGCTGGAGGCTGGCTGTTCTCGACCCGGCAAGCCGCACGCTCAGAACGCTCGCCCCTGACATCGAGCCGGGTGCGATGGTGGTCGCGAACTCAATGTGGGTGGCGTGCGTGGCTTCGTCACCCACGGCGACCGACGCGGTCGTGTGTATCGATCTCTCGACCGGTGCGGTCGACACGGTGCGATCGGCAGCCGCTGAAACGGTTGATGTCAGCTATCTCTCTGTGCCTCAGACGATCGAGTTTCCGACTCAACAGGACGTCACCGCACGTGCCTTCTATTATCCGCCTCGCCATCCCCACTGCCGGGCGGCCGACGATGAGCGACCCCCGCTGATCGTGGTGAGCCATGGAGGCCCCACAGGGGCTGCGTCCGCAGCTCTGAGCCTGGCGCTGCAGTTCTGGACGACCCGTGGATTTGCAGTCGTGGACGTGGACTACGGAGGCAGCACGGGCTATGGCCGCGCCTATCGCCAGCGTCTGAACGGCCGGTGGGGGGAGGTTGACGTCGACGACTGCGTCGCCGCCGCGCGCCATCTCGTCGGCCTGGGTCTCGCAGACGCCGCCCGCCTCATCATCCGTGGATCGAGCGCTGGTGGTTACACGGCACTCGCCGCGCTGGCGTTTCGCCCAGACGTCTTCTCAGCGGCGGCGAGCTATTTTGGTGTCAGCGACCTCGAGAGTCTCGCGCGCGACACACACAAATTCGAGGCGCGCTATCTCGACACACTCGTCGGACCGTATCCCGCCGCAAAGGACCGTTACCGGGCGCGTTCGCCGATCCACGCCGTCGATCGACTCTCGTGCCCGCTCATCCTCCTGCAGGGCGCCGAAGACCCCGTCGTGCCGCCCGCGCAAGCGCAGACCATGGCAGATGCTGTGCGCGCCAAAGGGCTGCCGGTGGCGCTGGTCATGTTCCAGGGCGAGCAGCACGGCTTCCGGCAGGCGGCGTCCACGGTCCGGAGCCTCGAGGCGGAGCTTGCGTTCTATGCGGCGGTGTTCGATTTCGCGCCCGCCGACGACCTGGCCCCTCTGGCCATTGACAACCTGGATCGATGGCGCCTCCGCGCGCGGACCTGACCTGTCTTGGCGCATACTGCGGGCATGCGCGCGACACGCTAGTGGCGCCGCGCCGTTGAAGAGGAGGACTTATGCACGTGCGTCGTACCGCCGCGCGCAGTCTGATTGTCCTGTGCCTGCTGACCGCGGGGGCGAGCGCGTCCTACGCACAGGCGGTCGATCCAGACCCGGCCCGGTTGGTGGAGGAGATCAAGGCGTTCGATCAGTGGGACAGCAAGAACACGCCGCCCGCGCACGCGGTGCTGTTTGCCGGCAGCTCGACGATCAGGATGTGGGCGACGGGCAGCAGATTTCCCACGCTGACCGTCATCAACCGGGGGTTCGGCGGATCTCAGATCTCCGACGTGAACTACTTCGTCGAACAGACAGTGACGAGGTACAGCCCCGACGTCGTGGTCTTTTACGCGGGCGACAACGACATCGCCGCGGGCAAGACACCCGAGCGGGTGCTCGCCGATTACCAGCAGTTCGTCGGCCGTGTGCTCGCGGCGAAACCGGCGACGGAGATCATCTTCATCGCTGTCAAACCCAGCCTGGCCCGATGGACCATGTGGCCGGCGATGCAGGACGCGAATGCGCGCGTGAAAACGTACACCGCCACGCGGAAGAACCTGCACTACATCGACCTGGCCGCCGCGATGCTGGGCCGAGACGGCACACCCCGGCCGGAGTTGTTCGTCGCCGATGGCCTGCACATGACAGCGGAGGGCTATGACCTGTGGACGGCACAGCTCGCTCCATTGATCACACAAGTGAGGCCAGTGATGCGGGTTGTGAGATAGCGGCTTACGGTTCGGGGCTCGGGGCTCGGGGCTCGCGGCTTACGGCTTACGCACGGCGCGGCGATCGGCGTCCAGGTCGCGAAAAGTCCGCCCCTGCGCCGCCAGTGTTTGGATGAGGCGCGCAGGCTCCCAACTGGCGCCGTGTGCGGCGTGCAAGCGGGCGATTGGCCCCGCCGAGCTTCCCAAGCGCGACCGCGTGCGGGTTCTTCCCCTCATGCGGATCGGGTAGTGGTGAGCCGTCTAGGCGTTCCCCGATGCCCTGCTCGACCACGCGGCGGGCGCCAGTGGCGAAGTCATGGTCGGTGCCACGCTTCTTAGGGTTTTCAGTTATGGCTATTTCTCGGCGCCAGGGCTCACGACTTCAATGGGCTGCCAAGTGCCGTTGATTCTAATCATGAAGCGCCCGCGCGCGGCATCAGGCCCGTAGCTCTGCACTCGGAACGCCAGGTCGGTTCCGCTAACCATCAGCGGATTGGACATCGGATTGGCAGGAAGGGCTTCGCGCTGGGCTTTCACGTACTGCGCAGTAGCCAGAATAGAGACAACCCAGATTGCAATCCAGAGCAAGCGTCGTGACATACCGCCTCCTATCGCCAGAGGCCATGCTTGACCGTCTTGGCATGGTGCGATCCTGCCACGGGCTCACCCGAACGCGACAGCATAACGTATGCAGCCGATTTCAAACTGACCCACTACGCACCAGCACCGAGTCGTGCCGTTCGAGCGAAATCAGGAGAGAGGACATAACGTGGGCGCCGGTGGTTCGGTTGGCACGCTACTATACAGACTCGAATTCACCTGCATCGATCAATACGTACCGCTCCGCCATGGATGGCGTGGCCCGAACTCTTTCCGCTAGGTCCAACGATGTCACGTGACGTCAGTGTCCCGCTCTCGCGTAACACCCATCTGCTCCGCTGGGTGGAGAAGATGCGGCAGCTCACTCGTCCGGAGTCCGTCCACTGGGTGGACGGCTCTCAGGAGGAATACGACCAGTTGTGCGAGCAGCTGGTGCAAGCGGGCACGTTCACGCGTTTGAATGAGGACGAGTGGCCGGGCTGCTTCTACGCCCGGTCCGACCCGAACGACGTCGCTCGTGTCGAGCAGCGAACGTTCGTCTGCTCGCTGTCGCAGGACGCGGCAGGTCCGACCAACAACTGGGTGGCGCCCTACGAGATGCGTCGCCAGTTGAAGGGCCGGTTCGGGGGGGCCATGGCGGGGCGGACGATGTTCGTGCTGCCGTTCAGCATGGGCGTCATTGGCTCACCCATGTCGCAGATCGGCGTACAGCTCACCGACTCGCCGTACGTCGTGGTCAGCATGCGGATCATGGCGCGCATTGGCCTGCCGGTGTTTAGCGAGATCGATCGTGACGTCCGCCGCGTCGTGCCGTGCATGCATTCGGTCGGTGCGCCGCTGGCGCCTGGCGCGGCCGATGTCGCGTGGCCTTGCAACAGTGAGAAGTACATCGTGCACTTCCCCGAGACGCGCGAGATCTGGTCGTACGGATCGGGGTATGGCGGCAACGCGCTGCTTGGCAAGAAGTGCTTCGGCTTGCGCATCGCCTCGGTGATGGCCCGCGACGAGCGATGGATGGCCGAGCACATGCTCATTCTCGGCGTGGAGGACCCCTCTGGGGAGAAGACGTACGTGGCCGCGGCGTTTCCGAGCGCGTGCGGCAAGACCAACCTCGCGATGATGATTCCGCCAGACGCCATGCGCGGCTGGAAGGTATCGATGGTCGGCGACGACATCGCCTGGATCAAGCCGGACGCGGCTGGCCGGCTCCACGCGATCAATCCCGAGGCCGGTATCTTTGGCGTCGCTCCGGGGACGTCGGCTCGGACCAACCCGAACGCGATGGCGACGATCTCCCGCAACGCGATTTTTACGAACGTGGCGCTCACTCCCAGTGGAGGGGTGTGGTGGGAAGGCATGACCGACACGCCTCCCGCCGAGTGCCTCGATTGGCAGGGACGCCCATGGACGCCGGAGATCGCGCGCGAGACAGGCGCCCCAGCCGCGCATCCCAATTCTCGCTTCACGGCTCCGGTCGCTCAATGCCCGATCGTTGACGACCGGTGGGAGTCGCCGGAGGGCGTGCCGATCAGCGCCTTCATCTTTGGCGGGCGTCGCGCGACGACGATGCCGCTGGTCTATCAGGGCTTCAACTGGACCGCCGGCGTCTATGTCGGAGCCACGATGGGATCGGAGACCACGGCGGCTGCTGTTGGCCAGGTCGGACGGGTGCGCCGCGACCCGATGGCGATGCGTCCGTTTTGTGGCTACCACATGGGCGATTACTTCCGGCACTGGATCACCATGCAGCGGACCCTCAGCCAGACGCCGCGAATCTTCCACGTCAACTGGTTCCGCAAGAACGCTGAGGGTGAGTTCCTGTGGCCAGGCTTCCGCGAGAACATGCGTGTGCTGAGATGGATCGTCGAGCGGGTTCGCGGCCGCGCCCTGGCGCGCGAGACCCCTATCGGCTGGATGCCCGCTTGGACGGACATCGACTGGAGCGGCCTGTCGCTGTCGCAGGCCCAGTTCGACGAGCTGCAGGCCGTCGATGTCGCCGCCTGGCGGCGCGAGGTCATGGAGCACGAAGAGCTGTTCATCGAGCTCCACGACCATCTGCCCCCCGAGATGGTGTACGAGCGGGAGTTGCTCATCTGCCGGCTGTGACGAGGGTCCAGATCAGGAGTCAGGCCGGGCGCCCGTATATACTCCTCGTCCACGTCATCGAGGAGCACCCGTGAATCAGGTGAGGCCGACGGCCGCCGCAGGAGCGGCCGACTACAAGATCTGGCAGGTCATCGCGGCATCGGCCGTGGGGACCATGATCGAGTGGTACGACTTCTATATCTTCGGCAGCCTTGCCACCGTCATCTCGCCGCTGTTCTACCCGCGCGGCAACGACACGCTCGCGCTCATTGCCTACCTCTCGACGTTTGCGGTCGGGTTCGTCGTACGGCCGTTCGGGGCATTGTTCTTCGGCCGCATCGGCGACCTGGTGGGGCGCAAGTACGCCTTCCTGGTGACGCTCCTGATCATGGGCGGTGCCACGGCCGCCATCGGCCTGCTCCCGACCTACGCAACCATCGGCGTCGCCGCGCCGCTCGTCCTGCTGCTCGTGCGTGTGCTGCAGGGACTGGCGCTCGGGGGCGAGTACGGGGGCGCCGCGGTCTACGTCGCCGAGCACGTGCCCGACGGGAAACGTGGGTTCTACACGAGCTTTATTCAGATCACGGCCACGCTTGGCCTGTTCATCTCTCTGGCGGTGATCCTCATCGTTCAGAACCTGATGAGTGTCGAGGCGTTTCGGGCCTGGGGCTGGCGGCTGCCGTTTCTGATCTCCATCTTCCTGGTCGGCATCTCGCTCTATATCCGCCTGCGCATGAAGGAGTCGCCCATCTTCACGCACATCAAGGCAACTGGCATGACGTCGGCGCGGCCGCTGAAGGAGGCGTTCACGGAGTGGGTCAACCTCAAGCGCGTGCTGATCTCGCTCTTCGGAGCCACGGCGGGCCAGGGGGTCGTCTGGTACACCGGGCAGTTCTACGCCCTGTTCTATTTGCAGACGATACTCAAAGTAAACGCGACCTCGGCCAACTACATCGTGGCGACCGCGCTGCTGCTCGGCATGCCGCTCTTTGTCGTCTTCGGGGCGCTGTCCGACCGGATCGGCCGTAAGCGCATCATCCTCGCAGGCTGCCTCATTGCAGCCGTGTCGTACCTGCCGATCTACCACGCCATGCAGCACGTGGCGGGATCGGAAGTGGTGACGGCTCAGTCGCAGCGTAATCCCGTGACCGGTGGGCTCAGCCTGACTCCGTTGCGGCTCGTCAACGGCGTGCTGACCCCAGCGCTCGAGGTGCTGCCTTACGCGGGGATTGCAAGCCTGGCCAGCAATCCGGTGGCGTGGAAGCTCATCCTCCTGGTGTTCGTCCAGCTCGTGTTCGTCACGATGGTCTACGGGCCCATCGCCGCCTACCTGGTCGAGGCGTTCCCGGCCAAGATCCGCTACACGGCACTGTCGCTGCCCTATCACATCGGCAACGGTGTGTTCGGCGGGCTGCTGCCGCTCATCGGGCTCTCGATTGTGGCGCAGACCGGGGATATCTACGCCGGTCTGTATTACCCAATCGGCGTAGCGAGCGCCACGTTCGTCATCGGCGCGCTGCTATTGAAAGAGACACACAGCGTGCTCATCTGGGATGAGATCGAAAGCGATCGATCCCAGCCGCTCGTCACCGACATGGATGGCCCGGCCTAAGTCGGGGGTGTGCCGTGCCTGTGGTGATCCGGATCGACCCGGCCGTCGCCTCCGATATCCCGGTGCTGCTTGAATTGGACGGTCTATCGCCTGACCGGAGACGCGCTTGCAGGGCTCGCCGCAAGCAGACGCCCATGATCGCGTGATCGGTTTCCTTCTGATTCTCGGCGCGGCCGCTCTCGCCGGATGCGTGGATGCCATGGTTGGCGGCGGCGGACTCATCCAGCTGCCAGCGCTCTTTGCCGCCTATCCGGGTCGGCTCCCCGCGGACCTGCTCGGCACCAACAAGTGCGCGTCGATCGTGGGCACGGCAAGCGCCGTCGCGCGGTTCGCCCGATCGGTCGTGATTCCGTGGCGCGTGCTGGGGGTCGTGGCTCCCATCGCGCTCGCCGCCTCACTCGGCGGCGCCGTGCTCGCGACGCGGGTGCCTCCCGATCTGTTCCGGCCCCTGGTTCCGCTGCTGCTCCTGGCGGTCCTGCTGAGCACAGTCGGCCGCAGAGACTTCGGTCATGTGCACGCGCCACGCACGATGCAGCGACCGCACTACGCGCTCGCGGCGCTCCTTGTGGCAGCGATCAGCCTGTACGACGGCTTTTTCGGACCGGGAACCGGCAGCTTCTTCATGGTCCTATTCGTCCGATTGTTCGGTTACGACCTGGTGAACGCGGCCGCCTCCGCACGCGTCCTGAACGTGGCCACCAACCTGGCCGCGGTCCTCTGGTTTGGCTGGCACGGGCACGTGCTCTGGCCGCTTGGTCTCGGGATGGCCGTATTCAACGTGGCCGGGGCGCAGGTGGGATCGCGCCTCGCCCTGCGCGGCGGCGCCAGGCTGATGCGGCCGGTCTTCATCGGCGTGGTGCTCGCGCTGGTCGTCAAAACCGCGCACGACGTCTTCGTTGCGACGTACGGCTGACTCTCGCCGACTACCCGCAGTGCCCGTGTCGACTGCCGGGATGCCAGGGTGACGAGTCTTACTTCTCTGGAACCAGGGTCACGCGAACCACCGACTGGGGATTCAAGTACGTGCGGGCCGCGTCCTGAATCGTTGCGGCCGTGAGCGACCGATAGCTGGCGTCGAGCGTAAAGAAGCTCTCGAGACTCTCGCCGAGCTGATACCGGCCTGCAATGTTACTCATCAGGTAGCTGTTCGACTTGGTGCCTGCCTCGTATTCCCTGAGCAGGGCCTCGCGCACGTCACTCAACTCCTGCTCGGTCACGCCCGATGTCTTGAGACGCTCGATCTCAGTCGACACCCGCGCCGCCAGCGCATTGAGCCTGGTCGGGTCGGCGCCAAAGTTGATCGAGACGCTGTACTCCGGCGTGGGAATCTTGGAGTAGCCCGCCGAGACGCTCACCGAATACGTGCCACCGAGCTCTTCGCGCAGAGCACCGCGGAGGCGGGTTTCGAGCGCCATCGCCATCGCCCGGATCGCCGTGCGGTGAGATTGATCGTACTGGAACGTCCCCGTGAACACGGTGGCCGTCTGACTCTTCGGCTCGATGCCCTTCTCGACCCGTCGCTCGACGACCGTGTGCGGGTAGCGGATGCCGACATCCTTCCAGGACTCCTGCCGATGCAGCGCCGGCAGCGAACCGATGTACTGCTCCACCAGTGGCTGCAGCTTCGCGGGATCGAAGCTGCCGACGAATACGAATGTGAAGTCGCTCGCGTCGGCGAACCGGTCCTTGTAGAAGGCAACCGATTTGGCCAGATCCATCTCATTCACCAGGTCGAGCGTCATCGGACGGGCCCGGGGATGATCCTGCGACAGGGCGGAGCCGAGTGCCAGACCGAATGCGTACTCCGGGCGTGCAGACTGGTTGGCCAGTGCCGTCCGGGTCTGATCGAGAATGACCTTGAAGATCTCCGGATCGACACGCGGCTGCGTGAACGTCAGATAGATCATCTGAAAGAGCGTCTCGGCGTCTTTCATCGACCCTGTGCCGGCCACCCCTTCGTCGAGCGCGCCGATCGACGGACGCACGCTGGCGAGCTTGCCGGTGAGCGCTTTCCCCAGCTCGTTCGAGCTCATCTGGCCGAGACCGCCAGCGCTCACGACCTGCGCCGCCGTGATCGCGGCGATGAAGTCGCGGTCGCTCGCGAGCGAGGTGCCGCCGGGACTGAACGCCCGGAACATGATCTCGTCCTGTCTGAACGTCGTGGGCTTGAGGACGATCGTCGCGCCGTTGGACAGCTTCCACTCCGTGATGCCAAATGGCGTGCGGACGTTGGTGCTGACGACCCGTCCGGGTGTGGGCACCGACTCGAGCAGCGCCCGTCCGCCGCCGGCATCCTCGTAGGCCTTCAGACCTGGGCCGCCCGCCCGCGTCATCGCCGCGGACAGGCGCGCCTCTGTGGGAATGACGACACCCGGCTTATCGGGGGCCGTCACCGCCACGACGCGGTTGCGATCGGGCCACCACGTCTTGGCGAGCTGGTTGATCTCGGCGAGGGTAATTCCCGGCATGAAGCGCTGGTAGAGCGCGTTCTCGTACACGATGCCCGGGATTGGCTCGCCGTTCAGGTAATTTCGGCTGTACTCGGCTGCCAGGTCGGCAGACTGCTGATTGTCCTTCTCGGTGATCGCGCGTTCGAGGCGGCGAAGGGAGCTGACCTTCTGGCGGTCGAGCTCGGTGGCTGTAAAGCCGAACTGGGCCACCCGCTGGGCTTCGGCAAAAATTGACTCCAGCCCTTTCTCGATGCCGTCCTCCTTCACGACGGCGCCAAGGGTAGCCGCCTCGGCGGTACGCACGATTTGACCTCGCGAGGCATGGGCGGCGAGGAACGGCGCGTTGGGCTTCTCGGCGATTTCGGCGAAGCGGGCGTTCAGCATACTCGAGAAGAGCCCGTCGACGATCTGCTGCTGCCGATAGGATCCGATGGTCGACTGGTCGCGCGCCGGCGTCATGTTGTACACGCTGACCTGCGTGGTCGGCACCTCTTTGTCGGTGGCAATCGCGAAGGTGGTGCCGGGGTGACCCGGCACAGCGAACGTCGGTCGCTTCTTCGGAGTGGCCGACGGGGCTATCGCGCCGAAGTGTTTCGTCACCAGGGCCTGCACGTCGGCCGGGTTGAAGTCTCCCACCGCAATGACCGCCATGAGGTCTGGGCGATACCAGTCCTTGTAGAACTGCCGCAGCCGATCCGGGTTGAAGTTCTGGACGATCTCCATCTTGCCGATGGGAATGCGGCCCGCGTAACGCGAGTTCTGCAGGATCATTGGGAGCTGTTTGTCCTGCACCCTGGCCGCCGCGCCCCGCCGCAGCCGCCACTCCTCGGTGATGACGCCCCGCTCCTTGTTGATCTCCTCGGTCCCGAACGACACGTTGTGCGCCCAATCCTCGAGCACGAGCAGCGCCTTGTCGATGACCTCCGCGCGCTCGGTCGGGATCTGCAGCATGTAGACCGTCTCATCGAAGCTGGTGAAGGCGTTCACGCTGGGGCCGAAGCGCATGCCGATCGACTCCATGAAGGAAACGATGGCCATCTTTGGGAAATGCGTCGTGCCGTTGAATGCCATGTGCTCGACGAAGTGGGCCAGCCCCTGCTGGTCATCCTCCTCGAGCACGGAGCCGGCATTGACGACCAGCCTCAACTCGGCTCGGTTCTGCGGCCGTGTGTTTCGCCGGATGTAATAACGCAGGCCGTTCGCAAACCGTCCGGTCGTGATCTGCGGGTCGGTCGGAATCGTGGCTGCGAGCGGCCCTTTGTCCCGAGCCACCTGGGCCGGCTGCCGAGGAGCGCCGGCGAGCGATGCCGCAAGCCCGAGGGCACCCGCAATGAACGCGAGCTGAAGGCTGAGGCGACGGGTCATCTGTTGGTCTCTCCCGAGCGCGACCGATGCGCTCACGCGTCCACCGTCGCCTCACACATCGTGGGCCGGGAGGACCCTAGAATTATCGGGGCCGGTTCGCTTCCACGCAAGGTGATCGCCTGAAACACTTGGGAATTACCGTACAACGGGATGCGACTGAGGCTGTGGTCGTGACGACTCGCGCTTCGAGCGGCAGCCGCCACTGCCCCTGAGGACGATCGCGTCCTCGTGTATCGTGCCTGAGTGCGGCGTGCGCTTGGCGCTCTCCTGATTGCCGAAGCAATGCTTGCCGCGACGTGGTGCGGCCAGTTGCTGCCGATGCTCGCTGGCCACAGCCGCGTCGTGATTGCGATGATTTCCGCGCGCGCGTGCGTGGCAATTCTGCAGGGCAGTGCGGGTGTCATGCTCGCCGAGCGGCGGCCGCTCGGGTACCCGCTTGGCCAGGTGGCGCTCGTCGCATCGGCGGCGCTCCGGGTTCTCGAGCTTGGCGCGCGGCTTTCGCCGAGCAGCGTCTTCCCGTCGTACCGATGGCCTGTCGTCCTGGGGTACGCGCTCTATGCCGCCGCCGTGTATCACCTGCTGCTGCGAGGCCGCAGGCGTGTGGAGTAAAGTCGAGAACCATGCCGACTCTCATAGCGCAGCCCACAGTGATGCCAGCCGCTGGAAACAAGCCGAAGCGGATCGAAGAATACGCGGGGCGCGTGAACTCCGGCCATGGTGCCGTCAGCGTGGCGAAAATGGTCTCACCCGAGGGGTGGGTAGAGCCGGGACAGCGGCCCGCCTTTGAGGAAATCACGCTCGTGCTGCGCGGCATGCTTCGGGTCGAACACGAACAGGGCGTTCTCGACGTGCGCGCCGGACAAGCCGTCGTTGCAACGCCGGGTGAGTGGGTGCGCTACAGCAGCCCTGAGCCGGGTGGCGCTGAGTACGTGGCAGTCTGCCTCCCAGCGTTCTCGATGGACACCGTGCATCGGGACGAGACGCCCTAGTCCGCCGAAGGCACCTGCGCTGGTGAACGTTGCCTCGCCAGGCTGCGCTACCGTAGATCGATGCGGCCCCTGCTCGCGCTGATTGCCATCATGCTCATCGTCTCGGGCGTTCACGCCCTGGGGACCGTGCAGAAGTCGGCGCGCGATCTGGCAGTCAAGGACCTCGTCGCCAGGGCGTCCGCGTACGTCGAGTCCTATCAGCAGGATTTCAAGTTCGTCGTTGCCGACGAGTCTACCGAGCAGAACGCCCACGGGCCAGGTGCGGAGATCTCGAGCCGCAAGACGCACGGCGAGCTGTTCCTCACCTACCTGATAGCCGAACGGATGTGGCTGTCCGTTCGCGACGTCAAGGACGTCGATGGGCAGGTGGTCGTCGAGCGCGACGACCTGCCCGCCCTGCTCCGCGAGAGCCCGGTTCGCGCCGTTGCCGAGCAGTTACTTCGCCACAACGCCCGCTACAATCTCGGCAACGTCGTCCGCAACTTCAACGAGCCGACAATTGCCTTGCTGGTATTGGGCCGCACGCACGTGTCGCGGTTCAAGTTCAGCCGCGTGGCAGTGAATCAGCATGAGCCCGACGAGACGGCCGTGACGCTCGCGTTCGAGGAGCGAGATAGGCCCACACTCGTCAAAGGCACCGGCGGAAAGTCGGTGTTCTCAACGGGCGAAGTCACCATCGAGCCGCTGAGCGGCCGCGTGCATCGCACCCGCATTCTCGTGCGTGATGGGGCGACGACAGCGGAGCTGACGACCAGCTTCGAGTGGCACGGGGGAGTGGAGCTGTGGGTCCCCACGTTGTTCGAGGAACGCTACGTCGCCAAGCGACCTCGAGGCGACGAAGTAATCACGAGTGAGACGTGGTATTCGAACTACCGCCGGTTTCAGGCCGAGGGCCGGGTGAGGTAGCGGACGGGGTTGGCCGAGACGCAGCCCGCTCGTACCGGGTCCCGTCCTGATGTCAGTGTCGCCCGCTCTACAGGTCGACGATCTCGACGTCGCCTGCCGTCATGGGCTCTCGGAGAAACCGCGCGCCGACGGCCGCGAAACGATCCGCGCCATCCGTGGCGAGCAGCCGGAGGTCTCCCGGTCCCGGTTTCGTGTTGAGCAGGCCTGACCTGCCCAGCAGGCCCGCCACATAGGCGGCCGTCGTGCTCGCCGAATCGACCAAGGCCGGCGCCGGGCCCACCACCCGGCGAATCACGCTCGCCAACAACGGAAAGTGCGTGCATCCCAGAACGACTGTTTCCGGCTGGGCCGCCGGAGGCCGCGTGAACACCGCCGACACGTACTCACGCGCGATGGACTCTGCAATGCTGCCCTCCGTCCATCCCTCTTCGGCCAGCGCGACGAGCAGGGAACATGCAATCTCCTCGACGACTGCATCCGGTGCCAGGGTGCGGATGGCGCGGGCATACGCATGGCGCTTCACCGTCGACTCGGTGGCGAGCACCAGGTGTCGCTGATGCCGGCTCGCCGCGACCGCCGCCTCTGCGCCGGGCTCGACGACGCCGACGACGGGCAGTGGCGCGAAGCGCTGACGGATGGGATCGAGCGACACGGCCGAGGCCGTGTTGCAGGCGATGACGAGGAGTTTGATGCCGCGTCCGACGAGATGCTCGGTCGCCTGCGTCGCGTAGCGGATGACCGAGGCTTCGCTCTTCGTGCCGTAGGGCAGACGTGCCGTGTCACCGAGATAAATCGCCGACTCGTGCGGCAGGGACTCGCGCAGGGCGCGGAGCACTGTGAGGCCGCCGACACCCGAGTCGAACACGCCGATAGGGAGAGTCGAATCCACGCCGCCATTGTGGACCAGAACCCGGGTGGCGCACAGGCCGCCGCCCGCGGCGATAACCTCTCGCGAGGGTCTTGAAGGCCCCCGTGAACAAATTTGTTTTTTTGTGCGGTCAACGCAGTCGTTTCGGTGTCTGTATACGTCTAAGAACATCAGCTACCTGCAGCCGGTAACCAGACTCATGTTTATCGGGTGGTAATCAGTAGGATTGCAGTGGGTGCTACAGAGCGTGGCACCCGATAGACATCGACGTGGACTTGGAGCGTGTAATGCGTGGTTGCCGGTTGGTTATTGCCGTCATTGTCCTGCTGGGAGCGGTTCTTTCGCCGCTCGGTGCGCGCGCACAGACCGCGCAACGCGGACGCCTTCTGGTGACGGTCACCGACCCGAGCGGCGGTGTGATTCCGGGCGCCGCGGTGGCGGTCGCCGGTCTCGAGCCGGCGACACGGGAAGCGACGCTCGACCCAGTGAAGAGCGTCGAGACTGGCGTGGCGACCATCGCGAACCTGCTGCCCGGACGCTACTCGGTGTCGGTCGAGTTCCCCGGGTTCACCAAAGGCGTCGTCCGTGACCTGCGCGTGCGTGCGGGTGACAACCGGCAGACGCTCGTGCTCGTTCCCGCCGGCGTAGAGGAGTCGCTCACGGTCGGCCGCGATCGCAAGGAGGCGGCCTCCGATCGGGGCGCCGCGTTTGGATCGGCGCTCACGCGTGAGCAAATCGACGCGCTCTCGGACGACCCCGAAGAGATGCGCCGGCAGTTGCAGCAGATGGCCGGAGGCGACGCGGTCATTCGCGTCGATAGTTTCGAGGGCCAGGATCTGCCCCCGAAGTCGATGATCAAGTCCATCCGGATCTCGCGCGACCAGTTTTCCGCCGAGAATCACTTTGCCGGCGGTTTGTCGATCGAGATCGTCACGCAGCCGGGCATCGGGCCGTTGCGCGGTGGCATCGGTACTACCTTCTACGACTCGTCGACGGACGGGAAGAACCCGCTGGTGGGCTTGCGCCCCGCGAGCCGCAACACCAACCTCCGCCTTGCGGTCGGTGGCACGTTGATCAAGCAACGCAGCTCTTTCCAGCTGTCATTCGTCGGCACGGACGCATTTCAGACGCCCGTACAGGTGTCTTCCAATGCCGACGGCATCGTCAGAACACTGTCCAACGTGCAGCAGCCGTCGAAGAACGTCGGCTTCTCGGGATTGATTGACTACGCGCTGACGCGCGACCAGACCATTCGCCTCGGCGTCAATCGATCGAGCGGACACACCGAGAACCTTGGGCTCGGCGGCAACAACGACAGTCAGCGGGCATTTTCGACACGCAACACGTCGACGATCATTCGCGCGCAGGAACTCGGTCCGCTTGGGCGCCGGTTTTTCACCAATACGCGCGTGCTGCTGAACATTGGCAACAACGAGTCGACGTCTGTGTTCGAGGCGCCCACGGTAGTGATCCCTGACAGCGTCACCACTGGCGGGGCACAGACGCGAGGTGGCAGCCACAATCGTGCGTTCCAGATCGGATCGGATCTCGACTACGTCCGCGGCACACATTCAGTGCGGACCGGCGTCCTCATTGATGGGGGCCACTACCGCAGCGACAGTTCCAATAATTATCTCGGCACCTACACCTTCGAGAGCGTCGAGGCGTTTCAGGCGGGCCGACCGCGCAGCTACACGCGCCGTATCGGCGATCCGAACGTCAACTACTGGAACGTCCAGGCTGGCATCTACATCCTCGATGACATCAAGGTCCGCAAAGGGCTGACGATCACGCCGGGCCTCCGTTACGAAGTCCAGACGCACCTTCCCGATCGGATGAACTTCGGTCCCCGCTTCGGAGTCACCTGGTCGCCTGGCCAGAGCGGCAAGACAACACTGCGCGCGAGCGCCGGTATCTTCCATGATTGGCTCACCACCAATACCTACGAGCAGACCATCCGGGTGGACGGTTTCCGACAGCAGGAGATCAACATCATCAACCCGTCGTTTCCGGATCCCGGGTCAGCCGCCGCTCCGCCCACCAACCGGTACGTGCTCGGCTCAGATCTGATCATGGGCCGCACGACACGCCTCAGCGCCGGAGTCAATCAACAGCTGAGCAAGCGCATCTCGAGCGGCGTGACGTATTCCTATACCCGCGGCATCGGACAGCTCGTCGGCCAGAACCTGAACGCGCCGGTGAACGGTGTGCGTCCCGATCCAGCCTTTGCCAACGTCATTCGATCGGTCTCCGACGGCAATTCCCGGGTGCATTCGCTGAATGCCAATCTGTCGGTCAGCCTCTCGAGCGCCATCCCCGGTCCTCGCGGCACCGGCAAGCTCCTAGATTTCAAACGCGGGTTGTTCCTCGGGGTGAACTACGGCACCGGCCGCAACCAGAACAACACGGATGGCGCCTTTGCCACCCCGGCCACGAACGATCTGGGACTCGAGTGGGGGCCGGCGGCATTTGACGTGCGGCACAGAGGGGGCCTGTCGCTCAGCACCAGCTTTTTGCGCAACTTCAACGCTCAGGTGAGCCTCAACGGGAACTCGGCCACTCCGCTGACAATTCGGACGGGCATCGACGACAACGGCGACCTGATCTTCAACGACCGACCGGCGGGCGTGGGTCGCAACTCCGCCCGAACCGCGGGCCAGTTCAACAGCTTCGGCTTCTTCTCGTACTCGTTCTCGCTCGGCACACGCAAGGTGATGTCTGGCGGCGGTGTGCAAATTACGTCCAGCGGCGGGCAGCTCGTCGTCAATCCCGCCGCGTCGCAGGCCGCGCCGCGCTACCAGCTGAACATCGGCGTGCAGATCTCCAATCTGACAAATCACGCCAACTACACCGGCTACACGGGCGTGATGACATCGAAACTGTTCCTGCAGCCGACGCAATCGGATGGCGTCCGCCGCACGACGTTCAACCTGAACGTCAGCTTCTAAAGAGACCGGGTCTCCGCTCTGGTACACCGGAGACCCGGTCTCCTAGCCTCCGTTCTGGTACACCGGAGACCCGGTCTCCTACTCTCCGTGATCGCACAGCGGAGACCCGGTCTCCTGATATCGACCAGCGGTAGAATGCCGGCACCATGGTCAGCATTCTCAGGTTAGGTGTCGCTACCGGCGCGGTGACGATTGCCGTCGCGCTCGCCGCGCAAAACGGGACAGCCGCGCGCGTGCCGCAGAACGACAAAAGCAGCGTGCTGTCGCTGAACCACTACGTCAAGGTGATGTCCACCGTGCCTGTCATGGTGGGGCAGGCCGCGCAGATGTACGTTCGGGAGCGCGCGTTGCCCGAAACCATCCGCCCTGGCGTGAACCTCGCGGATCGCGTCGTCCTGTTCGTACACGGCGCGGGCACGCCCGCAGAAGTGGCCTTCGACGTGGCCTACCAGGACTACAGCTGGATGGCTGCTCTGGCCGGCGGGGGATTCGACACCTTCTCGATGGATGTCAGCGGGTACGGCAGGTCTACACGCCCGACCCCGATGAACGACCCGTGCAATCTGTCGCCCGCCCAGCAGGCGACGTTCATTCCCGTTCTGATCGGCGCGCCGTGTGCGGCGACTTACGCCCAGCCGGTGACGACGATCGCCTCCGACTGGAATGACATCGGCGCCGTTGTGGATTATCTGCGAGCGCTGCGTCACGTGGACCGGGTCAGCCTGGTGGGTTGGTCGTTGGGTGGACCGCGGACTGGCGGCTATGCGGCCGCGCATGCCGACAAGATTCATAAGCTCGTGCTTCTGTCGCCGGCTTACACGCGCGACGCGGCGCCGGGCCCGCCGGCGGCGCTGCCCACCGGTGTGGCGTTCAACACGCAATCGCGCGCGGAGTTCGACGCCAACTGGGACCGGCAGCTTGGGTGCGCCAATCAGTTCGATATGGGCGCGCGCGAGTCGGTCTGGACAGCCATGCTCGAGTCCGATCCGGTCGGAGCCACCTGGGGCTCGGGCGTGCGTCGCGCGCCGCAGACAGCCACATGGGGCTGGAATCGGGAGGTCGCCGGGCGGCTTCGCATGCCGCTGCTGGTCGTCTCCCCAGCGCACGATGTGCAGGTACCGCCGGCACGCGTCCGCGAGCTCTACGAAGACGCCGGCTCGCCGCAGAAGGTGCTGGTCGATCTGGGCTGCTCCTCGCACAACGCGCTCTGGGAGCGGCAGCACGCGGCGCTCTTCGCCGCCTCGCGCGAGTGGCTCGCCGAGGGCACGGTAAGCCGCGCGCGTTCAGGCACCGTCCGGTTGGGATATCAGTGATCCAAGAGACCGGGTCTCCGTTCCATGACAGCGGAGACCCGGTCTCCTAGTCTCCGTCCCCTCGCAGCGGAGACCCGGTCTCCTAATCTCCGTTCCATGACAGCGGAGACCCGGTCTCCTAGTCTCCGTCCCCTCCCGGTGGAGACCCGGTCTCCTAAATCTCGTCGCGCGGCTCGCTCGTCGCGCGGCTCGCTTGACGCGAGCCACGTCGACAGTTATGCTTCCTCCGGTCATGTCTGTGCGAAGCGCATCCGTCATCGCGCGAAAGCGGTCCGACAATAAGCGGGGCACACCCGCATTGGTGTCGGCGATGGTGCGCGTCTGAGACTGGCCAGAAATTAGGCCTCGAACGGCCCCGATGAACCCGCCGATGCGCTTCGCACGGCGGGTTTTTTTGTGTCTGGAGAGGTGTTCGGCCGCCAGGGAAACCGGGTGCTCTGGCGAGCGCTGTCAACGACCGGCCGTGGACTTATATGCCTCAGAAAATCGACGTTGGTGTTCTTGGCGCGACAGGGATGGTCGGCCAGCAGTTCATTCTGCGCCTGGCTCAGCATCCATGGTTTCAGGTGACCTGGCTTGCCGCGAGCGAGCGGTCCGAGGGCAAGGCGTATGCCGAGGCCGCTCCATGGCGCCTCGCCACGCCCATGCCCGACTTCATACGTGACATGAAAGTGGAGGGATGTGTGCCGGGCCGTGGGCCCAAGGTGGTGTTCTCGGCGCTCGATGCCAAGGCGGCCGACGAGCTCGAGCAGCAATTCGCGGCCGCGGGCCACGTCGTGCTGAGCAACGCCCGCACCCATCGCATGGACCCGCTCGTGCCGCTCCTGATTCCGGAGGTCAATGCCGCTCATCTCGCCCTCCTCGATCGACAGCGTCAGGCGAAGGGCTGGAAGGGCGTCGTGGTCACCAACCCGAACTGCGCCACAGTGGTGCTGGCGATGGCGCTGGCGCCCTTGCGACAGTTCCGCATCCGCACCGTGGTCGTGACGACCATGCAGGCGGTGTCGGGAGCCGGGTATCCCGGCGTGCCGTCACTCGATATCCTCGGCAACATCGTGCCGTACATCGGCGGGGGCGAAGAGGAGAAGATCGAGACCGAGACCCTCAAGATCTTGGGCGCCGACGACAGCAGCGCGCCGCTCGATGCCGTGGTGAGTGCTCAGGTCAACCGGGTGCCCGTGATCGACGGGCACACGATGACCGTGGCGGTTGACCTCGCCGCCCGTCCCTCCGTCGAGGCGGTGGCCGACGCGATGCGGGCGTTCAAGGGCCGACCTCAGGATCTGCAGCTGCCGACCGCCCCCGTTCCGGCGCTCAACGTCATGTCCGAAATCAACCGTCCGCAGCCGCGACTCGATGCCGACCTGGGTCAGGGGATGACCATCTCCATCGGCCGCGTCCGCGTATGTCCGGTGCTCAGTCACAAGTTCGTGGCGCTCGGCCACAATACGATCCGCGGCGCCGCCGGCGCGTCGGTGCTCAACGCCGAGTTGATGAAAGCCGAGGGCCTGCTCTAGCAGCCTCAGCTCAATCTTGAACCGTAAGTCGTAAGTCGTAAGTCGTGAACCGTCCGCCCGTCAGGTGTCTTTATGATTGTGATGAAATTCGGCGGCACGTCGGTCGCCGATCAGGCCGCGATCGAGCGATTGATTGCGATAGTGCGCGCGGCGAAGCAGTCGGCGATTCAGCCCGAGCGTCAGGACTGGCGCGGGCCGGTCGTCGTCGTCTCCGCTCTCGGTGGCGCCACCGATAAATTCCTCAAGGCTGCCGCCGACGCGGCCGAGGGCCGGTCTGACGCGGCACTCGAGAACCTGAAGCGGCTTCGAGCCCGGCATCTCGAGGTTGCGGGCGTCATCGGCGACACCCCAGACCGTCCCCTTGTCGACGCATTCATCGGGCAGGAGTTCGATGCGCTGGAGCGACTCGTGGGTGCGCTCGGTGTGCTCAAGGAAGTGACGCCCCGTTGGCTCGATACTATTGCGGCCTGCGGTGAAATTCTCAGCAGCCGCATCGTCGCAGCGGCGCTTTCGGCGCAAGGGCTGGCAGCCGGCTGGGTCGATGCACGCCTGGCCATTGTCACAGGCGACGAACACACGGCGGCGCCGCCGCTCATGGACGAGACCAAAGTGGCCCTCACCGCGCATGTCGACCCGCTGCTCGTCGAGCGTCGGATTCCGGTGCTTGGCGGCTTCGTCGGAGCAAATCGTCAGGGCGTCACCACCACGCTGGGGCGCGGCGGGTCCGACTACTCGGCGGCCATCGTCGGTGCGTGTCTCGGCGCGTCGGAGATTCAAATCTGGACGGATGTCGATGGGATGCTGACAGCCGATCCCCGAATCATCAAGAATGTGCAGGTCGTGCCTCATCTGTCGTTCGGTGAAGCGTCTGAGCTCGCGTACTTCGGTGCCAAGGTGCTGCATCCGGCGACCATCCTCCCGGCCGTGGCCGAGAACATTCCCGTTCGGATCCTCAACTCCAAGCGGACGCAGGACGCGCGCGGTACATTGATTACGCGCGATCGCCCGTCGACCGGTCGGCCGCTGACGGCCGTTGCGTCGAAACAGGGCGTGACTGTTGTCGACATCACGTCCACACGGATGTTGATGGCGCACGGATTCCTGGCACGCATCTTTGCTGCATTCGAACAGCACCGCACGGCGGTCGACGTGGTCACCACGTCCGAGGTGAGCGTGTCGGTCACCGTTGATGACGCCCGCCGGTTATCGGAGATTGCCGAGGAACTGCGGGAGGTGGCGGAAGTGACACGCGAAGACAAAATGGCGATCCTGTGCGCGGTAGGCGACGGCTTGCAACGCGACCAGACCTTCGTGAGTCAGCTCCTGGAGTCGCTCGGCGGCATTCCCATCCGCATGGTGTCGCAGGCCGCGGCCCGCCGGAACATCACGCTCGTGATTCGTGAAGCGGATCTTCAGTCTGCCCTGACCAAGGTTCACGAGCGATTCTTCGGGGTGCCGGCGTGAGACTGCTGCTCATCGGCCACGGGCGCATGGGCCGCCTCATCGAAGAACTCGCGCCTTCCCACGGCTGCGAGATTGCCGCGATCGCCGAGGTCGATACACCCGTCGCCGATGCGCTCAGCCATGCGGGCGCCGTAGATGTGGCGATCGATTTCTCGCAGCCGGACGCAGTCGCGGCCAATGTCAGTGCCCTTGCCGCCCGCCGCGTGAACGTCGTGATCGGCACCACGGGCTGGCAGGCAGAGGAACCCGCACTGCGCAACGTCGCAGACGCCGCCGGCCTAGGTGTCCTCGCCGCCGCAAATTTCTCGCTCGGCATGCACGTGTTTGCGGTCGTCGTCGAGGAAGCGGCGCGTCGGTTCGCGGGGCTCGACGGCATCGGTGCGTGGATTCACGAGGCGCACCATGCGGCGAAGAAAGACGCGCCGTCCGGCACGGCCCTGATGCTGCAACGCGCCATGACCGAGCAGGGCTATACGCGCCCGATCGACATGTCGTCGACGCGCGCCGGCTACATCCCGGGCACGCACGTGGTCGGATTCGACGGCCCGGCCGAAACCGTGAATCTCACGCACACGGTTCGCGACAGGGCCGTCTTCGCCCACGGCGCGCTTGAAGCCGCCAAGTGGCTCAAGGGCCGCCGCGGGTGGTTCTCGATGCGTGACATGATTAGTGGCTGACGACGGGAGCTGACATGCGAGTTTCATTCACCGGGCTGGGCACCGCGTTAATTACGCCGTTCACCGCAGGCGGCGCCCTCGACGAAGGTGCCGTGCGGCGTCTCGCCGCCCGACAGGTCGAAGCCGGCGTTCATTTCCTCGTGCCGTGTGGCACCACCGGCGAGGCGCCGACGCTGTCGATGAGCGAGCGCGTCCGGCTCGTCGAGCTGGTCGTCGACGAAGTCGAAGGACACGCCATGGTGATGGCGGGCGCGGGTGGGTACGACACGCGCGAGGTCATTCAGGCGGTGCGCGCGTTTCAGGACGTTGGGGCGCATGGCATCCTCTCGGTGACGCCCTACTACAACAGGCCGACGCAAGACGGTCTCTACCAGCACTACCGCGCCATCGCCGATACCACCAAGCTGCCCATCATGGTCTACAACGTGCCAGGCCGGACGGGCTGCAACGTCGAGCCCTCGACGCTGGCCCGTCTCGCGCAAATCCCCAACATCATCGGCGTCAAAGAAGCCTCCGGCAACATGACGCAGATGACGGAGATCTGCCGTCTGATGCCGCCCGAGTTCATCGTCCTGTCAGGCGACGATGCGCTGGCTCTGCCGTTGATGGCGATCGGCGGCCGTGGGCTGATCTCGGTCGCGTCGAACGAGGTGCCGGCCGAGATGGTCGAGCTCATCGAAGCCGCCGAGCATGGCGATTATGAAAGCGCACGACGGTGGCATCACAAGATGCTGCCGCTGATGCAGATGAATTTCGTCGAGGCGAACCCCATTCCCGTGAAGTTCGCGATGGCTGCCATGGGTTTGTGCGAAGAGATCTATCGGCTGCCGATGACATCGCCCAGCGCGGCCTCACAGGAAAAGATCGTGGCGACCTTGAAGGACTACGGGATGCCGGTCGTCATAGAAGCTCGCGCCTGACAAAGAGCGTCCGCGATACTGCAGAGGCTCGGCCGCGGCGAGCAGGCGAGCCATCACCAGGAGCAGCCGAGGCGTGGACCTTCTCACACAGATTCGGCTCACTCGAGAGCTCGTCGACATAGATTCGACAACCGGCCGCGAAGGCGAGGCGGGCGCGTGGCTTGCCGCATGCCTGAGGGCGTTGGGCTATCAGGTCATCGAACAGCCTGTCACGGACGGCCGCTTCAACGTCCTTGCGACGTTGGGCGAGGGCCCGCGCGTGACCTTCTCCACGCACTTTGATTGTGTGCCGCCCTTCTTCCCGAGCAGGGAGGAGAACGGTCGGATCCACGGCCGCGGATCATGCGACGCGAAGGGCACGGCCGTGGCGCAGATTGCGGCCGCCGAGCGCCTGCGCGCCGCCGGCGAGCGGCGTCTGGCTCTGCTGTTTGTCGTCGGCGAAGAACGTGGCAGCGACGGCGCGAAGCTCGCGAATAACATCGCCCAAGGGGCGAAGTACCTCATCAATGGCGAGCCGACCGACAACCGGCTCGCGCGTGCGACCCGGGGGATCTACCGGGTGCGTCTACGTTCGTACGGCAGGGCCGCGCACTCGAGCCAGCCGGAGCTCGGCGCCTCGGCCATCGAGAAACTGATCGACGCGCTCGTGGCTCTGCGGCGCATTGACTGGCCGCACGATTCCGAGCTCGGCGTGACGTATTACACCGTCGGCATGATCAGTGGCGGTGTGGCGCCAAACGTCATTCCCGCGAAGGCGCAGGCCGAGGTGATGTTGCGAACGGTGGGGCATCATGTGCCGCTCCGGGATCTGATCGTCGAGGCCGTCGGCGATGACGCGGAGCTCGAAGAGGTGCTGGTGGTGCCGCCTGTGGCGCTGAAGACGCTCGCTGGGCTCGAGACAGCCGTCTTCAACTTCACGACGGACATCCCGTTTCTCACCAACTGGGGCACGCCGCTCCTCGTGGGACCAGGCTCGGTGACGCTGGCCCACACGGCAGACGAATACGTGTCTGTGGCCGAACTGCAGGCGGCGGTTGACCTCTACGTCGATCTCGCCACAAGACTGCTCGCCGACGTCTGAACGGTGGGCTCGGACGCGCGCAGTTTGGTGTCGCGTTCCGGGTAGCCTTCGCTGGGGCCGGCAGATACCATCCGCTCATGCCTCCAGATTCGACAAGCCCGCTCTGGACCGCGGTGCTCAACCGCGACCCTACGGCCGATGGGCTGTTTGTCTATGCCGTTCGATCTACCGGGATCTATTGTCGGCCCTCGTGCCCCAGTCGCAAGCCGTCGCGCGACAGGGTGGACTTCTTCGCATCCTGGAAGGCGGCTCAGTCCGCGGGCTACCGGTCGTGCCGCCGGTGTGACCCGAACGCGGACCGTGTCCCAGCGAGCCCTCGGGCTGCACTTGTGTGCCGTGTGTGCCGTGCGGTTGGAAGCGCTCCAGATCAGCGCTGGACCGTGTCGCGCATGACGACCGCGGCAGGCGGGAGCACGGCACAGATGCAGCGCGCCTTTCGCGCGCTGCTCGGTGTGTCGCCGCGCGACTTCGTCGCGGCGTGTCGTCAGCGCCGTTTTCGCCAGCATCTCAGAGCGGGGGAGTCAGTGACGCAAGCGGTCTATGCGGCAGGGTACGGATCGTCGAGTCGGGCTTACGAGGCGTTCAGACTGCCAGGCGTAACCCCGGCCACGTTCGCGAAAGGTGGCGCGGGCGCAGCGATCAGCTGGGCCACGACGTCGTCACGGGCGGGACGCGTGATGGTCGCTGCGACGACACATGGAGTCTGTTTTGTCGCGATCGGGACAACCGTCTCGGAGCTGCGCGAGACACTTTGTCGGGAGTTTCCGCGGGCCACAATCGATGCTGCGCCAAATCCGGAGCTTCGTGCGCTCGCGGCTGCGGCGAGCACCATCGCCGAAGCGCGCCCGCTCTCAGCCGATGTGCCCGTGGATATTCGAGGCACGGCATTTCAGTGGCGCGTGTGGCGGGCGCTGACGGAAATTCCGGCCGGCCAGACGCGCACGTACTCAGAAGTTGCACGCGCCATCGGGTCTGCGTCTGCCGTAAGGGCCGTGGCGCGGGCTTGCGCCACCAACCCGTTGTCTCTGTTGGTGCCGTGTCATCGTGTCGTGGGGATTAAGGGCGATTTGCGCGGTTACCGGTGGGGCACGGACGTGAAGGCGCAGCTGCTCGACGGTGAACGGAGGAGCCGGCCCCCGAAAGGACTATAGTCGCCCAATGGCTCTTCCCCAGAATTTCGAGAATCACCGGCGGTTCGTTCCGTTGTTTCACGGGGTCGCCGCCCCTCTACTCGTCATCAACCTGCTCTGGTCGTTGTACCGGGTCTTCGCGGTGCCTGCGATCGACACCATCGTGGGCGCCTTGTTGGCGATTGCGCTCATCGCGATGTTCCTGTTCGCGCGCATCTTTGCGTTGCGGGTGCAGGACCGCGTCATCAGGCTGGAGATGCGTCTGCGACTCCGCGAACTTCTGCCAGGTGAATTACAGCCGCGGATTGGCGACTTCACCGTGCCGCAACTGCTGGCGCTGCGGTTTGCCAGCGACGCCGAGCTGCCGGCGCTGGCCGCCACCGTTCTTCGCGACGGCATTCAGGATAAGTCGACCATCAAAAAGATGGTGAAGGACTGGCAGGCCGACGAACTGCGCGCCTGAGTCGACGTCCGGCGTGCGCGTCTACTCCGCGCGCCCCTGAATGCGCGCCCACGTGTCCTTGAGGGTCACGGTCCTGTTGAAGACTGGAGCGCCTGGACGGCTGTCGCGGTCGACGGTGAAGTAGCCCTGCCGCTCGAACTGAAACCGGGCGCCTTCGGCGGCCGCCGCGAGCGACGGTTCCAGCTTCGCGTCGCGAATCGTCTCGAGCGATAGCGCGTTCAGCTGCGCAAGAAAGTCCGTGTCGCCGGACCCGGGTGTCTCGGTGCTGAACAGTCGATCGTAGAGACGGATCTCGGCGCCTGTCGCGTGCGCGGCCGACACCCAGTGGAGCGTCGACTTCACTTTGCGGCCGTCTGGCGCGTCGCCCCCCCGGGTGGCGGGGTCGTAACGACACAGCAGCTCGGTAATCTCACCGGCGGTGTCCTTGACCACGTCGCGGCACGTGATCAGATACGCGTTCCGGAGTCGCACCTCGCGTCCGGGCGCGAGGCGAAAGAACTTCTTTGCCGGCTGCTCCTGGAAGTCGTCGCGTTCGATGTACAGCACGCGCGAGAACGGCACCTTCCGGGCACCGGCCGAGGCGTCCTCCGGATTGTTGATCACGTCCATTTGCTCGACTCCATCGTCCGGGTAGTTCTCGAGCACCACTTTCAGTGGACGCAGCACGGCCATGGCACGCGGCGCGCGCCGATTCAAGTCCTCGCGCACGAAAAACTCGAGCAGCCCGACATCGACGACGTTTTCGCGCCGGGCGACGCCGATTTCGTCCATGAAGCGTCGAATGGCCTCTGGCGTACAGCCACGCCGGCGGAGTCCAGACAGCGTCGGCATCCGTGGATCGTCCCAGCCGTTCACGTGCTTGTCGTTGACCAGTTGCAGCAGCTTGCGCTTGCTCGTGATCGTGTATGTCAGATTGAGCCGGGCGAACTCGACCTGTTGAGGACGGCCGGGCAGGCCTCTGACGTTCTCGATCAGCCAGTCGTACAGGGGCCGGTGATCTTCGAACTCGAGCGTGCAGAGCGAGTGGGTGATGCGCTCGAAGGCGTCCGATAAGGGATGGGCGTAGTCGTACATCGGGTAGATGCACCAGGCATCGCCAGTCCGATGATGATGCGCCCGTCGAATCCTGTAGAGGATCGGGTCGCGCATGTTGATGTTGGGCGACGCCATGTCGATGCGGGCGCGCAGGACGCACGCCCCGTCGGGTAACTCGCCGGCGCGCATGCGGCGAAACAGATCGAGGTTCTCGCCCACGGGCCGTTGCCGATGCGGGCTGTCGCGACCCGGCTCGGTGAGCGTGCCCCGATACTCGCGGATCTCGTCGGCGCTGAGGCTGTCGACATAGGCCTTGCCGTCCTCTATCAGCGCCTCGGCACATTGATAGAGCTTCTCGAAATAATCAGACGCGTAGAACAGGCGGTCGCCCCACGAGAACCCGAGCCACCTAACGTCCTCCATGATTCCCTGCGCGTAGGCCTCCTCCTCCGTGACAGGGTTTGTGTCGTCCATCCGCAGGTTGCAGGAGCCGCCGAACTCGTCCGCGATGCCGAAGTCGAGGCAGATCGCCTTGGCGTGGCCAATATGCAGATGACCGTTGGGCTCGGGCGGGAACCGCGTGGCGACACGCCCGCCGTGCCTCGCGCTGGCCTTGTCGGCCGCCACGAGGTCTCGGACGAAATTCTGCCGGAGACCCGGGGCCGAGCTCGTCGGAAGAGACATAGCTGCTGATTTTACGGCATGCGCCGCCTATGTGGTGCCGCGTCCGAGCCTCGCGACGCCTCGCCGGGTGCGTCGCGGCCTGGCTGCGGACGAGCCGCTCCGCGCAGAAGGCGGCCTGCTACGACCCGTAGCCAAACGTGAAGATGTCGCGTACCCTGCGGGTCGTGAAGCTGCGAGAGCTCGGATACCTGTTCGGTTTCAAGCCCGCGCCAAGGACCTACGGTTATCAGCTCAAGCGATTCACCCTGGCTGAAGGTGACGTGGACTACGCGCAGTGGATGCATCCGGGCGAGACCCCGAAACACGTCTGTCAGGACGAGGTAGACCAGTTGCGCGCCTTCCTCCAGGAAGGGGACGTAGCGATTGACATTGGAGCTCATACGGGCGATTCCACGATGCCGATGGCGCTCGCCGTCGGTGCCACCGGAATGGTGCTGGCGCTCGAGCCCAACCCCTATGTGTTCAGGATCCTCGAGCGAAATGCCACGTTAAATCCGAGCAAGACCAGGATCGTTCCCTTGAACTTTGCGGCGACAGCGAAGGAGGGTGAGTACGAGTTCGAGTACTCGGACGCCGGGTTCTGCAATGGCGGCCTGCACCAAGGTGTCAGCAAGTGGCGGCATGCGCACGCCTTCAAGCTGCGGGTGCGGGGCGAGCATCTGCCCACGTATCTGGAGCAGCACTTTCCCGAGAGCATTCCGCGGCTTCGGTACGTGAAGGTGGATGCCGAAGGCTACGACCTGGACGTGCTGTCCTCACTCCACTCGCTCCTGGTCAGCCGCCGGCCAGTCGTTCGGGCCGAGGTCTACAAGTTTTCTCCGCGAGCCACACGCGAGCGCCTTCATGCCCTGCTCACCGGGCTCAACTACGACGTGCGGCGGTGGGTGAGTGAGCGGGAGTACCGCGGCGAGCTACTCGGTCGGGAAGACATGATGAACTGGCCGCATTTCGACATCTTCTGCATGCCGCGTTGACCGCACGCCAGCACAGGGGCTCTGCGACAACGCCATGCTCTCGGCGCCCGCGGCTGCCGGGGTCGGGTGTCTCCCCCTGAGCACGCCTGCTGTGTCCGCGTCCAGAGACGTCGGGCATAAAGCCATCCCCTACACGCCCGTTCTCCGTGGCACCTCCATTGCAGCGTGCCGCAGTGCCACGCCCCATCTCGGAGAAACCGCCGTGTTGCTCACACGCCTCACGCGACTCGCCCTACTCCCCGTCCTCAGCACATCTCTCATCCTGGCCGCGCCCCATTCGGCTGCTGCCCAGCGACGCGGTAGCGTTCGCGTGGTACCCGTGCGGCGTCAGGTGGTCGTTATTGGAGGCTACAGCGCCTATCCGCGCTGGTACTACGACTCGTGGTCCCAGTGGGGACCCTATCCCTACCCCTATCCCCCGTTTGGCTATGGCTATCCCATGCGCGACGAGCTCACCACGGCGGTGAAGCTCGAGGTCACACCTCGGCAGGCCGAGGTATATGTCGACGGATATCAGGCCGGTCTGGTGGACGACTTCGACGGCCTCTTCCAGCGCCTGCGGCTCAGGCCGGGAGCACATGAGGTCGTGCTCTTCCTCGACGGGTATCAGACGATCCGGCAGAAGCTGTATCTCAATCCTGGATCCGACCAGAAGATTCACTACGCCATGGAGAAGCTCGGGGCAGGGCAGGTCTCTGAGAGGCCTCCGCAGCCAGACCAGGAAGGGCCGGGCCAGGATCCCACGCAGCAGCCAGATGGCCCAGGACCCAGCACCAGGCGGCCCGGTCCGGCAGGACAGCGGCCGCCGGCAGGGCCTCCTCCATCTGAGGGACAGAGAAGCTTCGGCACGCTGACCGTGCGCGTGCAGCCGGGCGACGCAGACATCCTGATTGATGGCGAACGATGGAGCGCTCCGGCCGGGCAGGATCGCCTTGCCATCGAGCTGTCCGAGGGCCGGCATCACGTTGAAGTACGCAAGGCCGGCTTCAGTACGTATACGGAAGACGTGCTCATCCGCCGCGGCGCGAACCTGCCGCTCAATGTCAGTCTGCTGCGCGGGGCGGTCCAGTGACGCCTCGCGACTCCTTCCACCGGCCAGGGCCGCGCATCGCGGCGCTGGCGATCGTGGCCCTGTGCGGCATCCCTGGCCGCGCGGCCGCTCAGGATACGGGCGGACCGCTTCTCATGTCTCCCATCCCTGAGACAATCGTGTTTGCGCCGGACCTCAAGGTGACGACCGTCGACGATCGGACCGCGACGCTAACGGGCGGCTACGTTGCCAAGTGGATTGAGCACACGGTGCTCGTCGGCGGCGCTGGATACTGGCTGGTCAGCCCGAGAAGCGACACTCACCTCGGATATGCCGGTTTGCTGCTCGGGTGGCGTGTGGCAGGCAGCGATCGCCTGAACCTGACAGCCCGCGGCTTGCTGGGCGCCGGACAGGCGACCATCTACCGTGAGGTCTCCACCCTTTCGCGGGTCGACTTCCGCACGCCCGACGAACGACAACTGTCTCCGCGTCGCGTCGGCTTCACGGACACCTTCTTTGTGGCCGAACCGGAGGCCGTCCTTCAGCTGGGTCTGACTTCGCGGGTGTTCGTCAATCTAGGCGGCGGGTACCGGGTCATTTCGGCCGAGCGCGGCTTTGGCGAACTGCTCCGCGGCCCAACGGCGACGATCAGCGTTCAGTTTCGCGTCGGCGATTGACGCGATCGTTTGGGTAACGCGAAACGCGCGGCCGGCCCGTCAGGCGTCGAGTGAGCCCACGGCGGCAAGTACCTCGTCGGCGTGCCCCTCCACCTTGACGTTGTCCCAGCGCCGGGCCACTTTGCCGTCGGGACCGATGAGATACGTGGTCCTCACGATTCCCATGTACTTGCGGCCGTACCGCATCTTCTCCTGCCACACGCCGTACTTTTCCGCCACGATGTGATCGGCATCGGCGAGCAGGGGAAACGTGATGTCGTACTTCGCTGCGAACTTGGCCTTGCTCTTCTCGTCCAGGATGCTCGCTCCCAGCACCACGGCCTTGCTCGACGCGAACTTCGGCAGGTTGTCGCGAAAGTTGCACGACTCGGTCGTGCACCCAGGCGTGTCGTCCTTGGGATAGAAATACAGAACGACCGGCCGGCCGGAGTACTCGCTGAGTTTATGTGTGCGACCTGTCTGGTCGTTGAGGGTAAACGCCGGCGCCTTGCTGCCCGGATCGATGAGAGCCATTGCGCGAAACCTCCTGTTGGCCGATCGCGACCGACAACATTATGCTTCGTGGACGCGCTGCGGCAGAATGACTGTTGCGAGTTGCCAGACACGGCGCGAACGCAGCCCTCGACTGATACACGCTAATTGAACTTTGCGGACGTCCCGGTTTCATAGGAGATCTCATGACCCCCGAGCACGCCAAGATCGTCGCCGAGCAGTTCCTCGCATTGATGGAGCGCGAGTTCGATGCCACGTGCAAGGTCCTCGCCGCCGTCAAGGACGAGAATCGCGATTACAAGCCGGATGAGAAATCCCGCTCTGCGTGGGATCTCGCGACGCATATGGCCACAGCCGATGTGTGGTTCCTCGACAGCATCTCTCGGGGCAAGTTCGAATGGGATCCCGACGGGGCGGCGCGACAGACGGCGATGTTCAAGTCGGTGAGCGACGTGGTGACCTTCTACAAGAAAGAGCTGCGAGCCAGGATCCAGTCGCTGCACGCCGCGTCTGGCGACGAGCTGGCACGATCCGTCGATTTCTTTGGCCGGCTGCAGTTGCCGGCCGCGGCCATGCTCGGTTTTGCGAACAACCACTCGATTCATCATCGCGGACAGCTGGCCGCCTATCTGCGGGGCCTCGGCTCGAAGGTCCCGGCGATCTACGGAGCCTCGGCCGACGAGCCGATGGCCTGACGTCATGCTCGCCAGAGACCAGAGGGTCGACAGGTATATCGACAAGGCCGCGCCGTGGGCCCGTCCCCTGCTCGAACTGCTGCGAGAGGCAGTTCACGCCGGCTGTCCGGAGGCGCAGGAGACCATCAAGTGGAGCGTGCCGCATTTCGAATACAAGGGCGTGTTCTGCAGTCTCGCCGCATTCAAGCAGCACGCACGGCTGCACTTCTGGAAGACGTCCCTGCTCCGCAGCGAGCTGTCGGCTGCCGGCCAGGCCGCACTGGATCAGCTCGACCGGATGACGACGGTCGATGAGGTTCCGAACCACAAGACGCTCGTGACGTTGGTGAAGGCCGCAGCGCGTCTGCACGACGCTGGCGTCAAAGTTGTCAGGACTCGTCCCGTCGCCAAGCCGCCTCTGGTCGTGCCGCCTTTTTTCAAAGCGGCTCTGGCACAGGTGCCCGCCGCGAAAGCCGCGTTCGACGAATTCAGTCCGAGCCACAGACGCGAGTACCTGGAGTGGGTGACCGAAGCGAAAACGCAGGACACACGCGATCGTCGAATGGCCAAGACCCTCGAACAGCTTTCGGGCGGAAAGTCACGGCACTGGAAGTTCCAGCGCGCCAAGGCATGACGAGTGCGCGCTCCCGCTAGCAACGGGACGCCAGCGGATCTTTGCTGAGCGGTCAACCGGGTTTTGTGGCTGTCATCGCGCCGCGATCCGCGGCCGTGTCCGCGTAGGTGACCAGGCCGAAGCCCGCCTCGCTCAAGAGCGCTGCGTACTCGGACGTGGCGTAGCACTTTCCCTGAGTCGAGTGCATCAGCAGCGCCGAATATTCCGCGACGGGCAGCGGTCCTGTCTTATCTGCGTTGATGAAGGCCTCGTGAATCACCAGCAGCCCGCCCGCCGCCAGTGTCTGAAACGAGGTGTCGAGCAGCTGTCGCACGACCGGAAGGTCCCAGTCGTGGAGGACGTTCGAGAGCAGGTGCACGTCGCAGTCAGGTGGCCACGGATCGTGCAGAAAGTCTCCGGTCGCCACCTCCACGCGGTCTGCGAAGCCGCGCTCTGACAGAAGGGTCTCTGCGATGCGCGCGACGGGATGCTGCTCGAACACGGTTGCGCGCAGGTGGGGATGGTGTGCCACGAGCGAGCAGGCGTAGATGCCCGATCCGCCTCCGATATCCAGCACGCGCCGGCGGGCGGCGAGATCGAGATGCTTCGCGAGCGCCTGCCCGAGGTACACGCCCCGGCAATCCATCGCGGCCGTGAATGGGCGCGCAAACGCTTCGGTCTCCATCGCCGCGTGCCAGTCAGCGCCGACGCGGTCACCGCCCCAGTGCGCGGGACGCCCCGTGCGGAGTACCCGCGTGAAATCACGCGTGACAGGCCGATCGCGGAGCGACGCGTAGTAGGGCGAGAGATTCCAGAGCGCGCCGGTCAGGTGCTCGCGCGAGAGATTGCTGAGCCGGAGCCGCGGACCGTCACGTTCGAGGAGCCCGCTCGCGACAAGCAGAGTGATCAGCACATCGGTGGGCCGGGGCTGCAGATCGAACGCCCGGCAGATGTCTTCGGCAGTCGACGGCCTGTCGGCGAGCCACGAGAACAGGTCGAGATCGACCACGGCAGCCGTGATCAGATCGACCGCGTAGAGACCGTCGCGGTAGCGGTAGATGGCGGTCGGGTCGGTCGCCGGGACGCGGGTCAGATCGAGGGCCATGGGGCGCGAGTCTAGCACCCACCCGAGTGGACCGGGGCCCTGTCGACGCGCGGGGTAAGATTGGCGCGCGTTGCCGGCTACGCGACGCAGAACCCATGCGCTGGCTTCTCGCCGTGAGCCTCTCTGCCCTCGCGTTTGCCTTTTCCGCCACCGGCACCTTCGTGCCGCTGCAGACGGCACCAGGGGTCGACTACCTCTTTGTCTGGTCGGGCTCCGGCGTGATGCTGATGATGGCCGTGCTCATCGCCGCGTCCTTCGGTGGTACGTACGCGTTGGTCGTCCGTCGTGCCGCCCGCCGAGGGCCGGCCGTGCTGGCCAAGGTACGAACCGGACGTTGGATGTTGCCCATGGCGTGGCTCGGCCTGCTCACGCTGGGAATTCTTCCGGCGGTGCCCGGCATCGGAGAACCGGCGGCCGTTGTCAGTTATTTCCTGTACGACCTGCGTTGGTGGTGGGTCGCGATAGTCGTGGCCTGGACTGGTTGGCGTGCGCACGTGGTCCTCGGTAAGCCACTCGAGAGTGTCTTCGGTTTTCCAGAATCGCTGTCCAGGCCCACGCGGCTGCTGGTTCTCGACGCGCTGCTGTTCCTGGTCGTTGTTGGCTGGGCGATTGGTGTCTCACCCCGGTTGCGCTTTACCGACGAGACGTTCGGCGACGAGCCTCGATATCTGCGCTACTGCGAGGCGTGGTACCAGGGCGCCGGGATCGACGTCTCGCACAACGCTCTGCTGTCAGACAGCGCTCTTGACGCTCCCAGCCACGTGCTGCGGAACGCGAGCCTGTTCGGCAGCGCCGTGTGGGACGACGCGCTGTCGTTGCGGAGCGATATTCGGCTGTTCCTGGACAATCCCGGACACTTCCGATGGAACCGAATCCCTCTGGGCCGGAACGGATTCGTCACGGGCAAGCACAGGAGCGGCGTGTACCAGCTGCATCAGCCCGGGCTCTCGCTGCTGCTCTTTCCTGGCTACTATCTCGATCGACACCTGCTCTCCCTCGATGCGGGCTATCAGGGGGAGTTCCCCGCCAACCTCACGATGACGAGCACCTCCATGCTGTTCATGCTCGGCGCGTCCGCGGTCGGGCTGTTCAGACTGCTGCGTAACGGGCTCCACTCCGAAGGCGTGGCGTGGCTTGGCGCTGCCTTTGCGACCGTCACGTTTCCGCTATCGGCATTTGCATTCCAGCTGTATCCAGAAGTTCCTGCCTTTCTCGTCATCGTGCTGGTGCTCAATTTCGCGTGGTTCCACAGTGCCGGGCGTACCGGAATCGATCCGGCCAAGGCGGACCGCCTGCGAGATCTGGCGCGGTCGACAGCCGCCGGTCTCGGCTGTGGCCTGCTCGCGTGGCTGCATCCGCGCTTCTTTCTGGTGTCGGCGCTGCTGGCCGCCATTTGTGTGGCCCGAGGCGACCGGCGCCAGAGACGATGTGTGTCCTGCGCCTTTGGGCTGACACTCTTCCTGCTCCTCGGTTACAACTTTCACATCACCGGGAGTTGGATGCCGAACGCCATGTACGCGGCGGCGGGCGACACTCACCAGATCATCCCCGGCGTCATCGTCGACAACCTCATCGCCTACGGCGTTCATGGCGCGTGGGGACTGCTTGGATATGCGCCGTGGCTCTTTGCCACGGCGCCCGGCCTGCTGGTGCTCGCAAGGACGCATCGTGATCTCGCTCTGCTGATTGCCGGGCTTGGATTGTCGTTGGCGATTCCGGCGGCGGGGCATGCGCTCAATCCTGCTGGCGGGACGCCCGGACGATTTGTCGTGGCGATTGTCCCGCTGATGATCTGGCCGGTGATGGTGCTCGCACGAAGGTTCTGGTGCTCGCCAGCCTTCCGAGTAGCGGCCGTGATTGCCATGGTCGTCTCGCTCGACATGTCCTTGTCGTACAACTGGACGCACGTGAAGTCGTTTGGCCCAATGGTCGACCACTCGCGCAGCGGATGGAAGCCGCTGCTGGCGTTGCCCGCCATCCGTGAGTACTTCGGCGACATGTCTCAGGATGGGTACGTCGTCTTCGTTCTGCTGTCTGGCGCCCTGGCTGGTGCCTCGTGGCTGGCGTGGAGGCGATCTGGAGCTCGCGTGGCTCATGTCGAGAGCGGACCCGCGTCTCTGAGATTGACGCGGGCCGTCGTGGTGGTCACGGCCGCAGTTGTTGTCTCGAGCTCGGCCGCCACCCGGGCAGTCGGCCGATGGACCAGGCCTGACTATCTCCTGGTGGACGCGCAGGCGCGCCGCGAAGCGGCCGTCGCCCTGACCGCACTCGATCGTTGCCGGGTCTGCTTCTCGTCCAGTCGTCAACATGTCAGCTGGATATGGCTCGAGCCGAACCCGGCCCGCCAGTCACGCCTCGACGTGCGCCAGGATGGCAGAACCATGTCACTTCGTGTGACGGTTGAAAGTGCAGAGGGCGTGGACGGATTCGGGCAAGTCCACGTGGACTTCGGCGATGGGGCAACCGCCAGGACGCCAGTCGTGGGATGGGCCGATCTGTCGCATGCCTACCGCGATGCGGGCGCCTACGAGGTGGTCGTGTCGGTCCAGTTGCGCGACCGGACCATCACGGAAACGCGAAGCACCAGAGTGGGTGGCAACCAGTGACGACAAGGTCGACAGAAGAGAAGTGGGGGACGGCGGTGCGTGTTCTTGCCGCGGTCACGGCTGTCCTGATCATCGTGTCCGTCCGCGAGGCGGTCACGATTCGCCGGGCCCGAGCCGAGTTGCAACAACTGCGCATCGAACGCGACAAGATCAAGGCTGGCGTCGTGACGGCGTGGACGGCGCAGCCGGTGGTCGAAGTCGGCGAGGTCCTGCGGGGGCTGAACACGTTCTACGCGGATTCTGCTGAGGGGTTTGGGAGGCTGGGCGGCTTGTGTCACGACGGCAAGCTCGACGAGCGGCCGCTCCTCGATTACCTGTTCGGCAGTTATCTGCCGGCGCGAGCGTCCGGCCAGTCGGTCGAGGTGGCCCTCCGCGTGATGAACACCGCCATCATCGAGTCAGACGCGTATCGGCTGATTCACCCGGATCTCGCCGCGGCGAAACGGCCGAATTGACGATGGCGCTCTGGAGATCTCGCCGTGGGGTGAGGAGCTTCGTCCTGTTCGCGACACTGATGTCGGTGTGCCCCCTGCTGTGGCGACCAATACTCCACGCCTGGGGGCCCGCGGCGTCGGCGCTCCAGCCCAGTTATCTGCCTGCGCTCGAGACGGCACGGGAGCGATATCCCTTCGATCCAGGCCCGCTCGAAGAGGTGCGCGCCCGCCGGCCCGACGAGGTGCTGATTGGCGATTCAATGGCGCTGCGGGTCGACCCGGACAGGCTCGGACATCTGACGGGGCAGTCAGTTCTGTCGCTGATGCGCTTCGCGACGGGCTCGGCGCACTGGTACCTCCGCTTCAAGAACTATGTGGTCGCGAGTGGGGCGCATCCGGCGCGAGTGATCGTCTTCTTTCGCGACACTCAGCTGACAGACCCGTTGTTCCGGCTCACCGGACGCGACCGTTTTTCCGCCGATCGGGAGGCGATCGACCTCGAGCCTCAACTGAACGCTGCCGTCGAGGCGCACACGCACAATCCCTGGTTCAGAGTTCACGGGTGGATCGACACGTTGTTTGCGGTGGAACGCACGCGCACCTGGACCGACCCCGCCCTGTCGACGTGGGCGAGCGCTCGCGTGGCGGGTCGCGTGGGCCGCGCGCAATTCCTAGACGACATGAATGCGTCGTTCGGGCTCGACCACCTGCGCCCGTTCGAGGCGGCGGACATGGCGGAGTCCGACTCGGCCGAAACGGACTTCAAGGCGCGGGTGCCCATCTCGGTGCTCCCCGCGATGCTCGAGCTCGCCAGAGCCAGTGGCATTCAGCTCGCCTTCGTTCGCGTCCTCCGGCGACCCGATCGTGGGTTTCCCCCACGCGAGAGCTCCAGACTCCGGCAGTACGTGCGCAGTCTCCGGGATTATCTGCAGTCACAGGGGGCTCTCTACCTCGACGATCGCGATGTGCACGAGCTCGCGACGCTGCGGTACGACGATGGGGATCACATCCTGGATGAGGAGATACCGCGGTACACGGACCTGTTCGCGAAGCGGCTGGCAGGCGCTTCGCGATGATCTTTCACAGCCTCGACTTTGCCGCGTTCTTTCTGATCGTCGTCACCGTGTACTGGCGGCTGCCGCGGAGGGCGCAGAACCTCTGGCTCGTCGCCGCCAGTTACGTCTTCTACGGCTACGTTCACCCCTGGTTCGTGACGCTCGTATTTGCGACGACGGTGGCCGACTACTGGGCCGGCCGGGGGATGGCCGACTGGCCGGAGAAGCGTCGGCTGTTTCTGGGACTGAGCCTGGCAGCCAACCTCGGGATGCTCGGATTCTTCAAGTATTTCAACTTCTTCGCTGAGAACGTGCATGCCGCGCTCACGCTGGCGGGACTCGACGTGCCGCGCACCACACTCGCTGTGGTGCTGCCGGTAGGCGTGTCGTTCTACACATTCCAGGAGCTCAGCTACACCATCGACGTCTACCGAGGCACGCTGACGGCCCGCCGAAGCTTCTTCGACTTTGCCGCGTTCGTCTGCTTCTTCCCGCAGCTCGTCGCCGGGCCCATCGAGCGCGCCTCGCGTCTGCTGCCACAGGTTGAGCAGCCGCGGGTGTTCTCCTGGGTCGCCGCGCGAGAGGCGACCGTGTTGATGGTGTGGGGATATTTCAAGAAGCTCGTGATCGCGGACAACGTCGGCATCATCGCGAACAAGGTCTTCGGACTGAAGGACCCGTCGTTCGAGGTGCTGTGGGCGGGAGTGTTTGCCTTCGGCATCCAGATCTACGCCGACTTCTCGGCCTACAGTGACATCGCTCGAGGGACAGCCCGCTGGTTCGGTTTCGACCTGATGCGCAACTTCCATCATCCCTACTTCGCGCGCGGCCCAGTCGATTTCTGGCGGCGGTGGCACATCTCGCTGTCGTCGTGGTTTCGCGATTACGTGTACATCCCGCTCGGGGGCTCCCGGCGCGGGCGGTGGTTCACCGCGAGGAACGTGCTGGTGACGTTTCTCCTGTCAGGCCTCTGGCACGGCGCGAGCTGGAACTACGTGCTGTGGGGGCTGTATCACGGGGTCCTGCTCGTGGCTGCGCGGCTCTTTGGCCGCTGGCCGGTGACGTCCACGCTCATGCTTCGAGTGCTGACACCACTGAGAATCGTCGGGATGTTCGTACTGGTCGAGGTCGGCTGGTTGATGTTCCGGGAGACGGACATTCGTTTTCTTCTGCACGACCTCACGCTGTCGCCGTGGGCGAGCACCACGCTGCAGCGTCAGACCGGGATCTATCTTCTGCTCACGGCGGCTGCCTACTCGTTGCCGCTGTGGGTGCACGGCGCATGGGAGGAACTGCGCACAGCCCCAGCGCGGACCGTCAAAGCGCCACCCCAGCGGTGGGGCTGGGTGGCGGCGCAGGCGGTGCTGTGCGGCGTGTTGCTGGCGACGCTCCTCGTGTTTCGCAGCCGGACGTCGCTGGATTTCATCTACTTCCAGTTCTGAGGCTCGCCGCCCTGCCGCCAGCGACAGGCCACCCGCTCGCCCTTTCTGCGATAATCAACAGAGCCGCGCGACACGCGCCCGCATCCCCCAAGACCATCATGCTCAGAGCTGGAATCGTCGGCTTGCCCAACGTGGGCAAGTCCACATTGTTCAACGCCATCACCCGCACTCGAAAAGCCGAGGCGGCCAACTACCCCTTCTGCACGATCGACCCGAACGTCGGCATCGTCACCGTCCCCGACTCGCGGTTGGCGGAGCTGCAGCGAATTGCGAAGACCAACGTCGTCATTCCCGCTGCGGTCGAGTTCGTGGACATCGCCGGGTTGGTGAAGGGGGCGAGCCAGGGCGAGGGGCTCGGCAACAAGTTCCTCACGCACATCCGCGAAGTCGACGCCATTGTGCAGGTCGTCCGCTGTTTCGAGGACGAGGACGTGCACCATGTCGCCGGTGGCGTAGACCCGGTGCGCGACATCGAGGTGATCAACACCGAGTTGATGTTGGCTGACCTGGACTCGGTGAAGAAACGGCGCGAGCGGCTGGCCAAGGATGCGAAGCGCGGGGACAAGGCGGCGATTGCCGAGGACGCGCTGCTGGCGAAGATCGAGCCGGTCCTCGATGCCGGCAAGCCGGCGCTGAGCGTGCCGCTGACTCCAGAGGAGATGGAGCTGGCGCGGGCGCTGTTTCTCCTCACGTCCAAGCCGACCATCTTTGCGTGTAACGTGAAGGAATCGGACCTCTACACGGCAGACGTCAATCCACTCGTGGTGCAGGTGCGCGACTACGTGAAGACGCACCTGGCGTGCGAAGCCGTGGTCATCAGCGCGCAGATAGAAAGCGACCTGGTGGATCTGGCGCCTGATGAAGCCGAGGCATTTCTGCAGGAGCTGGGCGTGAAGGAAAGCGGTATCGGCCAGCTCATCCGCGCGACGTTTCATCTGCTGGGGCTGCGCACCTACTTCACGGCCGGTGAGAAGGAAGTGCGCGCCTGGACCATTCACGCGGGCGACACGGCGCCGCAGGCCGCCGGGGTGATTCACACCGACTTCGAGCGCGGGTTCATCAAGGCCGAGACGGTCGCCTACGACGATCTCGTGCGGTGTGGATCGGTGGCGGCTGCGCGCGAAAAGGGCCTGTACCGGATGGAAGGCAAGGAATACGTCGTCGCGGACGGCGACGTGATGCTGTTCAAGTTCAATGTGTGACACATCGAGGGGCGTGTAATGGCGCTTGACGCGACGAACATCCCGGCTGTGGCGGCCGAATACGCGACGAAGGAACCGCAGGAAATACTGGGGCTGGCGTTGCGCGACTACGCGTCGAACATCGCGATTTCCTTCAGTGGGGCCGAAGACGTGGTCCTGATCGACATGGCGGCCAAGCTGGGTGGGGCATTCCGGGTGTTCACGCTCGATACCGGACGTCTCCATGCCGAGACCTATCAGTTCATCGAGAAGGTCCGCGACCACTACGGCATTCAAATCGATGCCATGTTTCCGCAGCCTGAATCGGTGCAGGGCATGGTCCGCGAGAAGGGGCTGTTCTCGTTCTATCGCGACGGTCACAAGGAGTGCTGCGGCATCCGCAAGGTCGAGCCCCTGGTCCGCGCCCTCCATCCGTATCGCGCGTGGGTCACCGGTCAACGTAAAGATCAGAGTCCCGGTACCAGGGCCGAAATTCCCGTTGTTCAGCTCGATCGCACGTTCGGGACGGCCGACCGGCCGCTCGTGAAGTTCAACCCGCTCAGCCTCTGGACATCGAAACAGGTGTGGGCCTATATCCGCGAGCACGATGTGCCGTACAACACGCTGCACGACCGCGGATTCGTCTCAATCGGCTGTGAGCCCTGCACGCGACCCGTGAACCCAGGTCAGCACGAGCGCGAGGGACGCTGGTGGTGGGAAGAAGAAACGCGCAAAGAGTGCGGCCTGCACGCCGGCAACGTCAAGTAGACCCCGGGGCGCGCTAACGGGTATCAGTCGCGTCCGTAGCGCCACCGCAGGCCCACGGTGAACGTCCGCCGCGAAGAAATTGTGCGCGACAGAGGCCTTGCCGCTTTAATCTGATTCCTCTCCAGTCCAACTCACTCGTACGTACGTTCGCGCGCACGGCACAAGGAGACCCGCATGGCATCAGCACAGCCACTCACTGACCACGATCAGATTCGCAGGTGGGCCGAGGAGCGACAGGCTCAGCCCGCCTGTGTGAAGCAGACGGGAACCGAGGGAGATCCCGGGATGATCCGTCTCGACTTTCCGGGGTTCTCCGGCGAGGACACCTTGGAGCCGATCTCCTGGGAGCAATGGTTCAAGGCCTTCGACGACAACAATCTCGCCCTGCTGGTGCAGGACCGGACGTCGACCGGACAGCCGAGCAACTTCAACAAGCTGGTGTCGCGTTCCGGTGACTCCGGCCGGCGCGAATCGTCTCGCGCCCCTGGTGGCAACGGTCGCGCGCGCAAGAGTGGCGGGTCTTCCCGAACGTCAGCCAGCAAGACACGCGCCGCCGCGAAGAGCGCCGGTCGATCTGCCGGCGCGAGCGTCGCGCGGCGTAAGTCGAAACCGAGCGGGCGAGCGAAATCGGCGGGCGCCGGCAGGGGCCGGGAAATGGCGAGGGGCTCGAAGCCACGGACTCCCAAGTCGAGCCGCAGGCGTTAGCCGGGCCAGGAAAGGCGGGCAGGCACGGGGTGGACCGGTGCCCGCCCTGCTAGATTCCGCCGATGTCGTCCGGGTCGATCGCCAGCACCTGCTCTCGAACGCTGACGGTCTGGCCGAGTCGCTCCCTGACGAGTTGCAGCACGCTCGTATAGATCGACTCGCCGGTACCCTCACGGACGAGAAAGAACGGAGCGCGCTCGACGCCCAGGTCCTCACCCATCTTCATGCCCGGGCTCATCGGATCGTTCTCGTGCGCCCACACGATATCGTCGATGCGGTCCCAGAGACCCCGCGACTGCAGATGTTCCGTGGCCTCGACGCACTTGCGGCACTCGGACCCATCGGCCATTCGTTTCTTCACCATGGTGATGTGCATCGCGGCCCCCTCTCACCATTATAGGGAGTGAGCGCGAATGGCGAGTGCGGGCGTGCGCCGCAGCCGCGGAGACCAGGGTCGATCAGGCCCCGCTGAAACCCTGTTTGGCCATGGGGAGGCTCCGAATCCGCTTGCCGGTCGCGGCGAAAATCGCGTTGTTGATGGCGCCCTGGACTGGTGGAAGCGCAGGTGGGCTCCCCGTGTGGTGTGAGGGAGCGCGACAGAGGCACGTTCGCTTCTGTCAGGAGAGCAGCGACCGCAGGGCCTCGCCCACCTGTGGGTGCTTGAAGACGAACCCCTCCCGTTGCGCAGAACGCGGTAGCGCGCGCTGACCGCCGAGCAGCGCAGCATCGGCCAGTTCGCCGACGAGGATCTTCAGCACGAAGCCGGGGACGGGCAGCAGGCTCGGGCGGTGGAGCGCGGCGCCAATCGCGCGTGAGAAGTCGCTGTTCGTCACAGGAGAGGGTGATGTGGCGTTCACGGGGCCCGAGAGGGCGCCGTTCGCGAGCGACCACGCCATCATGCTCAGCCAGTCCTCGATGTGAATCCACGACAGATACTGCTGCCCTGACCCGAGGGGACCACCGGCGAAGAAGCGGAACGGCAGGGTCATCTTGGGGAGCGCGCCGCCGTTGGCCGCGAGCACGACTCCCGTGCGGAGGTAGACGAGGCGGCAGCCGAGCGACGCGATGGGCGCCGCGGCGGCCTCCCAGTCCACGCACAGTCGCGCGAGGAAGTCGTTGCCCGGGCGGTCGCGTTCGTCGACCGGCTCGGAGCCGCGCGCCGTTCCGTAGTAGCCGATTCCACAGTTCTGAATGAACACCGCCGGCCTGGCGCGCACGCGATCGATTGCGGCGAGCAGGCTGCGCGTGCTCTGGACGCGGCTGGTGAGGAGCATTTGTTTGCGCGCCGCGGTCCAGCGCTTGTCCGCGATGCCGGCGCCGGCCAGATTGACGACTGCGTCGCTGCCATCCAGCGCCGAGGCCCACTCGCCGGCGCTGCCATCCGGACGCCAGACCACTTGGCGGATGGCGGGCGGTCCGGGCTGCGTCGGGTTTTCTCGGCTCAGGATCACCACGTCGTGCGCGTTGGCGGCCAGGTCGCGCGCGAGCATCTGTCCGAGGAAGCCCGACCCACCGGCGAGGACGATCTTCATCGGCGGCTCACGGTCTGATCTCGATCGCGCCCGTGTAGATCGCCATCCCCACCACCGCGTCGATGCCCAGCTGGTGCAGCGTGTCGATCTCCTCGCGCGTCCTGATGCCTCCGGCGGCGATGAGACGCAGACGGCTTGCGGCCTGCACCGACTTGACGGCGTCGAGGTTCAGGCCCGTCATCATCCCCTCGGTGTCCACGTGCGTGTAGAGCAGGCCACCGACGAACGGCTCGAGGGCGCGCGCCGCATCCTCGGGCGTGATCGTGAGCGGCGTCTTCCACCCGTGAATCACGACCTTGCCGGCACGGCTGTCGATGGCGCCAATCAGCACGTCACGATTGAGCACTTCGGCGAAGGCCTCGGCCCGGGCGCGATTGACGCCGCGGTCGTTGAAGAGCGACGACCCCAGGATGACCCGTCTCGCGCCAGCATCGAGCAACTCCTGCGCGCGCTCGATCGATCGCACGCCGCCGCCCACCTGGCAGGGCAGACGGCTCGCGATGGAGCGGACGAGGTCGTCGTTGGCCGGCCGGCCCATTGCGGCGTCCAGGTCAATCAGCTGCACGATCTGGAAGCCCGAGAACTTTTGAACCCAGCCATCCACGTCGTCGGATTCCAGAGCGAGGCGCTCGCCCTGCTGCAACTGCACCACGCGGCCGCCCATGAGATCGATTGAAGGAATAAGCACGGTTCGTTTACCAGTCGAGACGCATTGGCACGCCGCGGTCAGCCAGAAAGACCTTCAGGTCGCGCACGGCGTGTTCGGAGAAGTGGAAGATGGAGGCGGCCAGCGCCGCATCGGCACGGCCCGCGGAGAAGACATCGAGAAAGTGCTCGGGCAGACCTGCGCCGCCTGACGCTATGACGGGAATCTGCACGGCGCGGCTCACCTGTGCCGTGAGCTCGCAATCGAAACCGCTGCGTGTCCCGTCGCGGTCGATGGAAGTCAGTAGAATCTCGCCGGCGCCCCGCTGTTCGGCTTCGCGGGCCCAGGCCACGGCTTCGCGCGGCTCGCGGCTCGTGCCGCTTCGGCCGAAGACCTCGAACCGGCCGTCCGCCCGCTTCGCGTCGATTGCGACGATCACGGCCTGGCTCCCGTAGATCTGCGCGACCTCGGTGACGATCGCGGGATTCTCGAGGGCCGCGCTGTTGAGGCTCACTTTATCGGCACCGGCGTCGATCACGGCGCGGGCATCATCCACTGATCTGATGCCGCCCCCTACTGCAAGAGGGATGAAAATCTGACGCGACACCTGCCGGATGGTCTCGACGAGGGCGCGCCGGCCCTCGAGCGTGGCAGTGACGTCGAGGACCGTGAGCTCGTCGATGCCCTCTTGGTTGTAGCGCGTCGCCAACTCGGCCGGATCACCCGCCTGCCGGAGGCCTTCGAAGTTGACGCCTTTCACAACGCACCCGTTTCTGACGTCGAGGCAGGCGATCAGGCGCTTTGCCAGCATCTCAGCGCGCCTCGGCGGCAACCCGCATGAAGTTGGCGAGCATCGTGAGGCCCGTCGTTCCAGATTTCTCCGGATGAAACTGGACGCCAAACACCAGGTCACGTTCCACAGCGGCAGAAAACGACATGGCGTGCGTCGTGGTCGCGACTGTGGCGTCAACCGTCGGAGCCGCGTACGAGTGTGTGAAGTATGCGGACGCGCCATCCGGAACGTCGGCGAGCAACCGCGATGGCCGAGCGGTCCGCTCGAGCGTGTTCCATCCGACGTGCGGTACCTTCACGTCGCCTTCGAGCCTGAAGCAGCGCCCCGGGATCAAGCCGAGCCCAGCTGTCTCGGGCGACTCGGCGCTGCCGTCGAACAGCCACTGCAGTCCCAGGCAGATGCCGAGAAGCGGCACACCGCGAGCAATCGCACCTTTGATGGCGGCGAGCCATGGTGCACGGCCGAGCGAAGCCGTGGCCGAGAAGTGGCCGACACCGGGAATCACGATGGCCGGTGCCTGCTCAATGGCTGCGGGATTCGACACCAGGTTCACCGTGGCGCCCACGGTTTCGAGCCCCTTGATGACAGACGTGAGATTCCCGGCTCCGTAGTCGATGAGCGCGACGTTCACAGGAGCCCCTTGGTCGAGGGCAGCGTGCGCGCCAGACGCTTGTCCTTCGAGCAGGCGACGCGAAGCGCACGCGCGAAGGCTTTGAACACAGCCTCGATCTGATGGTGGCTCGATCGGCCGTACAGCACCTTCAGATGGACGTTGGCGCGCGCCGCGTTGGCGAATCCCTCGAAGAAATCCTGTACGAGCTCGGTGGGCAGATCGCCAACACGTGCCGCGCGCACCTTCTTCAGATCCACCACAGGGAACGGCCGCCCGGAGAGGTCGATGGCCGCCACGGCCAGCGTCTCGTCCATCGGCATCACGAAGTAGCCCGCCCGGTTGATCCCCCGCTTGGTGCCGACAGCCTCCAGCACGGCCTCGCCGAGCGCGATGCCCACGTCCTCAACGGTGTGATGGGCGTCGACATCGAGGTCGCCTGTCGCTTTCAGCGTGAGGTCGAACCCACCGTGCCGCGTGAACAACTCGAGCATGTGATCCAGGAAACGAATGCCGGTGCGCACGTCGTACCGGCCGCGTCCGTCGAGGTTCAGCGTGAGCGTGATCTGGGTTTCGGTCGTCTGCCGATCAATGGTCGCGCGACGCAAGGATCTCCTCCATGGCGGCAATCGCCGCATTCGTGTGAGCCACGACACCCGCCGTGAGCCGGATGCATCCTTCGCAGCCTGGTGCGTTGGACTTGTCGCGCACGCTGATGCCACTTGCTTCAAGGCGATCCGCGAGGCTGCCGGCCCTCGAGCCCACGCAGATGAGCACGAAGTTGGCCTCGCTTGGCCAGTAACCCAAACCGTGACGTTCGCAGAAGGCGTATACCAGCTGCCGCGACGCGGCGGTCTGCGCGACATACCACGCGAGGTACTCCGGATCGTCCAGCGCGGCAGCCATGCCTCGTAGCGCGCAGATGTTGACATTGAACGGCGGCAGCAGCGATCTCAGCCCGGCCAGGGTGTCCTCATGCGCCACCAGTGCGCCGATGCGCAGGCCCGCCAGTCCATGTCCCTTCGCGAACGTGCGACCGATGACGACATTCGGTCTCCGATCGAGCAAGGGCCCAATCAAGGTGCGGCCGCTGAAATCCGCGTAGGCTTCGTCAACGAACACAAGGGCCCCGGGCGCGGCCGAGGCGATGGTCTCGACGCATCCTTCGGGGATTCCCAGGCCGGTCGGGTTGTTGGGATCGGTCAGAAACACCACGCGCGTGGCGGCATCGATGGTCGCCAGCACCGCCTCGAGCGGAAACCTGAACCCTGCTTCTGGCGGAATCGAAATCAGATGTGCGCCGGCCATCCGGCCGAACTCGGCATACATCTCGAACGCCGGCTCGGGAAGAACCATCACCGGCGGCTGGTTTGTTACCGAGTTTCGTTGGGCCCATGTCGTGACCACCTGAATGCCCTCGTCGAGCCCGTTGATCAGTTGGACACGGTCCGGCGGCACGTTCAAATGCCGCGCCGCCCGCGCGGTGAAGGGCGTGACGTCCGGGTACGACGCAATCTCCTGCGGCGTCAACGCCTGCAGGGCGGCGATCACCATTGGCGAGCAGCCGGCGGTGTTCTCGTTGTAGTGAAGCCGGAGCCGCGGGCCGTTCAACCCGGGAGACGCGCAGGTCATAACCGCATCCTGATCGAGCCGGCATGCGCCGTCAGGCCCTCCGCTTCGGCCAATGCGACGGCCGACGGCCCGATTGATGCAATCGCGGCCTTGTCGAGCGTCTGCACCGAAAACACGCGCACGAAATCGGAAGCGCTCAGGCCCCCTCGAAACCGCGCGGCCCCGCCGGTTGGCAGCACGTGGTTGGATCCCGTGCAGTAATCGCCCGCTGCCTGCGCACTCCACGGACCAACGAAGATTGTCCCGGCCGCCGTGTACGCATTCACATCGGCACCAGAGTCGATGACGAGGTGCTCCGGCGCCAGCTGATTGACGAGCGCAATCGCTTCGCGCTTGCTCCGCGCCAGCAGGATCGCGCCGTTCTGCGCGATCGACACTCCGGCCGGGCCCTTGGACGGCATCTGCCGATCTACCGCGTGCGACACGAGATCCGCAAGGCGCCGCTTCGTCGTGACGAAGATCGCCCGCGCGGCCGGATCGTGCTCGGCCTGGGCAATGAGATCGGCCGCGATCCACTCCGGGTTGCCGACGTCAGAATGCAGCACGATCTCGCTCGGCCCGGCGTGTAGATCGATGGCGCAGTCGGCGGAGACGAGCGCCTTGGCGGCGGCCACCCACGCATTGCCGGGCCCCACGATCTTGTCGACCCGCGCGATCGACTCGGTCCCATAAGCGAGCGCGCCGATCGCCTGGGCGCCCCCGATCGCAAACACCGCTGTGACCCCCGCTTCGAGGGCCGCGCACATGACGACCGGGGCCGGGCGGGGGCAGACGACGACGATGTCGCGCACACCGGCGACGCGGGCGGGCACGACCGTCATCAGCAGCGTGGACGGCAGCGGGTGACGACCGGCTGGCACGTAGCATCCGACGCGGCCGAGCGGCTGCACCCGCTGCTCGACCCGATGCCCGGGCCCAACACGAACCACGAAGTCACGCGGCACCTGCTTGCTCGCGACTTTGGTCAGGTTGTTGGCGGCCAGCTTCAATGCCTTGCGGACGTCGACCGGTGTCTGCTCCCAGCCACGTCGCAACTCGGCCTTGCTCACCGGCGCGACGCGCGAGAACCTTGGATTGTCGAGCTTTTGCGTCCAGGCGATGAGGCCGGCATCACCCTGCCGGCGCACATCGTTGATGATGGTCGCCGCTTCGCGCTCCACCTTTCGGTTTCTGGCTTCGTCGCGCGAGGCCAGTCGGGCCACGGCCTCACGATCGGTCGAGTCGATAATGCGCATCACAACACGATCTTGTTGAGGGGGTACTCGACGATGCCGCTCGCACTCGCGGCCTTGAGCTTCGGAATCAGCTCGCGAACCGTGCGCTCCTCGATGATCGTATTCACCGCCACCCACCCATCGTCGCTCAAGGGCGACACGGTGGGACGTTGGAGCGCGGGCAGCAGGCCCAGGATCGTGGACAGGTTTTCGCGGGTCACGTTGAGCATCAGCCCCACCCGTCCCTGGGCTTCGATCGCCGCCCGCAGGAGGAGCGCGATGTTCTCAATCTTCACCCGCTTCCAGTCATCGGCCAGGGCGCGTGGATTGGCCACCAGTTGTGTGTTCGATTCGAGCACCGTGTCGATGATGCGCAGCCGATTGGCGCGCAACGACGATCCGGTTTCAGTCACCTCGACAATCGCGTCGGCCAGCACCGGCGGCTTGACCTCGGTTGCCCCCCAGGAGAACTCGACGTTGACCGACACGCCGTGCTGGCGAAAATAGGCTTCGGTCACGCGGACAAGCTCGGTGGCAATCGTCTTGCCGGCCAGGTCTTGCGGCCGCTGAAACGGCGAGTCGTCCGGCACCGCGAGCACCCATTTCACGCGCCCGAAGCTCTGCTTCGCGTAGATGAGATCCGCGATGGGCACGACGCCGTCTGGTGTTCCCGACGCGGTGGCGTGTTCAGCCACCCAGTCGAGCCCGGTCAGGCCGGCGTCGATGACCCCGTCTGCGACGTACCGTGCCATCTCCTGCGCGCGTATCAACAGGCATTCGATCTCGGGGTCGTCGATGGTGGGGTAGTAGGAGCGAGAGCTCACATAGATGTTGAATCCGGCTCGTGCGAACAGGTGAAGCGTCGCATCCTGTAACGATCCCTTTGGCAGTCCAAGCTTAAGCTTCATCGTTCGATCCTGTCGGCGCGAGCGCCCTGAAGAAACAGCTGCGTTCGCCCGTGTGACACACGGCTCCCTGGCCCAGGCGCCGCACCTTGACCAGCACCGTGTCGTCGTCGCAATCGGTGAAGAGTGCGACAACGGCAAGCCGATTGCCAGACGTCTCGCCCTTCATCCAGAGTTTCTGCCGCGTCCGCGAGTAGAAGGTCGCAAACCCTGTGGCCTGCGTGAGCTGGAGGGCTTCGTGGTTCATGAAGCCGACCATCAGGACCTCGTTCGTGTCCGCGTCCTGGATGACGGCGGGAATCAGGCCGTCGAGTTTCGTGAAGTCCATGCCGGAACATCCTTGGCCCGGCGGTCATGATGGGGGGAAACAACACCCCACCAGAACCGGCGGGGCTGCTACGTTTGGTGCGAGGCTAACTGGTCGCTACGCGCAGATCCACCGAGCGGTCGTGTGACCGTGATGATGATGGAGATGCGCGCGGCGGAACCCGAACATTGCCCAAAAGGCTATCACAGGCGCGGTGCCGTCCCAAGCGCTTCGATGAGCGCGGGCGAGAGCTCCTGCAGGCTGCCAATAACGCGGTCTGCACCCGCAAGCAGATGACGCGGTGAGGTTGTGGTCATGCCGATCGTTCGCATCCCCGCGGCCTGGGCCGCCTGCAGACCCGGGGCCGAATCTTCCACCGCGACACACGCGCTGGGCGCAACGCCCAGCCGCGCGGCGGCCGTCAGGTAGGGCTCTGGTGACGGCTTGCACGACGCCACGTCGTCGGCGCCGACAATCACGCGAAAGGCATCCAGCAGCCGGCCGGCCTGCAGGATGGTGACGATCTCGACGTGCAGCGCGCCCGAGGCGATTCCCAGCGAGTAGCGGCCCGCGAGTTCTGCCACACAATCGCGAGCGCCCCGGAACAGCACGTCGCCGGTGGCCATGTAGCCGGCAAAGGCGTGGGCCTTGGCGTCGACCATGCTGCGAATGTCCGCATCGGTCAGCGAGATCGCGTGGTCGTGTGCGTAGGCGACCACGAGGCCCCGGTCGTCGCAGCCAAGGTAGCGGTCGAAGTACGCCGCCTCGTCCAGGTTCCACCCGCGGGTGGCGAAGATGTCCTGGAACGCGCGCAGATGCAGGCCTTCGGTGTCGGCCAGGACGCCATCGAAGTCGAAGATGACCGTGGTGATCAGCGTGGAGGAACGGTGTTGCACAGAGCATTATCGCGCAGTGTGCGGGCCGGTCGCGGCGCGTGGCTTCAGCCCATCAACAGCACGAGAAGCGCCTTCTGTGTATGAAGGCGGTTCTCGGCCTGATCGAATACACACGATGCCGGCGAGTCCATCACTTCGTCGGTGACCTCGATGCCCCGGTGCGCGGGAAGGCAGTGCATGAAGGTGGCATGCGGGGCAGCCGCGCGCATCAGGTCCCGGTTCACCTGAAACGGCTGGAACACCCTGGCGCGCGATGCGGCTTCCTGCTCCTGGCCCATCGAGGCCCAGACATCGGTGTAAATGGCGTCGGCGCCTTCCACGGCAGCGAGCGGATCGTTCGTCACGGTGATCGTGGAGCCGTGTCGCGCCACGCGGGCGCATGCCTGGAGCACGCGCGCTGGCAGCTCGAAACCCGGAGGAGCGGCGAAGCGCATCTGCAGGCCCAGCATCGACCCGGCGTGCGCCAGCGACGCGGCGACGTTGTTGCCGTCGCCGACGTACGTCAGGGTGCGGCCGACGAGCGAACCGATCCGCTCCTGCAGCGTCATCATGTCGGCCAGTGCCTGACACGGGTGCTCTTCGTTGGTGAGCGCATTGACGACGTGCAGGCGCGCCGCGGCGGCAGCAAACGCGTTCAGCCGTGACTGCGCGTACGTGCGCACGACCACTCCCTCGACCCAACGCTCGAGGTTGCGGGCGACGTCTTCTACCGTTTCACGGCCGCCGAAGATCACATCCGGGGGCGGTTCGATCACTTCGCCGCCGAGCTCCCGGACGGCGATCACAAAGGTGATGCGTGTCCGCAGCGAAGGTTTTTCGAACAGCAGCGCCACGTGCTTGCCGGCGAGCGCAGTCGTGAGAGGGCGGCCCGCCGCGCGGTCGCGCTTCATCGTGCGGGCCAGGTCGAGCAGGGTGTCGAGCTCGGCCCCTGTCAGATCCAGCACCGAAAGGAAATCTTTGCTGACGAGCGGCGCCGGCGGGGCGGGCGCCGTCACGTGCGGTACTCCGCATTGATACGAACGTATTCGGCGCTGAAATCGCACGTCCACATCGTGGCGGTGTGGGTGCCGCCGGTGCCGAGATCCACCGAGATCTCCACCTCTGCCGCCTGCAACACCACGGCGGCTGCGTCGGCGCGCTCATCGTGCGGCGCGCCGTCCACGAGCAGCTGAACGGATCCAATCGCAACGGACGCGCGATCGAGATTGAATGCGGCACCCGACCGGCCCGCAGCGGCGATGAGACGCCCCCAATTGGGGTCGCCGCCATGAATGGCCGTTTTGACAAGCGGAGAGTTGGCGATGGTGCGCACGGCCAGCCAGGCGTCGGCGTGCGTTGCGGCGCCAGTCACCCGGACGGTGACCAGCTTGGTGGCGCCTTCACCTCCGCGGACAATGTCGCGCGCCAGTCGCCCGGCCACTTCCATCATGGGCTCGAGCAGTTGCGGGTCGTCGTCGCGATCGATGGAAATCCCGGACTCGCCGGACGCCAGCGCGTAGACGCAGTCGTTGGTCGAGCACTCGCCGTCGACGGTGATCGCGTTGAACGTTGCGTCGACCACGCGACGCAGCACTGCCGCGAGGACGGCCGGCTCCACCTTTGCGTCCGTCGTCAGAAACCCCAGCATCGTCGCCATGCGTGGCTCGATCATGCCGGATCCCTTAGCCATGCCGCCGACGGTGAGCGTGCCCTCTGGCAGATCGATTGCCGCAGCGCACGACTTTGGAAACGTGTCGGTCGTCATGATCGCGAGTGTCGCGGCATCCGATCCGCTGACGCTCAGGGCGGCGGCAGCCATCGCCACGCCGGCGCGCACCTTGTGGATGTCCAGCAGCACCCCAATGACCCCGGTCGAAGCCACGAGCACCTGCTCTGGAGGGCAGCTGACGGCATCGCCGGTCAGCTCGGCCATCTCGCGCGCGACGGCGAGTCCGGCCGCGCCTGTTGCAGCATTGGCGCAGCCGCTGTTCACCACGATCGCCTTGACACGACCGCCAGAGCGCGTGAGGTTCTCGCGCGAGACGGTGACCGGTGCGGCCACGGCCTTGTTCGTGGTGAAGACGGCCGCGGCTGGCACCGGCGCATCGGCGGCGACGAGCGCGAGATCGAGTGCTGCGGGTGCGTCGTTGCGGCGTTTCTTGATACCAGCCGCCACGCCTGCGGCGACGAAGCCGCGTGGGGCGGTCACTCCCCCATTTACGAGTCTGATCACTGACACGCTCCGCTCAGGCGACCGCCACCTGGCGGTGATGAATATGTGCCGCCCTCTGGCGGCCGACGTGTTTCAAGGGCAGCAGCATCGCATGTTGTCCACAGTGACGGAAGAGTGAGCAACCGACGCAGTCCTTGGCGATCTTCTCTGGCAGCCAGGCGTGCGGCACGATCGAGAAGTTGCGATGCACGAACAGGCGCGCGTCGTGTGCCAGCGCGCATAGCGTCTCGAATCCGGCCGCTGTGGCGCGTCGTCGAAGCTCTTCGATCAGCGCCGCTGCGACGCCGGATCGACGGAACTCTGGCGCGACGACGAGCGATCGAACCTCGGCCAGGACAGGAGACAGGCGCGTGAGCTCGGCACAGCCGCAGAGCCTCCCGCCCGCGTCGCAGACCACGAACTGCCGGACACGACGCTCCACATCGGACAGCTCGCGAGGCAGCAGATGTCCCTCACTCTGGTGTGCCGCGATCAACGCGTGAATGGGCTTGATGTCGTCAGCTGTGGCATCGCGAATGATGAATGGGTCCACGGCGGGTGCTCCTTTCCGCATCGCTCAGATAGCGACCCGAAGGCTCTCTTCGAGGATCGCCAGCGCCTCGTCGATCTCCCGCTCGGTGATGATGTAGGGCGGCAGCAGTCGAATGACGTTGGCCGAGGTGCGATTGATGATCAGTCCCCGGTCGAGCGCCGCGTTGACGACGGGCAGCGCGTCGGACGCCAGCTCGAGACCTGCGATCAGACCCGCGCCCCGGATTTCGGTGATGGCACCAGTCCGCCGCGCTACTGCGGCGAGACCGTCGAACAGATAGGAAGACATGCGCGTGATGGACTCCTGGAGTCCATCGGCCAACGCGTCCAGCACCGTGAGAGCAGCCCGGCAGGCCAGGAGGTTGCCGCCATAGGTCGTGCCGTGATCGCCCGGAGCGATCGATGCGGCGACCGCCTTCGACATGAGCACGGCGCCCACGGGCACGCCACCGCCGAGTGCCTTGGCAAGGGCGACCAGGTCTGGCGTGAGTCCAACGGCGCCGCTGTGAAGAAACGACCCCGTCCGTCCGGTGCCCGACTGGACTTCATCCGAGATGAGCAACGCGCCAGTGCGACGGCACGCGGCGGTGATGACACTGGCGAGTGCCGGCGGCACAGGACGCACGCCACCCTCTCCGCGAATCGGCTCCACGACGACGGCAGCCGTCGTGTCGTCGATCAGCGCGTCGATGGCCTCAGGATCGTCGGAGGTGGCGAACACAGCGCCGGGCACGAGCGGCTCGAAGGGCGTGCGGTAGTGCTCATCCCAGGTGACCGACAGGGCACCCATGCTCCGGCCGTGAAAGCTGTGATGCAGCGCGACGAACCTGGCGCGCGGCTGTCCCTGGGCGTGCCAGTACTTGCGCGCAAACTTGAGACACCCCTCCATCGCCTCGGTGCCGCTGTTGCAGAAGAATGCGCGTTCGAGTCCCGTCAGCTGCGACAACCTGGCCGCGAGCTCGCCCTGAAGCGGGTTGAAATACAGGTTGGAGGTGTGCAGTAACGTCGCGGCCTGACGACTGAGAGCCGCCGTCAACACGGGATGTCCATAGCCAAGGCAGGCCACACCGATGCCAGACAGGAAGTCCAGGTACGACCGTCCGTCCGTGTCGAACAGGCGCGTGCCCTCCCCGCGCTCGAACACCACCGGAAAGCGGCGGTAGTTCTGCAGCACATGCTCGGATTCAAGCGCCTTCACGTCGGGAGAAGAGGTCGTCGTCATCAGTGCCTTCCTGTTGAGTGGGTGGAAGCGTGAGTGAGCTCAGCGTGCGGATGGGATTGCGGCGGTGAGGGTCGTGCCTGGCGCGGCGGCGATTGAATGTGCGCCGTCGAGCACGCGTCCGTCGATCAGGCGGATGGGCGAGACGCCGGCGAGCAAGGCGGTTCGGCAGGCCGACAGCTTGGCCACCATGCCTGCTGTCGCTGTGCCGGTGGCAATCGCTTCGTCCATGCCGTCGAGGTCCAGTTGCGCGATGGACGCGCCGTCGCGCGACAGCACCCCGGCGGTGCCTCCGGCAATGACAAGCTCCGCTTTGCCGAGGGCGGCAGCCAGTCGGCAGGCCATGACATCTGCGTTGACGTTCAGGATTCCGGCGCCCGCCGTGTCGAGGCCAAGACTCGCAACGACCGGGACGTAGCCAGCCGACAGGAGCAGCGCGACGAGCGCCGGGTCGATGTCGACAGGATCGCCAACCAGGCCCAGGTCCACGAGATCGCCGGTGGTGGAGCGATGCGCCCCAGCCCGCTCCGAGCGCCCGAAGCCCGCATCGACACCGGTGAGACCTACTGCGCGAACGCCTGCGCCCACGAGCGCGGCAACCAACTCGGTGTTGGCAGAGCCGGCAAGCACGGCGACGACAGCTTCGAGTGTCTGAGCATCGGTCACCCGCAGGCCGTCTACCTTCTCCGGTGCAATCTGTCGCCTGGCCAGGTCTGCGTCGATGGCCCGGCCGCCGCCATGAATGATGACAAGCGGACGTTTGGCCGCGACTCCGGCGGCGAGGGCGGCGATGCGCAAGCGCTGATCCGCCGTCTCGAGGAGTTCGCCGCCGAGCTTGAGCACCAGCTTCTGCATCAGATCAACGCCGTCCGTTCGTCGAATCCGCACGCCACGTTGAAATTCTGAACAGCCTGCCCGGCCGCACCTTTGACGAGGTTGTCGATGCATGTCACGAGGACGAGACGACCAGTGTGCGCGTCGAACTTCCAGCCGATGTCACAGAAGTTCGTCCAGGCGACGTGCTTGATTTCGGGCAGCGCGTCTGCGGTAAGCCGAATGAACGGCTCGTGAGCGTAGGCGCTGGTGAAGACGTCGGCGATCATCTTCTCGGTCGTCCCGGCCTCGACCCTGGCGTAGATCGTCTCGAGGATTCCGCGGTCGAGCGGCACGAGATGGGGAACGAAGGTGATCGTGGCCACGAGCTCCTGTTCCATTTCGGCGACGTGCCGGTGGTTGAAGATGCCGTACGCGGAAACCGAGCCATGATTTTCCGAGAAGTGGGTTCGGTCGGTCGCCGCGCGGCCCGCACCCGAGATGCCGGACTTGGCGTCGACGATGACCCCAGAGGCCTGATGAAGCAGACCGGCCTTTGCGAGTGGCAGCAGGGCGAGCAGCACGCCGGTCGGGAAGCAGCCGGGATTAGCCACAAGCTTCGCGTTTCTGATTTCCGCGCGGTAATGCTCGGTCAGGCCGTAGGCGACCCCATCGGGAAGCCCGGCTGTCGCCGGATACCACTTGGCGCGCTGGCCGGCATCGCGGATGCGGAACGCCCCAGATAAGTCGATGACGCGAACGCCGGCCTGCAGAAGTGGGGGAGCCAGCTCGGCAGCTGCCTTTTCGGGCACGGCAAGAAAGACGAGGTCGGTCGTCGTTGCCAGTCGATCGGGGTCGAGCGGTTCGACCTTGCCCTTCCAGACGCGCGCCAGCCGCGGTAGCGGCCGGGCCGCCGAGTCGGCCGACGAGGACATGGCGGTCTCGATATGAACGGATGGATGCCGCGTGAGCAGTCCCACCAGCTCCTGGCCGGCGTAGCCTGTGGCACCTGCGATCCCGACGCGTACTGACGACGAATACGTATTCATTAGAAGAGATACATATACATCGGGGCCAAGCTAGCCGTCAAGGCGCTCTAATCGAAGCTACTGTTGGTTTATCGCCTCTTGCCCTCGCCTCAGGCTCCTGTATAATCATCGAGCGAACTGCATATTTATGAAGACGTGGCGTCAATCCCAGATTCTCGACGTGATCGATCGAGAGCCGGTCGTCTCGCAGGAAATCCTGAGGCAGCGGCTCCGCGATCGCGGCATTGACGCAACGCAGGCAACCCTGTCGCGCGACCTGAAGGAAATTGGGCTGGTGAAGCGGGCGGGTGACGGCGCCTACGTGCGCCCTGGGGTAGATCGCGGTACTCCCGCGTCGGGGGAGCAGCTCAAGCGGGCTGTGACTTCTCTGCTGCGGGGATGGGAGCGGGTCGACCCGTTGATTGTGCTCCGGACCGATCGGGGTCAGGCGCAGGGGCTGGCCGAGTGGATCGACCGGGCTCAGATGCCTGAAGTCGCCGGCACTGTTGCCGGCGATGACACCATTCTTTTGGTGTGTCGAGGCGCGGATGCAGCCGTCGAAGTGGAGACACGCCTCACGGACATGATGCAGCTGCGCAAGCCGGGCCTTTCCGGGCACCTGGTCTCGTAGAGCGGAAAGGGCAAGGTCTTCGGCTGATGGAACGGATTGTTCTCGCGTATTCAGGTGGGCTCGATACGTCGGTAGCCATTCCCTGGCTGGCCGACAGGTATGGCGCCGAGATCGTCACGGTCACGATGGATCTCGGTCAGGGCAAAGAGCTCGAGGACGCCCGAGAGCGCGCGCTCGCCCTTGGCGCCGCCCGTGCCCACGTCCTCGACCTGCGCGACGAGTTTGCGCGGCGCTTCATTCTCCCGGCGCTGCAGGCCGGAGCGGTGTACGAGGATCGCTATCCGTTGGCCACCGCGCTTGGTCGTCCTCTCATCGCCAAGCACCTGGTGGAGATCGCGCGGCTCGAAGGCGCCACGGCCGTCGCGCACGGGTGTGGCACCGAAAAGGGCAACGATGCGGCGCGCATCGATCTCGCAGTCCGCACCCTCGAGCCGTCTCTCGAGGTGCTGGCCCCGCTAGGGCTTTGGGACGTCACACGCGCCGAGAAGATCGCACTGGCCAAGCAGCGGGGCATTCCGATGCCCGTGAGTGCGAGCAGCGTGTACTCGACGGACGTGAACCTGTGGGGGCGCTCCATCCAATGCGGCGTGCTCGACGATCCGTGGCAGGAACCGCCCGAGGATGTCTACACGCTCACCCGTTCGCCCGCCGAGGCGCCCGCGCTGCCCGCCTATGTCGAGGTCGAGTTCGACCGCGGAGTACCGGTTGCTATCAACGGTGTGTCCCTCTCCCTCGTCGAGCTGATCAGCAGCATCGAGACCATTGCGAGTGCGCACGGTATCGGGCGCATCGACATGCTCGAGAACGGGCTCGGCGGCACCAAGTCGCGCGAGATCTACGAGGCGCCCGCTGGCGTGCTGCTGCACGCGGCGCACAGCGAGCTGCAGAAGTACGTCACGCCACGCGACCTGGCGCGGCTGGCATCGGAGTTGGGCGTCAAATACGCCGATCTGGTCTACAGCGGCCTGTGGTACACCCCGACGCGCGAGGCCATCGATACCCTCGTGGCCAAGGTGCAGGAGCGCGTCACGGGGGCTATCCGCCTGAAGCTGTTCAAGGGCGACTACCGCGTGGTGGGCCGCAAGTCACCATACGCGCTGTACGATCAGGAGCGGTCGATCACCGAGCAGGCTCCCCTACCAGTGCGCGGGTGAGCGCGGACGTCACCCGCCCTCATTTCCGCCGCGAGGTCCCATCGTCTATGTCCACCCTCTGGTCCGGCCGCTTCGATGCGGATCCCGATGCCGAAGTGTTTGCGCACGGCAAGTCGCTCCCGATCGATCGTCGGCTGATCGACGATGACATCACGGGCAGCACCGCATGGGCGAAGGCGCTCGAGGCCGCGGGCGTGTTGACTGCCGACGACGCCAGGGCGATTACGGAGGGCCTCGAAACCATCCGTCACGCCGTGCGCGCCACTCCGACGCTCCTGACGGAGGCAGACGATGAGGACGTGCATTCGTTCGTCGAACGCGAGCTCGTGCAACGCATCGGCGATCCGGGGCGACGGCTTCACACGGGACGTTCGCGCAACGAGCAGGTCTCGCTCGATTTCCGTCTCTACCTGAGGCGTCAGATTCCGCACGTGCAGTATGCGCTGGCGGGGCTGGTGGGGGCCTTCGTGCATCAGGCCGAGAGTGCCGGGCACGCGGTGATGCCCTCCTACACACATCTCCGGCGCGCGCAGCCGGTCCTGGTCGCGCACGTGCTGTTGTCGCACGCCGCGGCGTTCAGGCGCGATGTCGAGCGGTTGACGTTCGCGCGGCAGGAGGCGGATGCCATGCCGCTCGGCTCTGGCGCCATTGCCGGAACGGCCTACGATATCGATGTCGAGTTTCTGGCCGCCGAGCTCGGCTTTTCCCGTGTGGTGACCAACAGCATCGATGCGTCCGGCGACCGCGATTTCGTGGCTTCGTTCCTGTACGCGTGCGCGATGACCATGATCCACATGAGCCGGCTCGCAGAAGATCTGATTCTGTTTTCGAGCGAAGAGTTCGGGTTCTTCGAAATTCACGACTCGGTCTCGACAGGGTCGAGCTTGATGCCGCAGAAGAAGAACCCGGATCCGCTCGAGCTCGTTCGGGGGAAGTCCGGCAAGATCGTCGGACTGCTCTCGGGGTGGCTCACGTCGATGAAAGGGCTGCCCCTGGGCTACAACAAGGACTTGCAGGAGGACAAAGCGATCGCGTTCGAAGCAGAGGACACGGTTGTCTCCTGCGCAAAGGTGGTCGCGACGGTCGTCCGAACGCTGATGCTGCGGCCGGAGGCCGCGCACGCCGCCGCGTCCGGACTGCTGCTGGCCACCGAAGTCGCCGACTATCTGGTGGGCCGCGGTCTGCCCTTTCGCGTTGCCCATGAAGTCAGCGGCCGGATCGTGCGCCAGCTCTACTTCGAGGGTAAAGACTTCTCGTCGCTCTCCGTGGAGGACTGGCGGCGGTTTCATCCGTCGTTCGATGAGAGTGTGCTGCTCGCCATTACGCCGGAGGCTGCCGTGGCAGCCCGGCGGACGCCGCAGTCGACCAATCCCAATGCAGTTGCTGCTGCGCTCGCCGAGACAAAGCGGTGGCTGAGCTCCACTGTCCGACCCACATCCACCCGTTAGTCGCCCCGGCCGCCGGCGCGTCCTGAGAACGCCCCGCGTGCGGCGCCAGTTTTCTGCCGGTGTCAGGCTCCCCGCGAGTACACTCCTCGGATGCTGGACAAAGACGAGTGGCCGCGCGTTCAGGCAGAAAACGACGCGGAACTGCTGGCATACGTCGGCACCCGTTCGGGTCTCGAAAGCTATAGGGCAGATAACATCACCTGGGTAATCACCGGCGTGCCGAGCCGTGATTACAACGGCGTGGTCTGGTCGCACCTGTCCGAAGAAGATGCTGACTTGCAGGTGCCGCTACTGGTGGAACGGTTTCGCATGCACCAGCTACCGGCTGTCTGGCACGTCGATGACACAAGCCTCCCGCTCGATCTCGGCCATCGCCTCGAGCAGCTGGAGTGCGCGCCGTTGCCGCCGCGCATTCGGATGGCCGCGCCGGTGGTGCTGGTCACAAGAGGGATGAGAAACCTGCCCGAGCTGAGCATCGAGCGTGTCACGTCAATCGAGGACCTGGCCGTGTGGGTGGACATCTGGACCGAGACGCGCCAGGAGCCGCGGGCGCCACGCGAGGATCTCTACACCAGTCTGGGGCTGAACCGGTTCGAGCCCCTGCGTCACTATCTCGCGCGGCTAGGTGGGCGTCCTGTCGGGGTGTCTCAGCTGTTCCTGGGCCAACGCGGTGCCGGCGTGCATAACGTCGCGGTCCGAGAGGAGTATCACGGCCTGGGCCTTGGCACGGCCCTGGTGCAGCAGCCGCTGCTCGAGGCGCGCACGCTTGGGTACGATCTTGCGGTGCTGGGCCCCACGCTGGAACATGTGCCGGCTTACGAGGCGCTGGGATTCGAGCACCTGCCTTCGACGCCCGCCGAATACAGTCTGTGGCCCTGACGTCGATGGAGCCAGTGGTTCGCGCGGTCCGTCTTGGGCGCGTGGCCCTGTAGAATCTGGGCGCCGACCGAGCGGCGTGGAGCTGATACATGCGCATCGCGGTGGCGTCCGATCACGCGGGTTTTCGATACAAGCAGATGGTCTCCGATCATCTGCGCACTCTCGGCCACGAGGTCATCGACTTCGGTACGCACTCCGAGGCACCGGTCGACTATCCAGACTTCGTCCGGCTCGCGGCTCGAGCCGTGGCGGCGCGAGACTGCGCGCGTGGTGTCGTGTTTGGCGGATCGGGCAATGGCGAAGCGATGGCGGCGAATCGCTCTCGTGGGGTTCGGTGTGCCCTCGCGTGGAGCGTGGAGTCGGCACGGCTGGCGAGCGCCCATAACGACGCCAATATGCTGTCTTTCGGCGAGCGGCTCGTGCCGGCCGCGCAGGTGCTCGCCTCTGTCGACGTCTGGCTGTCTACCCCGTTCGAAGGCGGGCGACACGCGATCCGGATCGGTAAGCTCGACGCAGACTGAGCAAGGCGGCTTCACTCAGAGGCGACCGCCTCGATGCGCCTGTCTGGTAGCAGCCACGCACACGCGACCAGGACGAAAATCGCGTCGGCGATCCACTGATTCACGAAGGCCGCGGGAATGCTGAGCGCGTAGAGCAGCAGTGACACCTGGCTCTTTCGATCGCGGCCGACGGCCGCCTTCAACGGCGAGTGCGCGCCCTGCGTGCGTACGATTGTCATCGTGAGCAGCGTAAACGACAATGCCGCCGCGAGCATCACCGCCCCGTAGGCTGCCGTCGGTCCGGGTGCATTGTGATTCTCGCCCATCCATGCGGTCACGAACGGCACGAGGGAGAGCCAGAAGAGCAGATGCAGATTGGCGAGCAGGATGCCGCCAGTCACCCGCGGCACGACCTGGAAGAGGTGGTGGTGATTGCTCCAATAGATGCCCAGGTAGACGAAGCTGAGCACGTAGCTTAGAAATGTGGGCACCAGCGGCTCGAGCGCCCGCCAGTCCTGGCCGTGCGGTGCCTTGAGCTCGAGCACCATGATCGTGATGAGGATGGCGATCACTCCGTCGCTGAACGCCTCGAGGCGCGTCCGTGTCATGGTCGAAGTGTAGTGCGGCTGAAGGAAATCCTGGGAGTGCGCCTCCGCCGTGCGGGGGTACGCCCTTTGCTGATTACCCGGGAATCAACCCATGGACAAGCGTCATCTCGCTGTGGCGACCATCACTTGGGCGCGCGATGTCCGGGAAGAGGCACGGCTGCTCAAGTCCGTGCGTGAGCTGACATCGACGACGCGCCGGGTATTTGTCACCGATGGCGGGTCGCCCGATAGTCTGATCGAAGGGCTGCGCACCTTGAAGCGCGTAGACGTCGCCATCCTCGGAGAGCCGCGCGGCCTCGTATTTCAGGTGCAGGCGAGTATCAATCGCGCCGCCGCGTCGGGCGCAGAATTCATCCTGTACACCGAACCGGACAAGTACGAATTCTTCCGCGACCACCTCGACGATTTCCTCGATCGAGCTCCAGCCGACCCTGATCTGGGCATTGTGCTCGCGTCCCGCTCGCTGGCCAGCTTCGAGACATTTCCATCCGCTCAGCAGGAGACGGAGCGGATCTTCAATCGGCTGTGCGGCAACGTGCTGGGTGAACAGCTGGACTACACGTACGGGCCCTTTCTGATGCGGCGCAGTCTCGTGCCGATCGTCGCGCACATGGCGCGGGACCTCGGGTGGGGATGGCGGCCGTACATCTTCGCGTGCGCCCATCGACGCGGGCTTCGGATCGGGTCGGTGTCGGGCGACTATTCCTGCCCGGCCGAAGAGCGCCTCGAGTCTGACTCGGCCCACCGCCTTGCCCAGCTGGACCAGAACGTCGACGGGCTCGTGCGGTCAGCGGGCGTGAGTGACACGGCGCGCTGAGCCCGGCCGGCGGGCTCCTGGCAGCGAGGCCTGGGCCGCGCTACCAGGAGCCACAACCCCGACTCAGTGTCTGTCCCGACTCCTGCCGTGGGGGGCCGTGTCGCGCTCGGGCGGGCCCCCCGGCTCGGCCCCAAAGGCTCCGGCCACTTTCTTGGCGTGCGGTGCCGCGCGATCGGGATATCTGGATCCCGCTTCTTTCTGGGCGACAGAGCGGCTGCCCGCCTTGTGCGATGTGTGCCCGTCGCGTGTGTCGTTGAGCGGC
>JBDSZL010000070.1:0-13145 GCA_039925145.1 Vicinamibacterales bacterium | reverse complement strand
CATCAGGGCCAGCGCACGGCTGCGCAGCCGGCCGCCCAGCTCCGCGAAGTCTGCGTTGTTCACTTTGCCCATGGCGCGATCGAACTCGAGCTCTTTGATAGAACGCAGGACCAGCGCCTTGTCCGCCTCGATTGATTGTCTGGCGCGAGTGGGCAGCGGGCGCTTCTCGTCTCGCGTGAGTCCCAGAAACCCCGCGACCGCGTGGTGCATGGCGGCGCCGACCAGCCCCGTCGCAATCACCGCCGCGCTGATCAGAATGAGCGCGGCCGGTTGCGTGTGTCTTGCGACGACGACGGCCCAGGTTGCTGCTGCCATGGAGAGCAGCAGAAAGAAGTGCCAGGGGTGAAGTCCGGTGTCGGCGCGGCCAGAACGGCCGCGCTCAGTCGAGCTCTCGGAGCTCATCATCAAGACGATCCTCGAGGTCGGTGCGACCGACGTCGGTGTGCCCGGTCAACTTTGGTGATGACGCGCGGCGCCGTGACCACCGCAACGCGACGCCACCGACGAGCACGATGCCAACGATGCCGGTTGCATAGGGAACGCCCCAGGCGAGCCGGTTGAAACCCGTGTCAATAGGGGCCCCTAGCACTTCCTGGCTGCCGTACTTGGTGACGAAGTACTGGACGATCGCTTCGCGATCCTTGCCCGAGGCGACAAGTTTGCTCACCTGTTCGCGCATTTCGGCCGCGACCGTGCAGGTGCACTCCCCGATGCGCTGCCGGCCGCACGTGCCGCACATGCATACGATGTTGGACTCGAGGTCGCGCTCGAGCGGCGACCGGGGAATCGCCCCGACGCTCTGGCCAGACTCGATGTGCTGGGCGCGAAGTCCCACCGCGCCGCCAGACACCATCAGGAAGACGAGCAGTGTTCCAGTGGTCACGCCCTCGGGCACCCGGCTCGTGGCAAATGCCACGGCGCGCTCGGGCAGGAAGGCCGTGATCGTGCCGATGAACATGATCGCGACGCCCAACCAGATCCAGTTGACCAGCGGGTTCACATGAATGGCGAACGAGGCAGACTGTTCTCCCGCGTTGTAGCCCGCAAGGACGATGTACAGGTCTTCGCCGAGATTGCCCTTGAGCGCGACTTCAGTGGTGGGCTCGGACTCGCGGCCGGTGAAGAACCAGCGCGCCGGATACATCCGCGCAAAGGGTTTCCCGCCCCGCAGAATCTCGAGATCAGCCGTCACCATCTGCTTCTGTGGATCCTGGGTGACCGTCAGCGCGTTGTACTTCACGAGGTACGGCTCGAGGCCGTCGAACTGCTGGCCGGGTTTGAGCAGCACCGTCTCATTGCGCTCGAATCCGTTGCCGGCAAAGCCGACGAACGCGAGCACGATGCCGACGTGGACGATATAGCCGCCATAGCGACGGCGCGACCTCGCGAACAGTCCGACCACGGCTGTGAACACGTCGGTGCCGGTGGCACGCTGGCGCACGGAGGCACCGCGTATGACCTCCTGCGCCATCGAGGTCAGCACGAATGCGCAGAGCGCAAAACAGAGACCCGACGGCCAGAACGGGATACCCAGCGCTTCGCCGCCGCCGCCGGAGCCAACGGCCAACACACGACCGAGCAGCATCGTGGCCGCCACCGTGCTGCCCGCCACGACGACGGGCCACAGGAATTGATGGCGCAGACTATCCACCGAGGACTTGCGCCAGGCGAGTAGCGGGCCCACCCCCGTCAGAAACAGCAGCGTGAACCCGACCGGTGTCAGCCACTTGTTGAAGAACGGCGCCGCGACCGTCAGTCGCTCGCCGGTAACCGCCTCGCTGAGCGTCGGAAACATCGTGGCGAACAGGGTGAAGAACGCCGCGAACAGCAGCACCCAGTTGTTGGCCAGAAACGCGGCCTCGCGCGACACCCATGAGTCGAGCTCGTTGCGGGAGCGCAATAGCGGCATCCGATAGATCACAAGACCGAAGCTCACGACCAGCGTGAGGATCATGAAGAGCGTGAACAGCAACGCGAGCTCGCGGTCTTCGCCAAACGCGTGGACCGACTGCACCACGCCAGAGCGCGTCATGAATGTCCCGAAAATCGTGAGGAAAAACGTGACGATGACGAGCGACACGTTCCAGATCTTCAGCATCCCCCGCCGCTCCTGCACCATGACCGAGTGCAGAAACGCCGTGGCCGTGAACCAGGGCAGCAGGCCGGCGTTCTCGACCGGATCCCATCCCCAGTACCCGCCCCAGCCGAGCTCCTCGTAGGCCCACCGCGCGCCCAAGGTCAGCCCGACGGTCAAGAACAACCACGAGATCATGGTCCAGCGCCGCACGGCCTTCAGCCAGGCATCGTCGAGTTGTCCACTGGCGAGGGCCGCGATGCCGAACGCGAACGGAATGGCCATGCCGGTGAAGCCCAGATAGAGCAGCGGCGGATGAATGGCCATCCAGTAGTTCTGCAGCAGCGGGTTGAGTCCCTGCCCGTCAGTCGGATGGGTGGTGAGAAAGGTCTGAAACGGGTTGTTGTGGATCACCATCAGGAAGAGAAAGAACATCTCGACCGTGGCAAGCGTGGCGATGACCCAGGGAATCAGCTCGCGATAGCGATGGCGGTTGACGAGGACGGCCACGCTGCCAAATGTGGCGAGCAGGGTCACCCAGAACATGACGGAGCCGTCGAGCCCGCCCCAGTACGACGCCAGTTTGTAGAACAGCGGCTGGGCCGTGTTCGAGTAGTGCTGAACGTATTTGATGCTGTAGTCGCCTGTGACGAAGGCGTGAATCATGACGGCCGAGCCGACGAGCATCAGCGCCGTCACGGTGTGAAACAGTCCGATTCCGCCGTCGATCAACGGGGTGTTGCGCCGGCGGGCGCCGGCGAGCGAGGCAGCGAAGGCGCCGCTCGACAGAACGAATGCCGCCAGCAGAATAAAACTGCCGAGCACCGCCACTAGCGCGCCATCCCTTCCGTTACGGCCTCAAGCGGGGCTGCCGTCGGAGGCTGATAGGTGGATAAGTTTGTCTTGGCGCCGTCGGCGGGTGTGTATTTCGAGGGGCACTTCGCAACCACGCCGCCCGGCTCGACATTGAAACCGGCGGAGTGCAGCCGCCCCTTCAACACAACCTCCGCGCCGTCCTTGAAGGTGTCGGGCACCACGCCTGTGTAGCTGGCCAGCACGACCGATTCCCCGTTCTTCACCTTAAACTGGTAGTCCAAGGTGTCCGGGCGTCGCATGATGGAGTTCTGCACCACGAATCCGTGCAACTGCAGTGGCCGGTTGTACCACTCGGCAGCCACGGGCATCACCTCGTCCACTTCCTTGAAGTACTGGGCACTGCCCCGCATGCTCGTAACGAGGAGGAGCATGAACGCTCCGCCGAGGACCAGTCCCGAGACGAGGACTCGCGTGGATTTCTTGGACATTGTGTAGGCGGCTCCACCTAACAGGATACGGCCGGAGTACCAACGAATCAACTCCTGTAACAACAAAGACTTCCGGGGAATGGTCCCGGAAGCACGGCGCGCTCTGCAGAACGTCACCCGTCGCCGTCGATGCCAACCGCTGCGAGCATGGCCGCCACAGCGGCCACCGGGAGTCCCACCACGTTCGAGTACGAGCCGGCAATTCTGGGGATGAACCGTGCAGCCAGGCCCTGAATGGCATAGGCCCCCGCCTTCCCCATCGGCTCGCCGCTGGCCACATACCAGTCGATCTGCTCGCGAGACAGATCCGCCATCCAGACGGAGGTGCGCTCGACATGGTCGAGTTGCCGGTGGCCATGCCTGATGGCGACTCCGGTGAGCACCTCGTGCTGGCGGCCGGCGAGCGCCTTCAGCATGCGTGCTGCGTCGGCGGAGTCTGCCGGCTTGCCGAACACGGTCTCGTCGAGGATCACCGCCGTGTCTGCCGCGAGCACGACCTTCGACGGGTGACGCTCCGCGATCGCGGAAGCCTTTTCGATCGCGAGCCGTCTCACGTACGTCGCCGGCAACTCGTCCGGCCGCTGTCGTTCGTCGATGTCGATCGACTCGACGTCGCAAGTGAAACCGGCAGCCGTGAGCAGGTCGAGGCGGCGAGCAGAGGCCGAAGCCAGGAGGAGGCGCATTGCGCCGATAGTACGACGTTACAATTCGTGCGTGGAATCACTCGACCGCACGGCGGCGCGCGCGCTCCGGACTCTGCTGGAGGCGCAGCCTCTCACGGCCGCGAAAGTCGAGTTCGCCTGGAAGATCGCCGCGGGGCCGGCACTCGCCCGATCGGCGTCGGTTTCCTGGTCGGAAGACGGCCGGTTGGCCGTACGCGCCAAGTCGGAGGAGTGGCGCCACGAAATCGTCCGCGCACGCCCAATGATTCTGCAGCGCATGGCAGGGCTGCTCGGAACCGGCGCTGTGCGCAGCCTCATCGTGCTGCGGGTGGATCCCCATGATTGACGCCGTCCTTGTTCCTGAAACGGCGCAGCCACCAGGTCGCTGCGGCGAGGGGGCCGAGCAGCGCGACTTCGCGGATTAACGCACGAGTGTTGTACGCGACAAAGGTTGGCGACCGCCAGCTGCGCGACACCGGGGAGAAAAGGTCCCAATGGGTCAGGAAGTAGTCGTGCGTGAGAGGCCAGAAGGCCATGACGCCGAGTGGGACGGCGGTGTCTTCGCCGAGCGCGTCGAGCAAGGGATGACTGGCCCACGCCAGAAACACCGCGCACCAGATTCGCCATCGGCGCGGGCCCACGGGCCAACGCTGCCAGGCCGCGATCGACGCAACGATGGCTGCAGCCCCGATGCTGTGGCTTTGAGCCCGATGATGGTGAACGAGTAGATCCAGATCGGGCGCCATCCCCACGACCGCGAGAACGGCCGCTTGCACCAGCAACGCTCGCGACGTCGCGTACGGTCTCGCGGCTATCCAGCCACAGGTCACGGCGCCGAGAGCGTGTCCGACGGGAGAAGGCAACAGTCGATCTTAGAACGGACAGCGCGCGGCTAGAGAAGGCTGCGCCGGATCATGTCGAGCGCCGCGGAGGTGGAGTGTCGCCGGACGGTCTCGCGGTCGCCCGGAAAGAGAAAGGTTCGAGCCACCGTCTCGCGGTACGCCACGGCGACAACCACCGTGCCGACCGGCTTCTCAGGACTGCCACCGCCCGGACCCGCGATACCCGTGATGCTCGCGCCGACGTCCGCGCCGAGCAGGCGCACACCTTCTGCCATTGCGCGGGCTACCGGCTCACTGACCGCGCCGTGTGCTTCCAGCAGATCGTGGCCGACGCCAAGCGTCTGCACCTTGACGCTGTTGCTGTATGCGACGACTCCCCCCACGACCCAGTCTGAACTACCGGGCACTTCCGTGAGACGTCCGAGCAGCAGACCCCCGGTGCACGATTCGGCGACGGCCAGGTGAAGGCTCCGTGCGTGTAACAGATCGCCCACCACAGTCTCGAGCGATCGGCCGTCCACGCTGAAGACGATCGATCCGAGCGCCTCGCTGAGCTGCGCGACGCCATCGGCGAGCGTGCGGTCGATGGCAACCACGTCCGACCCGCTGGCCGACAGGTGCAGCTCGATTTGCCCGGGCGAGGCCAGGATTGTTGTCTGGACAGGACCAACGGGCGAGGTGAGCCTCGAGTAGATCGGATAGGCCACCTCCTCGACCTGCGACTCGGATCGTCCCGTGATTTTGATCACGCGTCGGCGAACCTGACGGCCGGCGGTCATCGCCGCAAGACGCGGCGCAACCTGTTCGTCGAACATCGGCTGCATCTCCCGTGGAGGTCCGGGGAGCAGGACGATGAAACGACCGTCGGTTTCGAGCAGCAGCCCCGGCGCTGTGCCACGGGAGTTTGGCAGCACGACGGCTCCTTGCGGAACCTGCGCTTGCTTCCGGTTGACGGCAGGCATCGCCACGCCGCGCCGGGCGAACCGCGCCACCATCCCCTCCACGATCTGAGGGTCTTCGGCGAGCGTTCGGCCGAGCACCTGGGCCACGACATCCCGCGTCAGGTCGTCGTCGGTCGGACCCAGGCCGCCCGTGGCGATCACAAGGTCGGCTCTCGATAACGCGCCACGCACCGCGGTAGCGAGGTCTGCCCTGTCGTCGCCGACGACGGTTTTAGCGTGGACGACGATGCCGAGCTCGTTCAGCCGGCCGGTGAGGAAGAGCGAGTTGGTGTCAACGCGATGCGGCGTGAGCAACTCGCTGCCCACGGCGATGATTTCGGCAGAATGAAGGTCGGGCATCGGCGTCAAAGACTGGCGGGCATCAGCCAGATCAGAGTGCGCATGACGACCCAGCCGTAGACGCCCGCCATGAGATCGTCAGCCATGATGCCGACGCCGCCGGGCAGCTGCTCGAACTGGCGCGCGGGCCACGGCTTCACGATGTCGAACAGCCGGAACAGCAGGAACGCGATTCCAACTCCCACGAGCCCCACATCGAGCAGCAGCAGCGTCAGCAGTTGTCCCGCGACCTCGTCGACGACGACCCGCCCCGGATCTTTCACCTGAAAGTACGCCGCCGCCTCGCCTGCCGCCCACACACCCGCCAGCGATATCGCGGCGAGCAGCGCGACATGCCCAGTCGCGGACCAGCCGCGTGTCAGCAGGTAGATTGCGAGGCCGACAGCCGAGCCCAGCGTCCCCGGGGCGAAAGGCACATAGCCGACGCCCCCGACGGTCGCCAGCAGGACGCCGAGCCGCCTCACGCCCGAATAACCCGGGTACCGGCGATGCGGTCGTGAAGCGCGCGTCCCTCTCCGACGAGAGCGGGGATGAATCCCGCACCCAGCGCGAGGACCGATGGCACGGCGATGCAGGCGCGTCCAACTGCCTGCCCCAATGTCACGGCCGACGCTTCGTCTGCAACCACCCGCAGGTGCAACAACATCTTGCCGATGGTCTGTCCGCCCGCGGCGGTGAACAGCATCAGATAACCGACCACCGTCAGCAGGAGGAATGCGAGCGTCGGCGCCAGCGGAAGCGTCCGAATCTGCGCGGGCGTCAGGTCACACCAACGCAGCGTGATCCACAGAATCGCCGCGCACATCCCGGCCAAGAGCACGGCGTCAATCGCCGCCGCGGCTACCCGCGCAGATGCGACGGGCGCGTCTTCTGGCTCGCCTGCGATCGAGTCTTTGCGCTCCGCGGCGGCCGTCTGATTCTTTTCGTAGTGTTCCAGCCGTTGCAGGTCGTCGAGCAGATCGCGATCGATGGAGGCCGCGCGGCGGTCGCTGTCGGCTGGCGGGCGGCGCGGAGGGGCTTCAGGTGCCTTCATGCGGACGGCCAGCGGCGGGCGTGGTTCGGAAGGCAGCTTGACCAGCGGCGCGTCCGCGTCGCCGTGCTCCCCCCCGTCGTGTGAATCAGGCAAGCCCTTCATGAACAAGGGCAGCTCGGTCGTGGGAGCTGGCACTGGCCGCTGCGGTTCCTTCTTTCGCGGTGTCGGCGGCGGGGTCGCGGAGACCGATGGGCCTGCCGCTGCCGAGATCGATGACGCCATGCCAGCGGACGGCGTCGAGTCGAACGGTCCGGACGGCGTTAGCGATGCCCGCTGCAGTGGCACATCCGCACCTGTCGTCGCAATCGGGGCGGGACGCAGGGTGAGGTCGAGCGGTGGATGCTCGGACGTTCCGCTGATCGCGAGGTCGACCTGCTCGTCGATGTCGAGACTGTTGCCGCAGTTACGGCACCGCGGTTCGGGCTCAAAACTGAGGTAATGGCACTTCGGACATCTCATCGTCGGCCTGCACTTGATTCTGGGAGGGACGCCGGGGCACGAGGCGTTGTCGGCGTTCGGGCCAGCAGCTGCTGCTGAATTTCGATTCGGAGCTGATTCGCCAGCGCCCGACTGGGAGGGTCGGTGACCCGATCGAGCGCCTGCAGGGCCTCGGCCAGCCGTCCGTGAGAGTAGAGCGTGCGAGCTCGCACCAACCCGACATCGGAGCTGGAGAGCACCGGGAACGAGGCCGTTGCGTTCGGCATCACGAGTGGAGTCACCGCCGGCGTGAGACCCAGCACGTCGCGTGCCGCGGGGCTGATACCTGCGACGACGAGCAGGGCCCCGCCGGTGAGCGCGGCGAGAATGCGCGTCGCGAGCGTTCCCGCCGTGATGGGCGTGGCGACCGGCACCGCGTCGAGCACGGCATTCGTGCGAACGCTGCTCGGGCCCGAGTCGGAGGCGCGGGCACGCTGCAGGCGCTCGATCCGGGCACGCAATTCGGCGGCACGCTCGTCGGGGCCTCCCGCCGCATCCAATCGGCCCAGCACGCGCAGCGCCTCGGCCAAGTCGCCGCGGTCGAGCAGATCGTTGGCGATGTGCAGCATCTCGTCGGCGGTGCGCTGGCGCTCGGCGATGGCATTGCGCGCGCGGTCGATGTAGGCGCGAGCGCGAGCGTGCGATCGATCCAGGAACAGGACTCGTGTCCAGAGGTGGATGGCTTCTTCGAACTGACCGCTGAAATAGCGATCGAGACCGGAGACCAGCAGCGCCTCGGCGCGGGTGTCGCGATCGGTGGCTGCAGCGGACTCGATTCGTCGGGGTTCACGCATGCCGGGGTCAGGCGGATTATACCGGCCCTGACGCGCTCCTGTACAGGCAGATCCGCTCGGATCCGCACGCCGGAGTGAAGTGCGCCTCTGCGCTACAGTAGCCGCGCATGACGATCATCGAGGTGATTCCCAATATCAGCGAGGGCGTTCGAACGGAGGTCATTGCCGCCTGCGTCAACGCGGTCACGCAGGCTGGCGCCTCCCTGCTCGACGTCAGTTCCGATCCCGCGCATCACCGGACGGTGCTCACACTGGCGGGCAATCGGCAGCGCACGTTGACCGCGGTGCTCGCTCTGTTCGATCGTGCGATCGACAGGATCGATCTCCGCGAACATCGCGGCGTGCACCCGAGGTTGGGCGCTGTCGACGTCGTGCCGTTCGTACCGCTTGGCAGTACGAGCATGCTGGAATGCGTGGAGCTGGCACGCGCTATTGCGGCGCAGGTCGCGGCGCGTCACGCACTTCCCATTTATCTCTATGAGGAAGCGGCCGTCGTCCCCGGGCGCCGGCGTCTCGAAGTGATCCGTCGCGGCGGGTTCGAGGCCCTCGCCGCGCGTATGCAGGATCCCGAGTGGGCACCCGACTTCGGACCTGCCCGGCCGCATCCTTCCGCGGGCGCGTCCATCATCGGCGCGCGGTGGCCCCTCATCGCTTATAACGTGAATCTCGGCACCGATCGGATCGACATCGCGAAGGCAATCGCCGCCGATGTGCGCGAGAGCTCGGGCGGGCTCCCCTGCGTGAAGGCACTCGGCGTACCGCTTCGCCATCGTCACGCGGTGCAGGTGACCATGAACCTGACGAACTTCAGAACGACGTCGATGCTGGCGGCATTCGAACGCGTGCGCGCCGCGGCCGAACGCGCGGGCGTGCGCGTCCTGGAGAGCGAAATCGTCGGTCTGGTGCCCGAGGCGGCTCTACCGCCCAATCCTCAGGAGACGCTGCTGCTCGCCGGGTTCGGGTCGCAGGTGCTCGAGGATCGGTTGCGCGCTGCCGGACTCGGCGTCTGATTCCGTCACTCGTCCCGCTCCCGAACCGGAGCGATCCCCAGACCTTTCATTTTCTTGTAGAGATTGCTGCGCTCAACGCCCAGAGCGTCGGCCGTTCGCGAGATGTTGCCTTCGTAGCGGCTCAGCGTCGCGAGGATATAAGCGCGCTCCCATTCGTCGCGCGCGTCGAACAGCGGTGTGACGACTGCCGAGACCGGCGTCGCGGGCCGGCCTGCCAGCAGCAGGAACGACATGGCACTTGCGGCAATGACGTCTTCGGACACCATGATCACCAGCCGTTCGATGACGTTGCGCAATTCGCGCACGTTGCCGGGCCAGTGGTGCGTCCGGAGCGCCTCGGCGGCCTCGGGTGCCAGCGACTTGGGCCGGCGCCCGTACTCCTGGGCGAAGTCCTTCATGAAGTGTTCCGCCAGACGCAGCACATCGTCGCCCCGTTCACGAAGCGGCGGGACATGCACCGGAATGACGTTGAGCCTGAAATAGAGATCTTCTCTGAAGCGACCGGCGTCGATCTCCTGCGTGAGGTCCTTGTTCGTGGCCGCGATCACACGCACGTCGACGCGGGTGCTGCCCTGACCGCCGACCGGTTCGATGGTCTGCTCCTGCAAGGCGCGGAGCACCTTGGCCTGCATGCGCAAGCTCATGTCGGCCACCTCGTCGAGGAAGAGCGTGCCCCCGGTCGCCAGCTCGAACTTGCCCCGCCGATCCAGGACCGCTCCTGTGAATGCGCCTTTGACGTGGCCGAACAGCTCCGACTCGATTAACTCCTCGGGCAGAGCCGCGCAGTTCACTTCCACGAACGGCGCTGTGCGCCGGTGGCTGAACAGATGGATGTGCCGTGCGACCAACTCCTTGCCGGTGCCGTTCTCGCCGAGCACCAGCACGCGCCCGTTGGTTGGGGCGGCCATCCCGATCTGCTCCCGGAGGCGTAGCATCGCGTGGCTCTCCCCCACCATCTGGAACCGACGGTCTACGCGAGCGCGGAGCGCCCGGTTCTCGACTTCGAGCTGACGGTGGCGAATGCCGTTGCGCACCGCCAGTACGGTTTTCTCGAGCGACAGCGGCTTCTCGATGAAATCGTAGGCGCCGAGCTTGGTCGCCCGCACGGCCGACTCGATGCTGGCATGACCGGAGATCATGATGACCTGCGTGTCCACACGCCGTTCACGCAGGCGTTCGAGGGTCACCAGGCCGTCGATGCCCGGCAGCCACACGTCCAGCAGCACCAGCTCGTAGGCGCGCCGCGCGACCTGTTCGAGACACGCCTCGCCGCTCTCGACCGTATCGACCCCGTAGCCCTCGTCACGGAGCACGCCACCGAGCGACGCCCGCACACCCGCTTCGTCATCGACGATCAGGATGGTTGACATGGCAGCTCGAGGGTGAATTTCGTGCCCGTGGGTGCGACGGGGGTGACTTCAATCGTGCCGCCGTGCTCCACGATGATACGGCGCACGATAGCCAGGCCGAGTCCGCTGCCCCGGCCCTTGGTGGAGTAGTACGGCATGAACAGCTTGTCTCGATCCGCCGGTGACACCCCGGGGCCATTGTCAGCCACCGTGAGCCGTACCAGCGCGTTGCGCGTATCGTGGCTCGTCGAGATCGCGATGATCGGGGGCTGTCCGTCGGGCCGCGTCGGCCCCGCCGGACCGCCGAGCGCCTCCATCGCGTTGTCGATGAGATTGATGATGACCTGCCGCAGTTGCTCGGCATCGAGACGGACGGCCGGTAGCGACGATGTGAAGTTGGTGACCACGCGGAGGCTGCCCTGCTGGAGCACCCCGATGTAGAGCTGCAGAGTGTCCTGCACGAGCGCATTCAGACTCGCCGGTAACATGCGCGGTCCGCGCAGCCGCGCGAACTGCGCGAACTCATCCACCAGGCTCTTGAGCGCTTCGACCTCGGTGACAATGGCGTCCGTGCACTCAACCACCAGTGCTCGCGTCTGCGCGGGCGCCTGGCTGAAGTGGCGTCTCATCCGTTCGGCGCTGAGCTGGATGGGGGTCAGCGGATTCTTGATCTCGTGGGCCAGGCGTCGCGCGACGTCGCGCCAGGCGGCCACCCGTTGCGCGCGGATCAGCGGTGTGACGTCATCGAGCACTAGCACCGCGCCTTCGGCACGGCCATCGTCGCCGATGAGCGTGGTCGCCGCGGCGGCCAGGTGCACTTCGCGGCCGTCACGCGCCAGCGTGATCTCGTGCACGGCCGCACCCGGGCCGGTGCGCAGGGTGGACTCGACCATCGGCAGCAATGGGCGCAGGTCCTCGCGTGCGAAGACGTCTCGGGCCTCGCGCGCCGTGCTCGACGGCCCGAGGCCAAGCAGCCGATCGGCCGCTCCATTCACCGTCGAGATTCGGCCGTCAGCATCCAGCGAGATCACACCTGTCGCGACACGCTCGAGAATCGTCTCGATATAGCGTCGACGCGCCTCGACCTCCACGTGCTTGCGCTCCAGGGCACCGCGGGACTGATCGAGCTTCTCGCGGCTCGTTCGCAGCTCCGCCGCCATCATGTTGAACGACTCGACGAGCGTTCCAAGTTCGTCGCCGCTCTCGGCCTCGATGCGGAAGTCGAGTTGGCCGGCGCCGATCGCCTGCGCGCCTTCGGCCAGCTGCTGCACCGGGCGAGTGATGCGCTTTGCGAGGTACAACCCGAGCCACGTGGCGCTGATCAGGATCAACAGGCTGACGGCGAGAAAGATCGACTGATAGATGCCCTGAATCGGTCCCTTGAGCGCGCGTAGTCCCTGGTAGCTCTCGTAGGCGGCCGTGGCTTGGAGCGCTCGCGTCTGCATGTCGGCAGACACGTGCTGCGCAACGACGACGGCGCCCACCACCGCGTGGGCCGCATCGAAGACTGGCGCAGCGCTCCGGAACAGCACGCCGCCGCCGTCGAGGTCTTCTTGTTGTGATTCTTCGTGGCCCGAGGCTGCGGCGCGGGCGGCCAGGCGGTCGGCCGACGGCGGCACCCGATCCTGCGGCAGCCCTGCCGAGCCCACCGCCACGAGAAACGCGACGTCGGCCGGACGGCCCGACGCGGCGATCGAGCGGTAGACCTCGACCATCCCGTCGCGCATGGTCTTGGGCTCCTCTTCGACGAGCGACGTCACGATGCCGGCGTCGGCGTCGCCAATCGATGCCGCGGGAATCGTGCGCGCCAGGCGACGCGCCCGCAATGCCACGCCCTCCTGCGCCTCGCGATAGTACTGTCGCGCGATGTCCTGCGCGGCGCTGAGCACGTCATCGACGGGCTCGCTGAACCAGCGTTCGGCGCTGTCGCGGATGATCTGACTGCCGCTGATGAGCACAAGAACGGCCGGGATGATCGTCATGGCCAGCAGGGCGGCCACCAGCTTGCCCCGGAACCGTGCGAACGGTGCTGCCTGACGACGCTCGACCCACAACTTGAGCAGGTTGCGGACGAGTACGAAGGACAGCGCGGCGAGCAGCGCCAGATCCACCGCGAGCAGCGCGTACAGCAGCACGTCGGCCAGCAGCGTGGGCGCGATGTCCGTTGTGCGGTTGGCCACCCAGAAGAGCGCCACGAGCAGCGCCACGAGCAGCATGCCGACCGTGGTGAGGACCCGGCGGTTATCGAGCAGCCGTTGCGGCGCCGGGGGCTTGAGTGCGCTCGATACCGGAGCCGACC
>JBDSZL010000069.1:0-46711 GCA_039925145.1 Vicinamibacterales bacterium | reverse complement strand
CGCGTCTCACTGCCGGCAAATCGAACCTCGAGGCGCCCCCGGACTTTCAGGCGAAGTGACTCTCGCCGATCGACTGCCATGCCGGGGGTAGGGTTGGAACTGTGCAACAAGGGAAGTGGCCTCCTTCGACCGGCAAGGTGTTCCGCAAACCCTGTGCCGCGTTAAAAGGTACGCTTCACTCTTTGACAGTGCGCTTTCACTTCACCCGCTGACGAGATCGTAAGTCGCTTCGACAAGAACGTAATCTCGTGACAGACGCGTCGAACGTTCATCAGGGGTTGGGTAGGGACCAGGATTTCGCACCGCCGTAGGCGCAGACGCTCAATGCTTGCGCCGCCGCCTTGCCCCGGCATGGATCACAGCAGTGGGGCGGGTGCGTCGCTGGTGCGCCCGGTGTGGCAACGCTCTTGCCTTCTTTGTCGCGTACCGATCCCTGCGGTCGGCTGCTGATCCGGTGAGTATCGTTGCAGTATCACGCATGACATGGCCGAGGACTACATAGTGACCGCTCTCTGTCTCGGAACCGTCTCGGCCGACATTTCGGCCGCGCGCGCGGGGTCATCCGCCACGACTTTGTGGGACACCCATGCCGAGTAGGATCCGCACCTGGTTTCGGCGCCAGTCCGTGGCGCGCAAGCTTTCGAGCACGGCCCTCTTCACGAGCGGCGTCACGCTTGTAGCCGCCTGCTCGGTCTTCGCCGGCTATGACTACGTAAACCTGCGCGCGCGACTCGTGCGCGACGTCACCATGCTGGCCGACGGTGTCGCCACCAACAGCGCGGGAACTCTGGCGTTCGGCGACGCGAAAGACGCCCACGACACGCTTGGTGCGGCTGCTATCAACATCCACATCCTTCACGCCTGGCTGATCACCGACGAGGGCAAGCTGGTGGGGCACTACGACCGTCCAGATCTGGCGGACTCATCCAAGCCTGGCATTGCCGTCCCGTCAGCTGCACACGGCGGGCCGGCTGAGTTCAGCGAGCATGTGCTGCGCGTGTGGCGTCCCGTGACCTTCAAAGGCGAGGTGATCGGCACCATCGTCGTCGAGTCAGATACCACCGAGATGTCCACGCAGCTCGTGAGGTTCGGGCTGCTGGCCGCCGCGACACTCTTTGGCGCCTTCTGGATCGCCTATGTGCTCTCCCGCGAGACCGCGCGCCTGATCTTCAGCCCCATCGGCCGGCTGATCGAGGTGACCCGGACCGTGCGTGACGGCGGCCGCTACGACGTGCGTGCGGCGCCTGGCGACGAGGACGAGATCGGCGAGCTGGTCGATCAGTTCAACGCGATGCTGGCCGACGTTCAGAAGCGCGACCAGCAGCTGCTCCTGCAGCAGGAGAATCTCGAGCGCGCGGTCGCCGAGCGCACAGCCGAGCTGCAACTTGGCAACGAAGAACTGGTGATTGCGCGCGATCGGGCGATGGAGGGGAACCGCGCGAAGAGCGAGTTCCTCGCCAACATGAGTCACGAAATCCGCACGCCGATGAACGGCATCATCGGGATGACCGATCTTGTGCTCGACAGTGAGCTCACGGTTGATCAGCGCGACAGCCTGGCCACCGTCCGCGCATCTGCAGACGCGCTGCTTGCCATCCTCAACGACATCCTCGACTTCTCGAAGATTGAGTCGCGAAAGCTCGAGCTCGAAGTGGTGCCGTTCTCGCTGCAGGCACTGGTCGCCGAGGCGCTCAAGCCGTTTGCGGTCCGTGCCAGCGAAAAGGGACTGGAGCTCATCTGCGCCATGGACTCAAGCGTGCCGACAGGGGTCCGCGGCGATCCCACGCGCATTCGCCAGGTGATCAGTAACCTCGTCAGCAACGCGTTGAAGTTCACCGAACGTGGCCACATCGTCGTCTCAATCAAGGAAGCCTCGCGCGACCAGGGCCGCACGACGCTGCACTTCAGTGTGGGAGACACGGGCATCGGCATTCCACGCGAGCAGCACGAAGCCATCTTCGAGCCGTTCCGTCAGGCAGACGGATCGACGACGCGACGCTTTGGCGGAACCGGCCTTGGCCTGACCATTTCAACGACGATCGTCACGCTGATGGGCGGGCGGCTCTGGGTCGAGAGCGAGGTTGGGACGGGCAGCACATTCCATTTCACGGTGGCGCTCGAGCTTGCCGAACTTCCCGAAGGCCAGCCGGTCCACCAGCCGCCGCCGCACCTCGATGCGCTGATCGTGGACGACAACGAAATCAACAGGCACATCCTGGTCGAGCAGTTGCGGCGGTGGGGCATGCGTCCGACAGCCGTCAAGAGCGGGCCCGCTGCGATCGAGGCGCTCGTCGCGGCTGCGCGAGCGAAGACGCCCTTCGAATTGATCCTCCTCGACGCGAGCATGCCCGACATGGATGGGTTCGCCGTCGCGGACATGATTGTCAAGCATCCCGAACTGGCGCGTGCCACGGTCATGATGTTGAGCTCCACGGGTGAACACGCCGACCACGCCCGATGTACCAAGCTGGGAATCGCGTCATTTCTCACCAAGCCCGTCTACGCCACCGATCTGCTTGCCGCCATCGAACGCGCCGTCGGGACGAAATCAGCCGAGCCCGCGCGCCCTACTGCGCCCCTGCTCCCGGCGCCGCGTCTGGCGGGAGCTCTTTCGAACGGGGCAGGCAGGGTGAAGGCCCAGATTCTGCTCGTCGAGGACAACGTCGTGAACCAGCGGGTGGCATCCGGTCTGCTCTCGAGACGAGGGCACCAGGTGACCATCGCCCAGAACGGACGCGAGGCAATCGAGTGCCTGGAGCGCCGCGAGTTCGACCTGGTGCTCATGGACCTGCAGATGCCTGTGATGGGGGGTATCGAAGCCACGATGGCCATTCGCCAGGCCGAGGTCACCACGGGCCGGCACATCCGCATCGTCGCGATGACGGCCCACGCGTTGCCCGCCGATCGGGAACGATGTCTCGAAGCCGGCATGGACGGCTATCTGTCGAAACCCATCACTCCGTCGGAGCTCTTCTCTGTGGTTGAACAGCAGAGCGGCGGCGCACCGGCGCAGGCCCCAGACGCGGCGCTCGCGGCCTTCGACGAGTCGTCGCTTGAACGCCGGCTCTCGGGCGATCGCGGCCTCATGGCAGAAGTAATTCACCTCTTCCTCGACGACCTGCCGGCGCGGCTGGCGGCTATCGACGACGCGATCTCGCGGGGCCACTCCGAGGATCTTCACGTTGCCGCGCATGCGCTCAAAGGCGCGGCGTGCAACCTCTCCGCGACGCGGTTGTCAGAAGCCGCTCGGGTGCTGGAGCAGCTTGGGACGGGTCCTATCGACGAGGCGACCGCGAGGGAAGGCTGGCGGCGGGCATCCGCAGAGGCGGACGTGTTCGTCGAGGCGGTCAACGGTGCGTCGTGGCCCCGCGAGTCGACGGTCACCCCATAAAAGGTGGATGACGTGATGGACCGTGCAAGCAGGTGTTCATGAATGTGAGCCCAGCATTGCCTCACCGTGTAGTTCTGGCCAGGCGCTCTCTCCGATGGCGGCTGCTGCTGTCCATCTCGGCGCTGATCCTGGGTGTGATGGCGGCGTACCTCTGGGCCGCGTATCGCGAGGTCGAGCTGACCCTGGTACGGGCCGGCGCCGGCCGGGCCGAGAACGCGGCGACGTTGCTCGCTGGCCTCGTTGAGCAGTCGACGCGGCAGAGTGCGGATGAGCTGCGGCGGATGGCCACCGATGCGGATCTGCTGCGTTACCTTGGGGATCCGACAGAGCCCGCTCGCGCCATGGCTGCGGCGCGGCTGACTCGCACCAACTCCGCGCCGCAACGGATCGAACTCTGGTCGGCCGCTGGCGTCCGGCTGCTGGACCTGCCCTTTTCAGGCACGGGTGGAGGGTCGAGTCCCCATGAAATGCCGGCTCCGCCAGCGCGTAAGGTGGCGCCCCGAGCCGCGGGCGTGAACGGATTCCAGGATGCGGCGCCGCTGATGTTCAGCGAGTCGGTCGCCGAGGTGAGGCTGTCGCCCCAGGCCCCTCCCCTGGCGTTCGTGGTGCTGCGCGCATGTTTCACCGGCAACCCCCGCGGCATCATCCGACTGGCCGGCGACGACGCGAGCATTGCGCTCGGCAACAAGGCCGGGGATGTGTGGAGCGACCTCACGCGGCTGGTGCCGGCGCCTCCCGTGAACCTCTCCTACACAGGATTCCAGCAGTACGACACCAGCACCGGAGGGCGCGTCGGTGCCATCGGTGACGTCCGAGGTACGCCATGGGCGGTCTGGGTCGAGTTTCCCCGATCGAGGATTACGGCCCCGGCTCAGACGTTTCTTCGCCGCATGTTGCTCGTCGGCGCACTCGTGATGGTGCTGGCCGCCGGTGTGCTGCGGCTGGTGACGCGCCAGGTGACGAAACCGCTCGAAGCCCTGACCGATGCGGCGGCAGCCATTGCGGCCGGCGACTACACGCAGCGAGTCAACGACGATCGCCCCGATGAGGTTGGCCGCCTCGCCGCTGCGTTCAACGCGATGGGCGCGGAGATCGAGCAGGGCCATCTGCGGCTCCAGACGCAGGTAGGTGAGCGAACCCTGGCACTCGAAGCGCTGCGGACGAGCGAAGCCCATCATCGGGCGATCGTGGCGGTCGCATTCGACTGCGTGATCACGATCGATCAGCACGGCCTGGTGACCGCATTCAATCCGGCGGCGGAGCGAACGTTCGGGTATGCGAGTGGCGAGGTCATCGGACGCGAGCTGGCCGAGCTGATCATTCCGCTGGCCAGCCGGCAGCGACACCGCGACGGGCTGGCGCGATTCACGGCCACAGGCGACGCCCCGCTGATCGGCAAGCTGGTCGAGGTGGTCGCGATGCGCAAGGACGGATCCGAACTGCCAGTCGAGCTGGCCATCACCGCGGTTCAGCTCGAGGGCGCGCCCATGCTCACGGCCGTCGTGCGCGACATCACGGCGCGCAAACGCGCCGAGCAGGCGCTCGTCGAGAACGAGCGGGCCTATCGTTTCACGTTCGACGAGGCCCCCGTCGGCATCGCGCAGCTGTCACTCGATGGCCGGTGGTTGCGCGTGAACCGACGCCTCGCCGATCTGCTCGAACTGGTCAGTGCCGAGCCGATCGCAGCCGATCTGAATGCCATGGCCCGCTCCAAGCGTGCCGCCGAGCCCGGCGCCTCCGTTTCCGTGCCGCGCGAGCCTGGAGCCGAGCGTTACATGGCCGTGAAGCACTATCGGCGGAAGGACGGTCACACCATCTGGCTGAACGAGGCGCTGAGTCTCCACCGCGATGCCCTGGGCAATCCGGGCTACTACATTGCGATCATCGAAGACATCACCGAGCGCCGGAACCTCGAAGAGCAACTGGGCCAGGCCCAGAAAATGGAAGCGGTCGGACAGCTGGCCGGTGGGATCGCGCATGACTTCAACAACCTCCTGACGGCGATCCTCGGCTACAGCGATCTGATCCTGGAGCACCTGGAGCCCGATCACCCGGCCCGCCCCCACGTCGAGACGATTCACGTCGCCGGCGACAGCGCCTCGTCGCTCACGCGTCAGCTGCTCGCTTTCAGCCGTCGTCAAGTGCTCCAGCCGCAGATCGTCAATCTGAACGACGTCGTGGCCCAAATGGACGTGCTGCTCGGGCGCCTGATTGGCGAGGACATCGCACTGACGTCGCACTTGACGCACCCGCTCGACCCGGTCAGCGTCGACCCCGGCCAGATGGAGCAGATCCTGATGAACCTGGCCGTGAATGCCCGGGACGCGATGCCCAGAGGCGGGCAACTGACAATCGAGACTGCCAACGTCACGCTCGACGAACACTACGTGGTGAATCACGCGGGGGCGTCGCCTGGAGCGCACGTGATGATGGCGGTGACCGACACGGGAACTGGCATGACGCCCGAGACATTGCGGCGTCTGTTCGAGCCGTTCTTCACGACCAAGCCGCGCGGCGAGGGCACCGGCCTCGGGCTCGCGACGACTTACGGCATCGTGAAGCAGAGCGGCGGATCGATCTGGGTGTACAGCGAGCTCGGCCAGGGCACCACCTTCAAGGTGTACTTTCCGCGTGCCATCAGACCCGATGCCCGGCGCGAGCCCACCTCGCCCGCGGCCGAGGCCATCGGCGGCCCAGAGACGATCCTGATCGCGGAGGACCAGCTGGAGGTGCGCACGCTCACGCGGACCATTCTCGGCCGGCACGGTTACACGGTGCTCGAAGCCGAGAGCGGTGCCGAGGCGCTGAAAGTGATCCGCGAGCACAAGTTGCCCATCGACTTGCTGCTCACCGACCTAATCATGCCAGGCATGAGCGGACGGGAACTGGCGTCTCAGGTCTTCGAGGCCCGTCCTGAAATCAAAGTGCTCTACTCGTCCGGCTACACAGACGACGCCATCATTCGTCACGGAAAACTCGAGGCGGGCATGGCATTCCTGCAAAAACCGTTCACGCCAAAAGCGCTCCTCGCCAAGGTGCGTCAGGTGCTCAACGCCGCGGTCTCACAGTAGGCTTCAGTTCCCGCTGCAGCCGTCGCCCGCAGACCTGTCATGCTTCGTGCATATCCTGCGGCGTGGCTCATCCTCTCTTACGATTGTTCTCGGGCATGACTGGCGCCCGGCGCGCGGTCGATTCGATCGTGCCTCGGCGGACGTTCGACGACGTCATCCTGCCGGCCTCGACGCGGCGCGCTCTCGACGACGCGCTGGCGCAAGTGACGAGCCACGAGCTGATTTTCAACCGTTGGGGTCTGGGCGAACGACACCCGACTGGACTGGCGCTCGCCTTCAACTTCGCCGGGCCGTCGGGTACAGGCAAGACGATTTGCGCCGAGGCGATTGCCCATGCCCTCGGCCGTCGGCTGCTCATCGTGCGTTACTCGGAGCTCGAGTCGCTCTGGATGGGAGAGACGCCAAAGAACGTGGCGGCCGTGTTCCGCCTCGCCCGCGAGGAGAACGGCGTGCTCTTCTTCGACGAGGCCGACGCCATTGCTTCCCGGCGTTCATCCTCGGTGGAGCAGGGATTCCAGCGCGAGTCCAATACAGTCGTCAATGTCCTGTTGCAGGAGCTCGAGGCGTTCAACGGCGTGGTGATCTTCGCGACGAACCTGGCCGCGAACTTCGACCCTGCCTTCGAACGCCGTATCCGCACGCACGTGCTCTTCGAGATGCCCGGCGTGGCCGAGCGGGCGCAGATCTGGCGTGTGCAGATGCACCCCACGCTCACCCCGCTCGCGCCCGACGTCGACTTCACGAGTCTGGCAGAACGGTACGAGGCGAGCGGCGGTGACATCAGGAATGCGGTGCTCAAGGCCGCGCTGGCAGCCGCGGCCGAGCCGGGCCGCGACGCCACCAAGGCGATCGCCCAGCGCCACCTCGATGCGGGCATGCGGGAGGTGATGGCCGCCAAGCGAGTCATGCGGCAGTCGCTGTTCCAGGGAGAAGATGCACGCGCCAGCGCCGCAGCGCCGGCCACGGCGCTCGCGGCGTTCCTGGCTCAGCACGCGACGTTGGTGCTGCTCGTCAGCGTGACCGCGTTACTGCTCTCGGTGGCCGCGCTCGTCGCCGCCCTGGTCACGCGGTAGAACGGTTGGAGAACAGCCGCTAGCGCCCGAACCAGACCACGCCGCCTGCCGCGATCCTGAGCTCCTTGAAGGTGATGTCATCTTCGTGCGCGAGGCGGTAGTCCATCTGAACCCGGACGCCAAGAGGGCCCGCCACTCGCATATCGACGCCCGCTCCGGGCTGAAACGCGACGCCCGACTGCGAAAAGCCCGGCTCGGAGAATCGTTCCTGGCCGACGAGCCCCTGCACGAACGTGACGAGCCGGGCGCCCCGCGTGATTCGGTAGCGGACCCCGCCCAGCACGCCCAGCAACCGCTGTGTTTCCTTGACCAGATTTGCTCGCGAGTTGCCTCCCACCTCGCCGACCACCATCAGGTGTGGCGTGAACAGCTGCCTGGCGCCCGAGACGAACCATCCGTTCTGATAGTCGCGCGGGTCGCCGTTGTCCTGCGGAAGTTCGCGCAAGAAACTGTAACCACCGGCGAGGTCGGCTGTCGCGTGGCCCGCGTGGGGAGCGCCGGGTTGCTGGGCCATGCTCGGGGAAGCGACCAGCGCGCCGAGCAGGGCGGCACCGGTGATCAGGCTGACGTGAATGCGCATGCCGTGTGTGTCTCCTGGATGCCCGCCTGGGCCCTTCACTTGATGGTGATGGTGCCCTTGAGGCCCTGGGTGTCCGGGTTGCTGTGATCATGGTAGCCACAGACGGTGGTCTGCACGAAATTGCCGGTCTCGCGGCGCTGACCGGGCTGCAGGAATCCCACCTGATTGATCGGGGGGCAGTCGGTGTGTTCAGGGTGGGGGTTCGAGGTCATCTCGTGGGCCCGCGTATCGTTGTTGATGAACAGCACCCGCTCTCCGAGCGCCACCTGGATGTCCTTTGGGCTGACGCCGCTTGCGCTAATGGTGACGGTGGTTGTCGCCACCGGCGGTCCCGAGGGGACAGTTGGAGATGCGGCCTTTCCGCAGGCAACTGTGGCGGCCATAAGCAGCGAGACGGCTGTCCGCCTCATCACCTGCACTGATGTCATGCTGCATCTTACCTGCGGATCCCGGCCAGGACTTTGATAAACTCCGTCAACACCAACATGGCCCAACTCGCCCCCGAAGTGGAGCACTTATATCGGCGTGCGGGATTTGGGCTGAGCGCCGCCGACCGCCAGCAGCTCGACGATGGCCAGGGCTATCGCAACCTGGTCGACGGGTTACTGGTGTTCGACCCGTCCGCGACGGACGTTGATGGGCTCATCGGTACACCTGGCCATGTGGGCATCACCACCTCCGGTCCGTTCTCGCCCAACGTGAACATCGCGCACGCGCGCCAGCGCTGGCTCTTCCGGATGGTGCACTCGCCGGCTCCGCTACAGGAGAAGATGGCGCTCGTCTGGCACCAGCATTTCGCCACCGCCTACAGCAAGATCAACGGTACTTACGGCGGGGCCGACGGCACACGGCTGATGGCCGGCAAGGCCAGCGAGGATCCGGTCGGTCAGCAGGGGCAAATCGAGACGCTGCGTGGGCTCGGCCTCGGTCGTTTCGAAGATCTCCTCATTGCGATGGCGCGCGACCCGGCCATGCTCATCTGGCTCGACGGACGCACCAACGTCAAGGCCGTTCCGCAGGAGAACTTCGGCCGCGAGCTGATGGAGCTGTTCACCTTCGGCGTCGATCACTACGTCGAGACCGACGTGTATGCGGCGGCGCGGGCATTTACCGGCTGGAATCTCCGCATCGTGGGGACGACGGGTCTCGGCACAGCGGCCTACAGTTTTACCTATAACGCAAGCCAGCACGACGTGGCTTCCAAGGACTTCAGTTTTCCGCTGTACTCGCGCGGAACGAGCAATGCGTACCGCATTCCGGCGCGGTCGGGGGCCGCTGGCGTACAAGACGGCCTCGACCTCATTCACGCGCTGGCCTTTCATCCAGAGACAGCCCGGCGGCTGGCGGGACGCTTCTGGACCTGGTTCGTCAGCGAGACCGAGGCGCCCCACGACCGCTTCGTGCAGTCCATCGCGAAGGTCTATCTCGACAACGGCACGAGCATTCGCGCCGTCATGCGGGCCGTGCTGACGTCGCCGGAGTTCCAGGACGCGCGGCAGTACTACCAGCGCTACGCGTGGCCCGCCGAATTCGTCGTGAGATCGCTCAAAGAAGTGGGCTATCTCGGCTTCTCGGTCAACGACGCGCTCACGCCGATGCTGAACATGGGGCAGCAACTCCTCGAGCCACCCGACGTCAACGGCTGGGAGCTCGGGCCGCCCTGGTTCTCCACCGGCGGAATGCTCGCGCGCATGAACTTTGCCTCGCAGTTGGCGACCAATCAGCGCGGGGCGCTCCGTGACGCGGCGCGTCCGTTCAACAGCGCTCCAGAACAGTTGATTGAGTTTGCCATCGGCAAGCTGTCGCTGCCTCCGCTTGATACCGACGTCTCCAACACGCTGCTGACCTATATTCGCGCGGGCGGCGCGTGGACCGGGTCGGACACGCAGTTGCTCGCCAAGTCGCCCGGCGTCATCCACCTGCTCGCCGGGTCCGGCGAGTACCAGTTCGTGTAGCACGCGCCGAGACACCCATGCATTTCACACGACGCGAGTTCCTGAAAGGCGGCGTTTCCGCCTTTACGCTCGGCTTCGCCGCGCCGGTGTTTCTCTCCGACCTGGCGCGCGCGCAGGGCGCGTCGCGGCGCAACCTCGTCGTGCTGTACCTGTCGGGGGGCAACGACGCGCTGAGCACGCTCGTGCCGTACACCGATCCCTTCTACTACACGCGCCGCCCCAGTCTCGCAATTCCCGCCGCCTCCGTGCTCCAGGTGGGAGCCGATAGCAGCGGCAAGGCGCTCGGACTGCATCCGCGGCTGACTGGTGTCCGCCAGATCTTCAACGAGGGCAAGCTCGCCATCATCCAGCGCACCGGTTACAAGAATTCGAGCCGGTCGCATTTCCAGGGGACCGACATCTGGTCGACGGCAAACCCCGTCAACACGAGCGGCTCGGGCTGGCTCGGGCGCTATCTCGACAGCGTGCCGGCCGACCCGCTGTCGGGCTGGTGCACCGTGCGCGAAGTGCCCCACTCGCTGATCGGCGATCGCGTGAGCGTGCCCGCCATCCCGAGCATTTCCGAGTACGCATTCAAGAGTCCGAACACAGGCACTGAAGCGACCTTCTCGCGCACGGCCATGGAAGGCCTCGCATCGCACCTGCCGGTGGACAAGCCGCACCTGTCGTTCGTCAATGGCACGGCGCGCGCGGCCATCGCCACTCTCGATCGCGTCGCGAGTGTCGGCACCTATGCCGGCACCACTGCCTACGCCGGCGACGGGCTGTCACAGGCGCTCAAAGCGGTGGCCGGCGCCATGGTCCGCGGCATCGGCACCAAGGTCTTCTGGGTGCAGGTCGGCGGCTTCGACACGCACTCCTCGCAGGGCACGAATCCCGCCAACGGCACCTACGCCAACTTGATGGGCACGCTCAACACGTCCCTGACCGCCTTCTACACCGATCTCAAAAACCAGGGGCTGCTGCAGGACACGCTCATTCTGCAATTCTCGGAGTTCGGCCGACGCATCACCGAAAACGGCAGTCAAGGCACCGATCATGGCGCTGCCGCCATCATGATGGCGCTCGGTGGCGGCGTTCAGGGGGGCCTCTACGGCACGGCGGCATCGCTGAACCCCACAGCCGGCAATCCATCGCTCGAGAACAACGGCGGCGACGTCGCATACGAGACCGACTTCAGATCCGTCTACGCGCGCGTGATCGACAACTGGCTCGGGGCCAATTCGACGACGCTGCTCGGCGGAGACTTCCGCAAAGCCTCGCTCTCGTTCCTGTGATTGCGGGCGCTGCTGCGTGCGCAGTGCGGCCCGCCTGACATGGCGCAGACCGCCACCATCCACACATTCGACATCGATCTCGCTGACGTCGATCGCGGTGTGTACGAGACCCTCGCGTTGCGCGTGGCGCGCCATCCGTCAGAGTCGGCCGAGTTCCTGATCGCGCGCGTGCTCGCCTACTGTCTCGAGTACTCCGACCGCATCGAGTTCTCGCGGGGCCTCTGCGACCCCGACGAGCCGGCCGTCAGCATCCGTGACCTCACGGGAGCGATACACACGTGGATCGACGTCGGTGCCCCAGACGCCGCCCGGCTGCACCGAGCGTCAAAGGCGTCGCCGCGGGTTGTCGTCTACACCCAGAAGGACCCGGCGCAGTGGCTCCGACTGATCGCGGGTGCGCGTATCCACCGCAAGGAAGCGCTGGAACTCTACGCGCTGGATCGCGCCACGGTTGAGGGGCTCGTGGATCGTCTCGAGCGCCGCATGGCGTTTGCGCTGTCGATCACCGACCGCGAGCTGTATCTGTCGCTGGCGGACACGACGCTGACTGGCGTCGTCTCGAGGCTCGCGATTCCAGAAGACTGACGAGTTTACGGGGCGAGCCCGCACGGCCGCGTGCCTCAGCGCCCGTTGTTGCGCACTACCATGAGCGCCGAGCCGCCACGCGTGGGCACCACGATCAACGAATAGTCCGTCCGGCCGTGGCGTGTCACGGTGCGTCCCGCGATGACCCCGACGGCCGCGCCAAACGCGACATCGCTGAGATAGTGGCGATTGTCGTGCAGTCGCGACGCGGCGACGTACGAGGAGAGCAGATATGCCGGAACCGCCCCCCTCCACCCGAGGTGCCGTTCAAGGGCGGTCGCGAACGCAAACGTCGTCGACGCGTGCCCTGACGGAAACGACTTGAAGTTGCTGTGATCGGGGCGCTCGCGGTGGGTGGCAGCCTTGATCGTCTCGGTCAGGACCTCATCGACGATCAGTGCACGCAGCAGGTCCATCCCCAGATGCGACACCCTTGGCTGGTCGTCGATGCGACCGACCGCGTAGATCGTGATGGCCGTGCCGACGAGGGTGTAGGTCTGACCGAGGTACTTGCCTGGCGTGAACCAGGCGTCTGCCGTCTCGTTGCCGGTCAATCGCCGGTTGACGCGTGCATCAAACGGATGCACGCTCAGCGCGGCAGCCGTACCGACGCCGGTCCACGCCAGGTTCTCCTTTGACGGGATGTGCGCGAAGTCATGAATCAGATTTCTGAACAGCGCCCGGATGCCGGTATGCCGCGGTGTGGGAGGCGCTCCGGCTGGCGTCGGGATCTGATCGAATGCGCCAGCGGCCGCGCGTGCCGCAGGAACAAGCGACTGCGCGCTCAGGTCGGTCCCCAATAAGGGCAGCAGCAGGGCAAGGACGGTGGCGAATGCGGTGCGGGTGACTGTCGGAGGCATGCGGTTCTCGACGCCAGCCCTCTCTGAAGCAAGGTACGCGCCTACCGTGGCAACCGCCAAGGGGGCCATTGGGTGATAGCCCGCTGCCTGATTTGTGGCTGATGCCGGCCTAATCGGAGCAGATGTTCACGGCGCGAGCATCCGCCGGATTGGCACCACCACCCACTGGCGGCTCCGGACCGTGACGCCCGGCTGACTGACTTTCACGCGCAGTTGGCGCAGGCGGCCGTCGCGATCGGCCGCGTCGGGTTCTACACCGAGCAGGTAGTGCGACGATGTTTCGCGGAGGACGCGCGTGAGCGCGTATTCACCCGATCCGGTCGCCACTCTCATCAGGGCGCCGCCCGAAGCCCATGAAAACTCGTCGAGCACGCGCCGCTGCACGGCACCATCGCGGCTGCGCGTGCCCGTCTTGTCGGCGCGTTGAGTCTCGGCCGACATCGCGTGCAGGTCTCCGGTATCGATGTGCAGCGTGTAGATCGTCGTGTTGGTCGCGGCCGCATCCTGCCCGAGCGTCTTCGGGAGATTGCCCATATCGGGACGTCCACCCGGCCTGTCACTCGAGGCGATGCCAGAACTGAACATCACCACCGTCTTACGACCCTCGTAGGTCGTCAACAGCCGGACCAGTTCCCTGAGGCCGTTCAGGCCCTCAATCGCGTCGCCTTCCATGAGGAATGCAGCATTCTGCGCCTCGGCGATGATGTCCTCGACACATCGCAGTTCGCCATTGCCGCACTCGCGCAGCTGCACCTTCCGGATCGTCGTCGATTCATCGCCCACCAGGGCCGGAGCCCCGGCCGCCGGCCGGCGCAACTGCGTCATCTGCCGCGCGGCCTCGGCGTTGATGTCGATGATCTCCGAGGGGCTCAGGTTGAAATCATGCCCGAACGACCGCTTGTTGCCCGTGATTGTGTTGACCTTGGCGCTCACCATGGCATGGTCGGTCGTGGGGATCACGCGCGGTCCAATCGGAAATGTGTACAGGCCGACCTTGTCCTGCGGCTGCAGCCGGCTGATGAAATCGCGCGACGTGGCCACGACCGCTCGCGAGTCCGCCAGCGTGAGGCTGGCAAGATCGAACGCCAGGATGTAGATGCGCCCTGCCACCGACGACGCGCCAGTGGTCGGCCAGACGTTGCTGGCCGACGGACCGACACCCGTGCGCGCCACGACAGGTGCGCCGTCCGGGGTTGTCGTCTGGATGTAATCCGCCGAGAGCACCCGGCGGGTGTGGCCGTTGATCGTGACCTGGAAGCTCGAGGGGTTCAGGGCGGCGATGGGCCGGCCGTCGTTGTCGACGACCTGCACCTCGACCGCAATCAGATCGACCGCAGAGCGAAACGACGGCTGCTGCGCGTGTGCCGTTGCGGACAGCCAGGCAGCGGCGCCAAGCGCCACCATCAGGAGATGAGCACCGAGCGGTCTGCCACTCATAGATCCTCTTTGTCGCAAATGCCGGAAGGGACGGATGCCGCAGGCGGAGAAGCAGTCGTGGGCGATCGGAAATGCCCAGCGAGCCTCCTGCAGGATAGCACCGCCTGTCGAGGCGCGACAGGATCTGCGGTTACCGATGCAGACGACACGGCATGCATTGACAGCCGGGTTGGGCTCGCACACCATCGACGAGGGGATTTGAGAGGAAGGGGCGGGCGAATGCGGATGACATTGATTGGGGTGTTCGTGATTGGCACCGCGGCGTGCGGGGGCGCGAAGGCCGTGATGGTGCCCGGGCCGGCAGGTGGAGGCCAGATTTCCGTACCCGCCAGCGTGCTGCACCGGGTGGAAGACCGATGGAAAGGTGCGACGCTTGCGGCTCAGCCGACCGCTTGCACCGGCCAGACGGACGCTTCGGCCGTGCCCGCGCTCAAGGGAGACATCAACGGCGATGGCATGGACGACCTCGTGCTGCGCATGGAGAAGGACGGCGCGTCTCGCCTGTACGCGGCGCTGGCGCGTGTTGGCGACGCCACCCACGATGTGCTCGAAGTGTCGAGCGGGGACGCGGCCAAGGGGCCCATCAGCATGCTGCGCCGAGGCGGCACCTTCCGGCAGGACGGGCTGGTCGTCAGCGAGTTCTTGGGGTCCGATACATTGGTCGTCACCCAATGCGACGGCACCCGGATGGCGTATTTCTGGACCGGGACAGGGTTCATCCCGCGACTACTGGCCAGAGCGGCGGGCTGAATAGCCCGGCGGCCTCGCCTGCCGGCAGGCTGGCACCTGCCGGTAGGAGGCCCACGCGTGCCGCCGCTTCGCCGATGACCCGTTCGGCGGACCATCCGTCGGCGCGCAGTTCGTCAATACCGGTGTCGCCAGACGATTTACTGAGTTTCTGGGTGGCAGTTTTCATTACCAGTGGGTGATGAGCGAACCGCGCCGGCGACAAGCGCCCGCAGAGTTTGGCCAGCCGAATCTGGGTGGTGGTCGAGCTCAGCAGATCGCGTCCACGAATCACCAGCGTCACCCCTTGCAGATGATCGTCGACGGCTACCGCGAACTGATAGGTCCAGTTGCCGCGCCGGTCGCGGATCGCGGGATCTTCGGGCGGCACGGCGGCCCTCTGGGGTCCGCCAAGCTCGTCATCGAACCCGGCCGGCATCGATCCGAGCCTCACACGCCAGATGACGTCGTCAGCCAGAGGCAGCTCACGCGTCCGGCACGATCCGGCGCAGCCCGCCTCGGTGCGCCCCCCGGCAGCGGCGGCCGTCTTCCGGGTGCACGTGCATGCGTACACGAGGCCTCGAGCGATGAGCCGTTCGGCCTCCGACCGGTGGATCGCCCGACGGTCGCTCTGTCTGGACAAGCAGGGCCCCGCCCGGAATTCGCTGGTCTTGAAGTAGTTAGGCGTGAACCCGAGCCAGTCCAAATCGTCGAGCAGCGCGCCCTCGTACTCCGCTCGCGAACGCTGCGCGTCGTGATCCTCGATGCGCAGCACGACCCTGGCGCCGCGGCGCTGGCCGAGACCCCAGACGTAGAGGGCGTTGGCCACATGACCCAGGTGGAGGCGCCCTGTGGGAGCCGGTGCGAAACGCGTCAGCTCCAGACCAGGACTCGTCACCGGCGGCGCGCGGAGGCCTTCGTGCGAGTCGTGCGTCCACCGTCAGCGGCCTCCACCATTGCCTCGATGTCGACCGGTTGACTCTCACGCAACCTGCGCCACAGGTCTCCCGTTTCGGCGAAGCGGGCCGGCGCCGTGCGGATCGTGAACTCCCTGGGATCGAGCCCTTTCCGAATCTCCTCCCACCGGAGCGGCGTCGACACGCCGGCGTAGTCACTCGCCCGCGCCGAGTACGCCGTTGCGATTGTCTTGCCGAGGATGTTCTGCAGGTAGTCCACGTAGACCGTGCCCGTCTGGCGCTTCTTGACCATGCGCTCGACGGTGGCTGCCCGCGGGTGCGCATGAGCGACCAGCGTCGCAATCATCTGGCAGAGGAGTTGGCCGGTGTCGTACGTCGTCGCCTTCGGCAGCGGGATGTAGATGTGCAAGCCGCTCGCGCCAGAGGTCTTGGGATACCCCGGGATGCGGTGACGATCGAGCTCGTCCTTGACCCAGCGCGCGACGTCGATCACGGTCGCGAACGTGGTGCCGTCTCCCGGATCCAGATCGATGGCCACGAAGTCGGGATGCAACGGGTCGTCCACACGGGAAAACCAGGGGTCCTGGGAGATGGCGGCCAACTGCGTCATGTAGAGGAGCGTGGCCAGCGAGCCACCAATCAACCGATCGCGGGGGCCGTCCTCCGTGATCGGTTCGATGGCGGCTGGCAGCACCATCCGACGAACGCCGGCTGGCACAGCCTCCGGATGACGTTGCTGGTAGAACGCCGGAGTGCCGACGCCATTAGGAAAACGCTTCATCACGAGCGGCCGGTCGTCGACGAGCGGTAGCAGGAGCGGCGCCACGGTGACGTAGTAGCGCATCAGGTCGCCCTTGGTCAGTCCCAGTGTCGGCCAGAAGAGCTTCGCGAGGTTGGTGACAGCGATGACGGTGCCGTCGGGCAGTGTCAGTTCGCCATTGCGCCGCGCCGACTCGAGCTCCGTCAACCGGTCGATCAGCGGTGTCAGACCGCTCGCGACCGCTCTTCCGTCGTCTGCCGTCGCGCGTTTCGCCGTCCGCTTGCGCGGAGCCGATGCGGAGGCGACCGCGGGCCTGCTTGGCCGTGGGGCGGCTGGCGTCGCCAGCTTCAGTGCCGCAGGCGGAATTTCGCGAACGACGTCAGCGGCCTTCTTGTCGGTGCGCAGTCCCAGGTAGACGGGCTGGCGGAGCAAGCCATCGCTCGTCCACTCCGTGAACCTCACTTCCGCGATCAACTTGGGCCTGACCCAGTGGGCGCGTTCGGCTGTCTTGACGACTTGGTCGAACGGACTGCGGGGTACTTCGACCTTCTGGAGCAACCCGGCCACCCGGTCGAGTTCCGCCTGGTTGAAGCCGGTGCCCACGCTGCCGGCCCAACGCAGCTTCTTGGCCGCGTCGAAATAGCCGACGAGGAGCGCGCCGAAATGGTGGCGTGTCTGGCGGGGCTCGGTCCAGCCACCGATCACGAACTCCTGCTGCTTGAGGAGCTTCATCTTGCGCCATGCAGGCGTTCGTCGGCCGCTGCGATACACCGACTGGCCGTCTTTCGCGATCAGGCCCTCCCACTGCTCGTCGCGCGCTCTCTTCATCAGCGCCCCGCCGTCATCAGTCGCGATCTCGCTCAGCCGGACCAGGCGGCGCAGCGCGGCGCTCGGCCTGATGCGAGCCTGCAGGCGCAGCCGTCGAGCGGCGAGTGGCTCGGGCCGGAGGTCCTCGTCTCCATCGCGGAGTAAATCGAACACGATGAAGGCCGCCGGCTGGGCCTGTTCGGCGGCGAGGACGTCTCGACTCGCGGTCAGATGAATGCGACCTTGGATGTGCTGGAAGCCGAGAGGTCCGCCCTTTGGATCCATGGCGACGATTTCGCCGTCGAGGAGCACGGGCCCGGGCAGGTCCCGTGCGATGGCCTCCAGCGCTCCGACGATCGCCGGGAACTGCGCATGTTTCTCGCGCCCGTTACGCGAATAGAGCGCGACTGCCGGTTTCCCGCCGGCCGAACGCGGAGGGCGCACGTCGGCAAGGGCCCGGATGCCGTCGTACTTTAGCTCGTAGATCAGCCCCGTTGCGGCCAGTGGCGGCTCCTCGAGTGAGGCGAGCATCGGCCGGACGGCCGCCGGATCCTCGTGCCAGCGTGTCATCAGCACAGCATATGCAGTTTCGCCCGAGCGGTCTGACGAATTGGAGATCGGGGCCCTCCCGCACTAGCATCAAGGCATGGTGGCTTTATTGGAGAACTCGCTCGCGGGTCCCACTCGACCGCTCGGTTCGCCGGAGATCCCGCAGTTTTTTGCACCGGGCGCCGCAGACGCGGCCGTCTATCGGCCCTGGCTCTATGGGGCGGCCGCGATCCACTTCGTGGATGCAAAGCGAAAATTGGACGAAACTCGACGTGTGGCCTTCCGGGTGCCGCTTGCGCACAACACACGCGTGGTCGACTGGGAAGCGGCCGAGAGCGTCGACCTGATGGCGGACCAGCTGCTCACCCAGGCGCCGGCCGAGGCGTCGTATCAGCCGTTGCCAGCCGGCGCGATGGAGCTCAAGACCTTCACGCGCTGGGCAAAGAATCTGGACCGGTGGCTGGCTCGAACCCAACGGCTCGCCGTGACGCCTGCGCCGGAAGAACAGGCGCCCGCGACGATTGGGCCCAAGCGCGGCGGTGTGTCAGTGGAGCTGGTTGCCATCCTGTGGGAGCTGACCTGACGGTCTCGGTGCGGGCGCTGTGGCGGGGGCGCTTGCCGCACCTGCGGGCTCGGCGATCGCTGGGCGCGCGGGAGGCGTTGCGGTCATCGCGGCTGCGCCAAACACTCCCTGCATCTCAGCCTCGGTAGGCATGGGCACCGGTCCGGCGTCTGCGCCCAGCACTCTCTGCGGGTGCGGAGGCACGGCACCGTCCGATTGGATGTCTGTCTTGATCACGGCCGACGCATATGCGGCGTAGCCAATGGCCACCAGGATGGCGAGTGCTGCGACGCCGATGAGCACGTTTCGGCGAGTGTGGAGGGCTGGCGCCGGCGCCTCCTGACCAAACGTGAGTTCTTTGTGGACCTCGGTCGAGCCGAGCGAGTCGCTGTCACTCGGCTCTGCCGGTGAGTGAACCGTTGGTGCCGACGAGGTGGGAATCGCCGCGGGCGCTGCGGGCAGCGGCACGTGGACGCCGGCCAATGCCCGTGCCGCGCGTTTGACCAGGTCTACCGGAATGACGCTGACGCCTTCGATGCGTCCTTCCTGCAGCGCGCGATCGCAGAGCACGTTGATGCGCCGCGGCAATCCTCGCGACAGCTCGGCAATCATCTTTACGGCGGCGGGATCGAAGCTCACCGCGTGCGCGCCACCGGCGACGCTGAGGCGATGATCGATATAGGCCTGCACCTGTTCGGCTGGAAGGGGATGGAGCTCGACACGCCGCGTGATTCGCTCGCTCAGCGCCATCAGCGGTTCGGACTTGAGCGTGTTGAGCAGCACGGGCTGGCCGCACAGAATCACCTGGCACAGGCGCTGGCCCTCGGACTCGAGGGCGGTCAGCAGCCGGATCTGGTCGAGCACCACCGGATCGACGGCCTGCGCTTCGTCGAGCACGATCACCGCATGACTGCCGAGGGGGATGAGCGACTTCAGAAAGCCCTCGAGGGTGTCGAGCAACTGCGGCACGTCGGCCGTCGCAATGGCCCCGCTGCGCAGGTCCTCATGCGACACCAGTCCGAAGTCACGGAGCACGATCCGCAGCACTTCGGCGCCCGCCATGTACGGATTGAGGATCATCGCGGTGAACGTGCGGTCGCCGAGCGCTTCGGTGACCGCGCGGCACAGCGTGGTCTTGCCCGTGCCGGTGTCGCCCGTCACGAGAAGCAGGCTTTCGCGTCGGCGGAGCCCATTGAGCAGCTCGCTGAACGCGCGCTGATGCGAGTCGCTCAGGTAAAAAAAGCGGGGATCCGTCGTAATGGCGAACGGTTGTTCTTTGAGGCCGTAGAAGGCTTCGTAGATCGGATCGCCCAGAGCGCGAAGCGACGCCGGCGGTTGCACGCGATGATTATACGGGCATGTCTGCTATAAGGGGGCATCTTGATGGCTAGGCGCGCCTCGGCGGCACGATTCACGCTCGCCAATCTCCTGGCCTGGCTGCTGATGACCGTTATCCTCGTGCTCGTGCCCGACACGCTCGAGCGGTGGGTGTCGTTGCCGATCGCCCGCCTGATCGGATGGGCGCTTGGCTCGGGCATCTGGGTGATGATGATGGAGCGGTCCTGGTGCGCCCGCGTCGGCCCCGTCGCCCGATTCCTCGTTCAGCTGGCGCTCTGGCTCAGCTCCGCTCTGGTGGCCATGGTGATTAGCGATGCAGCGCGACCCTAGTCGCGCTTACGTGAGACCGCTGGCGTGCGCCAGCGTCAGTTCGGTGGGATTTGGGGTGAGTGACGGGGATCGAACCCGCAACCACCGGAGCCACAGTCCGGTGCTCTGCCATTGAGCTACACTCACCACACGACACTTGAGTCTAGCGCAAGTCAGCCCGGCAGTAGAAGACGCACAACAGGCCGCGGGCAAGCACCGGTCCATGTAACTCACAGCAACCCGTAGCCCCGCGTGCACGTGGCGATCGGCCTACGCGACGGTCTGCTGCCGGTCCGCGGGATCTCCACCTGCCGCCCGATGGAACGCGGCTTCGCGCAATTGCTCCCGCGTACCGGTCACTGTCGTCGCGACCGCGTTTGCGCCCGCGGCCGTCAGCGCCTCGCGCTGATCGGTCGCGAAGTTCGCCGGCGCCCAGCGGCCGACGAGGATGTGCACGTCGGGACAGCTCTGACGGATCCGCTTCACCATGAATCGCACCTTCGACGCCGAACTCGGAGGCAGATCGCCGAGCACCACCACCTGGTAGGCGCCTTCGCGAATCGTGGTCAGCATCTCCGAGACGAGCATCCGGTTCGGCAGCACCGTCAGCTGGACCCAGGAAATGAGCAGCTGCGACAGCATGCCGAGCGCCACCTCGTCTGCAAAGGTCTCGGCCGCGTAGCCGAGTACGCGCAGGGGGGCCGTCGGCCGGACGTCGACCGTCGATGTCTCCGCGCCACTCGTCGGGCCAGGCACGGCACTCACGGACTGCAGGGGGCGGGCGGGGAACTTGATGTTGGGAAGCGCGCCCACCAGCTCGTGCGTCGACTCGGACACCGCCTGCTCTTCCTCTTCCGAGATCCGGCCGTCGCGTCGATCCCGTTCAGCGTAGTTCAACGCGGGAATCAGCAGCCCGTCATATACCTCTTCAGGCTCATGAGTCTTGACGTACTCTTCGATGAGGTCCATGGCTTCGGCCACATCACCCGCGAGCAGGCGCTGGTAGTAGGCCGAGTCGGGGCTGAGCGCCGGGATATCGGCGATGAGCATCGACAGAAACCAGAGTCCCGGGACGTGTTTGCCCAACACGACGAGACACACCGTGAGTGGTGTCGCCATGAGCAGGCCGAGCGGTCCCCAGAGCCAGGTCCAGAAGGCGACCGCGACCAGCAACGCCACCTGCGAGACCCCTGCCGCTCCGGCGTAAAGAAAAGTCTCGAGCACCAGATTCGTGAACAGCTCCAGAGCCACGAACCACCCGAATGTCCACAGCGGCTGCCTCCAGCCTGAGAACACGGCGAGGCTCAGCAGGGTGGGGATGCCTGCGGCCATCCACGGCCCGACGTACGGCACGAACCGGAGGAGCGCTCCCGTCACGCCCCAGAGCAGCGGGTAGGGCACGCCGATCACCCACAACCCGAGCGCAACCAGCGTTCCGTAGGTCACGTTGATGAGCAACTGCATCAGGAGGTACCGACTCAGCCGCGATCCCGCCTCGTCGAACGCCTTGGTCGTGTTCGCCACGTACCCATGCCCAATCAGCGCGATCAGCCGGTCTCGTAGATCCCGGTACTCGACCAGCATGAAGCTGACGAGAATCACCACCAGCGCCGCAGTGCCCATGACGCCGAACAGCGGCGTCGTCCAGAGAGGCAGGCCCCACCACGTGGTGTCGGGAGCAACGGGAGTGACCACCAGCGGCTGGGTGCGCGGGGCGGTGGCCTTCGGCTGTCCCTTGTTGATCTCCTCCTTGATGTCATCGATGGTGTGCTGCACCTGCTCGAGGGAGCGGCTCTCGCTGACACCTCTGATATCGGCCACCTTCGTCCGAATGTTCTGCCGGTACTTCGGGAGCTCTTCGGCGAGGCTCGCGACTTGTTGCGTCAGCGTCCATCCGACCATGAGCAGGGCGACGATGGTTGCGAGAACGACGACGCCGACGGCGGCGGGCCGCCCAATCCACCGCTGAAGCCAGGTTGCAGGTCCGTTGAGGACGAATGCGAGCAGCAGCGATAAGGCGACTGGAATCAGAACGGCCTGTGCCCAATAGAGCACCAGGGCAATGAGGACGCAGCCGGCGAAGACGAGCCATGGGCGCCATTCCGATCGTCGCCGGCGCTCGCCCCTGACCGCACGACGAGCTGAAAACTCTGTCGGCCGCTGGACCGACGGCGAAGCTGGGTCGCCGGTTCGTAAGGCCTGAGCCATTCAGATACCGCGAAGGTGCAATGTGCGTGCCCTGCGGGCGCGTTCTCTTCTCAATGACGGGGCACGGGACTTGCTCATCACCAGGATGCAGCGTGGCAGCAAAGGAGCAGAGCGAGGACCAGCACGTCCAGCGGTGATCTCGCGCCAGGCTGTGGCACGTTGAGACTGGAGAAGGCTATGTTCGGGGTCATTGGTTGGATCGTCTTCGGAATCATCGTGGGTGCGGTGGCCAAGCTTCTCATGCCAGGCCGGGACCCCGGTGGCATCATCATCACGATGCTGCTGGGTGTGGTCGGTGCCGTGCTCGGCGGGTTCATTGGCAGGGCGATGGGGTTCTACGGGCCCAATGAGGGTGCGGGGTTCCTGATGTCGCTCGTGGGCGCCGTCCTCGTGCTGTTCATCTATCGAATGGCAGTGGGCCGCCGGGCCACGTAGGCGTCGAATTCCGAGCGACAGATTCTGAACGTCGAAGAGGCCGACGAGCGTGGCTCGCCGGCCTCTTCGTATTTCCGCTGAGCAGGTTTACGTGACGGACGTCGCGTCGTTGGTGCAGCGATCGAGTGCAGCCGTGAGCGCATCGAGGCTCACCGGTTTCACCAGGTGCATGTCGAAGCCGGCCGCCACGCTGCGGTCGATGTCCTCCTGTTGCCCCCAGCCGGTGAGGGCCATGAACTGAATCGGCTGATCGCCCGCCTGTTCACGAATGAGCCGGGCCGTTTCGTACCCATCCATTCCCGGCATGCCGATATCGAGCAGCACGACGCGCGGACTGAGCGTGCGGGCCGCCTCGACGGCGGATCGTCCGTCGTAGGCCACGCTGACTTCGGCGCCGAGCAGCTCCAGCATGAGTCCAAGACTATCGGCTGCATCCACGTGGTCGTCGACCACGAGCACGCGGCACCCGGTTAGACGCCCTGGGGCGATTCTTGCGCTGGTCATCAGCTGTCTTTCGGAGCCCCAACTCCGCTCCCCATCTCGGCTCAACAGTGTAACGGAAACGGACCAACCGAGGATCGACAACTCGCCCTGAGACCGGGTCTCTTAAGAGACCCGGTCTCCTAAGGCGTCAGAGTTTGACGCGACCGTGTTGGGCGCCCGCCTCGAGGCCCTCTGCGTTCGTCGGCGCCTTGTCGAAGAGGTAGCGCAGTTTGTCCATGCCGCTTCTGTCCCAGTATTCGGCATAGTCGGGGTTGACGACGAGCAGCACGAGGTCGCGTGGGTCGACCCCTTCTGGGAACCATCTGCGATAGTCCTCCCGCCAGAGACCCTCCACCCGCTCGCGATCGGCGAGGACGCTTGCGCGACCGAAGAGCGAGACGTAGCGGTCGTGGGCGTCCTGCATCACGAGAAGGACGCGCGCGTCCTTTCTGACGTGCAGCGTGACGTGGCTTTCGGCGGAGGCGAAGAACATCACCGAGCCGTCTGGCTCGACCTGCGCGACGTGCATCGGCCGGCAATCGAGCGGGCCGCTCGGCGCGTGGGTCACCATCATTGCTGTCTCAAAGCTGCGCAGCAGCTCGAGAGCCTTCTCGCGCCCGGATACCTCAGGTTGCGACATAGTTCTCTCCGGATTCTTACGATAGGTCGCGGACGCGTGCGATTTCCCCAAGCGCGCCGATGCCGTCGCCCTGGGGCTCGTGCGGCTGCTGCTTCACCCGCTGCCGTGTCTGCTCGAGTATCTGGTTGAGACCCGCGGGGCGCGACGCCGACTGGCCGCGCCAGCCGTCGACGCGTGCGGCGACGAATCCCAACACGCTGCCCACGACGACGGCCGTCGTCACCAGCGGATGTGCACTCTGTTCACGTGTGGTCATGTGTCAGTCCCTCACGATGTCACCATGCGCAAGTTGTGCCGACCGATCTGGCGTGCCGAGGCGAACATGTCGCCGCCCGTTACCGCGATGTGGCACGCTTCACGCATCAGAAGGGCAGGGGATGACCACCGCGCATGCAGCGCCACACCGCGTGCTCGCCATACTCAATCGAACCGCGGGCAGCAGCGGTGACAGCGACCTAGGTGAGCGCGTGTGCCGTCTCTTCTCGGCTCACCAGATCGAAACGCGGGTCGTGTGGCTCGAACCCGGGGTTGACCTGAGTCGGCTCGTCGCGAGCGCCGCGGAGCAGGTGCAGAGCATTGTCGCAGGCGGTGGCGACGGCACGATCAGCACGGTCGCGGCGCAGTTGGCCGGCGGCCTCACGCCTATGGGGGTGCTGCCGCTCGGCACCCTCAATCATTTCTCGAAGGACCTCGGGATTCCGCAGGATCTCGAACAGGCGGTGGCCGTGATCGCGGCCGGCCACGCCGCTCCGGTTGATGTCGGCGAGGTCAACGGGCACTGCTTTGTGAACAACTGCTCGGTGGGCGTCTATCCCACGATGGTCCGATCGCGCGAGCGGCTCAAGCGCCAGGGGCTCGGCAAGTGGTTCGCCGCCGCCTTGGCGACGCTTCGGACGATTCGGGGCCATCCTGGGCTGTTCGTGACGCTCGGCGCCGACGGGGCTACTTCGATGTGGCGAACCCCATTTGTCATGGTCGGCAACAACGAGTACAACGAGACTGGGCTGCACGTGTCTGGACGGCATCACCTGAACGGGGGGCATCTGTTCGCCTACATGGCGCCTCGTGTCCCGGCCAGGCAGCTGCCTCGGATGCTCATGAAGGAGGCACTGCTGCGAATCATGGGCCGCAGGCCGACGGCGTCGAACTCAATCGCGGTCGTGCCGGGCGTCGAACTCTCGATTGACCTGCGCGGTCCCCGAGGCGTCGACCTGGCCGTCGACGGCGAAGTCGTCCGCGAGACCCTGCCGCTTCGACTGCGATCCCGCCCCGGGGCGTTGCGGGTGCTCGTTCCACCCACAGCCTGACATGCGCACCATTGTCCACCTCTCCGATTTGCACTTCGGCGCACTCGACGATCGGCTGCTGCCGCCGCTGAGGCAGGCGGTGTGCGAGGCGAACCCCGATCTCATTGCGGTTTCAGGTGACCTGACGCAACGCGCGCGGCGCAGCCAGTTCCGGCAGGCGCGCGAGTTTCTCGACAGCCTGCCATTTCACCGCCTGGTGGTGCCCGGCAACCACGATGTCCCGCTGTTCGACCTGGCCTCTCGATTCATCGATCCGCTCCGCGGCTTCCGGCGGCACATCACAGACGATTTGTCGCCCGAGTTTGCCGACGCCGAGATTCTCGTGGTGGGACTCAACAGCGCGCGCTCCATGGCCTTCAGCCACGGACCGGGACGGCTCAATCCTAAGCAGATTCTCCAAGCGACCGCACGACTGAACATGGCGCCTCCCAATGTCGTGAAGATTGTCGTCACTCATCATCCGTTCGACATTCCAGACGGACACGAGGCCCACCACCTGGTCGGACGCGCTGAAATGGCGATGTCGTGGCTGGCAACGGTGGGCGTCGACCTGTTTCTCGCTGGCCATCTGCACGTGAGCCACATCAGCCAAACGGCGCATCGGTACGGCATCCGCGGACACTCGGCGCTCGTCGTACAAGCCGGCACCATTTCGCGCCGCGCCCGAGGCGAACTGGGGTCGTTCAACGTGCTGCGTGTCCACGAATCGCGCATCGATGTGGAGCGACACGCCTGGTCGCCTGAATTGGATCAGTTCACCAGCCTCACCGCCGATGTGTTCGACCGCGTGGGCGACGAGTGGCGGCCCCGCGCGAGCCATCACTCAGAAGCGGTGGTGACCGCGCCGGTTCTGCCGCGCGAATTGGACAACTAACGCCACGCCGGTCAGGCGAGGCTGGTACGACAGTTGCTCCGCACCGCAGTGCGCAAGCTTCGTAGCTCGGCGCACACTTTGATGCCCATCAGCCCTGAAGACCTTGCCCTTGGAGAGCCCGCGTTGCCGGCGTCGCGTCGCGGCACAGTACGACAGCCGCGTCGTACAACAGGTATCCCTCGCGACTGGCGAGAACGGCTCGCGCCCAAATTGCGCGGGGAGCCGCGGGGCCGGTTGTCGCCGTGGAAGCAATTCCGGCGGGTGCTGTGGTGGTGGTGGCCCTACGCCGTCATGAGCGTCGTCGCTGCGATGCAGGACGAGCACGGTTGGGCGTTCACAGCGGCCGCGATCGCCATCATCACTTACCTGATTGCACCGGTCGAGTTTCCTCCACGCTATGGCCTCGAGCACGACTTCGACGTGGAATCGGACGAGTTCCTCGCGACGGTTGCGGGGGCGAGTGGCGCCTCGTTTCTCCCGGGCAACCGGCTGGAAGTGTTGAACAACGGCGACACGTTCTATCCCCGGATGCTCGATGAGATCGCGCGCGCTCGAGCCTCGGTCACCATCGAGGCCTACATCTACTGGGCTGGTGCCATCGGACAACGCTTTGCCGAAGCGCTGGCAGGCAAGGCCCGTCAGGGCGTACCGGTCAAGATTCTCCTCGACGCGGTCGGCTCCGCGACGATTGGTGAGGAGATTCTCCAGGTTCTTGAACAGGGTGGTTGCCAGCTTGCCTGGTACAACCCCATTCACTGGTACAGCCTGGGCCGCCTCAACCATCGCACTCACCGCAAGTCGCTCATCGTCGACGGACGGGTGGCGTTCACGGGCGGTGCCGGGATTGCCGATCACTGGCAAGGCAATGCCGATAGCCCGCGGCACTGGCGCGATATGCAGGTTCGTCTCGAGGGACCGGCCGTTGCGCCGCTGCAGACCGGATTTGCGCACAACTGGCTGCAGACGACGGGTGAGCTGGTGTCTGGCGAACCGTTTTACCCCGTGCACGGATCAGACGGCCCTGTTTCTGCGCTCACCATTACCAGTTCACCCGAGATTGGTGCCTCGAGCGTGCGCACCATGTATTACCTGTCGGTGGCCTGCGCGCGTCGGTCGATTCTCATCGCCAACCCATATTTCATTCCTGATGAAGTGGCGATCGAAATGCTCGTGGAGGCGAAGCGCCGCGGCGTAGACGTGCGGATCATGGTGTCTGGGGTACATAACGACAGCCGGCTCGCGCGGTGGAACAGCGTGCGCCTGTACGGCGCGCTGCTCCAGGCCGACATCCCGATCTTCGAATACAACCGGACGATGCTGCACCACAAGATGATGGTGGTGGATGGCGTGTGGGCGACGATCGGCACGGCAAACTTCGACAACCGTTCGTTTGCGCACAACGAAGAGAGCAATGTCTGCGTCTTCCATCGCGAGCTTGCCGCAGAGCTCGCCGCGACATTCGAGCGCGACCTCGAGGCCTGCGATCCCATCCGCCTCGAGACCTGGCGCCGTCGCAGTGTGCTGATCAAGGCGGGCGAGGTCTGGGCATCGCTCCTCGAGGCGCAGGTCTGACCCCAACTCATTGACAGGCCCGGTCCGGACTGCGACACTCGAAAGACGGGCGTTCGCGCCACTGCCCGTCCGACCAACGGAGGCCCCAGCCGTGACGCCAGAGCAATTCCGCGACAGTCCGTGTCGTGCGGTCTCCCGTCGTTCATTCATCACCACAGTCGCGGGCGCGCTTCCGTTGATCGCCATGCCGCGCGTGGTGTCCGCCTCGGTGCTGGCCCCGCGTGGGCTCAATTTTGTTCATACCCACACGGCCGAGCGGCTGCAGGTGGAGTATTTCAGTGGCGGACGCTACCTACCCGACGCGCTGGCGACCGTGAATCATTTCCTGCGCGACTTCCGGACGGGCGATATCCACGTAATCGAGCCGGCGCTGCTCGACTTGCTGCATCAGCTGGCGTCGACGACCAAGGCGGCTCGGCCATTTCAAGTGATCTCCGGGTATCGATCTCCCGTCACCAACGCCATGCTCCGGCAGCACAGCGAGGGCGTCGCGTCAGGCAGCTTGCACATGAAGGGACAGGCCATCGACATCCGCCTCGCCGATGTGCCACTCGCGAGCCTTCATCGCGCCGCCTTGGCATTGCGGTTGGGTGGTGTCGGATATTACCCCTCGTCGGACTTCGTCCACGTGGATGTGGGCCGCGTTCGCAGCTGGTAAGACGCCGTGCGGGTCAGCCGCCGCAATCCCGTGATTACGGCGGCTGGCGGAATGAAAGGTGGCTGCGCTGGACTCGGACTACGCTTCTGTTTGACGGATGACCAGGGCAGGCCAGGCGCGGCCGGCCTGTTCGGCGCGCGCGGTAGGAAGTCTGGATGAGGCCGCAGGCGGCCGGATGTGGCTGGCGCTCGTCTGCTGAGTCGCCAGGATGGCGAGCAGCTCTTTCAAAGCCTGCTCCGCCTGGTTGGACGCCGCAACGAAACGGTTAAAGCATTCGTTGGCTCGATCGAGGTCGTGCATTGACGTCTCCGGTGTTACTTCGGGCGTGGCGATTCTGACGCTGCATTTTCCACGATCGATCGACACGCTGTCTGCGACATTTGTCACATCGCAGATAGGCCGGCGAAAAAATTGTGAGAATGACAGGGCACGCGCCTTCATGAAGGGCTTGGTATTGACAGTCCTCAGCGTTTGTTCATAATATGAGAATAAATGGCGCGCAGTCTGCTGACCGACTTCGAATTGATGATCCTGCTCGGCATCCTGCGGGTCGGCGACCAGGCCTACGGCGTTACCATCGCTAGGGAAGTCGAAAGCACTGGCGGCCGGCGTGTGGTCCTGGCCGCCGTCTACGCAGCGCTCGATCGCCTCGAGGCTAACAGCCTTGTGGTCTCGACCATCGGCGATCCCACACCCGAACGGGGCGGCCGCGCTAAACGATTCTTCTCGCTCACACCGACCGGCCTCACCGCCGTGCGAGAGACGCAACGCGCGCTCGTCGCATTGTGGAGCGACATTCCTCAACTGCAATTGAAAGGCAGGCGATCATGACCGTGTTCGATCCTCCTCGCATTGCGCTGTCATTACTGAAGTGGGCGATCGGAGACGACCAGCCGCTGGTGGGGGATTTGCTCGAAGAATACCAACGGCGGAGGTCTAACCCATGGTTTTGGCGCCAGGTGATGTCCGCTGTCGTGTGCCGGCCGGCGCACTGCCACCCCCGTCGCCTGGTGCCGCAGCGTGCGCCCTCGCTGTTCGGGCTGGGCTCCCAGAGCCACCCCTCCGCCCTATCCAGCTTGCCGATGTCGGAGATGCCACCCGTCGAAATCAACATGAGCGGAATTCCAGTCAACGGCATTGGCGGACTGGGCCTGCTCACCGTCATTGTGTTCATCACGCTCGTGCTGCCCCAAGCGTGGTGGCTTACGGTGGTTGGCGTGGCCGGCGGCATCGTGCTCGGCACCATGCTGGTGCTGTCCAGACGCCGGCATGGCATCTCACCAGACGACAACGGCGACCGTTCGGTGTTCCACCTGGGCGCGTCGGCGCAGGCGGTCGGAGCGACCTCGAGCGAGGGCGCCCGGCCGCGAACTCCTCGGGTGCTGACGTCAGTTGTGGCGCAACTACGGTAAGGTCGGCTACTTGCCGACGATCACCAGTCCGACTTTGTTACGGCCACTTTCGGCAATCCCAAGGTTGCCGTCCTTGGTCGTCACCATATTCCGGACAACGCCGCCGCCGCCCGGGATGACCCACGTCTGAAACTTTTCGTTCTTCGGATCAAACCGGACCATCGTGTTGGGTCGCACCGCAGACTCGCTGTACCAGATGACGTCGTTAAGCGCCGCGATGCCGTATGGCTGCGATCTGGGCCCGCCCGGTGAAGGCCACTCCTTGGCCTGTCCCGTCTTCGGATCGAAGCGACCCAGATACCCTCGCGAGTAGTCCGCGTACCACAGCACATCGTCGCTCGTGATCGCGATGCGCCGAGGCCGCGTGTCTGGATTCGGCAGCACGTACTCCTTGATTTCCATGGTCGCGGGATCGACACGCGCGATTTTGTTGGTGCCGAAGTCGACCACGAACGGCACGCCGTGAGAGTCGAAGACCATGCCATAGGGATTAGAACGAGGCGTGGGCGAGGTGGCAATCTTGATGTCGCCCGTCTTTGGATCCAGGCGCCCGATGACGTTCGAGGACTGAGCGGTGAACCAGAGGATCCCCTGCTTGTCGAAGAGCGGCGTGTGCGGGTCGCGAACGTTTGCCGGGAGAGCGAACTCCTTCACGGCTCCCGTCGCTGGATCGAGCCTGCCGATGTATCCCTTGGAATTGGCGGTGAACCAGATCTGGCCGCTCGCGTCAGCGGTGAGCCCATGCGGACCCGAGTCAGGGGTCGTGACCGGGTACTCGCGAATCTGTCCGGTCGCCGTGTCGACACGGCCCAGCGTGTTCGAGAACATGCCCGTGTACCAGAGGGCACCATCCGGTGTGGCCAGCGGATCGTGGGGCCGCGATCCGAGTGTCGGCAAGTCCCACTCTTTGAACGAGACCTTCGTCGGCCCATCAATCAGCACGGGTTGCGGTCGAGGCTGTTCTGGGAAGCTCGTGGCGAGGTAGCCGGCAATCACCGCACTCTGCTCCTTCGGCATCTGCACCATCGTGCCGATGACCTCCTCCCAACCGGTGCGGGTGAAGCCTCCCGAGTTCACGATCAGGTTCAGCGAGTGGCACCGCGAACAGAACGCTTCGACTGATGCCCTGCCGGGACCCTCCGGAAGTGTCACGGGTGCGCCCCGGCCCCGCCCCGGAGCCTGACCCCGTAGAGGCAACGCCGCCGCGAGGACGAGCAGGCCGATTGCAGGGCCAACGAGCAGTTTCGACATGGACCCCTCCAGATGACAGAACGATGGTCTGAGCATAGCCTTGCTCGCACGAATTCGTACGCGCGGGCAATGTAGGCCGGCCGAGGGCGCCGGGGTCGGAATCGCGCACGAACGGCCAGGTCGCGCCGGATGTGCACGCGATATTTGTCAGGTCTCCGCGGGCGCGTGCCGCGGCACTCAGGATTAGACGATGCACGTCGGGGCACCGCATTTGCAGCCAAGCCCCCCATGATCCGACGTGCATCCCGCGGCCTCGTCGTTCTACTGCTGTTTGTTCTGTATCCGAGCCTCGTGGGCGCGCAGTTGGTGGTGCAGCAGGTGGCCACTGGACTCGTCCTGCCCGTCGGCTTCGTGCAGATGCCCTCCGATCCTGCCGTCCAGGTCGTCGTCGAGCAGATTGGCCGCGTGCGAGTGCTGCGAAACAACGTGCTTCAGCCCGGCGCGTATCTCGATCTCACGGGTGCAATCTCGGCTGGAGGAGAGCAGGGACTACTCGGCCTCGCGTTCTCTCCGACCTACGCCATCGACGGACGCGTGTTTGTGAACTTCACGGATAGCAACGGCAACACGGTCATTGCGCGCTTCACCTGCACGACCGACCTGCTGCACGCCGATGTCAACACCCGCAAAGATCTGGTCTGGCCAGGCGGGTTGCCTTATATCGTGCAGCCGGCCTCCAATCACAATGGCGGCAATCTGGCCTTTGGTCCCGACGGGTTCCTCTACGTCGGACTTGGCGACGGCGGCAGCGCCAACGACCCGTTCCAGAATGCACAAAACCCGATGTCGCTGCTGGGCAAGATGCTGCGGCTGAACGTATCGGTGAGCACCAGCGATCCAGAAGGGTATGACGTGCCGGTCGACAACCCGTTCGTCGGCCGTGGCAACGTACTCCCAGAGATCTGGGACTTCGGTCTGCGCAACCCGTGGCGCTGGAGCTTCGACGATCCTGCGCATGGCGGCACCGGAGCATTGATCATCGGCGATGTGGGCCAGGGCGCCTGGGAGGAAATCGACTACGAACCGGCTGGAGCCGGCGGCCGCAACTACGGATGGCCCTATCGCGAGGGGTCGCACGACAACGTGACGACCGCGGCGGTTTTCAGCCCGATGACCAATCCGATTTTCGAGTACGGCCGCGATACGGGGGCCACCGTCATCGGCGGGGTCATCTATCGGGGAACCGCACTCGGAGCGGCCATGCGCGGGCGCTACATCTTCGCGGACTTCGTGAGTCAGCGCGTGTGGACCCTCGGGCTCGACGTGAATCCGCTGACAGGACAGGCCACCGCCACCGATCGGTCGGAAGTTCTGGGACTCGGGCTCGCCGCGGTGAACACGTCGAGTTTCGGCGTGGATGCCGCCGGTGAGGTTTACCTGCTGAGTCTGTCTGGCGGCGCGGTGTTTCGCCTGAGCGGGACCAGTGGCGGGGGACCGGTGAATAGCTGCACCATACCCGACCCCTTCGCCTCGCTTGGCGGCGGCACGTGCGTCAACGGCGGGTGGCTGCCGCCCGGATCGACAGCCCCAGTGCCAGCACCGCCGCCCCCTACGACACCTCCACCGAGCAGCGGCACCTGCGCCACGCCCGATCCGTTCGCGTCGCTCGGTGGCGGAACGTGCGTCAACGGTGGGTGGCTGCCTCCCGGAGCCGTTCCGGCGGCCCCGCCCACGCCACCTCCGCCGCCGACGGGCACCGGTTGCCAGACGCCCGATCCGTTCACGTCACTCGGCGGGGGGACGTGCGTCAACGGCGGGTGGCTGCCGCCCGGAGCGGTGCTACCGCCGAGCTCCGGTAGTGGCTCACCGACACCTCCTCCGCCTCCGCCGCCTGCCGGCTGCGTGGGCCCAGATCCGTTTGCGACGCTCACCTCGTTGAAGGGGCTTTGCGTCAACGGAGGATGGATTCCTGTGCCCCGCTGAGGCCCAGCCCGCGATGCGCCATCATGGATACAGCGCTCGGGGCCGATACAACACCCGTGCATACACGTCGGCTGTCGATCCACGACCGCGATCTCGCCCGAACGCTATTCACCGTCATGGCAGGCGTGTTCGACGAACAGAGTGACCCGTTGCCCGATAGTTATCTCGACTGCCTCCTGAAGCGCGATGATTTCTGGGCCATCGCTACACTCGACGGAGACGAGATCGTCGGAGGGCTGACCGCGCACAGCCTGATGATGACGCGTTCGCAGACCTCGGAGGTCTTCATCTACGACCTCGCCGTGCAGCCGCATCACCAGAGGAAGGGCGTCGGCCGCCAGCTGATTGAGGCGTTACAGTCCGCGGCCGCCGCCTCCGGCATTACGACCGTGTTCGTTCCGGTTGAGAACGAGGATACTCATGCGCTCGAATTCTACCGGGCGGTTGGCGGTACGGCCGCCCCCGTGACGTTCTTCACGTTCTCTGCGAGACCAGAGGACAACGTCTGAAGTGCTAACCCATACTATGGAGTCTGAGACTGCCCAGACTCGGTGGCACGCACGACGGGGCGCGTTCGAACCATGAACGCCTCTTGTATGAACTGCAGCGCGGCAGCAGGGCGTGTAGCAGCACCTTATAATCGGTCACTCGTGACCTGCACACGACTGGAGATGACTGCCTCTTGAATCTCCGGCACCTGACCCTGCTTGTCGGGTGTGCGTCTGCAGTGACTTGCGCGGGCGCGCTCGTCCGACCGGCGGCGCCACCCGTCCGGCCCGACACCGAGGCATTGCTCGTGCTCCCAGGGTTTGGCTACAGCCGTGCTGGCGAGCAGGCGCTCCGCGCGCTGGCACCGGCCATGGCAGCGGATGGCATCGACCTCTTCGTGCCCAACTACCTCTCGCGTGGCGGCCTGGTCGAGAGTCGATCAAATCTCCTGCGGTTCGTCCGCGAGCATCGAATCGATCGCTACAGGCGTCTGCACGTCTTCGCGTTCATCGCAGGCGCCTGGACCTTCAATCCCATGGCAGAGCCGCGGACGCTGGCGAACCTGGCGACCGTGGTCTACGATCGCAGTCCCTATCAGGAACGCGCCCCACGGATCGCCGACGAGACGCTCCACTTCCTGACGTGGCTCCGCTACGGATCGCCCGTATTCGACGTTGCCCGGACGCCGTACCCGCCGCTCGGATTGTCGACGGTCAAGATCGGACTGGTCGTCGAGACCATGCCGTCGGGATTCATCCGGGAGCGCGCGGCTCTGGCCAGGCGTTACGGTCCCGTGACATTCGAGTGCGACGCGTTCATGCAGCGCTATGACGACTGCCTGTACGTTCCGCTGAGTCACGACGAGATCTACATCAAGTTCGAGACGATCTGGCCCGATCTGCTGGCGGTGATTCGGCACGGGCGCTTCACGGCCACCGCCAATCGCACGCCTCCTTCGGGCGATCCGCTGGCGGACCAGCGCCGCCGCTGACGCATTTGGTGTCCGCGAGTACAATCCACGCGTCTCGGTCATGACCACGTCTTCTAGAGAGCCGACGATGGCGGCCCGTCGCGCATTGGCGACGAGAAACGCCCGGTGGGCCGTCGCGCTCGCCCGCTGGCTCGGCCACATGGGCGTGCGTCCCAACGGCGTCTCCGTGATGGGAGTCGTCGTGGCGGTGGTGGCGTGCACGGCATTCGTGCAGGTCCCGCGCGCCGACGGGGCGGCACGTGCCGCGCTGCTCCTTCTGGCGGCGGTCAGCATCCAGCTCCGGTTGCTGTGCAACCTGCTCGACGGCATGCTCGCAATCGAGGGTGGGTTCAAGACCAAGACCGGCGACCTGTACAACGATCTCCCCGATCGCGTCGCAGACGTCGCGATTCTGGTTGGCGCTGGGTATGCCGCACGCCAGGTGCCCTATGGCGTGTCGCTCGGCTGGGCCGCCGCCGTACTGGCGGTCTTCACGGCCTACGTCCGGTTGCTGGGTGGCTCGCTTGGGCTGCCCCAACACTTCATCGGACCGATGGCGAAGCAGCATCGGATGTTCACGCTGACCGTGGCGGTGGTGGCGGCCGCCGGAGAAGCGCTCGTCGGACTGCCGGCGCGCGCCATTCGCATCGGACTCGCGGTCATCGTCGCCGGCGCTGTCGTCACCGCTGTTCGTCGAACCGGGCGCCTCGTCGCCGACATGAACGCGCGATGATCGCGTCGGCCCTTGCGGCGGTCAGCCGCCTGATCACGGGCGCCGTGGTGGAGTGGCGATCGGACCCTCATTCGGCTGCGCAGCGAATCTACTTCGCGAACCATTCGAGCCATCTCGACTTCATCGTCATCTGGTCGGCCTTGCCGCCCGCGCAGCGGCGCGTCACCATGCCCGTGGCAGGTGGCGACTACTGGGACCGGGGCGCCCTACGCCGATATCTCGCACGCGAGGTGTTTCACGCCGTGCTGATCGAGCGGCGACCCACCGCTGATGCGCCCGGGCCCTCGACAGCCCGGGCATCCCTCGAGCGCATGATCGTCGCGCTGAACAGCGGCTCTTCACTGATTGTGTTTCCCGAGGGCACACGGAGCACGAGCGGCGAAGTGGGCACATTCAAGAGCGGTCTCTTTCATCTCGCTCGCGCTCGGCCGGACGCCGAGCTCATCCCTGTGTCGCTCGAGAACCTCAACCGGATTCTGCCGAAGGGAGAAAGCCTGCCGGTGCCGATGATGAGCCGTGTGATCTTCGGCCCGCCCCTGCGCAGCAGTCCTGCCGAGGACAAGGCCGCGTTTCTGGCTGGCGCGCGCGTGTCACTCCTGCAGCTCAGGAGCGCGTCATGAGCCTGCTTCGGGATCCCGCGTGGCGGGGACTCCTGTCCGGCATCGGCGCGGTGCTCGTCGTGGCATCGGTGGTCGGCTGGATTTTGAGCCATCGTGCGACCAGCGTGGCCGGACGCGCGACCGTCGAGAACATCAACGCCCGCATCCGCGCGTGGTGGGTGATGGTGCTCATCTTCCTCGTGGCGGTGGCGACGGGCACCACCATCTCGATTCTGCTCTTCGGCTTCATCTCGTTTCTGGCGTTGCGCGAGTTCGTCACGCTCGCCCCCACGCGACCGGCCGACCATCGGGCGCTCTTCTGGCTCTTTTTCGTCGTCACGCCGCTGCAGTACTACCTCATCTGGATCGAGTGGTACGGCCTGTTCAGCATTCTGATCCCGGTGTACATCTCGATTCTGCTCGCGATACGCACCACCCTGGCGGGTGACACCGAACGATTTCTGGAGCGCACGGCCACCAACTACTGGGGACTGATGATCTGCGTGTACTTCGTCAGTCACGTGCCGGCCCTGCTCACGCTCCGCATTCGCGGCTACGAACATCAGAACGCCAAACTGATGGTGTTCCTCGTCGTGGTCGTGCAGATGAGCGACGTCCTCCAGTACGTATGGGGCAAGTCTCTTGGCCGGCGGAGGATCGCGCCGGCGATCAGCCCGAATAAGACGTGGGAAGGGCTCGTGGGCGGCGTGCTGAGCGCGACGGCACTCGGCACGCTGCTCTGGTGGGTGACGCCGTTCTCGCCGGGTGCGGCAGCACTCATGGCACTGGTGTCGACGCTGATGGGATTTGCCGGCGGCCTGATCATGTCGGCCATCAAGCGCGACCGCGGCGTCAAGGACTTCGGCTCGCTGATCGCCGGTCACGGCGGAGTGCTCGACCGGATCGACTCGCTCTGTTTTGCCGCGCCCGTGTTTTTCCACCTCATCCGGTTTTTTTACGCCGCCTGAGCCGATCGTGCCGGTGCGTGGAACGAACGTTCGCTGCCAAGCCCCAAGCTCCGAACCCTGTTGACAGCGCGCGCGATCTGGCAGATTAATGATGGGCGTCCACAACATCAGCAGCGCCCTGCGGGGGCACGAGAACGCGGTGCTCGCCGACGGCGACCCGTGAGGCGGGCGTTTGTGGCGGGGAGGATAGCCGTGTTCATCAGACGATCCGTCGCAGTCATGCTCGTGCTCGCGAGCACCACGCTCTGGGCGTCCGACTTCTTGACCGAGGGTGTCGACAACGCCCGCACTGGCTGGGTGCGAGACGAGAAGACGTTCACCAAGGCCAACGTGGGCACGACCAAGCTGCTCTGGAAGCTGAAGCTCGAGAGTACGCCGCGTGCCATGCACAACTTGTTCGCGCCGCTGGTCGCCGAACGTGTCACGACTGCGCAGGGGACTAAGGAAATTGCCGTCGTCGCTGGCGTGACCGACGACCTGTTCGGCATCGACGTGGCGAGCGGCCAGCAACTCTGGCGTAAGCATTTCGATAACACCTTGGCCACGCAGGGCCCCAGCGACAATTCGCTCTGTCCTGGCGGGCAGACGGCTGTGCCCGTGATGGCACAGGTGGCGCCGGGCAAGTACACCGTGTATGCGCTGTCCTGGGATGGCCGACTACGCCAGGTGAATGCCGCCGATGGTCAGGACGTCGCGCCACCGGAGAAGTTCCTTCCGGGCAACGGCAAGCCGTACGCGCTGAACCTGCACAACGGCGTCATCTACACGGCGAGCGCGCAGGGCTGCGGCGGACTCACCAACTCGTTCTACTCCTACGACCTGGCCACACGAAAGGCCAGCTCCTTCATCCCTGCGGGAGGTGGACTCTGGGGGCGGCGCGGCGCCGCGGTGTCGGCAGACGGCACCGTGTATCTCGGCACCGGTGATGGACAGTTCAACCCAGCGACGCGCAGTCTCGGCAATGCGCTCGTGGCCGTGAAGCTCGACGCGAACAAGCAGCTGCAACTGGTCGACTTTTTTGGGGCGCCGAATGCCAACTGGCTCTGGCGGCGCGATCTGGACGTGAATACGACGCCGGTGGTCATCGACTACCGCAATCGGAAATTCCTGGTCGGCACGAGCAAGGAATGCCGCATGTGGCTGCTCGATCGAGCGTCGATGGGCGGAGACGACCATCGCACGGCGCTCTTCACCACGCCGCGGCTCTGCAATGATGCGCAGGCGTTCGACGGCAGGGGTATCTGGGGCGCGCTGAGCGCCTGGCAGGATCCGGCCGGCACGCAGTGGGTGCTCGCGCCGTTCTGGGGACCGGCCAGCACGCAGTTCACGCCGCCCCTTCAGTACGGCCGTTCCACGCACGGGGGCGTGGGCGCCTACAAACTGGTGTCGCGCGCCGGCAAATGGGAGTTGTCCCCCGCCTGGCTGTCGGGCGACATGAACCTGGCCGACGAGGTCGTCATCGCCAACGGCATCGCCTTCGCCTACGACGCCGGCGAAGACGCCACCCAGGTGGTGCAGGACGCCGCATGGGACGAGTCCGGCGGACCGCGCTACGGCGGCGGCCTCGCCAGCGGCGCCTCCCGCCGCATTCCCGGGTCGAAGCACTCGACCATCTATGCGCTCGACGCACAGACCGGAAAAGAGCTGTGGTCGAGCGGCACGCAGATCACCTCATGGAATCACTTCAGCGGTCTCACCATCGCCAACGGGCGCGCGTACGTCGGCACCTTTGACGGCACACTGTACTGCTTCGGCGTCTCGCGCTGAGTGGAGGATTAGATGATGCGCATTCAACGTTTTGCCCTCCTCGGAAGCGTGTGCATGCTGGCGGGCACCGCCGCGTGGGCGCAGGTCGGTCGCGGCGGTTCCGAATGGCTGACCGCCCAAGCCGATGCTCAGCGCACTTCCTGGATCCAGAGCGATCCGGCGATCTCGGTCGACACCATGTCGAAGCCTGGGTTTGAACTGCAGTGGAAGGCCACGCTCGACACCCAGTCCCGAGCGACGAACAGACTGTTGCAAGGTGTCACGGCGAACGGCGTCACCCTCTTCGTGCCGATGTCGCTCGTCACCGGTAGCGCCAACAACCTGTACGCCATCGACAACGACACGGGCCATCTCGTGTGGCAGCGGCACTTCGACGCGCCGGTGCCGGCGGCCACGCCGGCCTGCGCCGGCGGCGTCACCGGCGCGGCCACGCGTATCGTCAGTCTGACGCCTCCCGCCGCACCTGCCGCACGCGCCGGCGGAGCCGGCGGCCGCGGCGGCGCAGGCTATCGCAGTTCCGTCGGTGAACCGGGCGAAGGTGCGCCGGTCGAAGCGCGTGGTGGTGGAGCCGGTCGCGCGGTTGGCCCGCCTCCCGCACCCGCCGCTCCCTCGCCGGCGGCGCCGCCCCCTGCCGGTCCGCCACCTGCGGCCGGTGCCGGCGCGCCTCCAGCCCGAGGTGTCGGCCCCGCCGCCGCTGCCGCCGCTGCCGCCGCGGCACCGCGGCAGGGTGGTGGCGGTGGTCGCGGACAGGTTGTCCCAAGCGGCATCCCAGGTGCGCCGCCGGCCGGTGGTGGCCTCGGACGTTCCGCGGTCGGCTACGCGATCACGAGCGATGGTCAACTGCATGTCGTGGGTCTGCAGTCTGGGAAGGATTTGCAGAAGCCGGCACCGTTCCTGCCGGCCAATGCTCAGTGGTCCGACGCGATTGCCGTGAACACGACGCTCTACGCCTCGACAACGCAAGGGTGTGGCGGTTCGCCGAGCGGCGTGTGGGCGGTCGACCTCGAGAGCGCAGCCAAGCCGGTGGTGTCCTGGAAGACCAACGGCGGAAGCATCGTGGGAAATGTCGCCTTCATGACGGACGGCACGCTGCTGGTCGCCGTCGGTGCTGGCCAACCGAGCCCCGGCGGGTACGCAAATGCCATCCTCGCCCTCGACCCAAAAACGTTACAGGTCAAGGACTGGTATACGCAGCCCGCAGCCGAGTTCGTCACCGGCCCGATGGTGTTTCAGCACAAGGACAAGGATCTCGTTGCGGCCGCGACGAAGGACGGCCGCGTCCTGTTGCTCGAGGGATCGTCTCTCGGCGGTGCCAACCACAGTGTGCCTCTACATGCGTCGCGTCCGGTGCTCGGTTCCGGCGCGAAATTTGCCACCGCGGCTCTCGCGACGTGGCAGGAGACCACGACTGTTCCTGGTGCGCCGCCGCCGGCGACAATCGCGGGCACACGCTGGGTGCTCGTGCCGGTCGCGGGACGCCTCGCGCCTGACATGCAGGTTCCACCAAGCAATGGCGCACTGACCACCGGCGCGGTATTGGCGTTGAAGCTTGTCGAGGCCGGGAGCGCGATCTCGCTGCAGCCGGGCTGGACCTCTTCGAACATGGCCTCTCCCGCTACCCCGATCGTCGTGAACGGTGTGGTGTTCGCGCTGTCGACAGGGCGCGCGCAAACCGGCGCCGTGGCCACTCCCGCCGTGCTCCATGCCTACGAGGGCGCCACCGGGAAGGCGCTCTGGAATAGCCGACGCGCAATGACGACGGCGGCAGCCAACGGCAGCTTCTGGAGCGCTCTTGGCCAGGCCTACGTCGGTGCGGCTGATGGGACGCTTTATGCGTTTGGATTCCTCGATGAACGGCGCTGACGAGCCACGCCGATCCGCCATGGGAGGTATCAATGTCTCTTCGCTCTAACCTGACGCGTCGTGTCGCCGCCGCCGTTCTTGTACTCGCGGGTGGCGGCCTCGTATCGTCGCCGGTGTTCATGCAGGGCGGCGCGCCGGCGGCGGGCGCTGCACCGGCAACGCCCGCCGCCGGGCAGGGTGGTGGTGGCCGTGGCGGCGGCGGCGGCGTGTCGTTTCTCCCGCCCAGCACCAAGACGCCGTACGACGACTACACCGGGTTCACCAGGATTTTCGACGGGACGCTCACCAACTGGGTCGGCGAAACGGACGTGTGGTCAATCGAGAACGGGTTGCTGCATGCCGACACCACCAAGACGCCCGGGCAGCACCACATCCACTACGTGGGGACCGGCGCGGTCATGCGGGACTTCACGCTGAAGGTTGAGGCGAAGCTGTCGGCCGCAGGTGCGAACGGCGGCGTTCAGTACCGCAGCCGCTTGCTGCACCCGGCCTACGGCGGATCGTTGAAGAAGCCGCTGGGTAGGCCGTTGCCCGCGAAGATCACGACGATGGATCAGGCGGTGGCCGCTGGGATCACGGCCGCTCCGGCAGCGCGTGGCGGGGGCGCCGGTGGCGCAGGACGGGGCGGTGCGACGCCTGGTGCCCCGGCCCCCGCGGCTGCAGGTGCTCCAGCCGTTCCGGCGGCTGGTGCCGGTCGTGCCGCAGGCGGCGCACCCGCCGATCGCGGCCGAGGGCCGGCGCCCGGCGCCGCGCCTGCGGCATCTGCAAGTCCCTGCGTTGGCGAGGTCGGCAACCTCAGTGCTGCGGCAGCCCCGGCAGGGCGGGGCGGCGCGCCGGCGGGTCCGGCCACGGGCAATCCCTGGCAGGTGAGCGGCTATCAGTTCGACATGGATTCGGCCAACCAGTACACAGGACAGCTTTACGAAGGCCAGGGCCGCAACATCATCACGGCGCCGGGCACCATTGGGATGCTGCTCCCCGGCGGCTGCAAGATCCTTCTGGGCACCATATCCGCCGATCCGAAAGCAGCGGTGAAGCCGCACCGCGGGCTCGACGGCGACTGGCAGCAGATTGAGATCATCGCGCGGGGCAACACGCTCGTGCACATGATTAACGGGCAGGTGATGTCGGTCACGATCGACGACGATCCCGTTGCGCGCGCATCGCAGGGGATCCTCTCGCTTCAGCTCGAGGGGAACGGGCAGATCTGGTACCGCAACGTCTACCTGAAAGTGATCGCAAAGCCGCTCGATTTTCCCAAGTGAGCGGGACGCCGTACGGTTACGGCGCTGAAGAGCGCCGTAGGGGCGCAGGCTCGAGCCGCGACGGATAGGCGTGATCGAATACGGACCACATGAAGTCGGCGCTCAGACGCGCGCGATTGTGGCAGCTCATGCAACCGAGTTGCGGCCCCTGCTGACTGAAGGTCTCCATCGTGACATTCGCAAACGCGGAAAATGCGCCCAGTCCGGGAAACGTGTTGCCGATGCTGCCGTCGAGTGTGGGCGAAATCGGGTCCGCCTGGTTGCCTTCCACGCGGGGCCACTGCGTCATCACCAGCCGGTAGTGCTGCCACGGCGTGCCTGCGAGCAGATGCTTGTACGCGAAGTTGGCCAACTCGGTGCGCGTCAGGATGGGCGCTCCCGCATCCCGCACGACATTCACGGTCCGCACCGGCTCTGGAGCGAGGTGCTCGAGCGATAGGGGACTGACGGCCGACATCGAGTAGTGCTGTCCGTCGTTCAACACGAACGTGCCGGGTGAGTCGGGCCACGCTGGCGGCACCAGGTCGTTCTGTTCGAAGGTCGACCAGATCCACTGAGGCCGACTCGCCGTCTTCTGCGCGATGTGCATGCCGACCAGCCCCATGGTCCGCTTCGCGCACCCGCCTCCCGTGGGGTTCTTCACGACCGCCGATCGTGTGTAGATGCGCCTGACGAGGGCCGGAGCAAACCCCGCCATGTCGACCCAGGCGGTCTTGAGGGCAATCGATCCGGTCGGGAACTCCATGACCGGTCGGTCCGGCCGCGGTGTCGGAATCGCCGGCAGCGCGCTACGCAGGAAATACCTGTTGGTGACGATGAAGTCGAAGGCGGGCTGGTTGTAGAGCGTCAGCGTGCGGATGTAGCGACCGTTCTGCGCGGCGACGGGTGGGTCGAGCACACCGATGCCGGCTTGACCGATGTCATCGATGCCCGAGTATGACGCGATCATCAAATCGCCCACGCGTAGCGCCGTGCCGCAGAGGTCCTGGGCGCCCGTGTCCGCTGCGTCGAATGAGGCCGCTGGCGGTGTGCCATTGGGGCGGAAAATCTCCCATAGCGGCTTGTACGTCTCGAAGACCCTCGGGCCCGTCGCGGTGACAGGCTTGTTGGCCGCCGGTGCGCCCCGGTGTCGCGCGTCGGCGGGCCAGGTCAGGGCGACGAAGGCGCGCCAGGAGTAGTCGTCGAACGGCCCTACCGCGATATCGGTGAACCCTTCCGGGATGCACACGTCGGCGGGCATCGCGGCTGATAGTGCGGCGGCATGCGGCGGACACACTGGAGCCACGGGGCGCGCGGCCCGGACCGCACCGACAGTCGTCAGGATCGCGGCGCCAAGCGTGGCTGCGAGGAGGAAGAGGCGCGCTGGCACGGTACGGAATTATAATCAGTCCCTCTACGACACCCGCACGCGATCCCGTTCAGCTGCAGGAGAATCGGTCTATGACTGCGCTCTCACGTCGTGCGTTCGGCCGTCTCGCGCTTGCCACCGTCTCGTCGACCGCCATGATTGGCCGGACCGGGCTCAGGGCCCGTGGCGGTGTCATGGTGGCGGTCAGCAGCACCAGCTTCCGTGATCTTCCTCGGATCACGGGGTCGGGCAATCTCGAAGATGTCGTGCGCGCAACGCGCGCGGCTCGTGCCACCCATCTCGTGCTGGCGCTCGCGAACATCGAGCCCGCCCCGCCGAGCACCGCACCCGTCATGGGTGGGTCGGCGGCCTACCCACGGCGCATCGTGCTCTCGCCCGAGGAGGTCGCCTCCACGAACGCCGTCGCGCGTGCCGCCCTCCGGACGTGGCGTGGACAAGCGCCACTGAGCCTGTTCGAAGAGTCGCGCCGCACGCTCGTTGCCGGCGGGCTGACCTTGCAGGCATGTTCCGTGGACTATAACGACTCATTCACCGACGACGAGATTCTGGCGACGTTCAAGCAGGCGAAGGCGCTCGGCGTGACAACGGTGAGCTCGCCCCTGACTCTGGCGATGGCGGCGCGCCTGGTGCCCATGGCAGCGCATCATCAGATCGCGATTGCGATTCAGAATCAGGTGGATGGCAACAGTGGTCACGTCATCGGCCACACGCAGCTCAGCGAGGCGCTCGCGCTCTCGCCTGTCTTCCGCGTGGCGCTTGATATCGGGAACGTCACGGCGTCGAACGGCGATCCGGTTCGTACCTTGCGGATGCATCAGTCAAGAGTGGCATTCGTCGTCGTAAAGGACCGGCTTCGCAATGGCGGCGCTAGCCAGCCGTTCGGCGAAGGCGATACGCCGATCGCTGACGTGATCGCCGTGCTCGAGACCGCGACGCAACCCATTCCGGCGGTGGTCGAGTACGACTACATCGGACTGCGACCCGTCGTCGACGAGGTTGCCGCGGCGGTGGCATACCTGCAGCTCCGCGCGCATTGATCCGCCAAGGCGGCACTGTCCGCCGTTCGCACACGGGGCGTCGCGCGATGACTGCGTCCGCTTGACGCTAAGATGATGGCCGTGCGCGCCCTTGCGTTGATCCTGCGCGTCGCGACGCTTACCGCAGAAGCGGCTGCACAGACTCTTCCTCCACCCCGGGAGGAATATGAGGTCAAGGCCGCATACATCTTCAACCTGGTTAACGCCTCAGAGTGGCCGCCGTCCGTGTTGAACGGCCCGGCCGATCTGCGCGCGCCACGCCATCGTGATCACCCGTTCCACGGGTCGTGATCACCGATTCCACGCCTCGTGATCACCGGTCGGCGACGCTGAGCAAACGGTTCTGCCATGGTGACGAGGAGGGGCGTGCCGCGAGATCTGGAAGTTCGATCCGAGCGGCGGCCCGGCCACCTCGCCCAAGATTCCGGTATCGCGGCATGACGGTGAACAAGGATCGCACGGGCGCACCGCTACTGGTTCGCGGGTGGCTCGGACGGTAGTCCGCTATTTACTGCGCTTTTGGCGACACCCACTTGCCCTCAGGCGTAAGAATTACTTCACTGACGCCGGCGCCTTTGAGGATGAACTCATAGTTCATCGTGCCGGCCTTGAACAGACGCTCACGCGTTGAAATCGTGGCTTTTGGGTAGCGAGTCTTGATGGCGGCGACTACGACCGCGGGCACGTCGGATTCGCCAATCAACTCCTCGTAGTAGACGACCGTGCCATCCGTCGCGTAGATCAAGTCCCGCCGCTGGGGGCCGTCCATGCTCTCAACTTCGTAGACCGTCTTGCCCCTCTCGGTCTCCTTCGACACGTTTTGGATCGTCGCGTTCGGATACGCCTTCTTGAACGCGGCACTGACGGCCGGCGGCAGTGCTGCCTTCGCGGCGGGCTTTGCCGTCGGAGTCGGAGTCGCTGGCTTGGTCGTCTGAGGTTTTGTCGCCTGAGCCGGCGGCTTCGTCTGGGCGCCTACGGTCAAGGTGACTGCCAGCGCGCATCCTGCCAAAGCAGTAAGGAATCGTGTCACGAGGCCTCCTTCATGAGTCCGCGGCGATCATACGCGGCCAACCTGAAGGTTGTATGACGCCCGAACGCTACTGCGGGTGAAGAGTCACCATGATCGCGCCGCCTCCCCGCGCCGGGACGACGAAGAGCGAGTAGTCGTCGCGCTTGTGCCGCGTGGCGGTCCGTCCGGAGATGATGCCGACCGCCGCGCCAGAGACGACGTCGCTGAGAAAATGTCGATTCTCATGAAGCCGTGACATCGCGACATAGGAGGAAAGCAGGTAAGCGGGCACGGCGTACTTCCATCGCAGGTGGCGCTCGAGCGCGGTCGCAAACGCGAAGGTGGACGACGCATGACCGGACGGGAACGATTTGTGGTCGCTGCCATCGGGCCGTTCCCGGCCGACCGACCGCTTGATGATCTGGGTCAGGACTTCATCGACCACCAGCGCGCGGATGAGATCCATGCCGAGGTGAGAGACCTTTTGCTTGTCCTGAATGCGCCCCACGGCATAGATCGTCGCGGTCGTGCCGACCAGCGCATAGGCGCCCAGGTACTTACCGGGCAGGAAAAAGTTGTGCACGCTCCCCTTTCCCACCAGATGCGCGTTGACGTTATCGTCAATCGGATGAACCGCGAGGGCGAGTCCGCCTCCGAGTCCCGCCCAGAACAAGTTGGTCCGCGACGGGAGATGGAGAAAGTCCGTGCCGATGTTCTTCAGCGTCGCTCGAAACCCGGTGTGCTTCGGCGTGGGTGGCGGCCCTTCCGGCTTCTGCACGACTTGATCGAGTAGCACCGTGGGTCGAAAGAGTATTGAGGCGGTCGGTGTCTGCGAGACGGCGGGTGGGGCGGAATCCTGCGCCCACACCGGCGCCGCGCTGACGCCAAGCCCGAGCACCAGAACAGCGAACGATCCGTGAAACCGCCTACTGATAGCGCGCTGTACCATCGTTCAGCCCCTCGGTGGATTATCTTCCGGCGTCGCTGTGGAATCAACGGCGCTCTGGCGTGCTCCGTCGCACCTGAGGGAAGTATCGCTTGAGACCGCCCGACGCCGTGGCCTCGGAAGTGGGTCGCCGTCAGTCTGGGCGACGTCTTATCTCGAGATTCGGTAAGCGGGTTTTTAACGGGGTTGCCGTATTTGTTCAAAGAAGCTGATCCGTTCTGGAAATGTAAGCCTCCGGTAAACCCTGCGGCGTTCATCGTTACCAACGGCATTGTGGATGGCGCCTCCGCTTCTGATGCCCAGCCGTCTATACTCGGCCCATGCGATCCCGTGGGCGACTCACAAGGCGCAGAAGGAGGCCGTTTATCGAAGGCGCCCCGAGGAACACACGATGAAGGTGTGTATCGTCGGGGCGTCCGGAAAGCTCGGGCAGTACATGGTGCAGCATGCGCTGAAGCGAGGCTACGAGGTAGTTGGCGTGTGCCGGGCGGAGAGCGTGGGGAAGCTCGATGCGTTCAGGGGGCGCATCACCGTCATTCCTGGAGCGACGAACGACCGAGAGGTAATCAAGAGCGCGGTCGCAGGGTGCGACGGGGTGCTCACCGTGCTGGCCCCGATGGGGGTCCATCAGTACTCATCGGGAACGGCACAGGCGGTGCTCGATCACGCGCGTCCGGGAGCGCGCCTCGTGTTCTCGTGCGGGTGGCACATCACGCGCGACGGCCAGGACGTGTAC